>DASVWN010000081.1:0-29099 GCA_036393195.1 Gemmatimonadaceae bacterium | reverse complement strand
GCGGAGCTGCCCACCGCGCGGAACTCGAACTTGGCGCCGGTGAACGCGAACGGCGACGTGCGGTTGCGATCGGTGTTGTCCTTCTGGATCTCCGGCAGCTTCGCGACGCCGAGCTTGATGAGCTGCTGCGCGGTGCCGTTGGATGCCTTGCCCGATGAGATCTCGTCGATGAGGCGCGTGAGCATCTCGCCCATGAACACGGAGATGATCGCGGGCGGGGCTTCGTTGGCGCCGAGCCGGTGCTCGTTGCCGGACGTCGCGATGCCCGCGCGAATGAGCCCGGCGTGCTTGTGCACCGCCTTGAGCACCGCTGCCAGAAATACGAGGAAGCGGAGATTCTGGTGCGGCGTCCTGCCGGGCTTGAGCAGGTTGACACCATCGAGCTCGTTGTCCGACGCGATGGCCAGCGACCAGTTGCAATGCTTGCCCGAGCCGTTGATCCCGGCGAAGGGTTTCTCGTGCAGTACGGCTTGCAGTCCGTGCCGGAGCGCGACTTTGCGCAGCGTGGCCATGACGAGCTGGTTGTGGTCCACCGCGACGTCGGTCTCCTCGAACATCGGCGCCATCTCGAACTGGCTCGGCGCCACTTCGTTGTGTCGCGTGACGATGGGGACGCCGAGCTTGTACAGCTCGTGCTCCACCTCGGCGATGCAGGCCTGGATGCGCTCGGGGATCCCGCCGAAGTAGTGGTCCTCGAGCTGCTGCCCGCGTGGTGGCGGCGCGCCGATGAGCGTGCGGCCGCTCATGACGAGATCCGGCCGCAGCGCGAAGTGGCCGCGATCGATCAGGAAGTATTCCTGCTCGGCGCCCAGGGTGGTGTAGACGCGGTACACGCCCTTGTCGCCGAGCAGTTCGAGCATCTCGATGGCCTTGGCGGAGAGCACGTCGGAGCTGCGGAGCAGGGGCGTTTCCTCGTCGAGCGCCTCACCGTTGTAGCCAATGAACACGGACGGGATGCACAGCGTGCGCGAGCCCGCGGACTCGACGATGAAGATGGGGCTCGCGGGGTTCCACGCCGTGTAGCCGCGCGCTTCCCAGGTGGCGCGCAGGCCGCCGGACGGGAAGCTGGAAGCATCGGGCTCGCTCTGAATGAGCTGTTCGGCGGTGAACGACTCCATGGGCTGGAGGTTGTCGTCGAACGAGAGGAACGCGTCGTGCTTTTCGGCGGTGAGTCCGGTCTGGGGCTGGAACCAGTGCGTGAAGTGCGTGACGCCGCGCGACACGGCCCACTCCTTGATCACCTGCGCGACGGTGGGCGCGATGTCCTGGTCCAGCTTCCTGCCGTGGCGAATGGCGGACGCGAGCCGGGCATAGACATCGCGCGGCAGCTTGGCGCGCATCTGGCGCGCGCCGAGCGTATTGATACCAAAGTATTCGGAGGTGGAGTGCGGTCCGGCGCCATTGGATGCGCCGTTGAGCGAGGCAGTGGACGACGGGGAGCGGCGCTGCGTGATTTCCCTGAGCGCGGTTTTCCGGGCGGTAGGACCTGGGGCGGTCATGGGGTCGAGACTCCGAATGTCGAATGTCTAGAGATGGCGGCCGGGCAGTGGGCGCGAGCACGTCAATGAATATAGTGTCTTCACCGACGTGCGTAATCTGCACGATTTTGGCAGCATTTTGCAAGTGCCGAGGCCAATTTTGGCCTTTTGGCAATGTTATTGTGCAAAAAGCGCCATCGCCATTGAACAGCGGCCAGGTGGACACCGGTGTGGCTGCGGCGCTGCCGAGCCATTCGTTCAGGGCGCGCGCGGCATCCGCCTCGATGCGCAGGCGTCCGCGGTCGTTGGAGACGAGCGGCACGCGCGCTCCGGAGCGCAGCCCCGCCCGGTCACGGCGTGAGGCCCAGCCATCGCTCCAGCGCCTCGCGGCGCGAGCGGCTCACGCGCAGCCGCGCGCCTCCCTTCAACTGCAGCTCGTAGTCCCCGCCGCCGCCACGATGCAGCGCTTCCACGAGATCAAGTCGCACGATCACCGAACGGTGCACGCGCATGAACCGGTTCGGATCGAGCCGGTCCTCCAGCGTCTGCATGGCCTCGCGAATCACGTAGCGGCGCTCACCCACGTGCAGTTCCGCGTACGGTCCGGCGGCGGTGATGAAATCGATTTGCGCGACGGGTACCGGCTTCACCTGCCCGTGCATCTCGACCGCGATGCGCTCGAGCCACGGCCCGCGCGCGCCCGCGCCAGGCGGGCCCGCGGACGGAGTCACCGCCGCATGCTCGATTGACTCGCTCTCGCGCAGCAATGTCAGGAGATGCGCTCGCGCCCGCTCCACGCCTTCCAGCGCGAGCGCCCGCCGGGCCCGGTGCAGCGCCTGCTCGAACCGCTCATCGTCGAACGGCTTGACCAGATAATCGGTGGCCGCGACGTCGAACGCCTGCAGCGCATACTGATCGAAGGCGGTCACGAAGATCGTGAGCGGCATCTGCGCCGGGCCAATCTCGCGCACCACGTCCAGTCCGCTCTTGCCCGGCATCTGGACATCGAGAAGGACGAGATCGGGGCGCAGCGTGCGAATCGCGGCGATCGCGCTGTCGCCGTCCTGCGCTTCACCCACGACTGCGACACCGTGCTCGTTGCGCAGCAGATCCTGCAGCCGCAGGCGCGCCAGCGCCTCATCATCCACGATGAGCACGCGGATCTGCCGATCGGCAGCGGCGTGCTCAGCGCACATGCGGCCTCTCGCTCTCTATCATGTCCACGCCCTGCACACGCAGCTCCGCCCCGCGGCGCGCGGGAACGCGAAGCTCGGCCACGGTGGTACCATCCGCGCGGCGCGAGAGCGTGAATCGCGCCGCGTCGCCGTAGAGCTGCGCGATTCGCGCCGCGGTATTGCGCAGACCGATCCCATCGCGCATCGGCGAGGTGCCCGCTGTCCACCCCGGTCCGTTGTCCGTCACGCGCAGCACCAGCGCATCATCCTCGAGCTGTGCATCGAGATCGATGCGCCCGGGTCCGGTCATCTTCTCCACGCCGTGCTTGATGGCGTTCTCCACCAGTGGCTGCAACACCATGCTCGGCACCATCACGTCGAGCGCGGCGTCGTCCACCCGGCGTATCACCTCGAGCCGCCCCTGAAAGCGCAGTTGCATGATGTCCAGGTAGCGATCGAGCAGGCTCAGCTCACGGCGCAGGGAGATTTCCGGCTCGCGCGCGCCCTCCATGCTGAAGCGGAGCAGCTCGCTCAGCCGCGCGATCATCCGGCGCACCCCGCGCGGGTCCCGCTCCACGAGCGATGACACTGCGTTCAACGTGTTGAAGAGGAAGTGCGGATCGATCTGCCGCCGCAGCGCCTCGAGCCGCGCTTCCGCGAGCTGCGCCTGGAGCTGAGTCGCCTGTTCGCGCCGCGCGCGGAAGCGCAGCGAATACGCCCGTGCGAATCCGGCCGCCAGCACGCCCAGGTAGATCACGAGCGCATTGATGAATCCGAACCAGAGCGGCGGACCGTGCGGCCGGTTGGGATTACTGCCAGGCGGCGGCGTGAACACCGCGCCGCGCACGGCCTGCCCCACGAGACCCACGCCGAGCGCGAGCGCGATGCCCACGAGCAGCAGCACCGTGAAGTGTACGAGGCGACACGAGCGCCACGTGCCCGCACGCGCAGCCAGCAAGACGATGAATGGTGTCAGCAGCGCCCACAGCGCCGCTTCCTGCACCGAGACAATGATCCACGCGGACAGCAACGCGCCGCTGGATCCTCCGCCGCGCGGACCGAAGAGGTCGTTCCCGATGTTCAGCAGCGCATAGATCGTCCAGAATCCGACCATGAACGCGATGTCGCGCGCGGAGAGCGGAAAGCGTTCCGCCGTCGCGGCGACCGACATCACGTCGTGGCGCGCTGCATCGAGTGGCTCGAACAGGTTGATGGTCACACGCGAATCATAGGCATGGGCCACGCGCGCGCGAGAGGCTGAGGCACCGGTTGCACCTGCGTATGCACGAGTTGCACGACGCCATGATGGATGCTGCGAGAGATGTCCGGGTGCAGTTCGTGTCATGCGCCGGTCCATTCGGAACGCGCAAGTGCAACTCATTACAAATCAGCAACTTACGCGCTCCTCACGCGTACAATTCAGTAGCGGGGATGGATGAACGATCCCCGCCACTGATCGCGGAGAGGAAACCTTATGAAGAAGAAACTGCTGACCGTATCGCTGCTGGCCATGGCGCTCGTGACGAGCGGGTACGTCGCGTACCGGCACGCGCACAGCGATGCGGCACCGGCCTGGCGCACCGCAACGGTGCAGCGCGGCAACATCGAGTCCACCGTTTCGGCGACGGGTTCGCTCGGCGCCGTCACGACCGTCCAGGTCGGAACGCAGGTGTCCGGACAGGTCTCAGCCATCTATGCGGACTTCAATTCCAAGGTGAAGAAGGGTCAGTTGATCGCGCGCATCGATCCGACGCTGCAGCAGCAGGCGGTCGCGGACGCCGAGACCGGCGTGGCACGCGCGAACGCCACGCTGCAGCAGACCCAGGGCGACTACGCGCGCGAGAAGCAGTTGCACGATTCGGGATTCGCGACCGATCCCGAGTTCGAGACGGCGCAGCTCAACTATCAGGTTGCCGTCGCCAACGGCAAGTCGGCGCAGATCGCGCTCGACAAGGCGAAGCAGAATCTCGCGTACACGTTCATCGACGCGCCCATCGATGGCATCGTCGTCGAACGCGACGTGGATGTGGGACAGACCGTGGCCGCCAGTCTCTCGGCGCCGCAGCTCTTCGTGATCGCGAACGACCTCTCGCAGATGCAGATCCTCGCGACCGTTGACGAGAGCGACATCGGACAGATCCGGAATGGACAGCCGGTGACGTTCACCGTGCAGGCGTATCCGGGTCAGACCTTCACCGGCACGGTGCGCCAGGTGCGCATCAACCCGGCCACCGTGAACAACGTGGTGAACTACACCGCGGTCATCGCGGTGGCGAACCCGGATGCCAGGCTGCTGCCCGGCATGACCGCGACCGTGAAGTTCGATGTGGGATCCGCGCAGAACGTGCTGGTGGTGCCGAATGCCGCGCTGCGGTTCCGGCCGGCAGCGAGTTCCAGCAGCACCGCCGCAGCAACTGCGCCGACCGGCGTTGCGCGCGCCAGGAAACCTCAGAGCGGCGCGGCGGATTCGAGCGCCACGCTCTGGTCGCTCAACGCGCAGGGCGCGCTCGCTCCGGTGCGCGTGCACACCGGACTCACTGATGGTACGCGCACGCAGGTGTCGGGCGCCGGCGTCACCGAGGGAACGAGCATTGTCATTGGCACGAACAGCGGGACCACGACGGGCGCGGCGAGTGCCGCGACCACGAATCCGCTGCAGCCGCAGAACGGCGGCCGCCGCGCCGGTCCACCGAGCGCCTTCTGACCAGCTGGGAGGAGATGACCATGTCAACGCCAGTGATCGAGATCGCGGGAGTGAAGAAGATCTACCGCATGGGCGAGAATGAAGTATTCGCGCTGCGCGGCGTGGATCTCACGGTGAATCAGGGAGAGCTGCTCGCGATCATGGGGTCGTCCGGCTCGGGGAAATCCACGCTCATGAACATCCTCGGTTGCCTGGATACGCCAACATCGGGCAGCTACCAGCTCGACGGCATCCGCGTGGATGGCATGGGTCGCAACGATCTCGCGGATCTGCGCAACGAGAAGCTCGGTTTCGTCTTCCAGGGGTTCAACCTGCTGGCGCGGACGAGCGCAGTGGAGAACGTGGAGCTGCCGCTGCTGTACGACCGCAAGAATCGCTGGAAGAATCCGCGCGCGCTCGCGGTGGACGCACTCACTCGTGTGGGCCTCGGCGCGCGACTGGACCACGAGCCCAGCGAGCTGTCCGGTGGACAGCAGCAGCGTGTGGCGATCGCGCGGGCGCTCGTGACGCAACCGGCCCTGCTGCTCGCGGACGAGCCGACCGGCAACCTCGACAGCCGGACATCCGTCGAGGTCATGGCGCTCTTCCAGGAGCTGAACGAGCAGGGCATTACGGTGATCGTGGTCACGCACGAGCCCGACATCGCGCAATACGCGCATCGCGTCGTGGAGATCCGCGACGGGCACATCGTGCGTGACCAGGCGGTGGCCGAGCCCCGGCGCGCCGCGAAGGATGTCCAGACCATGTTCGTCGAGACGGGAGATGTCATCGGCGTTGCGACACAGGAGGCAGCATGAAGACCAGAGCGCTTCTTACCATGGCGGCGGGCAGCATTCGCAAGAACAAGATGCGGACGCTCCTCACCATGCTCGGCATCGTGATCGGCGTTGGCGCGGTGATCATCATGGTGGCGGTGGGCAACGGCGCGCAGTCGCAGATCGAGGGGCAGATCCGGAACCTGGGTACGAATCTCATTGTCATCACGCCGGGCAGCAGCACGGCGGGCGGTGCGAGCCAGGGTGCGCAGACGTTCAACCGGCTCACCGTTGCGGACGCGGTGAAGATCCAGAACGAGTCCACGATGCTGTCCGGCGTGTCGCCCGTGGTGGTAACGCGCGCCCAGGTGATCACGAACACGGGCAACTGGCGCACGGAGGTGGATGGCGTGTCGCCCGACTACGCGACGATCCGGGACTGGAATGTCAGCAGCGGCGCATTCTTCACCAGGGAAGACGTGAGCGCGAGCCGCAAGGTTGCCTTGCTGGGTAACACGATCGTGCAGAATCTCTTTCCGAACAGCGATCCGGTGGGCGCCGAGATCCGCATTGGCGATGTGCCATTTACGGTGGTGGGCGTGCTCGCGCCCAAGGGGCAGACATCGAGCGGCCAGGATCAGGACGACGTGGTGCTCATGCCGTACACCACGGCGCAGGATCGATTGAGCGGCCGCACCTTCGTGACCCAGATCCTCGCGAGTGCGCAGTCGTCGAACGACATGGCGGCCGCGGAAGATGAGATACGCGGCATCATGCGCGACTCGCATGGGCTGCTCAACGGCGGCGCGGATGACTTCACGGTGCGCGATCAGACCGCCATCGCGCAGGCCGCGACGAGCACCACGTCGGTCATGACGGGTCTGCTCGCGGCGATCGCATCCATCTCGCTGGTGGTGGGCGGGATCGGCATCATGAACATCATGCTGGTCTCGGTGACCGAGCGCACGCGGGAGATTGGCGTACGCATGGCCGTGGGCGCGCGCGGCTCGGACGTGCTCACGCAGTTCCTCGTGGAGAGCGTCGTGATGAGCGTGCTGGGCGGGCTGATCGGTCTCGGCGCGGGCTTTGCCGGGTCCGTGATTCTCGGTCGCGTGATGGGGTGGAGTACGTCCACGCCGTTGATCGCGGTGCTGGCAGCCGGGGGATTCTCGGCGGCCGTTGGCGTGTTCTTCGGCTACTATCCCGCGCGCAAAGCGGCGGCGCTCGATCCGATCCAGGCGTTGCGGTACGAGTGAACGATGCGGGCGTCCTCCGGATCAGCGGAGGACGCTCACCGGTTGTCGTATGCCAGGTCGTCCATGAGTTCGGCGAATCGTGACCAGGAGAGGCGCTTCTCCTTCTGCCGCTTGCCGCCGCGCCAGAAGACCGAACCGCGACCGATCGTCAGCTCGCCGATCTTCTCGCCCCGCGCACTGATCTCCAGCGTGAGACTGGTCCCGGCCTTGGTGAGCTCCTGCACGCGCAGCTCCGCTCGCACCTGATGCGTGCGGGCGCGCGGTCTGCGCCGTGTGGTCTTTCGCGCTGGCATGCGGCCTCCCGGTGTCTATTTCATCAACACAATGGAAACGTCTCCCTTCCGGCGCAGCACATTCACCGCGACGTCCTGCTCGTGCCTCAGCAGGAGCAGATCTACTGACCCATTGCCCACGTGCAGGTTGTCAATGCGCAGCTCCCGCAGGAAGTCGGGCAGAATGGGACGTGAGAAGATGAGCTTTCCCTCGCAGCCGCGCACCTCCAGGCCAAGACAGGCCTGGAGCAGGAGAAACACGGCGGCGGCGGCCCACGACTGGGGTGCGCACGATACGGGATAGCGGGTGGGACTTTCACCGGCGCGCCGATGAAAGCCGCAGAAGAGTTCCGGCTGGCGGTGCAGGTCGAAGAAAAGACTCGCATCGAACAATCCGGCGAGCACGCGCGCGGCCTGCTCTCTGAGTCCGTAGCGGGAAAAGCCGGCGGCGATGAGCGCGTTGTCGTGCGGCCAGACGGATCCATTGTGATACGACATCGGGTTGTAGCGCGCGGCGCCCACGGCAACGGTGCGGATGCCCCAGCCGGAAAACCCCGACGGGTCCGTCAGCGTCGCCGCGACGCGACGGGCATGCGACGCGCCCGCGATGCCGGAGAAGAGGCACTGTCCGGCGTTTGACGTGATGACGCGACAGGGCTGCTTGTCGCCGTCCAGCGCGAGCGCGTACGTGGAGAGATCCTCGCACCAGAACGTGTGCTCGAAGCGCTGACGCAGGACTCTGGCCTCGTTTGCCAGTTGCTGCGCCCGTGCCGGCAGCTCCATGGCCCGGGCCAGCGCGGCGGCGGCGACCTTTGCCGCGTACACGTACCCTTGAACCTCACAGAGCGCGATGGGCGGCGTGGCGAGCGCACCATCCTGATGGAAAATCGAATCGTGCGAGTCCTTCCACCCTTGCTGGACGAGGCCCGTCGAGGTGTGGCGCGCATACTCCACGAATCCGTCACCATCGCAGTCGCCGTACCGGTCAATCCACTCCAGCGCGCGCTCCACGTGCGGCCAGAGTGACTGGATGAGTGGCAGGTCACCCGTGCGCTCGTAGTAGGCACCGGCGAGCAGGACATACAGGGGCGTGGCGTCCACGGAGCCGTAGTACCGTCCAAAGGGCACCTCACCCAGCGCCGCCATCTCCCCTGCGCGCAATTCGTGCAGAATCTTCCCGGGCTGCGCATCCCATTCGGCGACTTCCGCAGTGGCCTGGGTGGCCGCGAGGTAGCGAAGGACGCCGCGCGCCAGATCCGGATCGAACCAGAGACATTCCAGGGCGGTGATGATGCCGTCTCGTCCGAACACGGTGCTGAACCAGGGTACGCCGGCATACGGATAGGGACCGTACGGCGTCTCGGTGCGCATCATGTGCAGGTCCGCCGTCGAGCGGCGCAGCCAGTCGTTGAACTGCGCGTTGGACGTGGACACGGCCGCTTCGCCGGCGCCGATGCGCACGAGGGTATCCGCCATTTCGGCGGCGGCCTCCTCGTACCAGATGTGAGGGCGATCGGGAGTGTAGAGCGCAAGCGCGTGGTCTGCCTCACTGCGCCAAACGTCGGGGAGACTCGCTACCGCGACCCGGAGGCTGGTTTCGGTGCGCGGCTCGAGGCGGAGCTGGTACGTCACGCCGGATTCGGAGAGCTGCGTGGGGCGCGGGTCGAACACGATGCGTGTGCGGCGGATCCGCTCGTCGAGTCCCTCATACGAGAGCATCAGGGTATCGGGGGTGACCGCCGGCGGCAGGAGCCGTCCCCGCTCGGCGCGCGACATGCCGCGCACCTCGAAAATGTCCGCGAAGTCCGCGTCCAGCGAAATGGAGAGCGCGAGCTCCACCGCCACCTCACCGTAATTGTGAATGCGAATGCGCTCGTGACAGGTGGACTTCCACAGGAGCATGGCGCGGAAGAGGTGCAGCGACCCGCGCGGGATGACCAGCTTGTCGTCCTGCCAGAAGTCGGGATTCGTGAGGTCAACACCCAGGCCCGCGTTGTCTTCCCGTACCGTGGAGCTGAGGAGCAGGGGGCGAACGCCACCCATGCGAAGTACCATCCGGGACAGGAATCGTGTGTCCGCGTGGTACATGCCGAACTCGCCGGTGCCGAATGGCTCCATGTCGCCGAACCGGTCGAAGATGGCGAAGGTATCGCCGTGCTTCAGCACACGCGTGCGATCATCGATGCGCGGCGAAGTGGAGACGATGTAGAAACTGTCGCTGAGGTGAACAATCTCTTCCGCCATCGCGCTCAGTCCCTCTCCGCGCCATGACCGCGCCCGCAGATCAGTTGTTCGTACACCTGCAGGTAGTCGCGCGTCATGCGCGCGGCCGTGAAGCGCTGCTCGAATACCGCACGACACTGCTCGCGACTGAGCTCGGAGATGCACCGCACCGCCTGCACGGCCTCCTGCAGGCCGGTCACGATGAAACCGGTCCGGCCATGCTCGATCACTTCCGGAACCGAGCCATGATTGTACGCGATGACGGGCGTGCCGCAGGCGAGCGCTTCGATCATGACAAGTCCGAAGGGTTCGGGCCAGTCAATCGGGAAAACGAGTGCGAGCGCGTTCCCGAGGAATTCACCTTTTTCGTCGTCGCCGATTTCTCCATGGAATTCAATGAGCGAGTGGTCGAGCAGCGGCTCGATGCTGCTGGCGAAGTAGTCCTTGTCCGCCGGATCCACCTTGGCGGCAATGCGCAGGGGAATGCGCGCCTGCGTGGCAATCCTGATGGCGCGGTCCACCCGTTTTTCCGGAGAAATCCGGCCGACGAACGCGAGATAGCGTCCCCGATCGGGCTGGAACCGGTACAGATCGGCCGGCAATCCGTGATAGACGGTGGCCAGCCAGTTGGCGTGCGGCAGCGGCTCACGCTGCGCCATCGAGATTGACACCACCGGCATCTCGCGGAATTCCCGGTAGAGCGGAACCAGCTCGGGAATGTCGAGACGCCCATGCAGCGTCGTCGTGTGCGCGATAGGGTGGCGGCGGGTGAATGGAAAGTGCAGATAGTCCACATGGAAGTGCACGATGTCGAATTGATCCACGCGCTGGAACAGCTTCTCGAGCTGCAGGACGTGATGCGCGAGTTGATCCACGCACTGCTCATCGGATCGCAGCGACCGGCGGCACGCCGCAACGAGCTTCGCCGTGGTCACCGAATCGCCGCTCGCCATGAGCGTGACGTCGTGACCCTGCCGCACGAGTTCCTCGGTGAGGTACGACACGATGCGTTCCGTACCCCCATAACGTCTGGGCGGTACGCTTTCCATGAGCGGGGCGACCTGAGCAATCCGCATACGACGTCCGGACCACCATGGCAGCTCGCCATGGCGCCGGGCCGGGTGGATGCCGGCCGGATGACCGCTGGCGATACTGAACAAGTTGCCGTGCAAGACTCGTGACCGGACCGCGAACGAGGGGGGCCTGGTGGTAGTTGCAGGTGCTCCCGGTCCGCCAGGCGCTACGAGCTCATCGGTTCGGGAGCCGGTCACCGCGTTGACATGCCGGAAAAAGAAACTTGAGCATGTCGTTCGACGCGGCCGCCCACGCGGCTTCGTTGTGCGGCGCGCCCTCGATCTCGGCATACGCGAGATCGGTACCTTCAGTCCACCCTTTCCGCACGAGCGCCCCGCGCACGCGGCGTGCGGCGTCCACCACGCCATCTCCCTCCGCCGTACCCACGCTCAGCCAGATGCGGTCGGCCGGCTTCCTGGCCAGCGAGCGAATGCGGCGCACGATGAACCGGTTGTCCCACCACACCGAGGGCGAGAGGATCGCCAGTCGCCCGTACACACCCGGGTTGAGCAGTCCGAGGTAGAGCGACACGAGTCCGCCGAGCGATGAGCCGCCGAGCCCGGTGTCTGCGCTGCCCGGTCGTGTGCGATATTCGCCGTCGATGAAGGGCTTGAGCTCATCCATCAGCATGCGCCCATACTGCAACGCCCTGCCGCCGGCTCTTCTGGCGCTGTCACGCGTGGGCGTGTACTCGTCAATCCGGTAGGCTCCGGCGTTGTAGATGCCGACGATGATGAGGGGCTCGATGACGCCGGACATGATGAGCGACTCGGCGATTTCATCCAGATGCCATTCGCCGCTGAACGAAGTGGCCGCGTCGAAGAGGTTCTGCCCGTCCTGCAGATAGAGCACGGGATACCGGCATTCGCGCTGCGCGTCGTATCCCGGCGGGAGATACACGATGACGTCGTGCGCGGTGCGGAGGTACCGCGACGGAAACGCGGCGTGAAAGCGGAAGCGTCCGGTGAGCGTATGAGGCGAGTTTGGGTCGTCAGTCATTCAGCGCTAGCTTCCGGTGGATCGCGGTGCCGTCGAGACGTGGCGGAATCGCTGAAAGCTAACCTCGTGGAGGAGCGCGTCGCATGCGTCGTGAGCACCACCGCTGGTACAGCCCGTCGCTCGGGAAGGACATGGAGTTGCTGCTCTTCGGGCATGCCGGCGCGCGCGTGCTCGTGTTCCCCACGTCCATGGGCCGCTTCTTCGAGTGGGATGACCGCGGAATGATCGCGGCGCTCGCGGATCAGATCGACCAGGGCTGGATCCAGCTCTTCTGCGTGGACAGCGTGGACGCGGAAAGCTGGTATGCCAAATGGCGTCATCCCGGCGAGCGCGCCGCGCGACATGTCCAGTACGAGCGCTACCTGCTCGATGAAGTCGTGCCCTTCACCCGCCACAATCCGAATCCCTTCCTCATCGTCACGGGTGCGAGCTTCGGCGCCTACCACGCGGTGAATCTGGCGCTGCGGCACCCCGACCAGGTCGGGCGCGTGATCGGGATGAGCGGCGTCTACGACATCAAGCAGATGACCGAGGGCTACTCCGATGATACGGTGTACTTCAACAACCCCTGCGACTTTCTCGTGCACGAGCACGATATGAACCGGCTCGAGCAGCTGCGCCATCTGGACATCATTCTCGTCACCGGACAGGACGACGCGGGCCGCGCGAACAACGAATACCTGTCGGGGTTGTTGTGGGCGAAGCATATTCCGCACGCGCTCCGCGTCTGGGATGGCTGGGCGCACGACTGGCCGTACTGGACGCAAATGATCCGCCGCTACATTGGCGGCAACGCATGAATCGGGGAGCCGCCGCATGACGCTGAAAGTCGGCCTGATGGCGGGGCGCGAATGGTCGTTTCCACCTGCCTTCATCGACGAGGTGCACTCGCGAGATCAGGGCGTCACCGTGGACTACGTCTCGCTCGACGCGGTGCGCATGGACGAACCGTGCAACTATGCGGTGATCGTGGACCGCATCTCGCACGAGGTCCCGTACTACCGGACCTTCCTGAAGTACGCCGTGCTGCAGGGCGTGACGGTGATCAACAACCCGTTCATGTGGACGGCCGACGACAAGTTCTTCGGTGCCACGCTCGCGACGAAGCTCGGGGTTGCCAGCCCGAAGACGGTCGCCCTGCCCAACAAGCAGTACGTTCCCGGCATCAAGCACGACGAGAGCCTGCGCAACCTGAAGTATCCGCTCGACTGGCAGGCGCTGCTGCGATACGTCGGACTCCCATGTGTCCTCAAGGACGCACACGGCGGCGGATGGAAGGACGTCTACGTCTGCCATACGCTCGATGAGCTGATCCATCACTACGACAACTCCGGACTGCTCACCATGGTCGTGCAGGAATTCATTGAATGGGAGCAGTTCATCCGGTGCATCGCGCTTGGGCAGGAGGACGTGATGCCCATCAAGTACGATCCGCGCGAGCGGAAATACCACGTGGATCACGCGCACCTCTCCCCGGAACTGGGGCGGCGCGTGGTGGCGGACACGCTCACCCTGGTGCGCGCGCTGGGCTACGACATGAACTCGCTCGAATGGGCCGTGCGCGATGGCGTGCCCTACGCCATCGACTTCATGAATCCGGCGCCCGACATGGACATCCATTCGCTCACCCCGTTCTACTTCAACTGGGTGGTGACGCACATGGCGGACCTGGTGATCCGCCTGGCGAAGGAACCGCGGCCGCAGGCGCGGGAGCTGCGCTGGGATGCACTGCTCCGCGGACGGCTTCAGGGCGCGACGCCGTCGGCACCGGCGGCGCGCTAGTCCATCATGAACGTCGCCCGCGCCATTGGTCGCTATCACGAGCTGCTCACGGACGAGCTGGCGGCGGAGACGCAGGCGGCGCTCGATGCGCGGCTGGGCGAACAGGGGCTGTTCTTCGGCGATCGCCCGCTCTGTTCCGTGCTGCGGCCGCGGTTCCTCGCGGCGAAGCGATGCGACGAGTTGCAGCGGAGCTGCCGCCTGCTCCTTTCTGCATTCGGCCGGGCACAGCAGGCCGCGCTCGCCAGCGCGGATGTCCGCTCGCAGTTCGGACTGACCGCCTGGGAAGAGCAGCTCATTCACCACGAGCCGGGGTTCCGTGCGTCGAGCCCCACCTCGCGCCTCGACGCGTTCATGACCGCGACCGGACCGGAGCTGCTCTTCACGGAGTACAACGCGGAAACGCCGGCCGGCCCCGCCTACGCCGATGCGCTGGCGCAGCTCTTTCTCGGTCTTCCCGCCATGGGCCCGTTCCTGCGCGAGTACGCCGTGCGCCCGCTCCTGGCGCGGCACGGCGTGCTGCATCCCATGCTCGATGCCTTCCACCAGTGGTCGGGACATCGCGACCCGCCGCGCATCGCGATCCTCGACTGGCGCGAAGTACCCACGTACAGCGAGTTCGTGCTCTTCGATCGCTACTTCCGCGAGATGGGCATCAGATCGCGCATCGTGGATCCGCGCGCGGTGGAGTACACCAACGGAAAGCTCGTCCACGGCGACTTTCACATCACGCTCATCTACAAGCGTGTGTTGCTCAATGAGCTCGTGGAGCGCGAGGGGATCGAGCATCCCGTCATCCGCGCCGTGCGCGACGGTGTGGTGTGCATGGTGAATCCGTTCCGTTGCAAGCTGCTGCACAAGAAGGCCAGCCTCGCGGTCCTGAGCGACGAACGCAACGCGCAGCTGTTCACGGCCGAGCAGCTCGACGTGATTGGCCGCCACATTCCCTGGACCCGGACTGTGGCGGAGCGCCGGACGCAGCATCGCGGCGCGAGCATTGACCTGGTACCATGGGTGAAGGAGAATCGCGAGCACCTCGTGCTCAAACCGAACGATGAATACGGGGGCAAGGGGATCGTGCTGGGCTGGGAGGTGAGCCAGTCCGCGTGGGACAACGCGCTGCGTGCCGCGCTCGCCGAGCCCACCATCGTGCAGGAGCGTATCACGCTGCCCACTGAGCCCTATCCGGCCATCGTCAATGGCACACTGGAGATCATGGACCGCATGCTCGACACGGCGCCGTTCGTGTCCTGGGGTGAGCACGTGCAGGGATGCATGACGCGGCTGGGCACGGTCCCGTTGCTGAACGTGACGGCGGGCGGCGGGTCCACTGTGCCCACCTTCGTCGTGGAAGACCGGGGATAGGCGCGGCCCCATGCAAGAACCATCGCTCACGCTCGGCGTGGAAGAAGAGTATCAGATCATCGATCCCGTCACGCGCGATCTGCGGTCGTACATCACGGAGATCCTGGCGGGCGACCAGTTGCTGCTCGAGGAGGTGAAGCCCGAGCTGCATCAGTCCATGGTGGAAATCGGGACGAAGGTCTGTCACACGCCGGCCGAAGTGCGCGCCGAGCTGGTGCGGCTGCGCGGCGCGGTGATGCGCCTCGCCGCGCGGAACGGACTCAAGATTGCCGCGGCGGGCACGCACCCCATCTCGAGCTGGATGACGCAGGAGATCACGCCGCTCGAGCGCTACCTGGGCGTGAAGCAGGACCTGCAGGAGCTGGCGCAGCGACTGCTGATCTTCGGCACGCACGTGCACATCGGCATCGAGGACCGCGATTTCCTGATCGATGCGATGAACGTCGCCAGCTACTTCGTGCCGCACATCCTGGCCCTGTCCACGAGCTCGCCGTTCTGGATGGGGCGCGCGACCGGACTCAAGTCGTACCGGAGCGTCGTCTTCCGCAATTTTCCACGCACCGGGATTCCGCCGCGGCTCACCGGGTGGTCCGAGTACGAGCAGCTTCTCGACGCGCTCACCCGCACCGGGTGCATTCCGAACGGATCGAAGATCTGGTGGGACGTGCGTCCCAACTGGAGCTACCCCACGCTGGAATTCCGCGTCTGCGACGTGTGCACGCGCGTGGACGAAGCCGTGTGTGTCGCCGCCATCCTGCAGGCCATCGTGGCCAAGCTCTGGAAGCTGCGCCGCGACAACATGACCTTCCGCCTGTATCCGGGGGCCATGATCGAGGAGAACAAGTGGCGTGCGGTGCGCTACGGGCTCGGCGGCAAGCTGATAGATTTCGGGAAGGGCGTGGAGCTGCCGGCGCCCGAGCTCATTCGTGAGTTGATCGGCTGGTTCATTGACGATGTCGTGGACGAGCTGGGCACCCGCGCCGAGGTGGAATACGCGTTCCGCATCCTCGCCGAAGGCACCAGCGCCGACCGCCAGATCGCCACGTATCAACGCACCGGTGATCTCAAGGCCGTGGTGGATCAGCTCATCGCGGAGACGGAGGAAGGAATTCCGGTTGCCGGCGGCTGACAGCCTGCACGCACACTCGCTCACCATCAACGTCCCATACGACATGCCGGCTCGCCCCATCATTGGCATCACCACCCAGACGCTCGAGGCCGTGCCCGGCGAGCTGCCACGTTGCTGGGTGATGAGTCAGCGCTACGTGCTGGCGCTCGCCGAAGCGGGGGGTGTGCCGCAGCTCGTGCCGCTCCTGTGCGATGATCCCGGGACGCTGCGCCTCATCTACGACAGTGTGGATGGGATCATGCTGCCGGGCGGCGTGGACATTGATCCGTCGGTGTACGGCGCGACGCGTTCCCCGTTATGCGGGCGCACGGATCCCGATCGCGACCACACGGAGCTGATGCTGACGCGTTGGGCCATGGCGGAGCGCAAGCCTGTACTCGGCATCTGTCGCGGGGTGCAGCTCATCAACGTCGCGGCGGGCGGCACGCTCTATCAGGACATCGCGACCGAGCACACGGGTGCCATCAAGCACGACTACTTCCCGAACGGGGAGCAGAATCCGCGCAATCAGCTCGTCCACGACGTGGAGTTGACCGCGGGGTCGCGTCTGGAAGACATCCTCGCCGTGTCGGGCACGCGAGTGAACAGCATGCACCATCAGGGCATTCGCGATCTCGCACCGGATCTCGTGGCGTCGGCTCACGCGCCCGACGGAGTAATCGAGGCGGTGGAGTCGCCGGATGAGAGGTTCGTCTTCGGGGTGCAATGGCATCCGGAGGACCTCACGAACAATGACTGGCACATGCGCCGTCTGTTCGAGAGCCTGCTCCGGGCGGCCGGCGACTGGCGGCGGCACCGCGCGTAACGCGGCGCCGCCTCACACGCTCACTGCTCGGTACCGCTGCTGTCGTCCATGGCCTTCGAGATGCGATCGAGGATCTCCGGATGGGCCGCGATGAAGGCCACGTTGTCGGCGTTGGTGCTCGCGGGCAGTGCCGTGTCGGCCTTCATGAGTCCCTGTTTCCGCATCTGATACACCATGCCCGCGCTCATCAGGCTGAACATCGTGAGCGTGTAGTCTTTCGCCGAGAAACCCGCCTGCGAGAGCGCCGCCTTCATGGGCGGAATGCTGTTCAGGCGCTGCACCATGTCGTCGAGGGTCCTGGGATCCGCCTGGCCCTGCTTCGCCTCGAGATCCTTCATGTACTCCGGATGCTGCTTCGCGATCTGCCGCAGATTCTGGCTGACGGCGATGAACTTGTTGACGTTGGACTCGTTGAGCTTGTACGAGGCGAGCGCGCCGACAATGTCGTCGCCATTACTGGCAGAGGCGGTGGAGGCACCGGACGACGACGCCGTCGCGGAGGGTTTATCGGCCTTGGAGCAGCCACCCAGTGCCATGAAGGCGAGGGCGGCAACGAGTGCGGCGCAGGAACGACTGGCAGGCATGAGGGCAACCCGGCTGAAGTGTGGATGAGGTCGGGTAAAGATAGAGACGGTGGGCACGACCTGAAACGGCAATTGCCCATTGCTCAAAGCTTGACCAGCTCCACGCGACGATTGTTCTGGCGCCCTTCGGGCGTGGTGTTGGGCGAGATCGGCTTGGATGAGCCATACCCCTTCGTCTGCAACCGCGCGGCGTCAATGCCGTACGTGCTGACCAGGAATTGCTTCACGGCGGCGGCGCGCTGCTCGGAGAGCGTCTGATTTGCCGCCGCGGCGCCCACGTTGTCGGTATGCCCCTCGATCATGAGCTTGAGGTCGGCGTGCGCCTTGAGCATGTCGCCGATTTCCTTGAGCGTGGGCGTGGACTCGCCCTCGATCGTGGCGGAGCCGCTGGCGAAGAGAATGCCGTGTGTTGACACGTGACCCGCCGCCGCGAGCGCGTCGTACAGCGGCTTGCCGCCCTCGGCAATGCGCAGATCGGTAATGAGCGCGCCGTTATCGTTGGCGTTCGCCAGGTCCATCGTGATCGTCTTCCCACGCGCAATCACCAGGCCGTTGAGCTGGCCGACGCGGACGTTATTGACGTAGGCCTTCACGTAGCCGCTGTCTACCATGTAGCGGCAGGTCTGAAGATCATTGTCGCCGATACCCGGTGCCTGTTCGCCGGACTCCTTCTGATTCTTGGTGGCACCGAAGCCGCTGATCGAGGCGTCACCCGGAGAATCACAGCGCAGGTCGAGGTTCTGGTCATCGCTGCCCTGGCCGATGTGGAAGTACAGACCCATCCCGTTCCCGCCGGATCGATGGAACGTCACCTCGATGGTGAAGCGCTGTGGCAGCGCTTCGGGCAGCGTGATGAGCGCCGTTCCTCCCGTCACCGTGCGCAAGTACTTCTTCCCGCCAAGGTCCACGACGGTCACGTTGCCATTCTGGATGTCGAGATGGCTCGGCAGGTCGCCGACGTGATCCTCGGAGAAGTCGTCGAAGAAGAGAACGCGATCGCCGGGGACGAAGTCGTAATTGAGCCAGGCGCCCGCGCCCGGCGGCGTGCTCTCGGCGCTCGCTGCGGACGCGGACGATGCGGCGGCGCCACTCGCCGCGGTGTGATTTACCGCCGCCGCGGAGTCCGTGCTCGACACCGGCTTGCCGTCCGCATCGGTGATCTTGACAGGCTTGCCATCGGCCTTTGCCTGATCAATGCACTGTGTGTCGGACGCCGCGCAGGAAATGGCGTCAACCGCGGCCTGTTCCACTTTCTGCTTGGCCTTGTTCTTGAGTTTGCCGAACAGTCCCTGCGCGTGAATCGGCTGGTTCGCGCTCATGAGCAGCGCGCCGGCCAGGGCGGGAATGAAGAGGATGCGACGCATGCGGGCTCCTTGGGCGCGGAGTGGGGGGAGTGAGAGGTGAGACGGCTCGCCGGTATCTCTGGTGGAACGTGCCCGCCGCGCCCGGATTCTCAGTTGTCTGCCTGGCTGCCCCTGCGAGGGCTGAGTTCGCCGTCCCTTGCCATCGCCGTCGCACTGGTGGAGCGTTCCCCAGTGCCCGCCGCCTCACAGTCCCGCATCCTCCGTGCGCTTCGCCATCGGAATTATCGCCTGTTCTTCGGCGGCCAGACGGTGTCGCTCGTGGGCACGTGGATCACGCGGATCGCGACGGCGTGGCTCGTGTACCGTCTCACACATTCCGCGTTTCTTCTGGGGCTGGTTGGTTTCGCCGGACAGATTCCCACCCTCTTTCTCGCGCCGATCGCGGGCGTGTTCGTCGATCGCTGGAATCGGCACGACGTGCTTCTCGTCACGCAGGTGCTCTCGCTGCTGCAGTCCGCGGCGCTCGCCGTGCTCACCTTCACGGGCGTCATCACCGTGTGGGAAATCGTGGCGCTGCAGGCGTTCCAGGGATTGATCAACGCCTTCGACACGCCGGCCCGCCAGGCGTTCGTCGTGACCATGATCGAGGACCGCGCCGATCTCGGCAACGCGATCGCGCTCAACTCCACCATGGTGAATGCCAGCCGCATCGTTGGCCCATCCGTGGGCGGACTGCTCATCGCGGCGGTGGGCGAGGGGTGGTGCTTTGCGGTCGATGCGGTGTCGTATCTCGCGGTGATCGCGTCGCTGCTCGCGATGCGGCTGCCGCAAGTGGCACCCCGAGCGCTCGGCACGCGCGTGCGCGAAGAGCTGATGTCGGGATTTCGCTATGTGCGGGATGTCCGGCAGATTCGCACCATCCTGCTGCTGCTCGCGGTGGTCAGCATGGCGGGCATGCCCTATTCCGTGCTCATGCCGGCCGTGGCCGCCACCGTGCTGCACGGTGGCGCGCACACCTACGGTTTCCTCATGACCGCAGCGGGCGCCGGCGCACTGGCTGGCGCGCTCTACCTCGCGGGGCGCGTCTCCGTGCACGGGCTCGAGCGCCTCATGTGGCGCGCGACGATCGCCTTCGGCCTGGGACTCGTTGCCTTCGCGTTCTCCCGATCCATTCCGCTCTCGCTCCTGATTCTGCTGTTCATTGGCGCCGGCTTCATGATCCAGCTCGCGTCGGCCAACACCATCATCCAGACCGTGGTGGACGAGATGTTCCGCGGACGCGTGATGGCATTCTACGCCATGGCCTTTCTGGGCACCGCGCCGATTGGCAGCATCCTGGCCGGCATCATCGCGGAGCATATCGGTACGCCCTTCACCATTGCCATTGGTGGTCTGACCTGCGCACTTGCCGGCGTCGCCTTCGCGCGCTGGGGACCCGCGCTGCTCGAGCAGGGGACGGTGACTGGCGACGTGCCAGTCGAGGTCAGGACCGAACCGTAGCATCCGCGCCCGCGGTGGATGCTGGCGCAGGCGCGGCACGGCGTGCATCATGTTGGACCTTCAGACACATGAGGCATGGCCATGAAGCCCCTTGCACTGCTGATCACACTGATCGCGGCGCCCGCGCTGGCGCAGAGCATGCCCACAACGAATGCCCCGGCGACCGGCGCGGCCGCCGTGAGCACGACGCGCACACTGTGGACAGGCGTGACGGGCTACATCACACAGTCGGCCCAGGACATGTCCGAGGCGGACTACGCGTTCCGCCCCACGCCGGAGGTGCGCACCTTCGGTCAGATCATTGCCCATGTCGCAGGGTCGCAGATGATGTTCTGCGCGGCGGCGCTGGGCGAGACGCCTCAGGCCGAAGATGCGATCGAGAAGACGAAGACGACGAAAGCGGATCTCATCGCCGCCCTGAAGGCGTCCAACGACTATTGCGCGCGCGCCTACGGACAATCCGACGCCGACGCCACGGGCAGCACAAAGCTGTTCGGCCAGGATCACAGCCGCCTCTACGCGCTGATGCAGAACGCGACACATGACAGTGAACACTACGGCAACATCGTGACGTACATGCGCCTGCGCGGACTGGTGCCGCCGTCGAGTCGTCGCTGACGACGATCCGTCGATCATTGCTCGCACCTGCGTCACTCTCGTCACATCGCTACGTCAGCCGACGTATGCCCTGATCCACCCTCCGGAGAATACCGTGGTCGCAACCCATTCTCCGGAGGAGAATCATGCGTGCAGTATTTCTGGCGGTCGCGTTCGCGGTGCTTCCTGGCGTGCAGGCGACACGCGCCCAGGACATTGGTGATGTGGTGGCGTACGCCGCCCTGATCAGCACTCCCGCGGCCGGCCTCGCACCGGTGCCGGCACCCTACATGACCGGTGAGCGGCAGATGTCGGTCGGCCTTGCGGCGCGATATGGGCGCATGTCCGATCAGGGCATCACGAGAAACGCGTTCGCGGCTGATGTGACGTTCCCGCTCGGCAGAGGATCCGCTGGACTCGTTGCCGGCTACCTGAACAACAGTTGTGAAGGATGCAGCGGATACTTCGTGGCTGGTGCGCACGCCGATGCCCCGCTCGTCTCGGCGGGATCGGCCGGCTCGGGGCTGTTCACCGTGGGCCTCGACGGGATGCTCGGTCTGGCCAAGCCAACCGGCGGCACTGCCCTCACGCTCTCCGCCGACCTGCCGTTGGCGGTATCGATTGCGGCCGGCCGCGCGCACGTCGTGCCCTTCATCGCGCCCGGCTTCGGGTTTGGCCGGCTGAGTGGCGGCGGTGAATCGGAATCCGGAACGCGCTTCATGCTGGGCGGCGGTGTTGGTCTCATGGACATCGCTCCCGGGCTTGGCGTGAGCGTAGGCGCGAAGCAGGTCTTTCTTGATGGCGCGAAGACGGTCTTCGGCGTCGGCCTGAGCTGGCTGGGCCGGAAGCAATAGCAGGCCGCTTCACAGAGCCCGCTGCTGGCGCATCGTCCGCGGTCACGCCATCGTTGGCGGGACCGCAGACGTTGCCGTGCCCACCATACCCGCCATGAAATTCTCCTCTGTCATCGTTGCCGCCTTGCTGCTCGCCGGCACCGCGCCGGCCACCTTCGCTCAGGCGCTGCACTATCCCGCCACGCGCCGGGACTCCGTCGTTGATGATTACTTCGGCCGCCAGGTCCCCGCGCCGTACCGCTGGTTCGAGGACGACCAGAGCCCTGCGGTGGCGCAATGGGTGCAAGCGGAGAACGCAGTGACATTCGCGTACCTGGATACGATTCCGCTTCGTGCCACGTTCCGCACGCGCATCACCGCGCTCTGGAATTACGAGAAGGTCGGCGTCCCCGACCGGGTGGCGGGACATCTCTTCTTCACGAAGAACTCCGGGCTGCAGAACCAGTCGGTGCTCTACGAACAAGTCACGCAGGCCGCCGCACCGCGCGAGATTCTCGATCCCAATCTGCTCTCGCCGGACGGCTCCATTGCACTTGCGGGCACGTCGGTGTCTCCCGATGGCCGCTACCTCGCGTACGGCCTCTCGGCGGGCGGCTCCGACTTTCGCGAGCTGCACATACGCGAGCTTGCGGATGGCCGTGCGCTTCCGGATACCGTGCACTGGGTGAAGTTTTCCGGCATCTCGTGGACGAAGGACGGCAAGGGATTCTTCTATTCACGATTTCCCGCCCCACCGGCGGGGCAGGTGCTGTCCGCAGCCGCCACCAATCAGAAGATCTACTATCACGTCGTAGGCACCCCGCAGAGCAGCGATCGGCTGATCTACGAGCGCCCGGATCTCCCCGACTGGTTCATCTTCGGCTCGACGAGCGAGGACGGACGGTTTCTCTTCATCACGCTGGTGCACGGTACCGAGACGAAGAACCAGTTGCTCTACGTGGACTTGCAGCATCCGATGCAGCCGGATGTCGCCGCGCCGGTGCGACCGATCACGACGAACCCGGACGCCGAATATGTCGTGATCGGCAACGCCGGCGACACGGTGTTCGTGCAGACGACGAATGGCGCGCCCAATCGTCGCGTGGTTGCCATGGTGCTGCCGGACACGACGCGCGCGCATTGGCGCACGGTCGTGCCGGAGCGGAAGAGCGTGATCGAGAACGCGCTGCTCGCGGGGCATCGTGTCGTGGTGCAGTACCTCGAAGATGTCCAGAGCCGGATCCGCTTCTTCTCCACGAGCGGCGCGGCGATGGGCACGCTGGCGTTGCCCGGCATCGGAGCCGTCGTGGGACTCTCCGGTCGCGAGGACACGCCGGAGCTCTTCTACGGCTTCACGTCGTTCCTCTATCCGACCACGATCTTTCACTACGATTTCCGCACGGGCAGGAGCACGGTCTTTCAGCGACCGCGCGTGCCGTTCGATCCGGGCCGGTACGAGACGCGGCAGGTGTTCTACCGGTCGAAGGACGGCACCCGCGTGCCGATGTTCATTACCGCGAAGAAGGGCGTGGCGCTCGACGGGAACAATCCCACGATGCTCTACGCCTATGGCGGCTTCAACATCAACACCACGCCATCGTTCAGCCCCGTGCTGCCGGCGTGGCTGGAACACGGTGGCATATACGCGGTAGCCAACCTGCGCGGCGGCGGCGAGTATGGCGAGGCCTGGCATCACGCCGGCATGCTCGGCAGCAAGCAGAACGTGTTCGATGACTTCATTGCCGCCGCGGAATACCTCATCCGCGCGAAGTACACGTCGACGCGGCACCTCGCGATCTCCGGCTATTCCAACGGCGGCCTGCTCGTGGGCGCCGTGCTGGACCAGCGGCCCGATCTCTTCGGTGCCGCGTACGCCGGCGCGGGTGTGATGGACATGCTCCGCTATCAGAAGTTCACCGCCGGCGTGGGTTGGGTACCCGAGTACGGCTCATCGGATGACTCCACGCAATTCCAGTGGCTCATCAGGTACTCGCCCGTGCAGAACGTGAAGCCGGGGACGTGCTATCCCGCCACCATTGTCACCACGGCCGATCACGATGACCGCGTGGTGCCGAGTCACTCGTACAAGTTCATCGCGCGGCTGCAGGCCGCGCAGTCGTGCGATAGGCCGGTGATCATTCGCGTGGAGACCAATACGAGTCACGGCTACATGCCAACGGACAAGCGCATCGCGCAGCTCGCGGATGTGTGGGCATTCCTTGGCTGGAATGTCGGCATGCGCCGGTAACGCGCTCATCGGTCCCGGAGCCGGTTCAAGGCACGAAGTATGCTGCCTGCCCGCAGGATGAGGTGGAAACGGCGCACTCGAACAGACAGCGAGAGGATCTCGTGACGCATATTCACGCCATGCGAACGCCCCGGGAGGCGACGTCCGATTTCCCTGGGTTGCTCGAGCGCTATCGTACCGTGCGCGCCTTCACGCATGCGCTCTGCGAGCCGCTCGTCACCGAGGACTACGTCGTGCGCACGATGACGGATGTGAGCCCCACGAAGTGGCACATCGCGCACACGAGCTGGTTCTTCGAGACGTTCATTCTCACGCCGTACGTGCCGGGGTATCAGCCGCTGGATGCGCGCTACGCCTACCTGTTCAACTCGTACTACGTGCAGGCGGGCGAGCGCCATTGCCGGGCGCAGCGCGGTTTCGTCACGCGTCCGACCGTGGCGGACATCTACGAGTACCGCGCGCACGTGGACCGCGCCATGGCGCCGCTGCTCGAGCGGCTGGACGACACCGATGGCGACGCCGATCTGCGCGCGCTGGTGACGCTCGGCCTCAATCACGAGCAGCAGCATCAGGAGCTCATCGTCACGGACATCAAGCACGTGTTCTGGATGAACCCGCTGCGGCCCGCGTATCAACCGGCCGCGCCGCCGCGCGCGCGCGCCGCGATGCCGTCGGATGCGCCGCGCTGGCGCGAGATGTCCGGCGGCCTGTACGAAATCGGGCACGCCGGCAACGGCTTCGCGTTCGACAACGAGAGCCCGCGCCACCGCGTATACCTCGAACCGTTCCGGCTGGCAACCGCGCTCGTCACGAATCGCGAGTACCTGGAATTCATGAATGACGATGGCTATCGCCGTCCCGCACTCTGGCTCTCCGCGGGCTGGGACGCCGTGCAGAGCAACGGCTGGTGCGCACCGCTCTACTGGGAGCAGGATGGCGACGTGTGGACCGTGTTCACCCTGCATGGCATGGCGGCGCTGGATCCCGATGAGCCCGTGCGCCACGTGAGCTACTACGAGAGCGACGCCTACGCGCGCTGGGCAGGTGCGCGTCTCCCTCTCGAAGCCGAATGGGAAGTGATGGCGGCAAGTCAGCCGGAGTTGCCCGATCTGTTCGGGTCCGTGTGGCAGTGGACATCGAGTCCCTATATCGGATATCCCGGATTCCGTCCCGCGGGCGGTGCGGTAGGCGAATACAACGGAAAGTTCATGGCTGACCAGTGGGTGCTGCGCGGATCATCACTGGCCACGCCGCCAGGGCACGCACGTCTCACGTACAGGAACTTTTCCCATCGCCCACGCGTTGGCAGTTCAGCGGACTGCGCCTCGCATCGGACGTGTAGTCGCCCTGACCCCAGAGACCAGGACACCCCGAGCCCATGGCACACGCAGATTCCACGGCGTTGCGCGACGAGGTGCTGGCGGGTCTTCGCGCAACGCCGAAGTCGCTGCCCGCCAAGCTGCTCTATGATGCGCGCGGCGCGCAGCTTTTCGAGGAGATCACGCGCCTCGACGCCTATTACCTCACGCGCACAGAGACCGAGATCCTCGACGCGCGCGCCGGAGAGATTGCGTCGCTCATTGGTGCGGGGCGAGTCATCCTGGAATACGGGAGCGGCGAAACCACCAAGGCGCGCCGCATTCTGGCGCAATTCCCGAGCGGCGCGCGACCGGCGGCATTCGTGCCCATCGACACGTCACACGAGCAGCTGCATCGTGCGGCCGCGCGACTCGCGTCCGAATTGGCCGACGTGCCGGTAATCGCCGCGGAAGCCGACTACACGGCTCCGTTCGAACTTCCATCGCTTCCGCCGGGTGCACCCGCCTCCGGACATGTTGCGCTCTTTCTGGGCTCGACCATCGGCAACTTCCACGAGCCGGAGGCGGTCGAGCTGTTGCGGCGGATCGCGCGCCAGTGCGGCGAGGGCGGCGCGCTCCTCCTGGGCGCGGATCTGCGCAAGGATCCGCTCGTGCTCCACGAGGCCTACAACGACCCCGCCGGCGTTACGGCGGAATTCAACCGGAATCTGCTCGTCCGGATGAATCGTGAGTTCGATGCCATGTTCGACCCGGATGCGTTCCGCCACTACGCGTACTACAACCCGATGGCGGGGCGCATCGAGATGCACCTCGTGAGTCTCCGGTCCCAGTGCATCCGCGTGGGCAGCGAGTGGATCTGGTTCGAGAACGGCGAGAGCATCTGGACCGAGTCGTCGTACAAGTACACGTGGAGCGAGCTGCGGCGCATCGCCGCGAGCGCCGGCTTCACCGTGGAGCGGCGGTGGACAGATGCGCGCTCATGGTTTGCGCTGCTCTATCTCGCCGTCCATCCGGACGCGCCGTGACCACGATCAGTTGGTGATCTGAATCCCCGAGGTGAGCAGCCGGTCCATCTTCTTCAAGCCGGGATCGGCCACGTTGTCGAACCGGATGGTGAAGTTGTGCTGGTGGACTTCGCAATCCGCTACATGATCCTCGCGAGCGCACGCCGCACGCGAGAACCAAACACCGTCTCCGCGGCATTGCCCAGTTGCTCGCGCATCCGCGCGTACATGGCGAACACGAAGGGAAGCGGATCACTGGCGCGCAGCAGCATGTAGCGACTTGGGCCCCGGCGCTGCGACCACCAGCGCGACAGCGTCAGCCGTCCCGCGCGCCGGTAGGCGAGCGCGGCACGCCACTCGGCGTGTCCGTCAATCAGCTTCACCGGCCGCGCGCGCGGTTTCGTGGCCGGAAGCGGCAGGCCGGCCAGCTCGTGCCAGGCGATGAGCGGGATGTTCACACCGTTCAGCACGGCAATCTCGTTCTGATAATTCGTGCGTCCTACCGTGGGTTCGGTGATCACGGGCTCGTCCGTGCCGGGGCGCATCTTGAACTCCACCGATCCGAGGCCGCAGAACTGCACCTGGCGAAAGATGCGCCTGGTCAGCTCGACGATCGCTCCGGCCCACACAGCCGGTGCGGGTTCAGCCAGCGCGGTGTTGCCACAGTCGATCGGCCACTGCCGCAGCTTGCGCCCCGCGAAGAGCGCGAGCGGCTGTCCCGCGCGGTCACAATAGCTCAGGCAGAAGGCGACACGCTCATCTTCGCCGGGGATCCACTCCTGGACGACGACTTCCGGCTCCCATTGCGCCACCATCTCGTACGCCGCAATCAGGTCGCGCTCCGATTCCGCCCTGAACGCCTTCCATGGTGCGTGCGAGCGGAACGCACTGTTCTTGATCTGCGGCTTGAGAATGCACGGATAGACGAATTCGGAGCGGTGTGCGTGGAACTCGGATGCGTTGTCGAGAAACCAGGTTTCCGGTACCGGCCAGCCTTCGACTTGCGCGCGCTTCACGAAGGCGCGTTTGCTCATCAGCATCCGGATGACATCGTCGGACGGCAGGTTGATCTCGTAGAACTCGCTCAGCTCTTCCCGGTGCCGCGCGATCCACAGCACAGGCTCATCCTTGGTGATGAGCAGCGGAGCCTTGTCGTCGAGCGATGCCCCGATCGCGAGCAAGCCGGCAATGCAGTCGTCTTCAGTCCACGCCGCGACATCCACCACGCGACAGGTACGTGTGCGACGGCATGGGTTCCAGCCAGGCGGAGTGAGTCCGATGCACGGCACGCCGCCGGCTGCCAGGGCGCGCGCGACGCCGAGTCCGTTGGCCTCCAGTCCGACAATGACGGCCGCGGGACGACTCATTGCGACGCGCCATCACCCGGTCGAGCGTGCGTGAGACGGCGATACGCCGCGGCGGCGACGCGACGCGGGAGCGTGGCCAGCGTTGCGTTGCCCTGCCAGCGCCGCATGTCCTCGCGCTCGAGCAGCCCCATGTAGTACTCCCAGTTGCTCCAGATGAGGGTCGCATCGTGCAGATACGCATGGAGCAGCGGGTGCGCGCTGCTGGAATAGTCGATGCCCAGCGGTCCGTGCGTGCGCAGAACGTGATGCTGGTCGAACAGCGCGCGGCCGCGCTGCTCGTATGCCGTGCGAAAACTCTCGGACACCGCATTGACGTTGTGCCACAGCACCACCGAAGAGCTGTCGAGAAACGGGAGCGCCCCCTCGAAATCGTGCAGCGCGGCGGGATTGCGGTGCAGACCGTCAATGAAGTAGAGCGACAGCGGCTTCGCCGGGGAGGGAAAGAGCGTCATCGCCGCGGCGGTGTCCTGCGGGCTGGCGCCGGTGTGCACGCGTACGTTCGCGATCTCGCGGTGCGCCATGATCCGCTCGAACAGGGGCTTGGCCATGTTGAGCGTGTCGGCATCGCCCCACGTGTCGATAGCCACCACGAACCCGGCCGGCCACGCGAGGGCCAGGCAGAATGTGCTCAGGCCAAACGAATTTCCAATGATGTACGAACGCTCCGGCTGGATAAGCTGGCAGAGATCGTAGAACAGCTTGATCTCATCTTCTCCGATGGATGCCGCGGATCGTTGCAGTTCGGGGTGACGACCATCCCACTCGGCCAGCCAGTATCCCCATGTCGTCCCCAGGCTGCTCGGAATATCCTTCGTCTTGAGCACCGCGCCCTCGGACGTGAAGAGATCGAACAGTTGCTGCCTGAAGGCGCGGTACCCGGCGTAATAGGTGGTGAAGCTCGTGTCGACCATCGGGGACTCTCTCGGAAGAAGTAGCGTGCCGCCATCTGGCGCATCGGGTCAGGCGCTCCGTGAGTGCAGCGCCGTCTCGATCATGGCGACCGTTGCCGCGGGATCGTCAACCTGAACGACGAGACGCTTGAAGTGCTCGTGGTCGAGCTCCAGCACGATGGTCTGCTCCGGGTCGTGCACGTCGTAGAATACGGCGCCATCGTGCTGGTAGAAGGTGCCCGCGATAATGATGCCCGGAATCTGAGTGCCGGGCATGCGGATTCCGTGCCACCAGCCACGTGCCTCTTCGGGCGCGATCCGTACCGAGAGGATATTCGCAAGCGGGATATCGAGTTGGCTCTTGACTGCCCAGACCTTGTCCCACCCCTGGACATTCAGCCTGACGTGGTCGCCTTCGATCGAAACGCTGACCATCGGT
>DASVWN010000080.1:0-54990 GCA_036393195.1 Gemmatimonadaceae bacterium | reverse complement strand
AGCGCCGGCTTGGTGAGCGACGCAAAGGGGAGCAGCGTCTGCGCATCGAGCGCGCCGCCGTCCGCGGCGCTGCCCCAGCAGCGCTCGGCGACCACGCCGCCGCGGTGCGTGACGACGGCGGCGGCACGATCGAGCGTGCCCTCGGTGACCCACTCGGAAATGGGTGCGATAGCGTCCGCGAAATTCATGCGACGGTATCTGCGCCATCGCGCCGGTGATGGCAAGCGGGATCGCCGTGCGCAGATCCTTCACCCTCTCGCCGCTCTCGATACGCATTGACCCGCGGATCCTCGCCGCACTGGGACTGGGAACTGTGCCTTACCCCTCGGTTGGCGGGTATCTGCTCGGGAGGCTGGGCGTGGCTGAGCATTATCAGAGGCGCGGCATAGGCCAGGCGCTGGTTGCCGTGGCCATTGTGCAGGCACGTCAGGGGCGTACGGGCACGGGCGGTGTGTTCATTGCCGTCGACCCGAAGGAGGATTCGTTGGTCAGGTGGTACGCGCGACTTGGCTTCATTCGGCTGGGCTTGCATACGCGCCGGGCTGTGATGCGGCTGTAGCGCGGAGAGCTATGGGTGTGCTCCCCACGCGATCGACGCCAGTTCAGGGCTGATCTCGAGCATCTGTCACATTTCCGGCATCACCGAGATCGGGCTGCCGAGCTTGTCGCAGGCAACGACGAACAACGGGGCGCCGAGTGCATGACTGTCGATCGAGGTCCACCGCGGATTCTTCGTCGGCGTCGTCGAGCGGGCGCCTCCGGTAGTCTCCAACTCGAGCGCCAGATCCTTCGTCCGCCGGTGCGCACAATCGAGCTGTTCGTGCATCTCCGAGGCGGTGTATCGCACGCTCGTGTCCGAGCCGAATGTCGTGGGTGGCTTGTAGACGAAGCGAAACCAGACTTGCGCCGAGCCATCGCCCTGGCGATTGACGCGCGAGGTGTCGAGATACGCCACGAGTCCAGGCGTGCTGACGATCTCCGACCACCCCGCGCCTGCTGTGGCGTTCGTCGAGCCAGCGTGGGCGGACTGCCCCTGATCGTTTTTTCCGCAGCCCAGGAGCAGCGAGCCAAGACCCACCAGCAGGACAAGCGCCGACGCGCGCACGAGAGGGAGGAATGCCGATATCATCTCGTCTGAAGTATCATGCATGAGCAGAAGTGAGAATGGAAACTGCCACCATAGGGCACCTGCGCACACTCCGGATACATGTTCACGACGTGTCTCTTCTGCCACGCGTCACTCGGCTCGAACGCCTCGATGCTTACGTTCCCGATTGGCCGGCGTGTCGCCTTCGACGAGGAGCGCGGTCGCCTCTGGGTCGTCTGCCGCCGGTGCGCGCGGTGAACTGGGATCATCGAAACGCGCGGCGCGGAAGCTGCGCAGCTTGCAAGTCAGCTCCTGGCCCAGTTGAATCGGGAAGGCGGATCCCGTCGTCAGGTCGACGAGGCCGTCAAGCATCTGACCACGGCGGGCACGGCGGAGGAGTTCATCGCACAGGCAGCGCGGCTGCACGAGGAGCGGCGGCGTTCGGGCGCCGTGTTCTCGGATTCGGAGTTCGGGGCGCTGGGGCTTACGGACACCGAGCGACTCGCACTCGAGATGGCGGTGAATGAGGACGCGGAACGGCGCGCCATGGAGGGGGAATTGCGCTCGCTGGAACAGGCGTGGCGCGACGCCGAAGAGATCGCGAGCATTGCGGACAACCTGCTCGTGCCGGATCGCGTGCGGAGCACGCTGGCGCGGCTTCGATCGCATCGTTCATACGGCAGTAGCCCGGGAGACCAGCAGACGCGTGTGAAGTGAGGCTGTTCTGACGGGCGGCTCAGCTTTCGGCGCGTGGATCGCGCACGTCGAACTGCACGGCTCACGGGACTGACCGAAAGGTTCGCTATTGAATTGACACCGGTTACAGTGTTCGAGATCAGAGCACCTCGATCTCGAATCCACGATGGCGATAGGCCCTGCGGATATCATCGAGGATTCGTACTCTCTCCGCTGGATCGAGCGCCTGCCCGGATCTATCATCGGCCCATCCAGAAATCCATTCTCCGTACACGACGATCCCTGCTGGCCGCGAGAGCAACTCGGACTCAATGCGAAGGCTCTTCAGACGTTTGGACTGGCTCTAGCCGGGAGACACTCGCGGCATTTCACGAGTGCGCCAATACCTTGTTCTCCCGCTCGCACTGATCGAAACGATCCACGCGAATGACTCATCGAACAGGTCTATTTCATCGGGCCCGGGATACCAGAGATAAGGAAAGTATTTCACGAGGTCGTGTGTCGTCATACAATCAACGTCCTGAAAATGCACCCAGTTGATGTAGAGTTGCTCCAGGGGCCTGATGTCGAGTCTCCCGAATACCTCGAGCAGGTCGAATGATTCGGCTTGCGCATCGCACCCAATGCCAGGAGCGTCAAGCAGTCGTGCGTCGAGTGCATGTGCGAATTGCACAGCATCGGCAGGCCGCGCGAGGCCGAGGGCTGCAGCAAGGCGATCACCCAGGTTGTGCGCTTCCGCGGGCGCAAGGGTCTCATAGTGCTGAAATCGCCAGTCTGGATGCTCCCGAGCAAAGTTGATGCGCTTTATGGCATGCATGCTTCAGATTCGCGCGGTTGACATGAGTTCACTCGATGAGTGCTACGGGTCGATAATTGGATCCATTGGTTCCTCTGGCGCGTCGCCTATTTCTGGCACCGGATTCGGATCGTCGGACGTCCACTGCCTGATCACGCGCCGAATTCTGGTCACAAGAACCTCGTGATGCGAGTCTATCACGCACTCGATCCCCTCACGACTTCGACGACGAGGTCGTCAAAGTCTGGTGGACCATATCCGTCGCTGCAATGAAGGACGACTACATCCGCCTGCCCTGGCCTCACATCGATCGCAGCATTGTTGAGACGATAGAGCATTAGCTGTCCCTGGTCGCCGCGCCAGACATTGAAGACTGCCAGACGAGCCCCAGCTTTCGCTCGTAAGATTTGTACCGGGACTGTCTCAGGTGCCGTATCCGTCCAGATTTGGAACGCGTTCCCTGAGATCCCACCTATGCGTGCGGTACAATCATCGCAGTCGATCGCGATGCCCTGCACCGGCTGACGCACGAAGTGTCGGAGGCGGAGCACAACCTCATCGCCCTTGCGCACCGGGATGTGATAGGTCCAGTAGATGTCGCGCCCGTCGTAGGTGATCGGCTCTCCTTTGCGAGCAATGAACTGGTCCATAAATGTGTTGCTGCTCAACTTGGCCTCGCACTATGAGAATGGAATGATTTCGGGAGTGATTTCGGGATCGATTCCCCGATCGATTTCCGGAATCTCAATCGGCGCCGGCGACCTGAAGATTACTTGATCCCCAGCCGCGTGGCCATACGCACTCAGTCCTCCCGCCAACCGAATCGGGTCTTCCTGGGTGAAGCGCGTCGTCGAGGGATCGTAATACCGACTCCGTCGGTACTGGCCCGCGACACGCTGACGTGACAGCGACAGGTGCACGCGGACTTCCGGAAGCGATATGAACTGACCCGGGCTTTCAGGAGACTCGGTGCGTTGAGTCTCCGGCTAGTCCAGACCAGTTCACGTTTTGAGAAGCCCGCTGCTCCTCATTTTCTCTAGGGCCACCACACGCTTCATCTCCCCACGTCAGGGGTGAGCGTCGGTTAGCAATCGCTCCATGTCGTGAGCGAGCCGGTCTACATTTAGGCCCTGCGCGCCGAGCTTTGGCATCATCCGTAGCGTCCGGATAAGCATGTCCATGACCAGCCTCCGCTGACCGTCGCGCGTTGCGTCCTTGAACTCAGCGTGCGGAATGCGGAGGCGGAATTCCGCGGATCGGCCTTTCTTCGACACGCGAGCAATCTCGCGATACTCAGGTACCAGCGCCGGAATTATCGGAATCACAGTCCACTCATCGATATCACCGCCGTAGGCCGAATCGACAAGCAGCGCATTCATTCGAGCCTCGATCTCCTGACGGACTTGTCGATACGCAACGTTGACGTCTCGGTCAATCTCCGCACCCATCCAGAGCTTCATCCGTCAGTGGTCCGATTTGTTGAGTGGCGGTCGCTCGCCATCGTGCTCGCTCTTATGCTCCAGGATCATCTCGTGTTCCCGGTCACGGATCCCGCGGTTAGAACCCTTAACTTCGAAGAGCATATCAGCGTTGTGATCTCTCAGATACTTCTTCGTGTATCGAGACTTCCCCATCGTCGTTTCGCCGAATTTGAGGATCTCGCCTGTGGTTTTGTCAGCCAAGACGTACGCCCGAGTGAGTTTTGTGGTCAGGAGCTGGGCCTGGCCTGCCTCCGGGGATCCGGTTGAGGCGCTGACAAGACAGGCGGCCTCTGAATTGACGCGCGAGCGCGCCAGTGCCCTATCACATCATCGGCTCCTCATCTGTGACTGGTCCTTCAAACGCTGCATCGAATTCATCGCTCTCGATTAAATCGGCTACCGCCCGCTCCACGTTCTCCCTGGTCAGCCGCGCGATGACAATCATGTGCGATGACCACACGTACAGGCCGTTCATGCACTCGCCTGTCTCGTTGTACTGCTCCATCAACGAGCGAAGGTTTTCGAGCGTGAAGAAGGTAGCGACGAAGCGCTCACCACCTTCGAAGCGTACTACCACATCGACGTTGTCATCGGCTGGGTCGATTCCAAAGTCGTCTTCAACCCAAGTGATTGTATACTGACCGCGATACGGTTTGCTCATTGTGGCGTATAGATCTTCTCGAGCAATTTGATCACCTGCTCCTGAGTGCCCTTGGTGCTCTTCGCCAATATTTCGATTCCTTGCTTGTCAACGTTTCTGAAATACACTCTCGCACCGTCGCGAGCCCTGGCCTCAAAGATGCCGTTGAAAAGGTATCTAGTTCCGATTCCAGGATTCAGGTTGCCCTTCGCTAATTGGCTCGTGAGGCGATCAATCGAACCTTGCGCCGTTCCTTCGAGCTTGCTCGCTATCTTCGCTAAGGCTGGTACATCACCGATGCGTGAAACGAGCTTACCTCCCCCTTCAACTGCGGCAACCCCCTCCTCTTCCTCAAGCCCCCCGACGAGAAAGAGGGGATCAGCCAGTCCAGGACCGTCAAGTCCTGGCTCCGGGATGCAAGCGGCTACGTTGCTTTGGGTGCGATTCGCCTTCGCGGTTTTGCCTTCACCATGATAGCACAGCCCAAATGGATCCGAATACGTGATCGGATCGCCCGCCGCATACCCATACGCATTCAGCCCTCCCGCCAAGCCAATCGGATCTTCCTGCGTAAACCGTCCGGTTTGCGGATCGTAGTATCGATTCCGCATGTATTGCAAGCCGCTGCCGGTCGGCGCCCCCAGGGGGAGATCCCCCATCCAGACGAGCATATCGTTCACACGCTGCACCCAGCGGTAGGCACTCGTCTGCTGATCGATCCACTCGATCCCCTGCGCAGTGATGGAAAAATCCTTGCCCGTCTCATCAGTGACCTTGACGAGCTGGCCGCGCCAGTTGGCGTGCGGTATCAGCGTGAGCGGGGGGTAGTCCATGCCGGTGCTATCGACCTGATAGCCAATGCGCGTCATGGACAGCGGCCGGTCCACCCCCGCGCCGTAGGTGTACGCCATGCGCCCGTAGAGGGATGTCCGTATGGTATCCACGCAAGTGCCGAGCTGTGGCGGCGGACACTTGTAAGTCTTGTAGCGAACGTTCTCCGTGGTATCTCGCTCCAGACTGTCGCCGAGGAAGTCGCTGCCGGGGTAGCGGATCTCGTAGAGCAGCGCGGAGCCGTCCCATGCGAAGCGCTCGATCGTGCTGAAGGAGGTGAGCGCCGACACGCCGGTGGAATCAACGTAGGCGGAGTCGAACCGCACGCGGGTCAGCACGCGCCGCCCCAGGGCGTCATAGCGGGTTTCCTCAAACGTGCTCGCGTAGCGGGTCGCGATCGCCAGCAGCGGCGACCACGGTGCGCGATGATCCACCACGCGAAGTTTGCCGGCGGCGTCGTAGTACGAGCGGGTGTAGGTCCCGTAGAGTACCATCTGGCTTCCACCACCGAACAGCGTCGGCACGGTCTCGGTCCGGCGCTGCACGACCAGATTGCCTGCCGCATCGTACGTGTTGGTATCCACGAGGTAGCCCGCCAGATTGGCGTCGGTCGAGTTGGTCGCGACCCGAAGTAGCTCGCCGCTGCGCCGATCATAGACGTGGGTCCGGCCGCTCTGGGTCGCCCCAACCCAGACGCTGTCCTGCTGGCCGAGCGGGTCGGGCTGATAGCGCTCGAGCGTCTGCTGCGCGGACGGGATGAGGCCGCCCGCGCTGCGGGGAAACGCGCCACGCCACGAGCTCGTCAACGCACCCAGCCCATCGTAGGTCATGGCCAGCGTATCATTGAGCGTGATAGCGCCCAGGACCTTGCCGCGCGCGTCGTACCAGAGCGTATCCTGCTCAATGAGCGTGGAGTTCTGCTGGCGGCGGCCATCCAGCCCGACGAAGTGAGGTCCGCCGAGCGTGCGCCAGGTGAGCCGCCCATCGGCGTCGTAGCCGCGCTCCTCGGTGACGTCGCCAGGAAGCGTCCGCTGCGTCAGCCGGCCGGCCGGGTCGTAGGTGAAACCGAAATGATTGCCCAACAGATCGGTGACCATGCTGAGCTGCCCCGTGCCCGGATCGTACTGGTAGCTCACCGTGTTCTCCGGGACGCCGTATTGCTCGGGCGCCAGCGCGTCGGGATGCACGAGCGTCAGCCGGCGCCCATCCAGATCGTAGGTCATCTCGAGACCGTACACGTGCCGGCTCGTCGCCGTGTCGGCGACGTCCCGCACGCGCAGCGTATCCGCGGCGAGCGCCCCATTGGGGAAATAGCCGCGCGTGACCACAGCTGCGTAGTTGGTGGCCGTCGCGAGCCCGCCAGTCGGCGCGTACGTGAAGCGCGCGGTATCGGCTGGAATCGTCAGTCCCGTCGAGTAGAACGGCAGCGACGGTGTCAGCGTGTAGTCTTCGGGATACGAGACCTGCGGCGTCACGCGCGCGGTCACGCGGTTGAGCGCGTCGTACACGGTCCCGAGCGTATCCCCGCGGCGCGTGACGACGCGCACGAGATTGCCCGCGTCGTCACGAACATCCGTCGTGACATGCCCATCGGCGGCCGTCTCGGTCGCCACGCGCCCGGCCTGATCGTAGGTCCAGTGCGTGGTGAGCGTATCCGTGTTGGGCGCCGGCACAGTCCAGCGCGCCACGGCGAGCGGCTCGCCTTCCAGGTCCCGCGTCGTCCGCACGAAGAGCGTGAGCGAGTCAGCACCCACGGGGTGGGATGGATCGCGCGGCGCGGTGGTTCGGACCAGCGTATCCCGATCCATGACGTCGTAGAACGAATAGCTCCGCATGCCGTGCTGGGTGAGCGTGGCGCTGTCGCGCGCCGCGTTCCCGCTGTCGGTCGGGGTGATCTGCAGCGTGGGCCGGCCGATTGCGTCGCGAAAGGTGAGCGCGAGCACTCCCACTGGCGTCCGCGTCATGCGCATATTGCCCAGCGAGTCGTACATCACGCTGTCGCAACCCGCGACGCCTTCCTGCTGAATGCTGGCGAGCAAGCCTGACGACGCGACATAGCTGAAGGCGACCGAATCTCCGCGAGCGTTCTTCTGTACCAACCGGTTGCCGGTGGCCGGATCGTAGCGGATGGTGGTGCTGTCCTGCTCCGGCGGCACAATGGCCGTCGCAAAATCGTACGTCGCATCCCAGCGATAGCGCGTGACCGCCGTCCGCCCGTCGCCGTACGGGGCGAAGACTGAATCCACGAGAACGTTCCCGTGAGCGTCGTATGCAGCGCGTGTGACGAGACCACTTGCGCTCGCGTTCGGTGTGTGCAGCTCCGTGACCAGGCCTGGGAAGCGGGCGTCGTTGTGCAGCAGGAATGTGTGGCGCCCCAGCGCATCGATGGACGAATCGGGTGCGCCGAAGCGTCCGAGCCAGATGCGCACGAGCGTCGTGTCCAGTCGCGGTCCGTTCCAGAGCGTGTAGGCGGAATCCGGTACCAGCGCGTCACGTACTCCACGGCTTTCGCCCATTCGGAAGAGGGTCACGGCCCACCGTCCGCTCGCCTCCGGCACGGAATCGACGGCGAGCTTCCCCGCGGCATCATAGGTGAAGCGCGTCGTGTGACCGAGCTTGTCGGTGCGCGAAACGAGGCGATCGAGGGCGTCGTAGACCAGGCTGATTGCTGGATGCGCTGACTGACTGTAGTCGGGGTCGCGGATCGCGGTGAGCGCGCCCGAGGCAAGCAGGAGCGTTGTGGTTCGTGCCGTGCTGCCAAGCGGTGGGGCGGCGATCGTCACCTGACCGGACACGCTGTAATCGAACGTATAGCCTGGAGCGCTCGCGCGAGGGCTCGGCACCACGATCTGCGTGAGCTTGCCGCCTGTGTACTGGAAGATCGTGCGTCGGCCGAGGCGATTCACTGTCGAATCGTGCAGGCCGGTGCTCGCGTTGTAGAACACGCGCAGGCGGTGTGCGTCGTAGCGCACGAATGTTCCCGTTGCCGAGTCTTTGACCAGGCTGTCCGGGCGATCCACTGCGACCGTACGATAGATGCGGGGGTGCGCCGGGTCCTGCACATACTGGCGCACGCTGCCGTCGCCGCCGGTCCACAGCATCGTGCTGGGATCCAGCCGCTCGAGCCCCGCGATCCACCACCCGGCGCCAAACGGACTCGCGCTGCGATCAACCACCACGATGCGCGCGGTGTCCAACGGTGCGTGCACGCAGGAGACGCCGTTATAGCAGGCCGCGACATCCGCCGTGGGGCTCAGCAGCGCAGTCATGACGCTGCTGGACATGGTCCAGGGCGAAAGCGGTATCGTGATGCGTCGTGTGCTCCCGGGAACCCACGCGTCGCCCGCCCAGCTCCGCGTCCACGTGGAACTCCCTATTCGTATCGTGGCGGACATCGTATCCGGCGGCGAAATCCCGGCGGGCAGCGTGACATCCAGTGTCAGCAGCGGCGTGGGGTGCGCGAACTGGCTGTTGTAGAGCAAAACAGGCGCACGCGCGACGTCAAACGTCCGAATGAGCGGCAACGCATGCACGACGCGCAGATCGCCGCACTCGCTCGCCGCATGCGAGGCCAGCGCGAGCGTCACGCACTGATCGCGCGCCACGAGCGAATCGGCGCGAACGAGAGCGAGCGTCGGTGCGCCCGTTACCAGCGCCATGCTCGACTGACTGATCCAGCCGGAGTCGGTGGCGGTGCCGGCGCTCGCGACCAGCGACACGGTTCCCGACGTGCCCACGGCGCCTGCGTGGTAACTCACGACGACAGTACTCTCGGCGCGTGAGGCGAGTGTCACGCTGCCTGGCGCGGAACAGAGCGTCACGCTGCCGGCACAATGCGAAACAACGGCGAAGGTCGTGCTCGCGGCACCGATGTTCTCGACGGTGAAGCCGAACGTGCGCGTCGCGCTGGGCGTGCTGACGACTCCTGCGCCGTCCGGGGTAACGCGGACCGCGGTGTACGGGGGAGGCACGTACACGTAGGTGTACGTTGCGGATTTCTGGCCGAGGTTGCCCTTGCCGTCCTGGATGCTGGCGTTGAGGTAGTTCGTTCCCGCGACGAGTGTGACGGTGCCCGAGGACGTCGCGTGTACCGTGCAGCCGGCCTTGAAACTGGTCGTGTAGGAGAAGCTGGATGTCACGTTCGTGCCGCGCAGCGTGATTGCTCGGGAAGCGGCGTTCAGCGTGTTGTCGTCGCACCAGTCAATGGTCACGGCAAGTGCGGGCTGCGAGACTTGCTCCGAGCCGGGCGTGATGGTCACCACAGGCGGTGTCGTGTCGCCCGGGTTGATGCTGTAGGGAATTACCTGTGCGCCACGAGACTGGGCAGCAGCGCCCGGCACACCAACGAGCACCGTGAGGGACGCAATCAGGGGCAGTGATACGCGGGCGCACGAGCGCTGCGTAGTGAGCGCGACGGCGTGGAGGACGGAATAGCGCATGGGGCCTCGGGGGAGTGAGCAGGGCCAGCGATGCGGCGGCGACGGTGCTTCCCCAAAGCACATCAAGTGCCAATCGCGACGAAACGCTAACCCGCTGATGCCGAGCGCTTTACGTGAGCATTGTCCCGCAGTTGTTGTCAGCTATTTTCACGCTGGCGTCAATAAGCGCCAATAAGCGCGAATATGTGAGAATAAGCCCGAGCGTGAGCCCTGTATCGAGATTACGGCGCACCCTCCCTGCGTCGCTGCGGCGTTGGGATTTCCAATTGACCCATCCAGCGATAGACGGTCTTTCGGCTCACTCCCAAGGTTCGCGCCACTTCCGCGGTATCGCCGCCTGCAGCACGCATCATGCGGAGCAACCGCTCTGCTGTGGGACGGAAAGGCATCACTGACGTCGGTGACAGCTCGGGAACCGTCACCTCCATGTTCGCCTCAAGCGCGGCGCCAATCTCCTGGTCTGATAGTGACGGCGACCGCGAGAAGGCCGCCGCACAAGTAAGAACCTGCTGCAGCTCACGCACGTTGCCTGGCCACTGATACTGCTGCAGTGTGTACAGTGCGCTGTCCGTGCAGTGCGCCGCGCCGTGCCAGCGAGTCTCACGCCTCAGAAAATGCCTGGCGAGTTCGGGGATGTCCTCAATCCGACTTGCAAGTCGAGGCACGCGCAGCACAGCGCCTTTCAGTCGATACAGGAGATCGCTACGAAAGCGCCCTCCCTGCACGAGCTGCTCCAGATTTTCATTCGTTGCCGCGACAACCCGAAAATCACTCTTCACGTTCCTCGACGAGCCCATAGGCCCGAATTCCTTCTGCTCGATCGCGCGCAGCAACACGGTCTGACTTTCCGGTTGCAGCGTGCCAATCTCGTCCAGGAATACCGTTCCATGATTTGCTTCCACGAAATAACCGGTTCTGCTGGTCAGAGCGCCGGTGAACGCACCCCTCACATGACCGAACAGCGCATCTGCGAACATGCTCCCGGGGGTTTCAGAAACGTTGAACGACACGAGATGTCCCGAACGACCGCTGAGCGTGTGCAACGCCTGCGCGACAAGCTCCTTCCCGACTCCGCTCTCGCCGCGGATGAGCACCGGTAGTTCGAGCGGAGCCAATCGTACGATGCGCTCGCGCAGGTCGCGCATGACGGAAGACTGCCCGATCAGCGTGCGTGACAGTCCATCAGGGCGCTCATCGTCCAAAGGCATCTCGCGCGCCGCGTCACTCATGGCTTGTTCTTCTCCGCCCGCTTGACGAGGGGCTGCGTGAGGCTGTCCGCCTCCTGATCGGTGCGAATCACGTGCGGTGTGATGAAGAGGTAGAGCTCCGTGTCCGTGCTCTCCCGGCTCGTGCGGCCAAAGAGCCCGCCCAGGAGGGGAATGCTCGAGAGCAGCGGCACGCCGCCCTGCGACACATCCCGCTCCCGGTCGGTGAGTCCGCCCAGGGCCACCGTGTGCCCGTCCTGGATGAGCAGCGTGGTCTCGACCGAGCGCGTCGAGATGACCGGCGCATCGAAGGCCACCTCCGCCGTGGCGTTATCCACTTCCTGCGTCACCTGGAGTCCCACGTAGCCATCGGGGCTGATCGTCGGGAGCACGGTGAGCTTCGTGCCCACGTCCTTGTACTGCACCACCTGGTCGCGCGCCGTGTTGTCCGTGGCCAGCGTGCGCGCGAGCTGCACGAAGGGGCGCTGGCTCCCCACGTTGATCGTCGCCGGTTCGTTGTTGGCGGCCAGGACCACAGGCCGGCTCAGGATCTTGACCAGTCCCTTGGAGGCGGCCGCCGTGAGCGTGGCATCGATGTCCAGGTGGCTCACGTGCAGAAGCTGCAGGACAAAGTCCGTGAGCCCGGCCCCGGTCTGGGTCGCGCTCACGCTCCCGCCCTGCCCCACGCGACTCGGCGGCACCGTGGCATCCACGCCAAAGCCCAGCGAGGAATTCCGCTGCACTTCGGCGATGATGACCTCGATCAGGACTTCGAGCGGCCGGGTGTCGAGCGCCGTGACGGCCGCCTCCACGAGCGCGAAGTCTTCGGGCGTGGCCCGCACCAGGAGCGAGTTGCTCCGCGGATCGGGCACGATGGTCACGTCGCCCGTAAACGTGGCGGCGTGTCCGCCAAGGCCTGGAACGAGTCCACTCCCGGATGGGGGCGATGAGCTGGGCGCCGGACTCGCCGGTGTGGCACCGGCGGTGCCGGGCGGGATCTGATTCGCCTGGAGTTGCTGGCTCAGCGTCGGGGCCGCTGCCCCCGCACTCCCCGGTTCCCCCAAGGCGCTCGCGCGGCCATAGAGCGCGTTCACGGTCGCCGCCACGTCGGCCGCGCGCGCGTGGCGGAGCCGAATGATGAAGAGCTGCACGGGCCCAGCCGGGGGCGGTGCGGGCCCCGCGTGCGCCGCCGGCACGGGCGCGGGCGGCGGCGTGGGCTCCACGCGATAGACCGCCGCCGCGGAATCGCCGACGAGCGCGAGGTTCTGGCTCGCGAGCAGGCCCTCCAGGAGCTGGCGCACTCCGGTACGCGGCACGGGATGCGGTGTCTCCAGGGTCACCTTGGCCCCGGGAACGCTGCTGCCAAAGGCGACCGGACGGTCGAGATACGGGGCCAGAGCTTCGACCGCTGCGCGGAGATCCGCGTCCACCAGATGGACGGAGACGCTGTCATGCTGCTGGCTCACGACGCCGTCGGATTGCTGGGCGCCAAGTGATGCTGGCAAGGAGATGAGCAGCACGGTGGCGGATGCAATCGCCAGCATACGCACCATTACTCGCGCGTGAGCCGTCCTGCGCGACGCGCGACGAACGGAGCGCGATGCATCCCGGATAGAATTCAACGCCATGGGGCCTTGAGTGTGAGATGCCACGTGGTGTCCGCGCCGGTAATGGTCACGCCAGTGCGACGCACGGCACGCACGGTGAATCCGGCCAGGGTGTCGCCCGAGTGCACGAGCACGCCGCCGTCCCGCCCGGGCACGCCGCTCAGGAGCGCGGCCCAGGGAGGGCCGCCGACAATGCCCGACACGGTGAACTGGGGTCTCGGCGGTTCCGGGGGCTGTCCGGCCGGTCCAGCGGAAGCCGCACCGCTGGTCGACGTTGTGCCGTAGCCGACCACAGCCGGCTGGCGCTCCAGCCGAAAGAGATCGCGATCGGTGATTCTGCTTATCGTGGCCGCGAGCGAGTCGGGAGGCGCAACTTCGCCGTTGCTCCGCGCGTCGTCCACGAGCGGCGCGATGGCCGGCCGCGGCAGGTGAACATCCCTCTCGAGGCGTGCAAGCTCGAACGCCGTCACGCCGAGCGCCAGCACGGTAGCCGCCCAGAGGAGCTGCTCCATGGTGCCCGCGCTCAGGAAGAGCCTCCATGTCTGCCGCTATTACTCGAAGCGAGCGACGCACGCGAAGCACCAATTCCTTCCACCAGGAAATCCAGATGCAACGACTCCGCTCGATCACGCGGTGCGCCCACGTCGGGCTGAGTGAGCGTCACTTCGCGAACGGCCACCGCCGGGCGCCCTTTCTCAAGCAGCGCAAGAAACGTTGCCAATCCCTGGATATCACCGGCGGCGCTCCCCTGAACCGTGATTGTAACCAACGGATCGCGCCCATCGCTGGGCTGCACACCGGCACGCGCGCCATTCGGAGGGGAGCGCAATGAGGTCTGGTCACCGCTCGATGGATCGGACGTGTGAATACCAAGCGCACCAATGGTGACGTGAGCTGACTCCGCCGTCTGGGTGATGCGGGCGGCGAGCGATGCGCCCTGCGTGCCGGGCGTCTCCCCGCTGAGAAACACTGCGCGAAGTGCAGTGAGCCGCAGGGCGCGGGCTGCCAGCGAGTCGTGTATCGCCGGCTCTGCATCGACGAGCGCCCTTGTCCGGGCGAGTGCGGCTTGCTCGCGGGTTGCTGCGTCGAGTGTACCGGATCGCCAAGCGCGCCAGGCCGGGAGTCCCTGGCCGACCACCAGAATGAGCGCGATTGCCAGCACCCCGGCGCCCAGCGTGCGGCGATCGTGGTGCGACACGGCGAATGTTCGAGTGATCCGCCTCATGGCGCTCGCGCGTCCTCCGGCCGCTGGCTCGCGGGCACGACCGCAAAGCGCACTGTCACGCGCTCCAGCGAACGGCCGGCCACTATCTCCTGCGTCACGGGGCCCACGATCGCTCCACCCGTGAGTCCGCGCACCCGTTCCACTGCATCTACCACATCTGCGGCGTGCGCGGCATAGGCCACGACGCTCCCGGCGCCGGCTGAATCGAGGTCGAACTCGGCGAGCGCGGCGCTGTCGGGCAGCGCGCGTGTGAAGTCGCCAATCAGTTGTGTCACCGACTCGCGCGAGCGTTCGAAGGCATTGACCGCGGCCAGCTTCGCGGTTGCATCAGTGAGCGCACGAACGTCACGTTGCGCGGTGCGAGCCCGTGCGGTGAGCAGCGTCGCGGCACGATGCGCGGTGCGGGCGCGATTCATCGCCACCACGGGCGGCGCGACGAGTGCGAGCGCTCCCGCAAGTGCACATGCAATGGCAGCACGCTGGACGCGCCGTTGATCTGGCGCCTCGCTCGACTCCACAACGCGCGCCGCGACTGCGAGCGGCTCTCCGGCTGGAATGCGCGCCGCGCCGAAGGCAGCGGCGATGGGCCAGGCGGCATCGCCCAGCGCGCGAAGTGCGGGCACGAGATGCGACGGATCCATCGCCGCATGCTCCAGGACATCACTCTTTATCTCGACACGACGCAGTTCGGCAATAGCGCCATCAACGAATGCGAGCGTCATGTGGAGCGAACCATCTACGAGATTCAGGCACGAGGTATCCACGACCGCATGTTCGAGCGCCACGGCGGCAGGCACGACCGACGCGAGGCGAAGCTTCGCGGCGCGGCAGGCGTGCGCGATGTCGTGCACGATGGGCGCTTCGATCGCCACAACCCATCCGACTTCCGGCGTCACGAGCCGAACGCCGGAGACGTATAGCGGCACACCATTCACCAGGAAGAACTGTCGTGCGCGCTCACGGACAAACGCCGCGAGTCCGGCAGCATCGCGATCGCGAGGCAGGGTGCACAATCGCTTGACCTGCGCACCGCCCGCACCCACCGAGGCAACGACCACTGGACGCAGCGCGCGCCGGCGCGGCAGTTGTGCCAGGAGCACCGAAAGACTCTCGGCGAGTGGTACGCTGGCATCTCGCGGCTCGGAGGCTGACCAGCGCACGCCGCGCCGGTCGAGCAGCACCGCGCTCACTCGATCGGTCGCTACCGCGAGCCCCAGTCGCTCGCGCGCGAAAGCGTTGCGAAGGCGGCGACCGGGCATCGTGAGTCCTTTCCCGATCATTCCACCCATGTCCGCCGCCGCACGATGGCCGCGCGGTTCCCCGCGCGCGCGAGCCGGAGTTCAAGCACCGCAGTGACGGGGGAGCCCGATGTTTCACCATAGACCACAAGGCGCCACGCCTCGGGCTCGGAGGCCGTGAGTCGTATCAGCTCCTGATAGTGCGCGAGCAACTGCGAGCGTGCGCTCGGCGAGAGCTCCGCGCTGAACGCCAGAAGATTTCCCACGGGCGCGCCGCGCAGGCGGTGCTCAGCCACTCGCGCAATCGCTTCCGCCGTGAAGCCGGGGAGCGCCGCGATCACAGCGAAAGGCGCGCGATCCAGCACGATGGCGCCGGGCTCCACGCCAAAGAGCGAGTCGAGACCTGCCAGGTGTTCGAGCCCTCGTACCCGCGACAGCTCGCGCACGTCGCCAAAAGGTCCATTGCGGGGCGGCGGACGCCCGCGCTCCAGGTACCAGTTACCTTCCGCACCTTTCGCGCGCGGCAGTGCATCGGGATCGCGCCAATCGAGCACCGCATCCACCAGCGAATCCACGCGAGCGGCCGGCACGGCGAGCTGCTGCAAGGCGCGGCCGAGCAACTCCGCATCAGCAGTGTTCACGTCTATGGTGCGGCCGCCGGGATCGAGCGCCACGCGGCAACGTCCGTGCGGCAACACCGGTGACTCCGTTAGAAGCGGAGCAGACGTCATCACGGAATCGAGAGAGCGCCAAACGTGCGCGCTGGTGGCAGCGCTCGCGGCATCCGGCATGTCCACCTTCACGCTCAGGTCGAGCACATGCGACTGGAGCGCGGCGGCCAACACCGCCAGAGCCCGTTGCGCGCAGTCTTCCGCCACCCAGCCGTCGCGGACTTCGTCGCGGCGATTCCGCGCGCTCCGGACTTCACGCCGTGCCACGAGCGCCACGGCCATGCCGGTGAGCGACACGCCAACGAGGATCCAGAGGACGGCGAGCAGCACGAATCCCGCGCGTAGAGAGGGCGATCGCGGCCGGCTGCCACGACAGGCACCGTTCGTCATGGACCTGTGCATCAGCCGCGCGATCCGATGCGCACGATGAGCGTGTCGCCGCGCTCACCCCGGTCGAGCAGCACACCGAGCGCCAGCGGAGCGCTAATGCCGGCACCCCATTCTCGAAACCACTGGCCGCCGTTGGCCGCGCTGTTGAGATAGCGGAATGCGACTGGAGACGCGCCCGGAAGCAGCGTGCTCGCGCGCCGGCCATTCAGCACAGCTACGAGCGAGCGGGTGCCACCAGCAGTGTCAATGGCAAGCGTCACCGTGCAGCGCTCCAGCCACCCCGCAGGCACTTCGCACCACGACGTGAACCGGGTACGCTCGGGTGTTCCCACGAAGGGGACGGCTTCGGGCGTCCCCGCCTCAACGCGTCCCACGAGGGCGCGCAGCAGGAACTCTCCGTTGGCGACGGCATCCGCCTGGCCGGCGCGCGCGCGGATGTCGTCCACTTCACCGGTGAGTGTTGCGAGCACCGCGTGGGCCCCGGCGAGGATCATGCCGCCCAGCGCGAGCGCGACGATGAGCTCCAGGAGTGTGAGCCCGGAACGAGTATGCCGCGGCGGAATTCCGTGAGCACGCGCTGCACCGCACGCTTCACGGCGCAGCATTGGCCACCTCGGGGCGGTAGAGCGAGGTGGCAAGGAGCGGCACCGTGCCAAGCGAATCCAGCAGGGTCACCGTGTACCACGTGGGGAGTGGTCGCTGGATGTCGAGCCGCCAGGCGCCTTCGCTCCGGTTGCCGAGATGCCGGTCGAGATCAGCGCGTGGCCAGAGTGCTACTGCATCAAGGAACGCACTCGCGCGCGCGGTCTCTTCATCGGCTGCCTCGGCACGGGCAACAGCGCGCAGGGACTCGCTCGCAAGCGTGACAACCGACACGGCGCCCAGGGCGAGCATGGCGAGCGCCACCATCACTTCGAGGAGTACGACGCCGCGGCGCGACTGTTCGGGCGCAGCACTCATGGTTCGGCCCGTGTAGACGATTGGGGACCAGCATCGTTCGGGAAACCGGTCAGCGGATCCACGCCAAACCCACTGTCCGCGATCACCCGGCCATCGGGATAGGCCGTTGCATAGGTCATTTGCCGCTGGCGCAGGGACGCCCCACCCTCGATCAGGAATGTCCCCGAGACTGTGTGCCCGGAACGCGCCGCCGAATCCTGTAATGCGGCAATCCATGCGCGAGCCGGCGTGACGTTCGGCACAGGATGAGCGGTGCGGAGCGTAAGGCCAGCGATACCGGCCAGCATTGCGAGGAGGACGAGCACCACCAGCAGCTCGACCAGCGTGACGCCTGGACAGTCGCCGCTTATCCTCCGCCGTCGAATGCGTGTTCTCATGAGGGGCGCACGCTGTAGATCGCCTGGAGCAGCGCGGCCGCGACCACGCCGACGATTCCGGAGAAGACGAGAATGAGCGCGGGCTCCAGAAGCGTGACCGCCGCGCGAACCCGTCCTCGCGCCCGTTCCCCTTCGAGTTGCGCCGCGTGCGCGAGCATTACGGCGAGCTGACCGCTCTCCTCCCCCGCGCGGATGAGCCGCGCCGCCATGTCAGTCATGGCGCCGTGCTTCGCAATGGCCTGCGAGGGACGCATGCCCACGATCACGTCCTGGCGCGAGGCGAGCATCTGAGACGCGAGCGCGGCGTCGCCGCTGGCGCGCGCGGCGTGGAGAAGTGCCGAAGGGAGCGGCACGCCGCTTTCGAGCAGTGCGGCAGCCGCCTGACAGGCACGCGCCGTTGCGGCGGAATAGCGGAGCGGTCCAAGCACTGGAAGTGAGAGCAGCCAACCGTGCCAACGCACGGCGCCCTCGTTCGTACGAACCCATGCGCGCCACACCATGAGCGTCACGATGAGCAGTGCGGTCATGGGAAACGCGCCTGTCCGCAACACCGTAGCCACTTCGAGTACGAACCGCGTGCTCGCGGGGAGGGATTCGCCCAGGTCCTTGAGCATGCCGGCGAAGCGTGGCAGCACGACGCCCACGAGAACGACAACCGAGGCGAGCCCCGCCACAGCCAGGACGGCAGGATAGGCAAGAGCGCTTCGCACAGCGGCGCGTGTCGCAACGGCATCTTCCATGAAGCTCGCTGCGCGCGCAACGGCCGGCGCCAGTCCACTCCCGGCTTCGCCAGCCCGAATGACGCCAACGACCACTGGGGGGAGCCGGAGTGCACTTCGCTCCAGTGCGCTGCCGAACGAGGAGCCCTGGCGCACAGCCGCCTCGATGCCGGGAAGTGCGGGGCGCCAGGCGGCAGGAGCAAGATCGGGCAGCGCGTGGATTGCCCGCCGAAGAGGAAGCCCGCTCGAGAGAAGCGTGGCCAGGACGCGAAGGCCCAGTGCGGTATCGCGTGTGGAGAGGTGGCGGGGACGCCCTGGCGTATCAGGGGTCCATGATGCAGCCGCTGCGCGATCGACCTGGCGCCCCGACTGCGCCGGTACAGCCGTCATTGATGCACCGGCCCGCCCCACGACGTAAGATCTGCGTCTTCTCCCTCGCCGCCCGGCCTCCCATCTCTCCCGAGCGAATAAAGGTCGTAGGACGTGGGATTCTCGACTCCGGGCGCCACATACGCGTACGGGCGCCCCCAGGGATCAAGCGGGATCTCCTTTCGAAGGTAGGGGCCGCGCCAGTTGCGAGGTCGATCCCCCGTGCTCGGCATCGTGCGGAGCGCGCTCAGGCCCTGCGCACTGGCTGGATAGTTGTCGTTGTCCAGACGATACGCATCGAGCGCCAACGCGAAGAGCTCGATCTGGCTCTTCGCGGCATCGGTCTTGGCATCGGCAACGTTACGGAAAATTGACGGAGCCACGACGGCGGCGAGTGTCGCGATGATGGCCAGCACGACGAGCAGTTCCAGAAGCGTGAAGCCCGGGCGTGCGCGAAGGCACACTGGCCGCCGCATTTTGACGCGGGCCTTCATGCGCCCTCCACCACGCGCAACACTTCTTCTACAGTCGAAATGCCCTGTGCGACCCGGGTCCATGCATCGTGCGCGAGCGGTCGCCACCCAGCCTGCATGGCCAGTGCGTGCATTTCCGCATGCGACGCACCGTGCGCGACGGCCGCTTTCAGTTGCTCATTGAGGACGAGCAATTCAAACACGCCCACACGCCCACGATATCCCGTACCGCGACATGCCGTACACCCGGCGCCCTGCATCACACGCGCTGGCACTGGCAGGTCCGCGGGAAACCCTGTCACGGAAGCCGCATCGAGCGGTACGGTGACTGCGCAGCGCTCGCATACACATCGGACCAGTCGTTGGGCCAGCACCGCATCCACCGTCGCCGCGACCAGGTACGGCGGCACGCCGAGGTCCGTCAGACGCGGAATGGCGCCCAACGCATCGGTGGTGTGCAACGTGGAGAACACACGATGCCCCGTCATCGCCGCCTGCACGGCGAGCGTCGCGGTTTCGCCGTCGCGCATCTCGCCCACCATGAGTACATCGGGGTCCTGTCGCAGGATCGAGCGCAACGCCGTTGCGAAGGTGACACCGGCTTCAGCGTGTACGGGGACCTGCGCGACTCCGGTCAATTGGTACTCGATCGGGTCTTCTACTGTGATGAGCTTTTCACGCTCGGTGTGGCGGAGACCGAGTGCCGCGTAGAGTGTGGTAGTCTTTCCGGACCCGGTGGGCCCAGTCACGAGCAGCATGCCGTGCGGCCGGCGCGCGAGTGTCGTAATTGTGGCCAGGATGTCATGTGGCATGCCCAGTTCGTCGAGCCCTACCGGCCGGCCACCGCGATCAAGGAGCCGGAGCACCACGCTTTCCCCGTACATTGTGGGCACCGTCGAGACCCGGAGATCGAGCTCGGTGAGGGGGAGGCGCACACGAATGCGTCCGTCCTGCGGGCGCCGGCGTTCGGCGATGTCCAGTTCGGCGAGAAGCTTGATGCGCGAGACCACGGCGTGCGCCAGCCCCGCCGGTGCCTCGGGCGCCGGGACCAGCACACCGTCCAGGCGGAAGCGGGCGGTGAGCCCCGTGCGGCTCGCTTCGAGGTGGATGTCGCTCGCGCCCGCATCAGCGGCGTCGCGCACGAGCAGGTTCACGTAGCGCACGACCGGCGGCTGCGTGGCGAGATCGCGGACATCAGCCGTGAGGGTTTCATCGCAGTCCGCAGTGCCCCCGAAGTCATCGCGCGCCAGCTCGACCAGGCGATCCGCTTCGGTCGTCAGGCGCTCGATGAGGCGTTCGACGTCATCAGTTGGTGCGGGCTCGGACACCACCTTGCAGCCGTAGGCAATGCCCAGATCATCGAGTGCGTCGGGGAGCAGCGCGCCTGGTGCCGTGGCGACGACAAGCGTGCCGTCCTCACTCAGGGCGCGCGGGCAGACGGCGTGATAGAGGAGGTACTCGCGGGACACGCCTGGCGCGAGTGGCGGAAGCGATGCGCCGGATCCAGAAATCGTTCCGGCACTCGACGCAGTTGATGGGGAAGGAGCGTGCACGCGGACGACGCGCAGATGGGATCGCCAGCTTCGGCGACACGACGCACAGCGGAACAATGGCGGCGCTTACGGCTCACACCATTCTCGTTCTCAGCGCGAAGCGCCACCACCAGAATGGGACATTCTCACTCCAATTTGGGACATTCTTTCGCAGCGTCTGGCTGCAATGGGGATAGCTGCCTCTGCTGAGGGGGCTCGAGTTCCAGTGGTATGCTGGCAGGTGAGTCAGGGTGCGGAGTGCGGGACGCCGGAGTCCTGTTGAGGCGCTCGATGAACAGCGGCAGGAGGCCGCCGTGTCGGATCACTTCACCGAGAGTCGTGCCGGCAAGTCGGCTCAACTGTGCGTTCACTTGGTCCACACTCCGAAACCCAAATTCCCTCAAAATGAGACTCCTGGATTCCCCACCGGCCATCAGAGCTTCTGTTACAACTGCGAGTCGACACCACCAGATCGTGATAGCCGGGGCAGGCACGCCGGCCTGCAGGCAGTGCCGACTGAGCGTTCGGCGGCACATGTTGAGTTCCCGTGCAAGTGCTCCAACCGAGACCGGGCGCAGCGCGAGATTCAGGCAGCGAAAGACAATCGGCCGAGCGTCCGGCGTGAGCACTGGCGCGAGCTGCGAACTGATCCGGCTGACAACAGCGGGGAATGAGTTCAATACGATCTTTCGCATGGCGCCAACAACGTCGTCATACGGTGGGTTGGCTCGATGCGGCCGATCTTCGCGTGTCGCGATGAAGATCCCAGGCGGTTCATCCTGCGCGGCGGCGAAGGGAAAGATCACGCGCGCAAAAGGAATCGCCAGAAGAAAGGCCCCGATCGCCGCGCTCCACTGCAGCCACGTTGGTCCAACCGGTGGTGTCTCCGACAGCACAGTCCTGGCATTCCTGGCTCGCGCAGCAGTCAGGATCTCTTCCAGCCTGTTACACGGGACGACGTTGAATGAGTCTCCGAGCGCAACTCTCAGTTGTGGAACGACCGATGAGGGGAAGCCATATGCAATCAGCGTCCTCATCGCGGCGGCAAGGATTGGATCGGGACACTGCGCGCGCCGTCACGGCCGGAGTCACTGGTTCGACAACGCGCCTCGGGTGCCGCACCAGGAGTTCGGGCGAAGAATGTCTGAGGGCACCGCGACGCGCTCAGCGGCGAGGAGCGCCGCGCTCGAGAGAACTGCAACGACATTGAGAGTGTAGCTGTTGGCGCCATGAGGCGCGCCACGGAGAGATCTGGACGGAATGCTGGGAAAGGACCGAGACGCGATCAGCGCTCGCGGCCCGAGCGGAGAACTGAAAGGCTTATCCGCAGGCAGGATTCAGAGGTATCGTGCTCCCGGAATTCTCGCCTCGCAAGTGGTGGTGGCACGATTGTCAGCGAGTAAATCGCTTTGGTTCATCGGACGTTCGGTGAGTCGAGTATTCAGGCCGCAACCGATGCAACCTGAATACTCAGCTCATCGAGTCTCCGGAAAACCCAGGGCAGTTCAAGTCTTGCCTTTTGCGGGCGGATTCCAGCCAAAGAGCCGTTTGGCTCGCCGTTCTTTCAGCTTGTCCATCTCGTGCGTCGTTCCCGCGAGATGCGTGCTGTCAAACATGCGCCTGAGGTCGTCGCTGAACGCGAGTATGAACGCACCTAAGCCACGCAGCACGTTTGTTGCGCTCGTGCCCACGAAACTCCGATCGGTCGATAGCTGTAGATGCTCAAGGATGATGTCGGAGTCGAACCACAGATTGTGCTGTGTCGGCGGACCGAAGTCTACCAGAATTTGGCCACGCTCGCGTGCAATCCGGATTCGCAGACTAGAGCTGCATAGCACTACTAGGGCGTTGTCGAAAGAGTCGAAGACCCGACTGTCCACGACCTCGAAACCGAGTGGCTGAATCGCAGGCAAGAGAGTGGTGTTGACTGATTGAAGGAGATCCTCGGGCATCGTCACTCCTAATTACGTCATTACTTCGGAATCAGACTGAGACCGTTTGACGACCAAGTGTAACCATGGTCCAGAAGGTACGTGACCTCTTTGGCTAGGTCAGTCCCACGTGTAATCTCAGTTGGATAAGTTGATAAAACAAACTCGGCTCCTTCAGCGATTCCGCGGTCGAGAAACTTCTGGTTGGCCGCCCAGCGTGCCGCAGCCGACATCTTGCTCCAAATCGACATGGGAATGTTAAACGTCTTAGCGCCTATAGCCTCCCCGACCTGAAGATAGGTGCCGGACTCACCGTAACTACCAATCACTCGGTCCGTTACTATTGCGGCTGACGCCGAGGCTTGCGCAGCACCAGCAGCGCGGCCCGCGCTAGTCCCCCATGCCAGCGCCTTGCCCATCATCCCCATGTCCCCGCCGAGCGGGGCGATGGCAAGCATGCCAGCGATTTCAAGTGGAAGTTGCGCTGGCTGGAGAAGTTGACCCGTACACATGAAGACTTCCGCCATCGTCTTTGGCGGACACAATCCAAATGGATCCGCATACGACACCGGGTCGCCCGCCGCGTACCCATAGAGATTGAGCCCCCCGGCCAGGCCAATGGGATCTTCCTGGGTGAAGCGGCCGCTTTCGGGATCATAATAGCGGTTCCGCTTGTACTCGTAGCCCGACGCATCGCGCTCCCCCGTGATGAGGCCGCCCCAGTACGCGGTCGGCACGGCTGGCGGCGCGTCGCCATACGAGGAGGCCTGCGCCAGCGGGAACTGGATCGTCGTGGGCGAGCAGGTGCTGGCGCCGCAGATCCCCATGTCCGGCTCGCCGCGCCAGGTGTAGGCGAGCCCGATGGCGTTGTGCTGCTTGAAGACCAGGAGCGGGGCGTCGAGCCCGAGCCCGTGCACATAGCCCACCGGGCCATAGAGCGCCCCGCTCGTCGCGTCGCTCTCCTGCGCGAGCCCGGTCGTGTCGCCCACCGCCCGGATTTCGTAGAGTACCTGGTCGCCGTCCCAGACGGTGCGCGTGAGCGTGTTCTTGCAGCCGGAGAGCTGGTCGTGATTCGTGCAGGCGAACCCGGTGTCGCGCACCAGGCGCTGCCAGACGCGGCGACCAAGGGCATCGTAGCGGAAATATTCGATCCGCTGATAGCGCCCCCAGAGCTGCTGCTGCGCCGTGCTGTCGGAGACGAAGCGCGCCCGCACGAGCTGCTGCTGGCCGTTGTAGGCGTTGATGAGGTCGCGCTCTTCGCGGCCGAACCCGACAGTGCCCTGCCAGGTGAAGCGATGGACGTCCAACTGCTCGCCCATCGCCTCGTAGACGCCCGTGTAGTAATAGGTCGTGTCGGTGGGCGTGGAGGGCAGGAGGCCGAGCCGCAGCTCGTTCGAGCCCGGCACGTACTGGTACTGGTGCAGCGCATAGGTCGTCGCCGGCACCCACATGCTCACGTGGTTGCCCAGGGCGTCGCTCACCATCTGCTCAGGGCCTGAGGCCGTGGCATATTGCGCAAACCGCAGCGCGCCAAACGGGGAATAGGCGAGCGAGTCCCCCGTGCCCACATTCTTGAGCACGCGCCCCGTGCGCGAGTAGTGGAGGCTGTCCGAGTGGAGCGGCGAGGCCAGGAAGCGCTCCACGCGGCGCACGAGCCGCCCGTCGCCATCGTAGCTCCGGGTCTCCGACACGCTGTCGGGCCCCTGGGCGAACCGCGTATCCCCGGCCAGCCGGCCGTCCGCGTCGTAGCGATACTGGAACAGGTTGCCGAAGAGATCGCGCACGGCAACCAGCGCCCCGGTGCGCGCATCGTAGCTGTAGGCCACGCTGTCCTGCCCCGCCACGGCCAGCGTGCCCGGGTACCGGAGCCACGTCCGACGCCCGTCGAGATCGGAGCCCATCTCGAGGCCGTAGACGTGCTGCGAGAAATCGCCCACCGTGGAATCGGCCGTGGCGATGCGGAGCGTATCGGCCACCAGCGCGCCGTCCGCGGCCCAGGCGCGCCGCACCCGCGCATACGGATTGTTGGCGTAGAGCAGGCGGCCCAGGGCATCGTAGCCGTAGCGGGCCGTGTCATGCGCGGCTGCGGCGAGGGTCCGGCGATTGAGCGCATCGTAGGTGTTGTTCGTGGGGCGCCGGCCGCCGGCCGTCAGGTTGCCGGCCGCGTCGTAGGTCCACGTGATCGCTGGGAAACCCACCTGCTGCTCCTGGGTCGTGCGGCCCGCGCGGTCGTAGGTGAACACGCGCGTGATCGTCCCGATCGCGTTGGGATCGGGCGTGCTCCAGGTCTCGACGGTGTCCACGTTGCCGGCGCGGTCGAAGCGCTGCCGCACGCGGAGCGCCTGGGCGCCGGCGCTGTCCACCGAGAGCGTGTCGCGGCCCAGGAGGTCCAGCCACTGGCGCGTCACATGAAAGCCCGTCGTCGAGTCGTTGGGCACGGTGTCGGCCACCACGCGGCCGGCGTCGTCGCGCGCCATGGCGTGCGCGTCGCCCAGGGGGGCAATCGTGCGCGCGAGATTCCCGAGCGTCGCGTCGTAGACGAGCGAATCCCGATCGAGCGTCGGTGACTGGACGCTCCGGAGCAGGCCGGCCGCCGTGCCGCTCGGGTAGTAGGCGAAGGTGGTCTGATGCCCCGCGCCGTCCCGCGCCCAGAGCATGTTCCCCGTGGCAGGGTCGTAGGCGGCGGTCGTGGAATCCCCTTCGGGCGCAATCGTGCGCGTCACGAAGTCCCACGTGCCATCCCACGTGTACTGCGTCGTCGCGTACACGGGCAGGCTGCCGCGCCAGTGGCTCGAGTCGGTGACCGTCGCGAGATGCCCGCGGGCATCGTAGGTGGCGGCCAGCACCTGGCCGCTCGGCGACTGCACCCGGGTCACGGCGCCAGGATATGCGCTGTTCCCGCGCGCGATGAGCGTCTCGTCGCCCAGCGCATCGCGCGTGCGCATGGGGGCGCCCCGCGCATCCGTCCAGACGAGCGTGGTGTCGCCCACGTCGGTGCGCGGGCCATCGAGGCGGGCGTAGGCCTCCTCGAGCGGGAGCGCGGGGCTCCCCTGCAGGCCCCGCATGGCGCTGGCCGTGACCGCGGTGACCGCCGTCGCGCCCGATGCGAGTGGTGTCACGGCCTGCGCGAGCGGGCCCGGCTCCGTGGTCGCCCAGACAAAGCTCAGCGTATCCCCACGCGGATCCACCAGGGTGCTGACCCGCGCGTCCGTGGCGGCGCGATAGCGAAGCCCCACTGTGTCGCCATACACGTCCCGGAACCGCGTGAGCTGGCCGCTGGCGTTGTACGCAAGGGAATCGAACCGTGCCTGCCCGCCGACGGCCGGCGCGTCCACGCGTTGCAGCCGCCAAGCCCCATTCACCGAGGTGTAACTGAACGTGTACGCCTTGCCGGCAGACGACGGCGGCAGTGTGATCGTGCTCAGACGGCCACACTGCGCGTCCAGGTACGAGAACGCCGTCGTCTGGCCAAGGCGATTGACGGTCTCCATGTGGCAGCCGGCAATCGTATCGAACTGCACCTTGTGACCGTGTGGCAGATCTCGCATGAACCGGGCGCCCACGCGCCGCAACGAATCGGGCCGGTCGAGCGACGGAGCGCCCCAGACGTTGGGATTGGTGGGCGAGCGCGTGTACACGCGCGTGCTGCCATCACCACCCACCCAGAACATCGTGTTCTCGCCCGGTCCGAAGTAGAGGCGTTCGAGCCCGGCGAGCCACCAGCCGGGGCCGAACTGACTCTGGTCGCGCCGCACCACCACGAAGCTGCCGCTCACCGTGTCGCGCGTGGCCACACCACCCTGGATCCGCGCCACCTCGAGCACGTAGCGATAGGCTCCGGTCGGGTAGTTGCGCATCGCCACCGGGTCGAACTGGAGGACCACTCGGCGAGTGCTCGCCGCGCTCCAGTTGCTGCCGGCCCACGCCGCGGAGTCGAGGACGACGCCGGCGCTATCCAGCAGACGAAGCGACACTTGATCGGGGATGGACCCGCCAGTAGGAAGCGTGATGTTCGCCGCGATCGACACGTAGGGTGCCGCCGTGCGGCTGTCGTAGAGCAGAACCGGTGCGCGGGCGGTCGTAAGCGTTTGCGTTTCCGGCAGTGCCCATGTCAGCCGGAGATCGCCGCAGACATCACTCGCGCTCCAGCCGAACGAGACCGCGAGGCAACTCGCGCGATCGGTCGTGGCACCGGAGTTGACAGAGGCGACGTCCACCACGCTGCTGTCGCGAACAACCGACACGGCGACCACACCACTGTCTCGCGCGGTAGTCGTATCGCTGCGCCAGGCGGTGAACCGGATCTGTCCCGTCGCGGCAGCAGTGGTGCTGGCGGTGAAGCTCACGTTTTCGGATGCCGCCGCTCCGGGCGCCAAGCGTACGCTGTCTGCAGTCGGTGTGCAGCCGCCGGCAATGGCCGCGCCGGTACACGCGCGAGTGAATTGAATCGTGGCGGTATCGGTGCTGCTGTTCGTGATCACGAAGTGCTCCACGCCCGCCGCGCCCGGATCCATGCCGAGGCTGGTCGCGTGAGGCGAGACCGCGATCGCCGTGAAGGGCGGCGGAGGCGGTGGCGTGCTGACGTGCACGGTAACGACACCCGTCACGGGCGTTTGCCCGTCGTCCGCTGTGAGAGCGACCGTGCCCGTACCGGGCGTGCTTCCCGTGTGATAGTAGACCGTGACATGCGCCGAGGAGTCGCGACCCACAAACACACTCTGCGCCACGGAATCCCAGACCACGGCACCGGAGATCGCCGCGTGCAAGCCGTACGAGACCCCTTCGAGATGATTGAAGCTCCGAATCGTGTACGTCTCGGTGAGGCTGTTCTGGCCGGTAAAGGCGTTGACGGAGAACGTGCAGGGCGCGATGGAGGAGAGCGAGGTCGCGCACGGTGCGCCGCCGGAGGACGATTCGCGCACCACCACCCAGCCCGAGTCCACTGTGGCGGGGCTCGAGGGCAGTGTCTGCTGCGCCGTGACGACCGCCGTCCCCCGGGTGGAATCGACAGCGCCGGACCAGATCACCAGCGCGGTTTGTGACCCGTTCGCCGCAAGGCGCATCGACGTCGGGCTCACGCTGCATCCGCTGAGAAACGCAGGGCCCGTGCATGCCGCCGTGAGTGCAAACGTGGCGGTGTCGCTCCCCGTGTTCTCGACGATCAGGCGCGTGGTGTCAGTCTGATTGGCTACGACAACCGCCGTATCGCCGCCCTTGGGCGTGACCTGCACACCGTACACCGCGGCCGTATAGGTGTACGTGGCGGAATTCTGGCCCAGGTTGCCGGCGCCATCCTTGATGCTCGCGGAGAGGTAGTTGTTCCCCGTGATGAGCGTGACAGTCCCGGACGACGATGCGTGCACCTTGCAGCCCGCCTTGTTGCTCGTCGTGTAGGAGAAGCTGGACGTGACGTTCGTGCCTCGCAGCGTGATCTGTCGTGAGGTCGCGCTGAGCGTGTTGTCGTCGCACCAGTCGATCGTGACAGCGAGCGTATTGGCGCTCACCGACTCGGATGTCGGCGTGATCGTCACCACCGGCGGTGTGCTGTCGCCCGGATTGATGCTGTAGGGAGTAGACTGCTGCGCGCGCGATGGCGCCGCTGCGGCCATGGCGGCAGCAATGACGAAGATCGTCGAGCAGAGGAAACGAAGGAGGCGGGACGGCTGCGGGAGCGCGGTGATGGGTGCGCGGCGGGAGCGCTGCATCTGTCCTCGGGGCGGGAGTGACGAGGGAGAGGAGAGCACGACGGCCTCCCGCAAAGCACACCCCGGGCCAGAGCGTCAGGAACGTCAAATCATTGCGGCGCCACGAGTTTCATTTCCGCGAACAGCCGCTTATTGGCGCTTGTTGTCATCATCGGGTGAATAAGGGTGAATAGTGAGAATAGCGAGAAGAGGATGGGGAACTCTGAATAGAACAGAGATGTGGGAACTGGAAGTAACGGAACGGAAGAGGTTTCAGCAGCCCACAGTGATCGCCGCGGGAGCATGCACGGGGCGCACCGCTCGCGCGCACTCGGGCTGCGAAGCTACATTACGATGCACTACTGCATTGCCCTCCACGGAGTCGCCCATGACCGAGATCCTGTTTCTCGTCGACGAGGCCGCCGAAGGCGGCTACACTGCGCGCAGCGTTGGCGCGTCGATCATCACCGAGGCGGACGATCTCGACGCGCTCCGCACGGCGGTCCGCGACGCCGTGCACTGCCACTTCGACGAAGCCAGTCGGCCAAAGGTCATCCGGCTGCACCTCGTACACGACGAAGTCATCGCGGCCTGATGCGTGCGGCTGCCTCGCGAGTGCTCGGGACGCGACCTTGCGCGCGCTCTGCGCCGCTACGCGCTCGTGACGGAGCTCCTCGAGCGCTGAGGCATTGCTGCGCATTCACTCTGCTCCCCCTCACACCACCCTCCCCGCCACCACGTCCTCCGTCGTCACCACCCGCACCTCCTGGCTCTGCCAGCGCTCCACCAGCTCCCGCGTCCGCTCCGCATGGATCGCCTTTGTCGCATCCAGCACCAGATGCACCACCGGCACGCCGTGCGCGATGAAGCCCTCGATCGCGTACTTGTCGCACACGTCGAGCGCCACGCCGTACACCACGATCTCCGTCGGGTCCCACGCCTCCAGCAGCGTCGTCGTGTTGGAATTCGTGAACACGTCGAACCACTTCTTCCGGATGAGCACGTCCCCGCTGTGACTCCACAGCTCGCGCGACAGCGCATCGTGCGGCACGGGATCGGGCTCGATGATCCTCGGCGCGAAGATCGTGGTCTCGGGAATCTTCTCCGCGCCCGGCGTACCGCGCATGCAGTGCTCGGGAAACGTCTCCTGGAAGTCCGGCGTCGCCGACAGCTCGCGGTCGCCCGCCGTGTGATCGTCCGCCGACGCCACGATGCGAATGTCATGCTCGTGCGCGTAGTCGGTGAGCCGCCTGAGATTCGGCTTGATCGCCTCGGCGTCCGGTACGTACAGCTTTCCATCGTGATCCATGAAATCACGCTGGGTGTCCACATCCCAGAAGATCACGGGTCGTTTCATGGTCAGCGCGCCGCGGTGGCGGTGGTGGTGCCGGAGAGCCACCCCGCGCGGACGCGGAGCTGGGCCACGCTGGCACCGGGGATTTCCTCGATCACGTATTCGCGATCGTCCCCTTCCCCGCGCACATCGTAGCGCAGTCCCGCGAGTGCGAGCGTCTCCGCAAAGGGCGGGTCCTCCGTTCCGCCCACGTAGCGGTCGAACCAGGCGCGCATGTCCGTGCCCGCGGCCTCGCTCACCGCCGCCACCACGTCATCCTCGGTGTAGCCGCGCCCCTGCAGATAGTAGCTCGCGTTCGGCGCGTCCCAGCTCCGCTTCTTCAGATCCCGCAGCGCGTCGTCCAGCGAGCGCGCGCCGCTGGTACGAGCGCGAATCGTGAGGTCCAGCAGCAGCGCGAGTCCGTCGCCCTTGTAGTAGTAGGTGAAGTAGCTCGACCGGTCCACGGCCATGGGAGGGTTGCCGCCATCCCAGAATGGCGCCAGGAACGATGCCATGCGCGCCGAGACGTACTTCCGCCCCGGCGATTCGAGATTCATGCGGATGCGCGTGCCCAGCGTGCGATAGTACCACGCGGTGTCCACCACCCCCGCGCGCAGCAGTCCGATCTCCCCGTAGTACTGGGTCCACCCCTCGGCCACCCACAGGCTCGGCTGGTACTGCTCGGTGGTGTAGTCGAAGGGACCCAGCGCGATGGGGCGGATGCGCTTCACGTTCCACACGTGGAAGTACTCGTGCGCCGCCGACGTGATGCCGGGGAGCACGGTCGCGGTGTCGCTCCACGGGCGCGGATCCTGGATCTGCGTGGAGTAGAGGTGCTCCATCCCATCCGATCCGTGATAGCCGATGTTGAACAGGAACGTGTACATTTCGAGCGGCGGCGGCCCGATCACCGTATTCTCGTAACGCACGATCTTCTCCACGTCCTTCACGAAGCGCGCGCGCTGGCCGTGCTCATCGCCGTTGTGGTGCACCATCACGCGATAGAGCCGGTCGTTCACGCGAAAGCTGTCCACGTCAAAGGCGCGCGCCACTTCCGTGGGCGTGTCAATGAGGTGGTCATAGTCGGGGAAGGTGAACTCGCGCTGGTCCGGCGTGGTACTGGCGCCGTTGATGAGGTGCCACGCCGCGGGCGTCACGACCGTGAGCCGCACCGGATCCGGCTTGTGCCCCACCACGTACATGAAGAGCGACGCGCCATTCCAGTTGGCGTGCGCGGTGTCCAGCACGCTGAACGTGCCCGACAGGGTGTTCGCGAACACCTGGTAGCGCAGCGTCACGTGCCGCGCGCCCGCGGGCTGGATGCGCCAGAGCGATCCGTTCTCGCGGTCGAAGCGCACGGCCTGTCCGTTCGCGTTCTGCACCGTCTCGCCGCGCACGTTGCGCGCGAGGTCCATGCGGGCGTACCGGCCGGGCGACCACACGGGCATCTGCAGCCGCAGCGTGTCGGGGAGCGCACCCGCGACGTCCATGCGCACGTCGTAGTAGTGTCCAGCGGTGTCCGCAATGGCGAGCGTGTACGAAATGTCGAGCGCGGGACGCGGCTGGCGAGCCAGGGCGGCGGGCGCGGGAGCGGGATTCGCAGTGGATGGAGTGGGCGTCGCCGCGCTGGCGCACGCCGCTGCGGTGGCGGTGACGAGCGCCAGTGCAACCGCGCGCCGCGCGGCTCCGGACGTGCGCATCATGATGGTCATGGCTCCTTGAGCGTCCCCTTGCGCGAGTTGCCCGCGGGGCGCTCCGATTCCTTGTAGAGAAAGGCGAGCTTCTCCAGCCGCGCACCCTTCGCGTCGGCCACGGCGAACGATGGGCCTTCGTACATGTTGGCGCAGCCGTAGCGCCCGTCCTTCGCCACCGCGTAATACGTGAGGTCGAACATGGGGCGCTTGTTCGCGCCGATGAGCCGCGGCTCGCTCATCTGCACCGCCCGCTGCAGTGCGCGCAGACAGGCCTCCTCGGGACTCGCGCCGCCGCGCATCTGCTCCACCACGAAGAACGCGCCGCAGATCTTGATGTTCGCCTCGCCGTAGCCCGTGCTGCCGGCCGCGCCCACGTCGTTGTCGCAGTACTGTCCCGCGCCAATGATAGGGCTGTCGCCCACACGCCCGGGAATCTTCCACGACAGCCCGCTCGTCGTCGTCACGCTCCCGATGTCGCCCGCCGCGTTCACCGCGTTCATGTTGATGGTGCCGTGCGTGAACGCGATCTTCACATCGCCCTTGTGGTCCAGCCAGTTGTCGTCCGGATTGAGATTGGCCTTCCAGCGGAGCCACACCTGGCGGCTCTCGTCGGTGAGCAGGTTCTGCGGCTTGAAACCCATCTCGATGGCGAACTTCCGCGCGCCCTCGCCCACGAGCATGATGTGGTCGGTGTAGTCCATGATGGCCTTGGCCACGAGCGACGGCGTGGCGATGTCCTCGATCGCGCCCACGGCGCCCGCTCGCCGGCTGGGGCCGTGCATGCAGGAGGCGTCGAGCTGCACCACACCGTCCTCGTTGGGCAGGCCGCCGAGTCCCACCGAGTGATCGTTGGGGTCGAGCTCCTGGATGTTCACGCCGGCAATGGCGGCATCGAGCGGATCGGCGCCCTGTGTCATCATCTCGTACGCTTTGGCGACACCGCGGAGCCCGTTGGCGGACGCCACCACCGTGGGCGGGCCGGCGAACGCGCGGCGTACGGATGCGAGCCGGTCCGGGGCCGATTCCGCCTGCGCCGTGCGCGCGAGCGACATTCCGCCCGCGGCGGCTGCCGCGGCGGCCGCGGCACCCACTGCCCCGCGTTCGAGGAATCGCCGTCTCGAGATGGTCACGCTGCCTCCCAGAGGGTGAGTGAGTACGCGGTCATTCGCTGTCGTCGACCGGCGGAGCCGGCGCGGCCGGCGCTGGTGCGCGCCCCTGGATGAGCGCGACGACGGCGTCACGCCCATAGCGCTGCAGACCGAGAAAGATGCCGAGTGCTACGGGCACGAACGTCGTGTAGAAGCGCCAGATGAGCAGGATGGACGTGTGATGGCCGCCCAGGTCGCCCGCGGCGCCGGCGAGGAAACCCAGATCCACTGCGCCCACACCTGAGGGCGTGGGCAGCACGAGCTGGCTGTAGAGCAGCGTGAACGACGCGAAGAAGAGCGGCCCCATGGCGGGCGGATCGGGAAGCGAGAGCGCGAGCACGGGTAGAATCGCGACGCGGGCCCCGAGACTGATGAGGGTAACGGGAATGGATGCAATGAGCGGCCACGCCGGCATGCGGCGCGCGAATGCCCAGGCGCGTCGCGTGCCGCGCCGCATGCTGCTCGACGCTCTGGGAAACAGGCGCCGACTCACCAGCCATGCGACCACACTGAGCACCACCACACCCACGAACCAGGGCCAGCCATGGCGCAGCGAGTCACCCAGCGCGGGGGCCGACTCGCGCCACCAGGTGGGAGCATAAATGAGCGCCAGCCACCCGGCAGCCGCGATGATCACGGGCCACATCACCAGGATCTCGATGAGGATGGCCACGACGCCCCCGGCCACGGGCACTTTGGCGTGCGTCATGGCCGCGATGCGAGTGGGTTCCCCACCGATACGGAGCGGGGTGATGGCTGAGGCCGTGTCGCCCACCAGGTTCAGCGTGAAGGCCTCGCCAAAGGGCACGACGAAGCGCATGCCGCGCAGAATCCACTGAATGCGCCAGGTGCGAGTGACCATGTCAATCGCGACCAGGGCGATACAGAGCAGTTGTACTTCCCACCTCGACATGGCGAGGAGAATACGCTGTGGCCAGCCGTTGCCGCCAGTGATTATCCGGATGTACCTTCTGCTGGATATGGAAACCACCGCTTCGCACACCGCGCTCCGGCACTTCCAGTTCTTTGACGGCTTTGCGGACGCCGACCTGGATGCGCTCGCCGCCGTGATGGACCGGGCATCGTTCGATGCGGACCGGCCCATTTTTGGTGAAGGCGACCCCCGCCGGCTGTTCGCGCTCATCGAGCAGGGCAGTATCGCGATCGAGAAGGGCACCGACGGCCGCCCCGTGCGGCTGGCCACGCTGGGCGCGGGCGAGGCGCTGGGTGAAGGCGTGCTGCTCGAAGCCGATGAGCCGCACGGTACCACCGCGCGCACGCTCGAGCCCACGACCATCGTGTACTGGAACATGCTGGACATGCAGTCGCTGCTGCACGACCGGCCCGCGCTGTTCGCCACGCTCGTCACACGCGCGGCGCGCACGATCTCCAGGCGGCTCCAGTCCGCGGACGCGACGCTGGTAGGACGCGGGCGATCCTTCGGCTTCGTCGGCGGACGGCGTCGCATCGAGCACGATCTCCTGGGCGAGCGCGAGGTGCCTGACGACGCGCTGTACGGCATCCAGACGCTGCGCGCGCTGGAGAATTTCGCGATTACCGGGGTGGCGCTGCGGGAATTCCCGACGCTCGTGGGCGCGCTGGCCGCCGTGAAGCTGGCCGCCGCGCTCGCGAATGCGGAGCTGGGGCTGCTCGATACGGAGCGGTGCGACGCCATCGTCCAGGCGGCTCGCGAGATCCGGATGGGCCGCCACCACGAGCACTTCATGGTGGACATGATCCAGGGCGGTGCGGGAACGTCCACGAACATGAACGCCAACGAGGTCATTGCGAACCGCGCGCTCGAGCTGCTCGCGCACAATCGCGGCGAGTACGACGTGGTGCACCCCAATAACCACGTCAACCTGTCGCAGTCCACCAACGACGTGTATCCCACGGCGGTGAAGCTCGCGCTGCACGCCGGAATCGACGAGCTCAAACTCGCCATGCACGAGCTGGCGGGTGCGTTCCTGGAGCGGGGCAGCGAGTTCGCGGGACTCGTGAAGATGGGACGCACGCAGCTCCAGGACGCGGTGCCCATGACGCTGGGCCAGGAGTTCAGCGCGTTCGGCCATACCATCATCGAGGACATTGACCGGTTGGGTGAAACACAGCGGCTCATCCGCGAGATCAACATGGGCGCGACCGCCATCGGTACCGGCATCGCGGCGCCCGCGGGCTACGCGGAGTGCGTGCGCCGGCATCTTTCGGCCGTGACAGGGCTCACGCTGATCACTGCGCCGGATCTCGTCGAAGCGACCGCGGACACCGGCGTGTTCGTCCAGCTCTCGGGCGTGCTCAAGCGGTGCGCGGTGAAGCTCTCCAAGATCTGCAACGACCTGCGGCTGCTCAGTTCGGGACCGCGCGCGGGGCTGGGCGAGATCAACCTGCCGGCGCGCCAGCCGGGCTCCTCGATCATGCCGGGCAAGGTGAACCCGGTGATCCCGGAGGTGGTGAACCAGGTGTGCTTCGACATCATCGGCGGCGATGTGACGGTGACGATGGCCGCGGAAGCGGGACAATTGCAGCTCAACGTCTTCGAGCCCGTGATCGCCTTCCGGTTGCTCGGCGCGCTGCAGATGATGCGGAACGCGTGCACCACGCTGCGCGAGCGGTGCGTGAGCGGCATCACCGCCAATCCCGAACGGATGCGCTGGTTCGTGGAGCATTCGGTCGGCATCGTGACCGCGCTGCTGCCTGCCCTGGGCTACGAGGCGGCGACCAGCGTTGCACGGACCGCGCTCGACAGCGGGCGGAGCGTCCATGACATTGTGATCGAACGAGGGCTGCTCACGCGCGAGCGCGCGGAGGAGCTCCTCAATCCGGTCATGTCGGAGGGAAGCGGCGCCCGGTCTGCGGGAAGCGGCGACCTGCGGTCGCCTGCGGGAAGCGGCGCCCCGCCTGCGGGAAGCGGCGGCCAGAGGCCGCCTGCGGGAAAGCGGGAAGCACATTAGGAATGCCCCGCGGTCCTTTGCCCTGCTCCCCGTAATGCATTCCGGTTTGGCCGTACAGCGGTAAGTTCCGTACGAAGCAGGATCTGGGGCAGAGACACTCTTTTCGCGCTTTCCCGCAGGCGACCGCAGGTCGCCGCTTCCCTCAGGCGGCCTCTGGCCGCCGCTTCCCGCAGGCGCCCTCCGGGCGCCGCTTCCCGCGAAGACATGCCCCGCCTCGACCCATCCGTCTTCCACCTCCCCGTTGAGCGCATGCGGGAGGGATACTACTCCGACAAGTATTTCGTCCGCGCCCGCGAAATATTGATCGCGGACGGCCATTCGCCGCGCGTCATGATGCAGGTGTTCGGCAAGGCGCACGCGTTCCTGGGCGGCATGGACGAGGCCATCGCGATCCTGACGCTCTGCTCGGACGACTGGAACGCGCTCGTGGTGCATGCGCTCCATGACGGCGATCCGATCGCGCCGTGGGAAACCGTGATGACCATCGAAGGCCCCTATGCATCCTTCGCGCACCTCGAGACGCTCTATCTCGGCGTGCTCGCGCGTCGGACGCGCGTGGGCACCAACACCCGCCGTGTGGTCGACGCCGCGCATCCCAGGACCGTCATGTTCTTCCCCGCGCGCCATGATCACTGGCTGGTGCAGACCGGCGACGGCTACGCCGCGCACATCGCGGGCGCCATAGGTGTGTCCACCGACGCGCAAGCCAGTTGGTGGGGCTCGGCGGGAATCGGCACCGTGCCCCACGCGCTCATCGCGGCCTACGGCGGCGACACCGTGCGTGCCACGCGCAAGTTCGCCGAGTACATGGATCCCCATGTGCAGATCATCACGCTCGTGGACTTCGACAACGATTGCGTGAACACCAGTATCGCCGTGGCGCGCGCGCTCGGCGCGCGACTGTGGGGTGTGCGCATTGATACCGCGGAGAATCTCGTGGATCGGTCGATCATCCCGCAGATGGGGAGCTTCAAGCCGACGGGCGTCACGCCGCAGCTCGTCTGGAACGTGCGGCGCGCGCTCGATCGCGAAGGATTCACGGACGTGAAGATCGTCGTCTCCGGCGGATTCACCGTGGACAAGATCCGTGAGTTCGAGGAAGATGGCGTGCCGGTGGACTCGTATGGCGTCGGCTCGTCACTCTTTGGCGGCAAATTCGATTTCACGGCAGACATCGTGCAGGTCGAAGGACGACCGTTGGCGAAGGTGGGTCGTGAATACCGGCCGAATGCGCGATTGTCGCGGGTGACGTAAGGGATTCCCCGGCATGTGCATGCGCCATGTTCTTCGCCTTGATAAATCCGTGCGGAATCTCTAGCTTCCCCGCCAACGCTGCACATGCCGGGCGCACTCCCACCACGCCCCTCCATCGAATTTTCTTTCAGGATACGGGATGACTGTCTCCCATCACCCGCGTCGGCCGTTTCGGATTGCGGTGACCCTGGTGCTCGCTCTGGCCCTCGTGGCCTGCTCGGGGTACCCGAACACAACCATTGGCGCGCATTCCGAAGTTGGCCGCGAGATCGACTCGCTCACCTATCTGCTGCTCATCCTCGGCGGCATCGTGTTCGTGTTCGTCGAGGGACTGCTGGTCTACATTCTCATCAAGTTCCGCGAGCGCCCGGGTGACACGACGCCCGCACAGACGCACGGGAACACGACGCTCGAGGTCACCTGGACGATGATCCCCGCGGTGATCCTCGCGATCATCGCGGTGCCGAGCGTTCGCACGATCTTCCGGACCCAGGCCAAGGCCGTTCCCAACGCGCTGCAGGTGGACGTGATCGGCCACCAGTGGTGGTGGGAGTTCCGCTATCCGCAGTACAAGGTGATCACGGCGAACGAACTCTACCTGCCGGTCGGGCGCACGGTGAACTTCTCGCTGCGCACGGACGATGTGATCCACTCGTTCTGGATTCCACAGCTGTCGGGCAAGCGCGACGTCGTGCACAAGGACCGCCCCAATTACATGTGGTTCACGCCGGATTCGTCGTTCGTATGGAATGGCGCGTGCGCCGAGTATTGCGGCGCATCGCACTCCAACATGCGCTTCAAGGTGTTCACGGTGCCGCCGGCGCAGTTCGCCACGTGGATCAAGCATCAGCAGCAGGGCCCGGTATTCCCGGCGCCCGCCGCGGCGGCGACTGATACGTCAAAGGGTGCTGCTGCTGCGGCGACGGTTGCCGCCGCCGAGCCCGCCGACACGGCCACCGGCACATGGCCGCGCGACAAGCTGCCTTCGTGGACCATTCCCGAAACGCCCGTCCCCGCGAACGTCACGGTGGCGGCAACGAGCGGTGATGCCACGCGCGGCGCGCAGCTCTTCAAGACCGGCGCCTGTATTGGCTGCCATACCATTCAGGGCGTGTCGCCCGGAATCATCGGCCCCAACCTGACGCACGTGGGCAGCCGCACGACGATCGCCGGGGCGCTCTACCCGAACGACCTGGAACACCTCAGACTGTGGATCAAGGACGCGCGCGCGATGAAGCCCGGCAGCATCATGCCCCCCATGGGCAAGGGTCTGCCGGAAACCATGGGCACGTTCACGGATCAGCAGATCGCTGATATCGCCGCGTACATCTCGTCCCTGAAGTAACGGAGATTCCGAATGGCAACGACTGTCGCGGCTCCCCTGACTCATGGCGCCACGCACAAGTATGAGAAGGGCATCTGGAGCTGGCTCACGACCACCGACCACAAGAAGATCGGCCAGCTCTACCTCTATACGGCGCTCGCGTGGTTCCTCGTTGGCGGGATCGAGGCTCTGATCATCCGCACGCAGCTCTACGGGCCCAACGGGCGGCTGGTCTCGGCGGACACGTACAATCAGTTGTTCACGATGCACGGCACGACCATGATCTTCATGGCGATCATGCCGTTGTCCGCCGCGTTCTTCAACTTTTTGATTCCGCTGCAGATCGGCGCGCGCGACGTGGCGTTCCCGCGTCTGAACGCGTTCAGCTACTGGATCTTCCTGTGCGGCAGCCTGTTCATCAACGCGTCGTGGCTCATCCACAAGGCGCCTGACGCCGGCTGGTTCTCGTACGCCCCGCTGAGCACGCGCACGTTCAATCCCGGCCTCAACATGGATTTCTGGGTGATCGGCATCCAGATCCTCGGCGTCTCGACGCTCGCGGCCGGATTCAACTTCATCACGACGATCATCAACATGCGAGCGCCGGGCATGCACTTCATGCGCATGCCCGTGTTCACCTGGGCCGCGTTCGTCACGCAGTTCCAGATCATCCTCGCCTTCCCGATCCTCACGGTCGCGGTGGTGTTCCTGCTCTTCGACCGCTTCTTCGGCACGCAGTTCTACGAACCCGCGGCCGGCGCCGACCCGTTGCTCTGGCAGCACCTCTTCTGGCTCTTCGGCCACCCCGAGGTCTACATCCTCATTCTGCCGGCGTTCGGACTGGTGAGCGAGGTGCTGCCCACCTTCTCGCGCAAGCCGCTGTTCGGTTATCCGGTGATGGTGTATTCGCTCATCCTCATCGCGTTCCTGGGCTTCGGCGTGTGGGCGCACCACATGTTCGCCGTCGGCATGGGGCCGATTGCGGATTCGGTGTTCAGCGTGACGACCATGCTGATCGCCATTCCCACCGGCGTGAAGATCTTCAACTGGCTGGGCACGATGTGGGGCGGGTCGCTGCGTTTCACCACGGCCATGCTCTTCGCGATCGGGCTCGTGTGTCTGTTCACGATCGGCGGCATTTCCGGCGTCATGCACGCCTCACCGCCCGCCGACCTGCAGCAGACGGACAGCTACTTCGTGGTCGCGCACTTCCACTACGTGCTGTTCGGCGGCTCGATGATGGGACTCTTCGCGGGCGTGTACTACTACTTCCCGAAGGTCACGGGCCGGATCATGAGCGAGACGCTCGGCAAGTGGCACTTCTGGCTGATGTTCATCGGCATGAATCTCACGTTCTTCCCGATGCACTTCGCGGGACTGGACGGCATGCCGCGCCGTATCTGGTCGTACGACGCCAACCAGGGATGGACGAACGACAACCACGTCTCGACGATCGGCGCGTACATTCTCTTCGTGGGCATGCTGATCTTCGTGTACAACATGTGGCGCAGCCGGCGGAGCGGCACCCGCGTCGGGAACAATCCGTGGGACGCGCCGACTGTGGAATGGTCCACCGCGTCGCCGCCACCGCCGTACAACTACGCGAAGATTCCGCAGATCACGTCGCGTTATCCGATGTGGACCCGCGAAGGTCCGCACTCCATCAGCGCGGCGTATCCGGTGGGCGCCCCGGCCGAGGCGCCGGAGCCGACGGCGGAGGAGCTGCACATCCCGATGCCGACACCAACGCTCAAGCCGCTGCTCGCGTCGCTGGCGCTCACGCTGGCATTCATTGGACTGATCTGGCACAGGCAGGTACCGATCATCATTCTGGGGCTCGCGCTGTTCGCGGTGGTGCTCCTGAGCTGGGTGTTGACGCCGCTGGAGCCCGAACACTGAGCAGGCGCCGGCGCGGCAGTGCGCCGGTTCGCGAAGTAACCGTTTACCGATCATTGGAGCTTTTCCTTGGCAACCATCGCGCTTCCTGATTCGCACGCCGATCACCACTACACGTCGACGGGTCAGACCCATACGAAGATCGCCATCTGGGCCTTCATTGGCTCGGAGTGCTTCTTTTTCGCATCGCTGATCTCGACGTACCTGATCTACAAGGGACGCTCGGTGTCGGGGCCGTGTCCGCACACGGTCTGCAACGGCCTGCACCCGATTCTCAACATTCCGGTCACGTCGGCGTCCACGTTCGTCCTGCTCATGTCGTCGCTGTCCATGGTACTCGCGCACTCCGCGGTGGTACGCGGCGACCGGAAGTACTCCCGGATCTGGCTGGCGACCACGGCGCTGCTCGGCACGACGTTCCTGGGGTTCCAGGCGTACGAGTTCACCTCGTTCGTGCACGAGGGACTCAAGATCACGACGAACCTGTTCGGGTCCACCTTCTTCACACTCACGGGCTTCCACGGCGCACACGTGACTGCCGGCGTGCTCTGGCTCGTCACCATGCTGTTCGTGGACTTCAAGCGCGGACTGGGACCGCGTGACGCGATCAACGTTGACGTCATGGCGCTGTACTGGCATTTCGTGGACGTGGTCTGGGTCGCGATCTTCACGCTCGTCTACCTGATTCAGTAGTGAGGACACGATGACCGCCGATCCTTCTCCGTCACACGACCTGGCTGCCGCGCACGCCGACGAGCACCATCACCCCGACTGGCAGACGTACAAGTGGGTGGCGCTCGTACTCGCGATCATCACCGTGGGCGAGGTGTGGATCTACTACACACCGCTCAAGGAGACCCGGATCTTCGTGCCGGCGCTGCTCATCATGTCCGTCGCGAAGTTCACGATCGTGTGCATGTTCTACATGCACCTGAAGTACGACGCCAAGCTGTTTCGCGGGCTGTTCGTGGGGCCGCTGACCATCGCGGTGCTCGTGGTCATCTCGCTCCTGTTCCTCTTTGGCCATCTCGCGCTGCACGCGTAGCGGCCGACTCGCGGGCGACAACCGATGTACGCGGTAGCGCTGCTGCACCCCGCCGCGGGGTTTTCCTGGACGTCGTTCACCGTCCACTGGAGCACGGTCATCGGGAGCGCCGTGCTCGCCGGCCTCTACGCATGGCGCGCGCGCGCCGGCGCCCGGGCCGGCGAGCACCCCACCGCCGGCCAGAAGCTCGCCTTCGCCGCCGGACTCGCCACCCTGCTGCTCACGCTGAACGGTCCCATCCACGACCTCAGCGACGACTATCTCTTCAGCATGCACATGGTGCAGCACCTGCTGCTCACCATGCTCGTGACGCCGCTGCTCATTGCGGGCACACCCGGCTGGATGCTGCGCCCCGCATTGCGGATCCGCGCGGTAGCGGCAGTCGCGCGCTACATCACGACGGGACCAGCCGCGTTCACCATCTTCTCGCTCACGATCGTGGTGTGGCACCTGCCGCCGCTCTACAATTACGCGCTGGCGCACCACCCCGTGCACATCGTGCAGCACCTCTGCTTTCTGGTGGCGAGCACCATCATGTGGTGGCCCGTCATGAGCACGATGCCCGAATTGCCGCGGCTCTCGTACCCGAAGCAGATGCTCTATCTGTTCGTCCTGACGTTCCCCATGACGCTCGTGGCCGTCATCATCACGTACGCAGACACGCTGCTCTATCCCCTCTACGCGAGCGCGCCGCGCGTAATGGATCTGTCGCCCATTCAGGACCAGCGACTGGGCGGGCTCATCATGTGGATCCCCGGCGGACTGATCTTCGTTGGCGTGCTGTCGGTGGTCTTCTTCAAGTGGGTGGGACAGTACGGCGAATGGGGGATGGGCGATGGGCCGGACCCGGCGCTGGGAGGCGAGAGGAAATGAGGCACGGAACGGTGAACGGCGCGCGACGGGTGGTGCCCTATCTGCTCGGAGTCGCGCTCTTCCTGGCTGGCGGCACCTGCATTCACGCGCAGGGCACGGCGCCCGCGGACACCGCTGCGACAGCGGTGTCCGGAACGGTGTTCGACAGCCTGAGCGGTCATCCGCTCGCGGGCGCGCTCGTGCAGTTCGTCGGACAGGCCGCGAGCGGCAAGGTGCTGAGCGCAGAGACGGATCGCACCGGCGCCTTTCACCTCACCGCTGTGCCACCCGGTCAGTACCTGGTCGGGTTCATGCACCCCGTGCTCGATTCGCTCGGCCTGTCGCTGCAGCCACGTCCGATCCAGGTGACGACCACTCCTGATCAGCACGTTGCGCTCGCCGTTCCCGGTGGGGCATCCGTGCGCGCACGGCTCTGCCCGCCGGTGCTGCCGGGCGATTCCACGGGCGCACTGATCGGATTCGTGCGCGATGCCGACTCCGGTGCGCCCATCGTGGGCGGCACGGTCATCGCCACGTGGGTCGAGCTGGTCATGGACAGCCATGTCGTGCGCACCGTGCGGCGGCGCCTGCCGGTGCAGACGGACAGCAGCGGTTGGTACGCGCTCTGTAACATCCCGTCCGCCTCGGCGGTCGCGGCCAAGGCCGAGTCGGGAAAGAATTCGAGCGGGTACGCGAACATCACGGTGCCGGCGCACGGCATTCTGCACGTGGACTTTGGCGTGCCGACTGGTTCAGCGGTCGTCGTGGGCACGGGAATGAGCGCCGGTCCGCTGGGCGGCGCACCCCGCAGCGGTACGGCGCGCATCACCGGCCTGGTGCGCGATGCGGAGGGCCGTCCCCTCGCCGGCGCGCAGTTGCGCGTGTGGGGGAGCGCCGCGTCCGCGAATAGCGACAGTGCCGGAGCGTTCACCTTGAACGGACTGCCGGCGGGAACGCAGACGCTCGAAGCGCGTCACGTCGGGTTCGTCGCGACACGCATGACGGTGGACCTCGCCAGCGGGCGCGCCGTGCCGGTGAGCGTGTCCATGGCGGAGCGCGCCGACGTTCTCGACGCCGTGACGGTGTATGGCAGGAAATCGGTGGCCGCGCGCGACAACACCGGATTTCTCGAGCGGCAGAAAGCAGGTGTCGGCTACTTCCTCACACGCGCCGACATCGAGAAGCGCAATGCGCTCACGTTCACGGATCTGTTGCGCATGGCGCCGGGATTCATGGTGTATCCGACCGGCGGGCTCGGCTACCAGATCGTCTCGAACCGCGACCAGAGCTGCGCGCCGCAGATCTTCATTGACGGCGTGCTGATTCGCGAGTCCGACGCGGCCTCGATCATCGACGACCTCGTGTCGCCCGGCGAGATCTCCGGCGTGGAGGTATATGCCGGTTCGCTGGAGACGCCGCCGGAATTCCGCGGCGCGTCGAGTACGTGCGGCAGCATCGTGATCTGGACGAAACAATCGCTGGCGAGCGCGCAGCAGGCGGAGCACGACAAGTAGAGCGGGTCCATCCTGGCCAGCCCCATTGCCAATCACCGGGCTGGGCCGCATACTCGGTTTGCTGCTCCATGGTTCGCCCGTCCTTATCGCCCGTCGTCCCCATGAGGTTCCCGTGTTCCGGTCAGCACACTCGCTGACGCGGTTGTCCATGGGCGTCACCGCCCTGTCGCTCTGGCTGGCCGGCGGATCGCTCGCCGCACAGAGCGCCGCCGGCGACAGTTCGCGCGCCACGATTAGCGGTCTTACCTTCGACAGCCTGGGCAGGAAGCCGCTGGCACACGCGCTCGTGCAGCTCGTGAGCGAGGGCGGCGACGGTATGGTGCGCAGCGCGATGAGTGACAGCGACGGCGCGTTCCGCATCCCGGACGTCCCGCATGGGCAGTACTCGCTGGGCTTCATGCACCCCGAGCTCGACTCACTCGGCTTCGCGCTTCCCGCTCGCGCGGTGACCGTCGCGAGTGATTCGCTGCAGTTCATCGTGCTCGCCGTTCCCGCCGCATCGAGCATTCGTGCGCGGCTCTGTCCGTCGCGGCCGCTCGCGGATTCAACCGGTGTCATGCTGGGATTCGTGCGCGATGCAGACAGCGGCGCACCCATCGCGGGCGCCGCCGTCATTGCGATGTGGATCGAACTGGCGGCGGACAGTGCGCAACGACTGCGCATTCAGCGCCGGCAGCTTCCGGCGCGATCCGACAGTACGGGATGGTACGCGCTCTGCGGCATTCCTTCGGCCGCGCCGATTACCGTTCGCGCCGAGTCACGAACCAGTGTCACGGGTTACGTGGAAGTGACAGTTCCCCCGCGCGGGCTGACGCATCGCGACTTCTTCGTGCCAACGGGTACGGCCGCGGTGGCTGCGCTGGACTCCGCGGCTGGATCGGCGACGGACCCGATTCGCCGGGGGACGGCCCGAATTGCGGGAGTGGTCCGGAACGAAGGCGGCGAGCTCATGGCGGGCGTGAAGCTCCGGGTCTGGGGCACGACGGCGACCGGCACTACGGCCGGAGACGGCTCCTTCACGCTCTCAGGGCTGCCGGCGGGATCGGAGACGCTCGAGGCACGCTACGTGGGCTATGCGCCGGTGCACGTGAGCGTGGATCTGGCGAGCGATACTACCCGCAATGTGGTGGTGATGCTGAACGAGCACACCAACGTGCTCGAGCCCATCACCGTGTACGGCAAGCAATCGGCATTCGCGCGCGACCTGACCGGATTCTACCAGCGGCGGCGGGAGGGGTGGGGGCGGTTCCTTACGCGCGCCCAGATCGAGGACCGAAGCGCGCTCCAGTTCACCGATCTGGTGAATGCCATGCCGGGAATCCGGGTCGTACCCACTGGAGGCACGGGATATTCCATCGCGTCGTCCACCAACCAGGCGTGCCGTCCGGACATCTACCTCGACGGCACGAGGCTGCAGGACCCGGACGATGTCAATGACGTTATCCTGCCCGACAACGTGTACGGGATCGAAGTGTACGCAACCACCACGGAAACGCCGCCCCAGTTCCGCCAGGGAAAAGGCGGCTGCGGCAGCGTCGTGGTGTGGACCAATCCGGCACTGGGCCCGCTGGGAAGGAACTGATGGCCAGATAGGGGTCAGAGGCTGATAGGGGTCAGAGGCTCAACAGCCTCTGACCCCTATCAGCCTCTGACCCTCATCACTCCTCGCCGCCCATGGCATGCGCAAATTCCTGCTTGAGCGCGGGGTGCGTGCGCCAGAGATACACTCCCATGAGGCCCGCGGCCAGCAGATTGCCGATGGCCACCTGGTACCAGGCAAGTGCGTGAAGCTGTCCCTCGGCCATCATCGCGGCCACACCCGTCACGCCGAGCTCGAAGATGATGAAGAGCAGCGTGAAGACCACGAGCACGGACGGTTCTTCCGCCGCCTTGTGCACGACGAACGAGGAGATCACGCCGCCCACGATGAACACGCCGTAATGGAAGATCGTGTACACCACGACGTGCACCATCAGCCCGTCGTTCGTAGTATTCCCGAACACGCTGAACAGCGCGGTGCCGAGCAGCCGTGGAGTGTAGAGAATGCCGTGGTGAGAGACGACATCCACCACGAGAAACCAGGCGGCGACTCCTGTTGCGCCGATGATGCCGGCAATGATGCCTTCGCGATACGGCCGGTGACCTTGCGGCATGCGTTGGCCCTCCTGTGCGGGATCAGTTGACCGGGTGTACACCGTTCCCTGCCCATCACGACAATATTATCTTCGGCCGGCCAGGGCGAGACAGGCCGCGGCGCCTGAAGCAGTGGACACCGCAATCGCCCCTGCTCTCCCCTCTCTCGACAAATCACCCCACTGGTGCGTCAATTAGGAATGCGACAAACTCCTTCTCGTGCGCTCCGCGCGCTCCTCATCGTGGCAGCCGTTACGGCGTGCAGCAAGTCCGGCGGCTCCGGCGGGAATGATGTCGTCATTCCCTGCAATCCCCCCGACGCGGGGGAAATCGCCGCCGCGGCTCCGAAGTTCGTCGCCGGCATCACCCCGCTACCGCGGCGATTCCTCGTGGCGACCTCCGGCGATTCGACGCTCCCCACTTCGGCACAGGCCGCGCTGCAGGCCAGGGGTCCCATGTACCTGTTCCCCAGCGACTCGGCACAGCAGGCCAGGATCCTGGCGCGCCTCCAGCAGAATGGGAAGTTTCCGACGATCCTCGTCCTTTTCGCGGGAATGAAGCAGGTGGACAAGGGGCACCTGAACGTCCAGTTCGCCGGGCGATTCGAAGGTGGGGACGAGGCGGGAAAGCAGGTTCCGGCGACGACGATCCATTTCCTCTGCCGCGATGGCCAGTGGCAACTCGATACCACGAAGGCCGCGGCTGCACCATGAGCACCACGCTCGACCCCACCGAGAGCGGCGCGCAGACAGCAACGGCGCCCGTCGCGACGATCCCGGTGGCGCCGACGCCCGTGGCAAAGCGTGAGCGGCTGCTCTCGCTCGATGTCTTTCGCGGCCTCACCATCGCCGGGATGCTGCTCGTCAACAACCCCGGCACCTGGAGCGCGATCTATCCGCCGCTCGAACATGCCGACTGGAACGGGTGGACACCCACCGACCTGATCTTCCCGTACTTCCTCTTCATCGTCGGCATTACGACGTACCTCTCGCTCACATCGCGGCGCAATCGGGGCGCGGACGATCGCGCGATCGTCACGCAGATCGTCAAGCGCGGCGGGATGATCGTGCTCGTCGGACTGCTCCTTTCCGGGCTCCCCTATCACGAGTTCGTCCTCAGGCTCCCGTTTGGCGCCCGGTTCGACTCCGTCGCGCCACACCTGGGACTCGGGCACTGGCGATTCACGGGCGTGCTGCAGCGCATCGGCGTGGCCTACATCTGCGGAGCGCTGCTCACCATGCGGACGTCACTCAAGCAGCAGGTGATCATCATCGCCGCTCTGCTCTACGGTTACTGGCTCGCCATGACGCTCATCCCGGTGCCCGGGCAGGGCGAGATCGGCGCGCTGTTGCTCAATACGAAGAGCGCCACGCTCGGCGCCTGGGTCGACCGCACGGTGTTCGGCACGAATCACCTCTGGGTCGGCTCGCACACCTGGGACCCCGAAGGAATTCTCTCGACCATTCCCGCCATCGCGACGTGCATGCTCGGCGTGATTGCCGGACGGTGGATCGCGGAGCGGCGCCCGCTCCTCGAGCGTGTGAGCGCGCTGTTCGCCGCGGGAGCGATCGGGATGATGGTGGGACTCATGTGGAACTGGTCGTTCCCCATCAACAAGAACCTCTGGACGAGCTCGTTCGTGATCTTCACCGCCGGCATGGCGTGCGTGACGCTGGCCACGTGCATGTGGCTCGTGGACGCGCAGGGCGTGCGATGGTGGATCAGGCCCTTCGTCATTTTCGGTGTGAATCCGCTGGCGGCGTTCATTGGCGAGGGCGTGCTGTCGCGGCTCATCTACACGCTCGTGAAGGTACCGTCGGCGGACGGAATGACCTCCCTGCAGAATGCGGTGTATGAGCACTGGTATGCGTCCTGGCTTCCCCCCCGTGATGCGTCACTGCTCTTTGCCGTATGTTACGTGATGCTCTTCCTCTGGTTGCTCTCGCTACTGTACAAGCGCAACATTCTTATCAAGGTGTGAGCAGCGGGGTGCAGTCCCCGTTGCCCCCGTTTACCTTCCCCCGGCGCGTGACCATACCCTGGCCCCGCTCGTACTTCACATGACCTCCTCGCTCCAGGCGTTTTCCGAATGAACGACCAGCACGTCACGCGGCGCGGCCCACTGGCGGCGCTCGCTGCATTTCTCGTCCTTGCCTGCTCTCTTCCCTCTGCCGTGCTGGCGCAGGGAGACGCCCCCGACCCATCGCCCGCCGTCGCCACTCCGGCCACGCAGCCGGCCACGCACAAGCCGGCCGCTCCGCGGCGGCGCCGGACGCGACATGCGAGCAGCAAGGCGCGCGCGCCGCTCCACTACACGACGCCATTCAGCACCGTGGCGCTGGCAAGCGACATGCGAACGTTCCTCAGCGCGCGCGTGCGCAGCGGAGCATGGGGCGTGATGGTCGTGTCGCTCACACGCGGAGATACGCTCTTCGCGTACAACGCGGGCGACGCGCTGCAGCCCGCGTCCAACATGAAGCTGTTCACCACGGCGCTGGCGCTGGATGAATTCGGCGCCGACCATCAGTTCCACACCGACGTGATGCGCGCCGGGGCCCTCACGCCGGACGGCACCCTGCACGGTGACCTGATCCTGCGCGGCGGGGGCGATCCCGCGCTCTCGCGCCGCTTCTACGGGAACGATTCCGCCGCCGTGGATTCGCTGGCGGCGCTGGTCGCGGCGAGCGGCGTACGCCGCGTGAGTGGCAACCTGATTGCGGATGCGAGCGCCTTCGACCCGCAGCGGATTCCCGAGGGGTGGCAGACCCGCTACCTGCAGTCGAGCTACGCCGCGCGCGTGTCGGCCCTGTCGCTCAACGAGAACCTGGCGACGGTGGTCATTCGACCGGGTCGCAAGGTGCAGCAGGCCGCGTCGGTCACACTGCAACCCGCGGCGGACCTGTCACTCACCGCGGTGGTGACCACGCGCGCGGGACGCGGCGCGCGGATCATGGCGCGCAGCACGGCGAGTGGCGGGATCGAGGTTCGCGGCTGGATCGGTACGCGCGCCGGGCAGCGCAGCTACGTGGTTGTCGTCGAGGACCCCACCGCGTATACCGCCGGTGCGTTCCGGCATGCGCTCGAAGCGCGTGGCGTGAAAATCACTGGGCCGACGCGATACGCCGTCACGCCGCCGGAGGCGGTGACGCTCACCTCGTTGCCGTCGCCGCCGCTCTCCGAGCTCATCGCGCAGATGAATGGCGAGAGCATCAACCTGTACGCCGAGCTGCTCTTCCGCGATGCGGCGCGCAAGGCCGCGGGGAATGGCGTAGGATCCGCCGAGGGCGGCAGCAGTCTCCTGCAGACATTTCTGACGGGCAAGGCGGGCGTTGCTCCCGGCGCAGTCACCACGGTTGACGGCAGCGGGCTCTCCGTACTGGACAAGGTGACACCGCGCTCGCTCGTGAAGCTGCTGTCGTTCGCGAATCAGGCGCCGTGGAGCGCGGCCTTTCACGAGTCGCTGCCGACCGCCGGCACGACCGAGCTGCTGCGCAATCGCATGCGCTCCACGCCGGCGCAGGGAAATCTGCACGCCAAGACGGGGACGACGAACACCGTGATTTCACTCGGCGGCTACGTGACCGCGCGCGACGGAGAACAACTGGCCTTCGCGTTCCTCTATAACGGCCGGGACCGGTGGAACGCGAAGGAGACGATTGACGCGATGGGCGCGACGCTGGCGGGGTTTTCCCGTTAGCCGGCCGCGGGCTGCAGCGTTGTTCAGTCGCCACGGAGACGGCCGTCGCCGGCCGTCTCCCGTATCATGATGCCCCGCCTGGCCAGTTCGGCCACGTAACGCTCGGCCGGAATGCACTCATCCGGCGTGTGCACGCCCGCGGGCCGTACGTCGCCGCAGGCCTGCATCTGTCCCGTGATGGACAACGAGTAGCCCGTCGTGCGCATCATGGCGCTGATGCCGTGCTGCTCATCGTAGTAGTCGAGCAGCTCCCACGTGTACCATTGCGGCTTGCCATCCTTCGCGCCCTCCACCGTCACGCGCAGCGCCACGAGGTCGTGGCTCTCCGGCATCGTGAGGTGGGGGCCCACGGTGGACACGAACAGGTCGCGCGGAGCGACGCTGGTGCCTTTCACGTCAACCGGCTCGAGGTCGAGCAGGCCGATGTCGCGAATTGCCTCCATGATGTGCGCGTGGCCGGGATAGCGCAGCGTCTTGTATTCCATCGTGGGAATCTTTCCCTCGTAGCGGAACGCCATGGTGGAGAGTCCGCCCGCGGTGTGGAACGCTTCGAGCGTGCCCACCGGCGCCGGGAATTCCACCGGCACGATCTCCGACAGCGCCTTCACCTGTGTGCGCTTCCCGTTGCGCACGACCCAGGAGAGCGTGGTGTAGTAATCCAGCACGCCCTCGAGCGAATACACGATCTGATAGTTGAGCGGCGGCTTCGGGTGCTGCGGCAATCCGCCCACGAAGATCCGCACCGACTGCACGCTGTCGAGGCGCGAGATGCCAAGCTGCGCGAGGATGTTCACCATGCCCGGCGCAAGCCCGCAGTCAGGAATGACGGTGATGCCCTTCGCGCGCGCCGCCGCGTCGAGCTCCTTCTGCTGAAAGACGATCTCGGTGTTGCCGCCCAGATCACAGAAGTTCGTTCCCGCCTCGACGGCCAGCTTCGCCATGTCCAGGTTGAAATAGTACGGAATGGCGCTCATCACCGCCTTGCTCTCGCGCATGACCGCCAGCACGGCATCCCGGTCGCGCACGTCGAGCGGCGTGGGGATGAGGCGCGTGCCGGAGTACGGCGTGAGAAATGGCGGGAGATGATCGAGGTTGACGTCGGCGAGGCGTACGTCGGTGATGGCGGGATTCTGCAACAGGTCATAGGCGCAGGCCGAGCCTTGCAGACCGGCCCCGAGAACGAGCATCCGCATTGCGATGGATCTCCTTGGTGCAGGCAGTAGGTCGAGAAGATGAAAGGTAACCACGAGAGGGCGGCGCAGTCACCTGCACGCCGCGCGGGCATCGCACGCATCGCGCGCATCGCACGCGGATGCCATATTGCGAGCGGTCACCTTACTGTTGCCGCACATTCACCGGACACGTCGATGATGGCTGCTCCAACGCGCGACACGCCCGGCGTGATCCTGCCGCCACCGCTCATCTATCTCGGAGGACTGGTGCTGGGGTACGTGCTGCATCGCCTGCAGCCGCTCCCGATCCATCATCCGCGCGTCACGTTTCCAGTCGGCCTCGCATTCGTGCTGGCGGGCATATTCATCAATGTGGCCGGCATTCGCGAATTCCGGCGCGCCCGAACGTCGTTCATCCCCACGCAGCCCAGCACGGCACTGCTGCAGAGCGGCCCATTCGCATGGACGCGCAATCCGCTCTACCTGGCCATGACGCTCGTGTACATTGGCGTGTCGCTGCTGCTGCAGTCGCTCTGGCCGATCATCTGCCTCGTCCCCGTACTCGTGCTCATGCACGTCGGAGTGATCCGGCGCGAGGAGCGATATCTCGAGCGCATCTTCGGCGACGCGTATCGCGCGTACACCGCGCGCGTGCGGCGCTGGTTCTGACCGGCGCGGGCACTGCGCGGTACTGACGCCGAGCGACGTGGTTCGCGGTCAGTCCGGCGTGAGCTGGTAGAGCAGGTCGTCCTCGAGCCGGTAGAGGAGCGGCACCACGGTGACGGCCGGGTACAGGCCGCGCAGCCGCTCCGCTTCGCGCATCACGAATTCCACTTCGTTGTCGATTCCGAATTTCGGTACGCTGTCGGCGTAGTGCTTCTCGGCGCGCGCTTCGTCCCACCCGGCGCGTGCCACCATGCCGCGCACGAACTCATCGTGCAGCCGCGCCACGCGCACCATGCCGCAGTCGGTGTGCGCGATGAGGACGATCGTGTCCACGCCGCCAATGGCGATGGCGAAGGAAATGCGGAACTCGTTGTCGCGCATGTTCGCGCCGGCGGTGCGCAGCACATACGCGAAGTTCGGCGGAATGCGCAGCATCATGCGGCTCTCCATGCACATGCCGATGAGCAGCTTGCGCCCCGGCCCCGAACCCTGCGCGCGCTCGAGATTGTGATACTCGAGGAGCAGACCCACGGGCGTGGTGCGGTACTCGGGCAGAATGTCGGCGCGGTAGTTGACGGGAATGATTTCAGGCACGATTGGCGAGGGGAAAGGGTGCAGAGGGTCAGAGGCTGATAGGGGTCAGACCCTTAGCGCGCTCAGCGCGCGGAAAGGATGCCCATGGGATCCTTCCGCCGCAATAAGGGTCAGACCCCTATCAGCCTCTGACCCCTATTGCCCCTCGCTACCGCATGCTCGCCGACGGGTCCACACGCGCGGCGCGGCGCGCGGGAAGCCAGCTCGAGAACAGCGCGACCACGATCAGCAGCGCGGGCGCGGCGGCAAATGTCACCAGATCCAGTGCGCCCACACCAAAGAGCAGCGAGCGCATGACGCGCGTGAGCGCCACGGCGCCCAGGACGCCGAGTGCCGTTCCCAGTGCAGCCGTCCACGCGCCTTCGCGCAGGATGAGCCGCACCACACGCGCCTCCGTCGCCCCGATCGCCATGCGGACGCCGATCTCGCGCTGCCGCTGCGTCACCGAGTACGCGATGAGCCCGTAGATGCCCGTCGCGGCAAGCACGAGCGCGAGCACGGCGAACGCGCCGAAGAGCAGCGTCGTGAATCGCCGGTTATTCATGGATTGTGACACGAGCATCTCGCCCGACTCGACATGCGAGAGCGGCAGCTCCGGGTCCATGGCGTGCACCACATTGCGCACGCTCGTGGTGAGCGCCAGCGGATCACCGGTCGTGCGCACCACGTACGTCATGCCGCGAAGCATCGCATCCACGAGATCCGGGTTCGCCGCGCTGCCGAGCGCCGGGAAGTACGTCTCCGGAATGGCCTGCTCGTCCAGCGATTTCGCTTTCACCGCGCGTACGACGCCGACGATCGTGATCCATGGAGCGGGAGATGTGGCAGAGCCCCACTTGAGCCGTCGTCCCACCGCGCTCCCGCCGGGGAAGTAGCGTTGGGCGAACTGTTCATCCACGACCGCGACCGGCTGCGTACTGGATGTATCGCGCGCGCTGAACGTGCGCCCTTCGAGCAGGCGAATTCCCATCGCCTTGAAGTATCCGGGGAGCACCATGTCGTTCACGACGAGCGGCACCTTGTCGAGCTGTACGCCCTCCGGTGTCACGGCGATCTGCCACGATCCCAGCATGGGCGGATGCACGGCGGCGCCCGCATCACGCACGCCCGGGATTGCGCCGAGTCGTTCGACGAGTGATTGTTCGGCGCGCAGCACGCCGGCCGCATCGGGATAGCGAACGCGTGGGAGCACGGCCTGGAAGAGCAGTACGTGCTCCGGCGTGAAACCCGGGTCCACGCGCAGCGTTTTCAGGAAGCTGCGCAGGAGAAGACCCGCGCCCGTGGCCAGCACCAGCGCGAGCGCGATCTCGCTCACGACGAGCAGTCGCCGGGCGCGTTGACGTCCGCGTCCGGCGCTCGCGGAACGTCCCTCCTCGCGCAGTCGCGCCGGCAATCCGGCCGACCCGTGCTGCAGCGCCGGCACGAGCGAGAAGCCCACCGCCGCGATCGCCGAAATTCCCAGTGTGAGCACGAACACCCGTGGGTCGAGTCCCACACGATAACCGGCGAATGACCCGGCGGGCGCGAGCGTCGCGAGTGCGTGCGTTCCCCAGTGCGCCACGAGCAGGCCGCCCACGGTTCCCAGCGCCACGAGCAGGGCGCTCTCCGCGAGGAACTGCTGCACGAGTCGAGCGCGTGTGGCGCCGAGTGCGGCACGCACGGCGATTTCGCGACTGCGCGCCGCCGCCCGCGCCAGCAGCAGTCCCGACACGTTGATGCACGCGACGAGCAGCACGCAGGCCACCGCGCCCATGAGGATGAGCAGCGTGCGCCGCACGTCGCTCACGAGTCGTTCCCGCAGCGGGACCGCGGTCGCCACGACGCGCGCGTGCGCGGAATAGGCGTCCGGGTGCAGCGATGGCAGTCGCGCGGCGATGGTGTTCACCGCCGCGGCCGCGCGCTCGCGCGACACGCCCGCGGCCAGCCTGGCGATCATGAGCGTGTTGTACGAGTTGCCCCGCGTCTGCAGCACCGCGCTCGTCATGCGGAGCGGGACGAGAAATTCGGCCGGCTCCACGTCGAGACCGGGTAGCGGAAAGACGAAGTCGCGCGGCATCACGCCAATGACGGTCGCTGGAGCGCCGTCAAGATGGATGGTACGACCAACGATTGCCGGGTCCGCGCCGAAGCGTCGTCGCCAGAGCGCATCGGTGAGCATCACGACGTCGGCCGAACCTTCGGCGTCATCACCCGGCTGGAATGCGCGACCCAGCGCGGGCGTCACGCCCAGCACGCTGAGCAGCGACGCCGACGCCTCGATCCCCGCCACGCGTTCGGGCGCCGCATCTCCGGTCAGCGCCGCGGACCGGCTCTGGAAGATCGCCGATGACGCGAAGACGGAGCTGTCGAGTGCGGTGTAGTCCAGGAAGTCCGGCGTGGAGATCGTGCCGAAGTTCTTCTCGCTCACCATGGGCAACCCTTCGCCGACGAGCACCAGGCGGTCCGCATCGGGAAAGGGGAGTGGACGGAGGAGCACGGCGTCCACCACGGAGAAGATGGCCGTGTTGGCGCCAATGCCCAGTGTCAGACAGAGCACGGCGGCGACGGTGAGTGCGGGGTTCGCGCGAAGCTGGCGCAGCGCGACGCGGAGATCGGACGCGACGCCATGCAGTGTATCCGTCATGGATCGGCTCCTCGCATACTGCGCGTCGATCGCGAGGCAGGTGGCGCGGACGCGTTTCACGTCGCCGAGCCGGCGCGCGGCGTCGGCGCGCGCCTGTTCGACGGTCATGCCCGCGGCGACGGCGTCATCCACGCACGATTGAAAGTGGAACGCGAGCTCGTCGTCGAGGTCCGCCGCCGGGTCGCTGCGCCAGAAGCGCAGGTAGCGGTGCCAGAGATGATTCCGCGCTGGGGCCGGCGGGTGTAGGGACTCGGGCACGATCAGGCCCACTCGGGGCGTTCGGTGCCGCCCAGGACCTTGGCGACCGCGGTCGCGAATGCCGTCCAGGAGCGTGCCTCCCGGCGCAGCTCCTCGCGGCCGCGTTCGGTAATCTGATAGAACCGGGCTCGGCGATTGTTCTCCGAGAGACCCCAGGTGGCCTGGAGAAGGCCGCGTTTTTCGAGGCGGTGGAGTGCGGGATAGAGCGAACCCTCCTCGACGTGGAGGGCGTCATTGGTGACAGTGCGGATCCAGCGGGCGATGCCATATCCGTGGGCGGGTCCCCAGGAGAGGGTCTTGAGGACAAGCACATCGAGCGTACCCTGGAGGAGGTCCAGGGGTTGGTCGGGTGGCATGGGGTTCCCATTGAGTGTCTAGGGGAGGATGGGGACCGACCCATAGGATGTCAATGGGTAAGGGGCAGCCCATGGGGCAGCCCAGAGGGCTGCCCCATGGTCTGCCCCTTACGGGAAGCGGGCGCCGCA
>DASVWN010000079.1:0-11518 GCA_036393195.1 Gemmatimonadaceae bacterium | reverse complement strand
CTGCCGCGGAAAATGGCGCGGCTGAAGCAGTGGTGCGCCGACGCGACCGCGGCGAGCTTGGCGGACGGGGGGCCGAGCTACCGCTTCCTCTACGTGGACCAGAAGAGCTTCGAGCGTGCCACACCGACCACGCTGTCCGCCCTGGCGAACAGCTTCACCGAGTACCAGGGCTGAGCATGGCGCGCTCCGTGCCAAGTGGTTATAATGACCACATGCCAAAACGTCCCGTGAAGGTCGGGTCGCGCGAGCTCAAGACACGGCTCGGCACGTATCTGAGGCGCGTGCGGAATGGCGAGACGATTCTCGTCACCGATCGCGGCGAGCCGGTGGCCGAGCTGCGGCCGGTGGGCGCTCCCGCCGCCGATGCGGTCGAAGAAGCGTTCCGGAAGATGGCGGCGGAGGGGTTGCTGACGCGCGGCACGGGTGGGCCGCTCCGTCCGTTCAAGCCGATCCGGTTGCCCAAGGGCGTTTCCCTCTCCGATCTCGTTTCAAAGGAACGCGACGAGAGCTGGTGACGCACTTTTTCGACTCGAGCGCCATCGCCGCCGCCTATGGGAGCCAACCGAACGGTGCGCGCGCGCGTCATCTGTTGCAAGGACGCGTGCTCGTCAGCCGCCTGGCTGAGGTGGAGGTGGTTTCCGCGCTCGCGCGATTGGCGCGTGAGATCTCACTGCCCAACGCCCTTCGGGATGCCGGCATCTCCGAATTTCTGCTGGACCTCGCCAATTGGGAAATTGTCGAAGTGGCTCCGGACGTGACCGCCCGTGCGCGCGGTCTCCTGGTGGCGCACGTTCTGCGCGCGAGCGACGCGATTCAGCTCGCCTCCGTTCTCCTGGTGCAATCGCGCCTCGCTGGCGCGCTCGACGGCTTCGTGGCCTTCGATCGCCGGCTGGTGGACGCCGCACGCCGTGAGAATCTCACCGTGATCGACGGCTGACGGTGGCTCGCAAACCAGAGAGCGTATACGAGCTCACCGACGCCGAGAAGCGTGACCTGATCAAGCTGATCGAGCGCGGCGAACCACTGCCAGACAAGTACCGCTTCATCCTCTTCGCCGACAAGCGCGAGGTGGAGCTGGTGTGGAACGGGAAGACGCGCGAGGTCTGCACGGCGATCCTTCCGTTCCAGACGCTGGAGCACGTGGACGAGCCGCGCAAGGAAGCGCGCGCGGCGGAAGAGCTCGGCCTCGACCTGGGCGGGCGCCAGATCAAGGGGTGGACGAACAAGCTGATCTGGGGCGACAACAAGCTGATTCTCTCATCGCTCAAGAGCGGCGCGCTCAGGCGGCAGATCGAGGACGCGGGTGGACTGAAGCTGATCTACATCGATCCACCGTTTGACGTGGGCGCCGACTTCAGCATGGACATCGAGATCGGCGGGGAGACGTTCCACAAGGAGCCGAATCTGCTCGAGCAGATCGCGTATCGGGATACGTGGGGGCGGGGGGCGGACTCGTTCATCGCGATGATTTATGAGCGGCTCATCCTCATGCGCGATTTGATGCATGAGGATGGGAGTATCTACGTGCATGTTGAGCCAGATGTCGGAAACCTGGTGCGACTGATTTTGGATGAAGTATTTGGCAGAGATTGTTTGCGAACGGAAATCGCGTGGAAACGAACATCCTCGCATGGTAACGTGAGCCGAAGCTACGGTGAGATCTGGGAGTCAATCTATTTCTACTCTCGATCGAAGGACCACTGGACTTGGAACGCGCAGTACGTGCCGTTTGATCAATCGTACGTGGATACCCACTTCACGGGCAGAGACGCGGATGGCAGGCGCTTCACGACATCGGATATGAGGAATCCTGGCTTTCGACCAAATTTACGTTACGAATACAAGGGATACAGTCCGCAAGAACGGTTGGGCGGTGTCTCTTGAGCGCATGCAAGAGCTAGATCGACAAGGGCGCTTATACTTCCCCGAGGACCAGTCGAAGAGGATCCGGCTCAAGAGATACTTGGATGAAACGCCCGGTCAGACCGCCCAGAACCTGTGGTTGGATATCTCTCCCATAAATTCACAGGCTGAGGAGGCGCTCGGCTATGCCACTCAAAAACCCGAAGCCCTCCTCGAACGCATCATCAAAGCCAGCAGCAACGAAGGCGATCTCGTCGCCGACTTCTTCGTCGGCTCTGGCACCACCGCCGCTGTCGCCGAAAAGCTCGGCCGCAAATGGATCGCCACCGATCTCGGAAAGTTCGCCATCCACACCACGCGCAAGCGCCTCATTCAGGTCCAACGTGAGCTCAAGACCGCCGGCCAGCCGTTTCGCGCCTTCGAGGTCCTCAACCTCGGCCGCTACGAACGCCAGGCCTACCTGAACGTTGGCGGGCGGCTCACGGGCGCGAAAAAGGAACAGGCCCTGGCGCGCAAGGAGCAGGAGTTCCGAGAGCTGATACTCAGAGCGTATCGCGCCGAGTCGCTGCCGGAGAATGGGTTCTTTCATGGAAAGTGCGCGGGCCGCCTGGTCGTCATCGGACCGATCAATCTCCCCGTCGGCCGCCTCTTCGTCGAGGAAGTCATCACCGAGTGCCGCAAGCGCGGCGCGACGCGCGTGGACATTCTCGCGTTCGAGTTCGAGATGGGACTCTTTCCCGCCGTGCTGAACGAGGCGAAGCAGAAGGGAATTGACGTCGCGCCCAGGACGATCCCGCCCGAGGTGTTCGACAAGCGCGCCGTCGAGAGAGGGCAGGTCCGCTTTCATGATGTCGCCTACATCGAGGTCACGCCGCGCTTCGACCGGAGCAATCCGCTCGCACTCGCCGTAGAGCTCACGGACTTCTCCGTCTACTACACGCAGGGACTCGTGGATTCCATCACCGCCGAGCTCAAGGCCGGCAAGAGCGAGGTTGTCTGCGAGCAGGGGCAGCTCGTCAAGGTGACCAAGGACAAGGACGGCATCGTCACCCAGGATGTGCTGACGAAGCATTGGACCGATTGGGTGGATTACTGGGCCGTGGACTTCGACTACGAGAGCCGGCGCGAGATCATCAAGGTGGCGAAGAACTTGGGCGTGGAAGACGGACTTCCCGGACTGGCCGATCCGCACGAGTTCGTTGAATTCGAGGAGCGCTGGACCGGCAGCTACATCTTCGAGAACGAATGGCAGAGCTTCAGGACGCGCAAGGACCGCGACCTCGAAATGACGAGTGTCACGCACGTCTACGCGAAGCCAGGGCGGTACGTGGTGGCGGTCAAGGTGATTGACATCTTCGGGAACGATACCACATCGCTCACGCCAGTGACCGTCGGCTGATTTCGAGCCGCGGTGAGCCGGGCCCGCTCGCCGTGCGGCGCGCGCCGCTCAGCTCAGAACATCACGAGCCCGCGCCGCGCAGCCTCCATGATTGCTTCGGCGCGCGACGATGCACCAAGCTTCTCGTAGAGCGATCCCACGTGCGTCTTCACCGTGTGCTCGGAGATTCCGAGCCGGGCCGCGACCAGCTTGAGGGCAAGCCCTTCAGCAAGGAGCGCGAGCACTTCGCGCTCGCGCGGTGTAAGCGCGCGATGCCCGGTACGAGGGTCGGCGATGCGCGAGCTCTGAGGCGCCACGCGCATCGGGCGCGTCATTGCGGCCGCCCCCTCCATCACGGTGAGCCCCGCTGCCGCGCACACGATGGCGGCGACGAGCGTCTCCGGTGTCGCGTCGCGGCGAATCACACCGCGCACGCCCGCGCTCACGATCGAGGAGCACCACTCGACGCTCGACGCCCGGGCTGACGCGAGCACCATCAGCCCGGCCGGTGCAATGGTGACGGCGAGCGCCGCCAGCTCGCCCTCCCACTCGCCTTCGTTTTCGGGCGGGAGCTCCACCAACAGGACGTCGAGGCCCAGGTCGGATGCCATCGATCCGAGCATGCCATTGAGTGGCAGCGTCGACACCAGCTCGAGCGACGATGCCTCGCGCAGCGCCGCCGCCAGTCCGGCACGCGCGAGCGATGAAGCCGCTGCGACGGCGATGCGCGTCACGCGAACCTCGTCAGGCTGCTCGCCGGAGCGCCACGTCCACCGATCGTACGTGACCGCGGCGCACGACGTCGAATGCGAGGCGGTCGCCGGCCTCTTCCAACATGCCGGCGAGATCGCCAGGCGCTCCGAAGGGCTCATCCGCTGCGCGCACGATCACGTCGCCCGCGAGAAATCCGGCCCGTGCGGCCGCGCTCTCCGGCTCGATGGCAATCACCAGCAGGCCGAGTACGGGAGGCGCGTGGCGGTGCTCCACCGCGACAGGATGGACGGTCACGCCCAGGCGGGGTGCAGCCTGTCCGGCCACGAAGCGAACTACGGCGTTGCCTGGCACCGCGAGCGCGAGCCGTCCTGCCACCATGCTGTTGACGCCGATGACGCGCCCTTCCGCATCGGCGAGCGGGCCGCCGGAGTTGCCCGGCGCCAGGCGCACGTCGGCGGCAATCCAGTGGCGGCCGGCTGGGCCACGCACCTGCGGGCGGTGGACGATGCCGAGCGCGACTGCGCCCGTATGACCGAGCGGATGCCCCACGGCGAGCACCAGCGCTCCTGCCCGCAGCGCACCCGCATCGCCGACCGGCACCGGCGTCGCGCCCGCGAGCCCGGCGCACGCGAGCAGCGCGAGATCGCGTCCCCTGTCGCGCCGCACCACACGCGATGTGAGCACATGGCCGTCCGGGAGTCTCACGCGCGTACTCCGCCCGTGCACGACGTGCGCGCTCGTGACCACCATCTCCGAGTCCCAGACGATACCGGCTCCCATGCGTATCCCGGGCTCGCCGACGACCTCGACGACGCGCTCGAGCAGTTGGCCAGGCACGCCACCAGTCTCCGGGGAGAACACGCCGCCGGAGAGCGGCTCCATTACGCTCGACATCTCATCTCCTCCCGCCCGGCCGCTCGCCGAGCTGCACCGTCACGTCCACGGGCGCACCGCCACGAACGAGCCCGAGCGTGAGCGGTTGTCCCACGCCGGTGTTCGCCATCGCCGCGAGCACGTCATCCACGTCACGCACCGGCGAATTTCCTACCAGCACCACGATATCACCGACGAGCACGCCGGCCTGCGCGGCTGTTCCGTCGGGCTCGACACCAATGACAATGAGTCCCGTGTCGTTTTCGATCCCCTCTCCGAGCGCCCTGGCCTGCGCGGGCGCGAGACGGACCGGCTGCATGGCGACACCGAGATGGCCGCGACGGACGCGCCCGCCCTCCAGGAGCTGCTCGGCGATCCGCGTCACCGCGCGTGCCGGAATCGCCATCGCGGCGCCGCGGCCGAAGCCGGAGGTGGTGAGCCCGACGATCTCACCTCCCGCATTCACGAGCGCGCCACCGGAGAACCCGTCGTAAATCGAAACGTCCAGGCGAAAGAGCCGGTCGAGCGCGCCCGAGCCGCGCGCGCGCGACTGCGCCGCGACGGTCGAACTGACGATGCCGAGCGCAGCGCTCACGTCTCTCGACGCCCGGCCAAGCGCGAGCACCAGGTGACCCGTGCGCATGGCGTCGGAGTCGCCCAGCGCAGCCGTCGGGTGCTGCGTCGCGTTCGCGGCATTGACCGTCAGCACTGCCAGATCGGTGGCTGGATCGCGGCCCCCGATCGCGGCATCGATGGTGCGTCCGTCATCGAGCGTGACGCGAACGCCTTCCTCGTTCCGGATCGTGTGGTCAGCGGTGACAATCGTGCCCGTGCGCCATACGATGCCGGTCGACGGGATACGCGGACGCGCATGGATGGACACGAGCGCGCGTCCCGCGCTCGACACGGCGTCCACGAGGCTCTGCGACAGGGCGACGAGGTCGCCCGGTGAGCTGGATGTCTTCGGCATGCGTGCACTCCGTTGTGAAGGGTCCTGGAGTGAACGATGCGGTGGCGCATGCGCGGCGACGATCGGCCGAACGGGGGAGGCGTAGCGGAGAACGCGCCTCCGCCAGTATCATGTCTGCCACCACAGCCCCTGGCGATCACACGCCTGCGCAATCCACGGAGAGGAGATCATGACCCCTGTGAGCATCGAGCCAGCCCCTCCGAGCTCCGCGGGCGAGCTCCTCTACCTGCTGCACGGCGATCCGACCGAGCTCGCCGACGCCATCGCGGGGATGCGCGCAGCCGACATTGGCGAGGCGCTGCGCGATCTGCCACCAGACGCCGCCGCGAAGGTGATGGCGGCTCTTCCGTTCGATCTCGGCGTGCAGGTCTTCGACGAGCCCGAACTCGAGCGCTATCGCTCCGGCATCCTCCTGCACATGGAAGAGCGGGACGCATCCGCCCTCATCGAAGCCATGTCGGCCGACCAGCAGGCGGATCTCTTTCGTGAGCTTCCGGAGAAGGACCGCTCGCGCTTCCTGCGCCTGCTCGACCCGCCGACGCGTCAATCGCTGACCCTGCTGCTCCGCTATCACCCGGAGACCGCGGGCGGCATCATGACGACGGAGTTCGTCTCGATGCCCACGACGTGGACGGTGCAGCGGGCGCTCGATTACATCAGCGAGGTCGGCCGTGCCAAGGAGACGATCTATGCCATCTACGTCCTCGACCCGAACGACCAGCGACTCGTGCATGTCGTCTCGCTCCGCGACCTGATCCTGGTCGCCGATCGCCAGCAGCTCGTGGGCAGCGTCGGCAAGCAGCGCATGCCGCTGTCGGTGACGCCCATGACGGATCGCGAGGATGTCGCCCGGCTCATCTCGAAGTACAACCTGCTCGCCGTGCCGGTGACGGATGAAGGCGGCCACATCCTCGGCATCGTCACGGTGGATGACGTGATCGACGCGATCGTCCGCGAACAGACCGAGGACGTGCAGAAGTTCGGCGGCATGGAGGCGCTCGACGAGCCGTATAGCGAGATCTCCTTTTCTCGCATGGTGAAGAAACGCGCGGGATGGCTCTGCGCGCTTTTCCTTGGCGAGATGCTCACGGCGACCGCCATGGGACATTTCGAGGGTGAAATCGCGAGAGCGGTCGTGCTGTCGCTGTTCATTCCCCTCATTATCAGCTCGGGCGGCAACTCGGGCTCGCAGGCCACGTCGCTGATCATCCGGGCGCTCGCGCTGCGCGAGGTCGAGATCGCGGACTGGTGGCGGGTCGCACTCCGCGAGCTGCCCGCCGGTCTCGCGCTCGGTGCGATCCTCGGCGTGATCGGCATCATCCGCATCGCGCTCTGGCAGCATCTCGGCTGGTACAATTACGGCGTGCACTGGGCGCTCGTCGCGTTCACAGTGGGTGGCGCGCTCGTCGGCGTCGTCACGTTCGGCTCGCTCGCCGGCTCGATGCTTCCATTCCTGCTCAGGCGGCTCGGCTTCGACCCGGCGAGCGCCTCCGCGCCGTTCGTCGCGACGCTCGTGGACGTCACGGGGCTGGTCATCTACTTCAGCGTTGCGCTCCTGATCCTCCGGAATACGCTGCTGCGGTAGGTCGCGCAGCGTGAGAGGCCAGGGGGATGGCCGGACCGGGCCTACTTGAGCCCGATACGCTGCACCAGATCCGCATACCTGGGATCCCCGCGCAGCGGTCCGTACCCGGGGTCCAGGTGCAGGTAGATGAGTCCCGCTGAACGCGCCTGCCAGGCGCGCTCGAGCGACCGGAATGCCCGGTCGAGATCTCCGACCGCAGCGTAGCCCATGGCGAGAATTTCGGAGCGCATGTACTGCTTGCGCGATTCGTCCTCGAGCCGGGCGAGCATGGCTTCGGCCTCCTCACGCTGTCCGAGTGCGGCGAGGGCGCGCACGATCATCGCGTCGTAGGAGCGCACCGACTTTTCCAGCGCCTGCGCGCGGCGATACCAGCTCAGCGCGGTCTCGGCGTCGCCCAGGGCCAGGTACGCCGAGCCGATGTAGTGCGGCGCGCGAATGCACACTTCGTCCATCTCGAGCGTCCGGTGGCCCTGAGCAATCGCGCCATCATAGTCATGCGCGTAAAGCAGAAAACGCGAGAGCCATTCACTGTAATGCACTGACAGAGGATCGAGCTTCAGCGCCCTCGCCATGGTGTCAACGGCGTCGTTGAGCCGGCCCACGGCCGGGAGCGCGGTGCCGCGCACGTAGTGTGCCTCCGCGTAGTTCGGACTCAGTTCGACGGCGCGGGCGAGCTGCGCCTCCGCGCCCGCGAAGTCCCACTCGTGCCAGCACAGCACCTTCCCGATGGACGTAATCGCCTCGGCGAGCTCCGGATCACGCTGAAGCGCGCGCTCCGCCGCCGCCTTCGCGCGAGGGTACGCGTCGTCCGGAGCCACCCAGTCGTCCGCCAGATTGCACCACACGTCGGCGATTCCGGCGTAGGCCCGTCCGAAGCCGGGGTCCTGCAGGAGCGATTGCTGAAAGAGGTCGAGCGCCTTGCGCAGCGCCGGCTCGGACAGTTTCACGAAGAAGAAGCGGCCCTTCAGGTAGAGCGTGTACGCTTCGAGATTCTTCGTGGGCGCGACGACCTGTGCCGCGTCCTCGGCGAGCCGCAGCTTGAGCGCATCCACGATCGCGTGCGAAATGTCGTCCTGCACGGCGAAGACGTCTTCGAGCTGCCGGTCGTACGTCTCGCTCCACAGGTGATAGCCGTTCTCGATATTGATGAGCTGCGCCGTGATCCGGATGCGATTGCCCACCTTGCGGACGCTGCCTTCGAGCACCGAGCTGACGCCGAGCTTCTCGCCGATCTGCCGAACGTCCACCTCCTTTCCCTTGAAGGCGAACGAGCTGGTACGCGATGCCACCTGCATCCCGGGTACTTTCGCGAGGGCGTTGATGATTTCTTCGGTCATCCCGTCGGCAAAGTATTCGTTCTCGGGATCCGCGCTCATGTTGGCGAGCGGAAGGACGGCGATCGCCTTGACGGCGGTTTTCGCGGGCGCCGGCGACACGCGCTGCATTCCCGTCGCGGAATCCCGGCTGATCACCCGCAGCACCTCGGCAAACTCGGCGGCGGATGGGAAGCGATCCGCCGGCGTGCGCGCCAGCGCGCGGGTCACCGCGTCGTCCACCGGCTCCGGCACGTCACGCGTGGCGCGCACGTGTGGAATGGGCGCGACGAACCGTTTGGCGATGATCGCTTGCGCCGAGATGCCGGTGAAGGGCGGCTCGCCGGCCAGCATTTCGTAGAGCACGCAGCCCAGGGAATAGAGATCGCTCCGGCCATCGGTGTCGAGCTCGCCGGACGCCTGTTCGGGACTCATGTACGCGGGCGTGCCAAGCGACAGTCCGGTCTGCGTGAGCGACGCACCATTGCCGGAGAGCGCCTTCCCGATGCCGAAGTCCGCGACCATGGCGGCGCCCTCGTGCAGCAGGATGTTCTCGGGCTTGATGTCGCGATGCACGACGTTGTGGCGGTGCGCATAGTCGAGCGCCGATGCGACTTCGCGCGTGATGCGCAGTGATTCACTGAGTGAGAGTTGCCGCTCCCGGTCGAGGCGTTCACGCAGCGAGCGGCCCTCCATGCTCGGCATGACGTAGAACAGCATGCCGCCTGCTTCGCCGGAGTCGAACACCGGCAGGATGTGCGGATGCGTGAGGCCGGCCGCGAGCTTGATCTCGCGCAGGAACCGATCGGCTCCCATTGCCGCCGAGACTTCGGGCTTAAGGACCTTGAGCGCGACCTCACGATCGTGGCGAAGGTCGTGCGCCAGATACACGATGGCCATTCCGCCCTGGCCCAACTCACGCTGGAGTAAGTAGCGGCCGGAAAGACCCCTGGCCAGGCTATCGTGGAAGTCCGACATGACGGGCACAATATGCAGCATGGGACGGCGGCCGGGCAGTAGCGTGCCGGATTGCCACCGCCAGCTCGGCCTCCCGCTCGTCATCTGATGCAACGGGAGTGTCGAGTCCGTGCCGGCGTACAGGGTCCCGATTCCTGGCGGAGAGTTGCAGCACGCGGTGGCTCCAGGACGCCCTGCGCGGCACCGGGCGAAGACTAGCCGGGCTCCTGTGCCGCGACGCAGTGCGCGATCCAGTTCCGTGCCGCGTCTACTTCGCCCTTGCTCACGGCATGTCCGCCTGCTTCCCAGTGTACCGTCACGTCGGCGCCTGTCTTCCGGAGCATGGCTGCCAGTTGCTCCACTTGCTTCACTGGCACGATGGGATCGCGACGGCCTGCGCCAATGAACACCGCCGTGCCTTTGAGGTCGGGCAGGACCTCGGGCTCGAAGGGCATCATGGGACTCAGCAGCACCGCGCCGCGCAGCACTCCCGGCCGCCGCAGCAGCAGGCTCGACGCGATGTTGGCACCGTTGGAGAATCCGACGGCGACGATCCCATCGCGCTCCAGCTGATACGTCTCGCACGCCGCCATCACGAAATCCGCCAGCTCGTCCGTTCGCCGCGCGAGGTCCTCCTGGTCGAATACGCCCTCGGCGAGGCGGCGGAAAAAGCGCGGCGCGCCGCGCTCGAGGACCTTGCCGCGTGGACTGAGCATGCCGGCGCCCGGGAGCAACATGCGGCCGAGTGGCAGGAGGTCCTCCTCGTCGCCACCGGTGCCGTGCAGGAGCAGCAGCGTGGTGCTTCCCGCAAGAGCACCCTCTGCGCCGGGCGGAACGTAGCGGTGGATGAAGCCGAGGGCGTCGCCGCTCACGTCTTCCGGTCCAGTGGTGTCGGCGAACAGCGTTGCAGCGGATTGCGGGACGGGCAGATGGATGCGCGGCAGCACGGCTTCGATCTCGGCACGGTGCGGCTCGTACTGCGGCGGCAGCTTGAGCTGCTCGCCGAGGTGTTCGACGGGCTCGTCCACCGTGAAGCCGGGCGGATTCGTGGCCAGCTCGAAGAGAATGCCGCCCGGTTCGTGAAAGTACACCGAATGGAAGTACTGGCGATCGATCACCGGTGTCGGATGAAGCCGCGCGGTCGTCACGCGCTCCCGCAGCTCGAGTTGCGCGGCATCATCTTCCACCGCGAACGCGACGTGATGTACGGTTCCGGCGCCTCCGCCTCCGCGGACGAAGCCAGCAACCGAGCGCACGTCAACCAGTCGCCCCGGCCCGCCGTCGCCGGCCACATAGCGCTTCGTCGCTCCGTCCTCGTGCAACTCCCGCATGCCGAGCGTCTCCACGAGCACGCGTTCCGTCGGCTTGCCCTCGTTCACCCACAACGTGACGCCATGAAAGCCGCGAATCGCATGCTCGCGAGGAATGCCAGGCGCGTGCTCCCACGCCGGTCGCGCTTCCGCGCCGGGGTGCGCCACCAGCTCCAGCAGGAGTCCATCGTGATCGCGGAATGCCAGCACGTGCTCCGCATCCGCGCCGCTGCCGCGCGTCGCCGGATGCTCGTGCGACACGTTGTGGCGCAGCAGCCGCTCCACCCAGAACCCAATGGAGCCGGGGAGCACCGCGAATGACGTGACGGCCACCTGTCCCGCGCCCTGCTGCCCTCGCCGCGCGCCGGGCCAGGGGAAGAACGTCATGATGCTGCCCGGCGTCCCCACCTCGTCGGCGTAGTACAGATGATAACTTTGCGGATCGTCGAAGTTCACCGTGCGCTTCACGAGACGCAGGCCGAGGAACCCCGCGTAGAAATCGAGATTGCGCTGCGGGTCGCTCGCGATCGCGCTGACGTGGTGGAGGCTGAGAAC
>DASVWN010000078.1:0-5336 GCA_036393195.1 Gemmatimonadaceae bacterium | reverse complement strand
GTGTATTCCTTTCCCGCGCGCCAGAGCCGCACCTTGTCCATGCGCCCATCCGGTAGTGCGCCGCCCGCCTGCGCGATGGCCATGGCGATGCTCGTCTCGCGGGGCAGTTCATACACCTTGGGCTCGCGGACCTCACCGCTCACGACCACCTGGAACAGCGGTTCCACCACGACTTCCGGATCTGATTGATACTGCGCCAGAAAGGTCTTGAGGCGCTGCTCCACCTCGGGAATGGGAATGCCCGCCACGGGCACCTCCTGATACAGCGGCTGCCGCAGCGCGCCGTTCACTCCCACCGGAAAATCGCCACTCAGCTCCGGATTGCGCCACACGGTGATGCGAACGACGTCGCCGGGTCTGAGGACGAGCATGGTGTCGGCGGTGACCGAAGCGCTCGAGGAATCCGCAGCCGTGGCGAGAGCCCGTGGAGCCTGCGGTACGGGTGCAGGTGCGGGTGCCGCTCCATTCCCGGGTTCCGCGGTGACGGGCAGACATCCGACCATCAGCAGCGCCAGGCACGAACGCAGGGCGAACAGGTTGCGGGTCAAGCGGTCTCCGGCCCGTAGTAGTCGTAGTAGTAGTAGCCACTGTACTGCGGCACCTTGTGATCGGGATCGTTGAGTACCGCACCCACCACCCGAACGCCAATGCTCGTCAGCCGGTGAATCGCATCCAGCGCGCTGGCGCGCTCCGTATGCCCGGCGCGCAGCACCAGCAGCACGCCGTCACTGATCTTCCCCAGAATGAGCGCATCCGCTGCAGCGTGTACCGGCGGCGTGTCGAGCAGCACGACGTCGTACTCCTGCCTGAGCCGATCCACCAGCTCCTGCATCCGCTCGCCACCAAGCAGCTCCGACGGGTTGGGCGGGAGCGCACCGGCAGGGATGAACGACAACCCCTCCACGAACGTGGGGCGCAGCACGCGCTGCTCCGTCTCTTGCCCCAGCAGCAGGTTGGTGAGTCCGGGCTCGCGCGGGAGACGGAAGATGCTGTGCAGTCGCGCCCGACGCAGATCGCAGTCCACGAGCGCCACGCGCATTCCCTGCTGCGCGAACGTCACCGCGAGGTTCGCCACGGTCGTGGTCTTGCCGTCCTGCGGCGACGGACTGGTGACCACCATCACGCGCAGCGTCTGCACCGCCTGCGAGAAGATCAGATTCGTACGCAGAGTGCGAAACGCTTCCGCGCTCCCCGAGCGTCCGTCCGCTACCATGACCAGTGAGCCAGCGTTCCCGCGATGCGAACGTGTGCTCATGCGATCCGGCAGCGGCAGGGACATCGGGCCGACATGAAGTCGCCGCTTCGAGCTTGGATTGCCGGCGATGCGCGGAATGATGCCGAGACCGGGGATTTGCAGAAGGCTCTCGATCTCATCGCGGCGCCGGATTGCCGTATTGAGGCGCTCCATCAGGAACGCGGCACCGGCGCCGAGCAGCAAGCCCACGATGAGTCCAGTGAGCAGCTTGATCCGCCGGCTCGTGCCAATGGGTGCGAACGGCTGACGGGCCAGATCCACGATTTCCACCTGCCCGGCTTCCACCGCCTCGGCGATCCGTGCTTTCTGGTATTCGCTGCGCAACTGGTCGGCCATGTCCCTCGCAGCCTGCACCTGCTCCACGAGCCGCGCCTCACCGGCCTGCGTGGCCGGCAGCTGCTTCAGCGTCGCCGAGCTGCGGTCGCGCAATTCGTCCAGCGCCTGGATGCGCGCGTCGAGCGACGTGACCTGGCTCCGCACCGCTTCGGTGAGCTGAGCCTGCGCGCCCGCGATGAGCTTGCGCAGCCGCTGCACATCGGGATTGGTGGGCGCGCTGCTCCACTTGCCCGTCGTGGCGGAATCGAGTGTTGCCTGGTAGGTCACGAGCTGCTGATACGTGGCGCTCACCACCGGGTTGTCGGCAATCCCGGGCGATGCCACCAGCGCACTGAGCGTGTTGCCGCGCGGGTCGCCGCTCTCTCCCGACAGCTGCTGCAGCAGCGACTGGTACACGCGCCGGCTCGCCACCATGTCCTGTCGCTGCGTTTCCAGGTTGAGCAATCCTGTCTGCTCCGCGGCCACCACGGCATCGGCAGAGCCGTAGACACGCTTCGAGGCACGGTAGTCGCTCAGATGATTCTGCGCGACGCGCAGCAGCGAATCGGTCTGATCGAGCTGCGATTCCAGAAAGATCCTGCGGCGGCGCGACTGCTCCTGTGCGCTCTTGGCGTTCTCCATCTGAAACACCTTCACCGCGGCATTGGCCACCTGCTGCGCGACGTATGGGTCGCCGGCGGTGTACGACACGTCCACCACGTCGGTGCGTGTGCGCTGGCTCGCGTGCAGTCCGCTGAGCACAAGGTCGGTCGCGCCGTCCCGCGAGATGACCCGCAGCATGCCAGCGTCCCGACTGGCCGGTTCGCCTGCCACGGAGAAGCGAATGCCGCCCGCTTCGATCGCCGCACCGTAGGGAACAGTCTGCGTATGACCGTCCGCTTCCGCCGATACGCTCTTGTCGCCGAAGGTGAGCCGCACGCTGTCGCCCGAGCCCTCACGCGATAGCGCTACACCTTTGAGCACCGAGGCAGGAAAGCCCGCGACCTGTACGCGCGTGCCCAGTGGCTGAGAGTCGACAACGGCTTCGCCCACCGCCCGGCTGTGCAGCACCTGCAGTTGCGATTCGATCGGATCGGCCCAGGCAGCCATGGTCTGGTAGGGCGAGCTGTTGTTGTCCAGATTCCCGGCCAGCTCACGCTGCGTATCCACGAGGCGTATGGTCGCGCTCGCCTGGTACTGCCGTTGCTCGTTGTGCAGCCGATACGCCGTGAACAGTACCGCCGCGGCGGTGATCAGAAGCACCAGCCAGAGGTGGCGGCGCAGGACGCCAAGCGACTCCTTGAGGTCAATGGGCTCGGGACCGGCGCCGTTCTCATCGGCGGTGGCCGTCACGGGCGCGCGCACAGGTGTCGTGGCATGCACCGGCAACAGCGGCCCGTCTCCGGGGATGAGTTCGCTCATGTTCTCACGATGCTGCGCGGACGATGTGCGCGGGATGCGCGGCGGCACGGTGTACGCTGCGCACCACGTCTGCAACGCGTTCCAGTTCCAGTGCGGTCATTCCGGAGCCGCTCGGAATACACAGTCCAAACTGGAACAGCTCCTCGGCCACGCTGCCGCCCACGTGAGGATACCTGGCAAAAACCGGCTGCAGGTGCATGGGCTTCCACACCGGGCGTGCCTCGATGTTCTCCGCCTCCATGCGCAATCGCAGCGCTTCACGATCGAGACCGAATTGCTCCGGGCGCACCAGGATGACGGTGAGCCAGCGTGTGGGCTCGCCCCATGGCGCCTGCGGCATGAACTCGATGCCCGGCAGGTCGCTGAGCGCACGCGTGTAGAACTCGAAGATGCGCCGCCGTGCGGCCACGCGGTCGGCGAGCACACTCAACTGGCCGCGACCGATCGCGGCGAGCACGTTGCTCATGCGGTAGTTGTACCCGATTTCCGAGTGCTCATAGTGCGGCGCGGCGTCACGGGCCTGAGTGGCCAGCTTGAGCGCATGCGACACGAGGCGGCCATCGTCGCTCACGAGCATGCCGCCGCCACTCGTCGTGATGATCTTGTTCCCATTGAACGAGAAGATACCGGCACGGCCGAACGTGCCCACCGGGCGGCCCCCGTACGTCGCGCCGAGCGCCTCGGCGGCATCCTCGATGAGCGGCACTTCGTAGCGCGCGCACGCCGCCACAATGGGATCGAGATTGGCGCTCTGCCCGTAGAGGTGCACCAGTACGACGGCTGCGGGCAGGCGACCGGCGCGCGCGCGCCGGTCGAGCGTATCAGCGAGGAGCGCCGGATCCATGTTCCACGATTCGCGCTCGCTGTCGACGAACAGCGGCGTGCCCCCCAGGTAGAGAATGGGGTTCACGCTCGCCGCGAAGGTGAGAGTGCTCACGAGCACTTCGGAACCAGCGCTCACACCCACGAGCTGGAGCGCCAGATGCAGCGCGGCCGTGCCCGAGCTGAGCGCCAGCGCGTGAGGGCTGTGCACGGCGCGCGCGAACTCCCGCTGGAACGCCTCGACCTGTGGTCCCAGCGGCGCGATCCAGTTGGATGCGAACGCCTCGGCCACGTACCGCTGCTCGAGTTCTCCCAGGTGCGGCGGCGACAGGTAAATGCGTTTCTCGCTCGTCTGCGTCATGTGCTCCCGGTTTCCGTGAGGCGTCGCGCCGGCACGCCGGCGACACGCGCATTGGCCGGCACGTCGCGGTGCACCACCGCGCCCGCACCCACTATCGCTCCATCGCCCACCGTGATGCCGGGCAGCACCACAGCGCGTGCGCCAATCAGACATGTTTGACCCACACGAACGCCACCAGCCAGCGTCGCCCCAGGTGCGACATGCGTGCCGTCGCCCACCAGGCAGTCGTGTTCCACGATCGCGCCTGAATTGACGATGACCGCAACGCCGATGCGCGCGTCGGCGTTCACCACCGCTCCCGCGAAGACCACGGTGCCGTTTCCCGGTACGACCGACGGACTCACCGTGGCCATGGGGTGCACCAGCGCCGGCAGCAGCGCTCCATTCGCCCCGCCGGATACGCTCAGCGCATGCTTGAGCCGCGCCGCGTTGTCGCCGACGCCGAGGGCGATCGCCGTTGCGCCCCCGGGGAGTATAGCGCCGATTCGAAGCGCACGGCACAGGTCGTCCTCCGAAAGGACGACGGTCCCGCCGCCCGGTTCCACCACCCTCCCCATCTTCGCGGGGTCGTTGTCGGCAAAGCCGGCCACCATCCGCCCCGAAGCTCGCACCAGATCGGCTACCACCTTGCCGTGGCCCCCGCCCCCCCAGATGAGCAGCAGCTCCGGGCGACGCTCAGTGCGCGTTACCACGGAACACCTCCATGGTGGCGTGTCCGTCCTGGCTGATCCCCTCGCGGCGCCACAGGTGCGCGAGCGTGCGCAGCAGGATCCGCACGTCGAGCCGCAGGCTCACGTGATCCACGTAGTACACATCCAGCGCGAACTTCTCCGGCCAGGAGAGTGCGTTCCGCCCGTTCACCTGCGCCCACCCGGTGATTCCGGGTCGGACGGCGTGGCGGCGCTGCTGCTCGGCGGAGTAGAGTGGCAGGTATTCCATGAGGAGCGGGCGCGGTCCGACGAGACTCATGTCGCCGCGTACCACGTTCACGAGTCCGGGCAGCTCATCCAGGCTGGCGGCGCGCAGCACGCGGCCCAGGGGGGTGAGACGCACGGCGTCCGGGAGCTGCCTGCCGTCGCGGTCGGCGGCGTTCCGCATCGTGCGGAACTTGAGGAGCGTGAAGGGACGGCCATTGAGCCCGGGGCGGGTCTGCCGGAAGAT
>DASVWN010000077.1:0-12854 GCA_036393195.1 Gemmatimonadaceae bacterium | reverse complement strand
TGCCGCGCCGTGATTTGCCGCGCGAGCTATGTTTGCGGCTCCTCTCCTGGAAGATCGAATGACTGAGTCGGCGGCGCGCGTTGGGTCATCGCTTGCAGATCATTACCACATCGAGCGCGAGCTTGGTGCGGGCGGTATGGCCACGGTGTATCTCGCCGAGGACGTCAAGCATCACCGTAAAGTTGCCATAAAGGTTCTGCACGCAGAGCTGTCGGCGATCCTCGGCCCCGAGCGCTTCCTCAAGGAGATCGAGCTCACGGCGAACCTGCAGCATCCGCACATTCTGCCTTTGTTCGACTCGGGATCCGCTGACGGACTTCTCTACTACGTGATGCCGTACGTGGAGGGTGAAACGCTCCGGCGCCGGCTCGAGCGCGAGCACCAGCTCCCGATTGCCGACGCGATACGCATCGCGAGCGAGGTCGCCGACGCACTGGAGTACGCGCACAAGCGCGGTGTGGTGCATCGCGATATCAAGCCGGAGAACATTCTGCTGCACGACGGGCGCGCCCTCGTCGCCGATTTCGGCATCGCGCTCGCGGTTGAGCAGGCTGGCGGTCAGCGCATGACGCAGACGGGTCTCTCGCTCGGCACTCCGCAATACATGTCGCCCGAGCAGGCAATGGGCGAGCGGAACGTCGATGCGCGCACCGACATGTACGCGTTGGGCGCCGTCACATACGAGATGCTGGTCGGTGAGCCGCCGTTCACCGGACCGACGACGCAGGCAATAGTCGCGCGCGTGATCACGGAAGAGCCGCGCGCGCTCGTCCCGCAGCGGCGCAGCATTCCGGAGTCGGTAGAGGCCGCGGTGCTCACCGCGCTCGAAAAGCTCCCGGCGGATCGGTTTGGAAGCGCGGCCGAATTCGCCAGGAACCTGCAAGCCGATGCGCCGGTGCGGCGTACTGGCTCAAGTCTGCGTCGCGCACCGGGCCGCGCTATTCGCGTCCCGCTCATCCTCGCACTGCTCGCCGCATCAATTGTCGTCGCTGTCGTCGCGTTCGTCGCGGGACGCCGTACCGCGACAGGAGCGGTGCCCGTCACGAGCGTTGGTCGTGCAACTAGGGTGACGTGGGATCCCGGGCTCGAGATCGCACCAGCGCTCTCGCCCGACGGACGCAGCGTGGCATATGCATCGGGCAACATGGCGAGCATGCGGATCTTCGTGCGGCAGGTGAGCGGGGGTCGCGCTCTCGCGCTCACTGACGATTCGCTGGATGTCCAGACCGATCCGCAATGGTCGCCGGATGGCACACGGATCCTCTTCCTTGCCCAGGGTGGCGTGTTCAGCGCACCGGCGTCGGGCGGAAGCGCGCGACCGGAGCTGCCCGCGTCACCAGGTGCAATCGTCGTCTCGGCCGCGTGGTCGCCAGATGGACAGGGGATCGTGTACGCGATTGCCGACTCCGTGTTCACGCGTACTGCGGCCGCGCGATCGCATCTGCTCGCGCACCTCCTCCAGCCCGCACTCTGCCGCTGGGCGCCCGGCGGTGCGCTCATCGCGTGCGCGTCCGGCAACGCGTACTACTCGCGCGTGGGCCGCTTCTTCGGCAACATGTCGCCCAGTCGCGTGATGGTCATTCGCGTTCGCGACGGCGCCGTGGTTCCCGTAACCGACAGCACGTCGGTCAATGAGAGTCCCGCGTGGTCGCGCGACGGGCGCTGGCTGTACTACCTCTCCAATCGGCTCGGGCCCCGCGACATCTACGCGCTACGAGTCAACAGCGACGGCCACGCAGACGGCGCACCCGTGCGCCTCACTACCGGATTGGACGCGCATTCGATCTCGACATCGGCGGACGGGACGCGCTTCGCGTACGATCGCCTGGTGGAGACGTCGAACGTCTGGTCGCTGCCATTTCCGCCGAAGGGCGCAAGCGAGGCTTCAGCGACGCAGGTGACCAGCGGGACACAGGTGGTTGAGGAAGCTGAGCCGTCCGCGGACGGGAAGTGGCTGTACTATGACTCGAATGTTAGCGGGACGTCCGAGCTCTACCGGATGCGTCTTCCGCGCGGCGTACCAGAGCAGCTGACGTTCGACAGTACCGACGATTTCTCACCGGTACCGTCGCCAGACGGGACAAAGGTGGCCTTTCACTCCTGGCGGTCCGGGTCGCGCGACATCTACGTACTCCCGCTTGACGGCGGTCCCGTGCAGGCAGTAACTCACTCGCCGGCACAGGAGTCGAAGCCGATGTGGTCTCCGGACGGCAAGGCCATCACCTACACACTGTTCGGCGGTGGCGGCGGCGTCTACGTGGTGCGCCAGAACCCGAACGGCACGTGGGGGACACCGATAAAGCGCACCAAGCTCGCGCGCAAGACGGACTTCACGTCGTGGCCCGTCTGGTCGCCCGACGGTAACGGGATCGCCTACACTAATGCGCTGCTGGGCGGATCGATCTTCATCATCAATCCCGACTCAGGCGCGCAACGCACTGTGCTCGATTCAGCGAAGAGCGGGATAAGCGGAGAATATCCGGTCTGGAGTGCCGACAGCCGCACGCTGTATTTCAAGTCGCACGACGCGAAAGGAAACGCGGAATTCTGGTCCATGCCGATCAACGGCGGCGCGCCGACGCTGCTTGCGCATTTCGATGACCCCGACCGTCCGTCGTACCGCCCCGAATGGAGCATCGGCGATGGTCGCATGTACTTCACGATCGCCGACCTTCAGAGCGACGTCTGGGTAATGCAGACGTCGCCGCAGTGAGCAGAAAGTGATCAGTTGATTCTCGAAGCCTCCGAAAAAAATAAGCGATATCTGAGTGCAACGATTGTGCGCGTCGCTGGACTCGCAACAGTCGGCACGAGCACGGCTCACGCGGCGCCCGCTCCTCACCCAGTTGCTGCTCAGCTGTCGTTTGATCTCGCTGTGAAGTGTTCCAATACCACTCGCGCATTCCGCTGCAAACCCGCGAGTTTCGCGCGCTTCACCGGCGACTTGCGAAATGCCGCGCTGAATTCGTCCTGCGTCATCGCGAGGACCTCCGTGGCTAGCGTGCGCGCGTCTTTCTCCGCGATCACCGCACGCGCCGTGAATGCCAGTTCCGTCGCATCCCTCGAAAACTTCACGTTCCACGGACACACGTCCTGGCAGATGTCGCAGCCATAGACGAGCTCTCCCATGGGCGCGCGCAGCGCTTCCGGAATCTCGCCGCGCAGCTCGATCGTGAGGTACGAGATGCACCGATTGGCGTCGAGAACGCGCGGCGCCGGGAGCGCTCCGGTGGGACACGCGTCGAGGCACCGCGTGCACGTGCCGCACCGGTCCGCCTCGAACGGCGCGTCGGGCTCGAGATCCAGCTCCACGAATAGCGAGCCGAGAAAGAAGAACGAACCCAGCGCCGGATTGATGAGATTCGTGTTCTTGCCGAACCACCCCAGCCCCGCACGGTGCGCCAGGTCGCGCTCGAGCACCGGGCCGGTGTCGACGTATGGACGCCCATGCACCGCGTGTCCCACCTGTTCCTCGATCCAGCGGTGCAGTTCGCGCAGCCGGTCGCGCATCACGTCGTGGTAGTCGTCGCCGCGCGCGTAGCGGGCGACGGGCCCCGGCGGCTCGGTGCCGCCGTAGTTCATTCCCACCACCACTGCGCTCGTGGCGCCGGGGAAGGGGAGGCGGCTGTCACGGCGCTCCGCGGCCCAGCGCGACATGTACTGCATCTCGCCCGCGTAGCCATGCTCGAGCCAGTCGTCGAATGCCCGGGCGGTTTCGGCGGGTCCCAGCGTCGTGATGCCCACGAGATCGAAGCCGAGTCCGTACGCCTGCGCCTTGATGCGTTGCTCGATGGCCACCGCGGTGCTCGCCATTACAGGTCGTTCCCTACCCATCGCGCGTACCGGATGACATCCTCTGCTGGCGGCACGGCGTCATAGTCGCCGTACGCGGTGTACATGCGCCAGCGCACGTAGGGTCGCGACGGGACCGGCAGCCAGGGCGGTCTGCGGTACCAGTCGCGCCGCCGAAAACGCCACGCCACGCGCAGCAGATCGCGCGCGAGCGCGGGGCTCGCGATCGCGCGGAGCGAGAGCGTGGTGATGACGCGGGGCCAGGTGGGCAGGGGCTGGGGGGCTAGGGGTCAGAGGTCAGAGGTCAGGCGCTAATAACAATCTCACGGATTCATCGTGCTCTCTCAACTCGGATATCAGATCGTGTCGGTCACCGGCGCCGTGCTCGTGCTGCTCGGCTATGCGGCGTTGCAGCGTGGAATGCTCGGGCGCGAGGACCGATGGTTCAACGTGCTCAACCTGGTGGGCTCGGCGCTGCTCGCGTGGATCGCGATCGCGGACCGGCGCTGGGGGTTCATTCTGCTCGAAGTCGCCTGGGCAGTGTTGTCGGTGCCGCCATTGCTGCGGGGGAAGCGCCGGATTGCGGGCGGCTGAGTGCGGGCGAAGAAGGCAGGCCAGCCCCCGATTCCCGCGATTTTTTCACCTACGCGAACGGTTCGCCGTCCAGGCCCGCCGGTACTTCACGCCCGAGCACCCGCAACGCACTCGGCATCACATCCACCGTTCTCAACGGTGTGGCGCGCACGGGGTGATTGAGGAGCAGTGGCACGAGCATGTGCGCGCGATGCAGACCGCCGTGCGTGCTCTCGTGCGGGATGGGTTCGTACGCCGCACGGAAGTCCCAGCCGGGTGCGGCCGACAGGATCATGTCGCCCGAGCGCGCTGCGCCGGCGAGATGGGCAATCTGCACGAGCGAGTCGGGATAGTCCGTGCCCTGCGAAATGCACCAGGCGTCCCGCGCCGTGAGGCGCTCGTGCTCGCCCACGCCGAGCGGGTCGCCGGTGACCGGGTGGTACGAGTAGCGGCCAGCATCGTGCTCCAACAGCGCGGTGCCACGGCCGGGTGCGCGGATCTCGCAGCGCGCCGGCGAGTGCGGCAGCACCAGGATGTCCACCGAGTCGCGGCCGAGCAGCGTCTCCACCAGCGGCTCCCAGCGCGCGCGCAACGCCGGCCACCAGGGGCGATCGCGGCGCGCGGGCTCGAGATAGATGTGCGCCATGGCATTGCCGCTCACCATGACCGCGGCGTCGGCGCGACGCGTGAACACCCATGGATGCGCGAGCACACGATGACCGGTGTCACGAACGGCCTGGGCCAGATCGTCGTGCGCGTGCACGCGCGAGTGTCCATGGTCGCTCACGATCCACAAATGCGTCGTCTCCCATCGCCCCGCGCGCTCGGCGTCGCATCGCAGTTGCGCCACGAACTCGTCGAGCATGACGAGCGCCTCGTGCGCGGCAGGCGAGTCATGACCCATCGCATGGGATGTCTTGTCGAGCGCGAGCAGCGCGATCAAGCTGAGCGAGGGCGTGCGCTCGCGCAGCCAGCGTCGCGCGGTGCGCGCGACACGGCGATCGAGCTCGAGCCACCCCGCGACGTTGCCGCGCCAGTGCGTGCGCGCCATGCGTGCCAGGAGTGGCAGGCTCCTGCCCAGGTGCGCGCGCGGCGCCAGGCCGCGCCCGATCATGCTCATCGCGTTGAACGCCTGCGGCACGAGCTCGAACAGCGTCGGGGCGCGCGCATCGAGGTCGCGATCCATGCAGCGCATCTGCGTGCCCATGTAGCTCCGGCAATACGGCGGCAGCGTACAGCGCACGTGCGCGCGATCGTACCAGCGCAGCCCCGGCAGCCCGATCGGGCCGGGAAATCGCCCCATCAGAAAGGGAGCGTAGGCGGGGCCGGTGACCGACGGAAAGACCGTCGTGATCGTATGCTGCCCGGCCTCACGCCTGAGTCGGGCCAGTGCCGGAAGTGCGCCACGCGCGATGCCGTTGTCGAACGCATCGGCACGCGCGCCATCGGCGACGAGAATGATGAGCGATGGTGCCGCGGACATCATGCCGCGGGCAATCGCGTAAAGGTGTACGACGCACGGCTCCGCGGCGCAAGGTCGCGTGATGCGACGGCGGAGCACGCCGCGGGTACCTCTCTCCGCACGAGCGCGCTACTATTCCACTCTCTCTGCGCGCCGAGCCCGGCGCGCCAGGATGACTGTGGGGACGGGCACATCAACGGGCACTCTCGGAAATCATGGCGACGAGAAAGAAGAAGCCGCGCCGGCCTTCCAGCGCGGTGGTGACCGCGACGGGGCGGGCGGCGGACCTCACCAAACTCGCCGAGGCGGAGCACGGCGCCCGCGAAGGGCTTCGCGAACGCACGGAGGCAGGTCACCGGAAAGCAGGTCGCACACCCCCCTCGCAGGAATCCGCGCAACGTCGCTCCGGTGCCGTGAAGATCACCGAAGAGCGACCGATTGACCAGTCGTTGCGCGACTATTTCCCGCCGGTCATCACCGAGGACGAGAAACTGCTGCGCGGTGTCGTGGCGCCGGTCGACTTCACGCGTACGGACCCGTGGCGCGTGTTGCGCATCATGTCCGAATTCATTGAAGGGTTCGACACGCTTGCCGCGGTGAGCAAGGGCGTCACCGTGTTCGGCTCGGCGCGTGTGGGGCCTGACGATCCGCAGTATCTGGCCGCGCAGGAAACGTCGCGGTTGCTGGCAGAGGCCGGCTTCGCGATCATCACGGGCGCGGGCCCGGGAATCATGGAGGCCGCGAACAAGGGCGCGCGACTCGGGAAGGGACGGTCCATCGGCTGCAACATCGAACTGCCCTTCGAACAGGGCGCGAATCCGTACGTGGATACGCTCATCAACTTCCGCTACTTCTTCGTCCGCAAGACGATGTTCGTGAAGTACTCGTCAGCGTTCATCATCTTTCCCGGCGGCTTTGGCACGCTGGATGAACTGTTCGAGGCGCTCACGCTCATCCAGACCGGCAAGATCTATCATTTTCCGGTGATCATGTTCGGGCGCCACTATTGGGCAGGGCTTGTGCGCTGGCTGCAGTCGCGCGTGCTGCTCGAAGGCAAGATTGCGCCGGGCGACATGGATCTCATGCTCCTCACGGATGACCCGGCGGAGGCGGCGAACGCGGTGATCGAGGCGCTCGCTTCTCGCCCGGACGAGACGCTCACCCCACTCGGCGTGGAGCGGCCATGAGCGCGTCCGGGGGCAAGGGCAGAAAGAAGGGGCCGAGCGCGGCGGCGCCCAAGGCTGCGCAGAAGCGCGCGGCGGAAGCGCGGGAGCGCGCGGGCGCGGAGCACGTGGCGCACGAGGCGAGCCGCTTCCTGCGCGGCCAGCGCATCGATCCCAGACGCATCGATGGCACGGAGACCGTGGCGCAGCTCATCGAGGGAACCTTCCTCGCGTACAACGCGGGACGCATACGCGAGGCGGCGCAACTGTTCGCAGAGAAGATGCTCGAGCCCGATGTCACGATCGGCCTCACGCTCACGGGCGCGCTGACGCCGGCGGGGCTGGGCATGTCGGCGCTCATTCCGCTCATCGAAGCGGGATTCGTGGACTGGATCATCTCCACGGGCGCGAACCTGTATCACGATACGCACTTCGGGCTCGGGCTCTCGATGCACCGGGGGAATGCGCAGGAGAGCGATATCGTGCTGCGAGAGGAGGGTGTCGTCCGGATCTACGACATCTTCTTCGATTACGACGTGCTGCTGTCCACCGACGCGTTCTTCCGGCAGATCATGCGCGCGCCGGAGTTCCAGCGCCCCATGTCGAGCGCGGAGTTCCACTACCTGTGCGGCAGGTACGTCGCCGAGCGCGAGCGACGGCTGGGTCTCTCGAAGCGGTCGTTGCTCTCGGCGGCGTACGCCGCGGGGGTGCCGGTGTACACGTCGTCACCCGGCGATTCCTCCATTGGAATGAACATCGCGGCCCTCTCGCTCGAGGGAAGCGCGCTCACACTCGATCCGAATCTGGACGTGAACGAGACAGCGTCCATCGTGCTGGCGGCGAAGACGAGTGGCGGGAAGAGCGCGGTGATGATCATGGGCGGCGGCAGCCCGAAGAACTTCGCGCTGCAGACCGAGCCGCAGATCCAGGAAGTGCTGGGCATTGACGAGCGCGGGCACGACTACTTCCTGCAGGTCACCGATGCGCGGCCCGATACGGGCGGGCTTTCGGGTGCGACGCCGGCGGAGGCGGTGAGCTGGGGGAAGATCGATCCCGACCGGCTGCCCGACGCGGTCGTGTGTTACACCGATTCGACCATCGCGCTTCCCCTACTCACCTCATATGCCTTCGCGCGCCGCGCGCCGCGCCAGCTCAAGCGGTTGTATGACCGGCGCGCGGAAATGATGGAGTCGTTGCGCGCCCGAGTGACGCGATAACCAGGACAACCGGGACAAGGGACAGCCGCATGGGCTGCCCCTATGCCCCGGTCACCGGACGAACAGCACCACTGTCGCCTTCTGGCCGCCGGTTGCGGCCGAGATCGTGGTCGAGCCGGCCGCGAGCGCGGTCACAAGACCGGTCCCGTCAACCGATGCCACATCCGCGGCGGACGAGGCGAACTGGAAGGAGACACCGGTGATCTGCGCGCCCGTCGAATCGAATGCGGCCGCGATGATCGTGGCGGTGTCGCCAACGCTGAGCGTCGCTGGAAAGGGTGCGAGAGCCACCTGGGCGACGCTGCGCCGTCCGGTGCACGGGAAGCCAAGGCCACAAGGTGCCGTGACCGCGTTACCGCTGCTGGAGCAGGCCGCGACCAGCGCGATGGCGGCCGTCAGGAGAATGAGTCGGGTTCGCTCGGCACGCACGAGGACAATCCTCCGCTGGATGTCGGCTGAGCGCGCGGCGGCGCCACGCGTGGAGTCACTGCGTCAAGGATGCAGCGCGGACGAGCCGTGTGCCATGGTGTCGTCATGCTGAGCTCGGTGAACAGTCGCCGCTTCGCCGCACCGCGCGAACGAAGTTTTCCTTGGACATGGCACCCCGCGACACATACGCGGTCGCCTCCTCGCGGCCCAGCACTGTTCGCGCGATGACGCGGTCAGGCCAGCCCTTCGCAATGCCGCGCTCGATCTCACCGATGGTTTCGTCCAGCCAGTTCGCCTTGGCTGAGAGCGCCTCCACCGGGTGTGCGATCGGCCCGCGGTGTGCGTCGAACATGCGCGTGGGACGCAATGCGGCCGCCGCGCGCACGCTCCGCGCAAGCTGACGCGGGTTCTCGCTGGGATGCGCCAGCCGTACTTTCACGCCCAGGAAGAGATCACCCGAGAACAGCGTCTCCCGCTCCGCGTCCCAGACGACGTGGTGATCATCCGAATGGCCTGGCGCAGGCACCAGACGCAGCACGTCCGACCCGAACCGCGTGATGGGCGAAACGAACGGAGGCGGCGTCCCCCAGATGACGCGCCGGTAGAGCGCGAGCGGAGTCGCGGCGCGCAGGTGCGCGAGCGTCGCATCGGACACCGCAAGCGGCAGCCCTGCGCGCGCGGCAAGCTCGGCGTTTCCGCCGTGATCCTCGTGGTAATGCGTGAGCAGCACGCCTGCGGGGTGAACTTGCGCAAGCATTGCCACGATGTCCTGTTCGACCGCGGGGAATCCGAGGTCCACGGCCATGCCGCGCACCAGATACACGCTCACCGAGTACCCGACGGCGCGGCTCACGCGTGTGGACAGGACCAGCCGCGTGACGTCGCCGAAATCCTCGGTGTGGAGCATCGTGGAAGTCTACGACGAGTGCGACGCCGAATGCAGGGTGGACACCAGGAGGTCCCATGCCTACAATGCAGCATGGACTTCACACCGCTGTTCCGGATGATCCGGTTGCGCGTGCCCAGGGCGGCGCGCGTCGTGCCCCCGCGTTTCGTGCGCGGCGGAATGCGGCGATCCATCACGTAGCTCACGGTAGCGCTGCAGCGTGCTCGATCGACGCCCTGCCATACCGGCGGGGCGTTTCACTTTTTGCGTCGCGTGCACCCATGATCGAACAGCTCAAGGAGAAGCTGGAGGCGGAGGCCAATCGCCTGCAGCACGAACTCAATGTCACGCTCCCCGCCGAGATCCGGCGCGCCGTGGAGCTCGGAGACCTGCGCGAGAACAGCGAGTACAAGTCCGCGCTGGAACGGCAGCAGTTCGTTCAGGCGCGGCTGGGCCAGCTACGCCAGCGCCTGAGCAAGCTGTCGCAGATCGATCTGGCGCAGATTCCGGCGGACAAGGTGGGCCTGGGCTCGCGCGTCACGGTGGAAGATGTGAAGACGGGCATCATCGAGATCTACGATCTGGTCTTCGGCGATTCGGTGGATTTCGAAGATGGGCACGTGACCATGTCGTCCCCCATCGGGCGCGCTCTGGTGAACAGGGGTGTGGGCGAGGTGGCGTTGCTCAAGCTTCCCGCGACGACGCGGCAGCTCCGTATCGTCGAGATCCTCACGATTCATCAGCAGTCGGTGGAGGCCAAGTAGGGAGCCCGGGCGCCGGAGCGTGCGTCGCCGGTTCCTCCACGGCGAACATGCGCTCCACCTCTGCCGCGTATGCCGCGAGCTGCAGTTCCTGCTCGGCGGAGGTCCAGCCGAGCAGCGGCGCCACGGTGCGTGTCACAGCGGGAGCGAGCGCCGCCGCATGATCCGCGGTTTCGTATGCCACGTGCAGCCGGCGAATGAGCAGGTCCCCCAGCGTGAGCGCCATCTCGTGCTCCACGGCCCAGTGCAGTTCGGCCACGATGTAGGGAAGCTCCGGTACCAGGGGCGCGCGCAGCGCATCGTTCGACGCGGCCAGCGCCCACACGTCCTGCCACTCGGTGCCGTGACTGTGCACGAGATGCCGTGCGATGTCCCGGCTGCCGACCTTTGTGAGCGCGGCGTCGATTTCATCGTCGCAGGACATCATCGTGCCGCCGGGTAGTGCCACGCGCTCGGTGCCGCCACGCTTGTCGGGCTGCCCGAGCGATTTCGCCGCTTCGCCTACGACGTCTTCGGCCATGCTGCGGTACGTCGTGAGCTTGCCGCCGGTGATCGTGAGGAGTCCGGGGACCGTCCACGCGAGCGCATGCTCGCGCGACACGCGTCCGGGCGCACCGTCGCTGCCTGGCGTAGCGGCGAGCGGGCGCACCCCGGCCCAGGCGCTCAGCACATCCGCGAGCGACAGGTGCGCGCGCGGGAAGAACGCATTCGCGGAGCGCACGAGATAGGCGATGTCGGCCGTGGTCGCGCGCACCGTGTCCAGCGGCCCCGCGTAGTCCGTGTCCGTCGTGCCGATAATGGTCAGTTGTTCGGCCGGGAGAATGAACATGACGCGCCCATCGATGGGCGAGAGCAGCGTGAGCGCGTTGTGATTGCGCACCCGGTCACGGGGAACGGCGATGTGAACGCCCTTGGTGCCGCGCACCGCGGGAGGCAGCCCCGTGCGCGCCAGTGCGCGAATGGTATCGCTCCAGGGCCCGCTGGCGTTCACGGTAACACGCGCGGTCACGCGAACCTGGTGTCCGGAGAGTGTATCCTCCACCACGGCGCCCGTGACTCTGCCCCGGGCGAGCACGAGATCGCGCACCGCGGCGTGGTTGACGACGGTGGCGCCCGACGCCGACGCCGCACGGGCATTGGCCAGCGTGAGCCGGATGTCATCGGTGGCTGCGTCGTAGTAGCACGCCGCACCGCGCAATCCGTAGGGGCGCAGCTCCGGTTCGGTGACCGAGGTGAGATACGTGTTCAGCACACGATGGCTCGCGATGTTGCGGAACAGCGCGAGCGCGTCGTACAGGGTGAGCCCGGCCCGCACTTTCCACGCGGGCAACCGGGCGTTGTCGTACATGGGCCAGACGAACTGTTCGGGCCGCACCAGGTGTGGTGCGATGCGCATGAGGATGCGCCGTTCGCGACTCGCCTCGTACACGAGCCGCAGGTGTCCCTGCTCCAGGTAGCGCAGTCCCCCATGGATGAGCCGTGAGGAGCGACTCGACGTTCCGCTCGCAAAGTCGTCGCGCTCGACGAGCGCCACGCGCCAGCCGCGCATCGCGGCTTCGCGTGCGATGCCCGTGCCGGTGATGCCGCCACCAATGACCAGCAGGTCGAACGGATGGGCACCGAGCGCGGTGAAGTGCGCTGCGCGTGCGCCCGCGGCGAACGCGTCCATCAAGCGCGCGGGCCGCAGCGCGGGTCGCGAGCGGCTGTCATGTCGCGGCCTGTCCGCGGTGGTCGCATCGGGAATGGGTGCACATGGTTCGCAGCAAGTTTACAGCGCCAGTGCGGCGTGAGCCATGCATCGGGCGTTCGCTGCGCGGCAATGGCGTCTTTCCCCGCACCGTCATAGTTTCAGCGCATGGCTTCCTACGGCAGCAACGGCCGGCGCGTGGCCGTCATGACCGGGCTGCGCACGCCTTTCGCGAAAGCCGGCACCGAGCTCAAGTCGCTCACTGTCCAGGATCTCGGGCGCGCCGTGGTGGCCGAACTCATCGAACGCAGCAACCTGGATGGCAAGGAGATCGACACGCTGGTGTTCGGCACGGTCATTCCGTCCGTGCTCGCGCCCAATCTGGCGCGCGAGGTCGCGCTCCTGCCCATGCTGCCCAAGGGAATTCCGGCGTACACGGTGAGCCGCGCGTGCGCGTCCGCCAACCAGGCCATCACCGACGCGGCGGACCAGATCGTCCTGGGAAACGCGGACGTGGCCATCGCGGGCGGCGCGGAATCGCTGTCGAACGTGCCCATCCTGCACTCGCGCGCGTTCTCGGACGTGCTGGTCTCCGCGTCGCGGGCCAAAACGCTCGGCGCGCGCCTGGGCAAGTTCTCCCGGGTCCGGCCACGCGACCTGGTTCCCATCACGCCAGCCATCGCCGAACCGTCCACGGGTGAGACCATGGGACAGTCCGCCGAGAAGATGGCCAAGCTCAATCATATCCCGCGCGAAGAGCAGGATCAGTTCGCGCTGCGCTCGCACCGGCTCGCCGCGGCGGGAACACAGGACGGGCGCCTGGCATCGGAGATGATGCCCTTTTACGTGCCGCCTGCATATGACACCGTGCTGACGCACGACAA
>DASVWN010000076.1:0-95305 GCA_036393195.1 Gemmatimonadaceae bacterium | reverse complement strand
TCGAGCAACACCTCGCGTGTCATGCGAGGCAATGTAAGGGCTCACGGTCCGGTGGTGCCAGTTGGCGCTGGCCGGCGCGCGCCGGCCCGCGCCGGCCAGCGCCAACTGGCACCACCGGACCGTGAGCCCTTACATTGCCTCGCATGACACGCGAGGTGTTGCTCGATGGTGCGTCACTGACCATCGCGGATGTGTACCGGGTGGCGGTGGAGCGGGACCGAGTAGCGCTCGGAGCGGCGGCCCGATCGCACCTGGCGACTGCGCGGCGCACGGTAGACGCGGTGCTGCAGCGGGCCGAGCCGGTGTACGGGGTCACCACCGGCTTTGGCAAGCTGTCGGAGGTGGTCATTCCGCCTGACCGGCTTGCCGAACTGCAAATCAATCTCGTGCGCAGCCACGCGGTGGGTGTCGGCCCCCATCTCCCGGAACGTGAAGTGCGGGCGATGATGCTGCTGCGGGCCAATGTCATTGCCAAGGGATTCTCTGGCGCGCGGGCCGATCTGATCGATCTGCTGGTGGGCATGCTCAACGCGGGGCTCTACCCGCCGGTGCCGGAGCAGGGGAGTGTCGGGGCGAGTGGCGATCTCGCCCCGCTCGCGCATCTGGCGCTCGGCCTCATCGGCGAAGGCGTGCTGCGACACGACGGTACCGAGGGGCCCGCGCGAGATCTGATGCGGTCGGTGGGGCTGGAGCCAGTGGTGCTGCAGCCCAAGGAAGGAATCACGCTGATCAACGGCACCCAGGCGCACACGGCCGTGGCTGCACTCGCCTGTCGCGATGCGCAACGCCTCTGGCTCGCCGCGCATGTGGCCGGGGCCATGTCACTCGAAGGACTCCTGGGAACGCCCGCCGCTTTCGACGCGCGCATTCACGAGGCGCGCGGCCAGATCGGACAGCAGGAGTCCGCCGCGCTGCTGCGACTGCTGCTCGACGACAGCGAAATCCGCGAGTCGCATCGTCACGGCGACCCGCGCGTGCAGGATGCGTACTCGCTGCGGTGCATGCCCCAGGTGCACGGTCCGGTGCGGGATGCGCTGCGGTTTGCCGAAGGTCTCGTGTCGCGCGAGCTCAACGCGGCCACGGACAATCCCCTGGTGTTCAGCAACGGCGACATCCTGAGCGGCGGCAACTTCCACGGGCAGGCGGTCGCGATGGCGCTCGACGTGATGGCGATAGTGCTGACCAATCTTGCGACCATTTCCGAGCGGCGGATCGACCGCCTCGTGCACCCCGATCTGAACCAGGGCCTGCCGCCGTTTCTCTCGCCGGATGCCGGCGTGAACTCTGGTTTCATGATGGCGCAGGTGACGGCGGCATCGCTGGCCAGCGAATGCAAGGTGCTCGCGCATCCCGCCAGTGTGGATACGATTCCCACGGACGGCAACAAGGAGGACGTCGTTCCGATGGCCATGGGCGCGGCGTGGAAGCTGCGGCGCATCGTGGAGAACGTGTGCAACGTGCTTGCCATCGAGCTGATGTGCGCTGCGCAGGCGGTCGAGTACCGCGCGCCGCTGCGTCCGGCTCGCCGCGTGTCGGATGCCGTACGGGTGGTTCGCCATCACGTCGCGCCGCTGGGGCGCGATCGCGTGCTGCATGGCGACATCACGGCACTCTCCACCGCCATTCGACGCGGCGACTTTGACCCCATGCTACCGGAGGCGCTTCCATGAGCGGGCGTGAAACGGCGGCCCGGATCCCGGTGAGTGCGCCTCCGTCGCATCGCAAGGTGCGTGCACCGCGCGGCACCACGATCTCGTGCAAGGGCTGGCCGCAGGAAGCGGCGCTCCGCATGCTGATGAACAATCTCGACCCCGACGTGGCAGAACGACCCGAGGATCTTGTCGTGTACGGCGGGACCGGCAAGGCGGCGCGCGACTGGCCCAGTTTCGAAGCCATTGTTACGGCGCTGCGGCGGCTCGAGAATGACGAAACGCTGCTCATCCAGAGCGGACGTCCGGTGGCGGTGTTTCGTACGCATGCGAGCGCCCCTCGCGTGCTGATCGCCAACGCCAATCTGGTGGGGCGCTGGGCCACCTGGGACGTCTTTCGCGAGCTCGAGCGAAAGGGCCTCACGATGTACGGGCAGATGACGGCGGGCTCGTGGATCTACATCGGCTCGCAGGGGATTCTGCAGGGAACGTACGAGACGTTTGCCGCGGTGGCCCGGGAACATTTCGGCGGATCGCTCGCGGGCCGCTTCGTGCTGAGCGCCGGGCTGGGTGGCATGGGCGGTGCGCAGCCGCTCGCGGCCACGATGAACGGCGCCGTGTTTCTCGGCGTCGAGGTGGATTCCGGGCGCATCGCGAAGCGCGTCGCCTCCGGCTACTGCGACCGTGTGAGCGAGCGGCTGGACGATGCGCTCGCCTGGATCCACGAGGCGCAGGCGCTGCGCCAGCCTCTCTCTGTCGGCCTCGTGGGCAATGCCGCCGATGTGCTTCCCGAGCTGGTGCGCCGCGGGGTCACGCCCGATGTCGTCACCGATCAGACGAGCGCCCACGACACGTTGAATGGCTATGTCCCCAACGGGCTCTCGCTGCCCGAGGCAGCGGCGCTCCGTGCGCGGGATCCGCGCGAGTACGTGGCCCGCGCCACGGCCGCCATCGTGGAGCACGTGCGCGCCATGCTGGCGCTGCGTGCGCGCGGCGCAGTGACCTTCGACTACGGGAACAACATTCGCACCGTGGCGCACGACGCGGGACTCGAGCACGCGTTCGATTTCCCCGGTTTCGTGCCCGCCTACATTCGTCCGCTGTTCTGCGCGGGCAAGGGGCCGTTCCGCTGGGTAGCCCTCTCGGGCGATCCCCGCGATCTCTATCGGACGGATGACCTCGTGCTGGAGCTCTTTCCGGGCGACGAGGCGCTGCATCGCTGGATCAGCCTCGCGCGCGAGAAAGTGCACTTTCAGGGGCTGCCGGCGCGCATCTGCTGGCTGGGCCAGGGCGAGCGCGCCCGCTTTGGTGTGGCGCTCAATGATCTCGTCGCGCGCGGCGAACTGTCCGCGCCAATCGTGATCGGCCGGGATCATCTCGACACGGGCAGCGTGGCGTCGCCCTTCCGCGAAACGGAGGCGATGGCCGATGGCAGCGACGCCATTGCCGACTGGCCGATTCTCAACGCGATGCTGAACGTGGCGAGTGGCGCGACCTGGGTCTCGTTTCATCATGGTGGCGGCGTGGGCATTGGCAATTCGCTGCACGCGGGTCAGGTGATCGTTGCCGATGGCACGCCCGAGATGCGGCTGCGGCTGGAGCGCGTGCTCACGAATGATCCGGGCATCGGCGTCGCGCGGCACGCGGATGCGGGCTACGACGCCGCATTGGCCACGGCCGCGGCGCACGGCATCACCCTCCCGATGCACCCGATCGCGCCCGGGGACGCGTGACCCGCGCGCCATGCTGAGCGCGCGCTTCGCACCGTGGCACGTGCCACTGTTCGCGGCCAAGTATGCCTGGCTGCATCTGCGCCGCCATCCGATTCTCGTCCACTTCGAAGTGACGATGCGCTGCAACGCCGCCTGCGACTTCTGCGACTACTGGAAGACCGATCGGTCCGCGCGGAGTGCCGAGGTGGAGCGCTTTGCCGACGCGGCGCGCTTCTTCAATCCGATCATGATCACCTTCACGGGCGGCGAGCCGTTGCTGCGGCGCGACCTGGAAGACCTCGTGGCCGGGGTCGCCCGGGCCGTACGGTTGCGCTATATCACCGTGATCACACACGGCGGGATGCTCACGCCGGAGCGCGCGCAATCGCTCTGGGATGCGGGGATCAACCAGTTCAACATTTCACTGGATTTTCTCGATGAGCGGCACGATGCGGCGCGCGGCATCCCCGGGCTCTCCGCGCGCATTCTCGAACGTATTCCCGCCATGCAGGCGCGTGGCATCGACAGCATTCGGTTCAACACGGTCATCAAACGCGACAACCTCGATGAGATCGTCCCGCTTGTGCTGCGCGCGCACGAGATGAACGTCGGGGTCTCGTTCAGTACGTACACCGACTTCAAGAACGGGAACCTGACGCATCGCATCACCGGGGACCAGCTGGAGCAGCTCGACGCGGTGATCGCCGAGTTGCTGGCGTTCAAGAAGCGACACCGCGGCGTCATCGTGAACTCGGATCACTACCTGCGCGGCATTCCCCGATTCGCTCGCGGCCTCATGCGGGAGCCATGTCGCTCCGGCGTGCGGACCATTCACGTGAATCCCATGGGGGAAGTACGCCGCTGTCCGGATTTTCCGAGCGACTTTCACTGGACGCGCTTCCAGCCTTACACGCCGATCGACTGCAATGCCTGCTTCTACGCGTGCCGTGGCGAGGCGCAGGCGCCGCTCACGATTTCGCGCATCCGGGACATCATGGCGTGAGCGAGTCAGACCTGCTGTTCGTGAACGCGGCACAGGTCGTGACGTGCGCCGGCCCGGCGCGCGCGCGCCGCGGCAGCGAGATGCGGGACGCCGGCATTCAGCGTGGCGCCGCCGTGGCGGTGCATGCGGGTCTCGTGCGTGCCGTGGATGCGCGCGACATCCTCGAGCGCCGCTTCCCGGACGCGCCACGCGTGGATTGCGCCGGCGGTGTGCTGACGCCGGGACTGGTGGACTCCCACACCCACGCCGTGTTCGGCCGCGCGCGGTACGACGAGCAGGAGCTGCGCGCCACCGGCGTACCATACCTGGAGATCGCGAGACGTGGTGGCGGCATTCACGCTTCCGTGCGCGACCTCCGCGCACGGGGGGACGATGAGCTCGTGCACCTGGCGCGCCGCCGCCTCCTGCGCATCGCGTCGTACGGCACGACTACCGTGGAGGTGAAATCCGGGTACGGCCTCACCGTCGTGGATGAGCTGAGGATGCTGCGGGTGATCGCGCGACTCCAGCGCGAGCTGCCGCTCCGCATCGTCCCCACGTGGCTTGGGGCGCACGAGATTCCCGTCGAATCCCGGACGACGGCGGCCGCTCGTGAGGCGTACATCGCCATGCTCATCGATGACATGCTGCCGATCATTGCGGGCGAGGGGCTGGCACGTTTCGCGGACGTCTTCTGTGAACCCGGCGTGTTCACCATCGGCGAATCACGCCGCATCCTGACGGCCGCGCGAGCAGCGGGGCTCTCGCTCAAACTGCACGCCGATGAGCTCGAACCCTCTGGCGCCGCGCAGCTCGCCGCCGAGCTGGGCGCGACCTCGGCGGATCATCTCGCCGCCATCTCGGAGCAGGGCATTCGCGCCCTGGCGGCGTCGGACACGGTGGCGACGCTGCTTCCCGGCACGATGCTCTTCCTGGGCAAGGGGCAGCAGGCGCCCGCGCGGGCGCTGCTCGATGCTGGCGCCGCGATCGCGCTGGCGTCTGACTTCAACCCCGGAACCTCGCCAACGGTCAATCTCCCGCTCATTCTGACGCTCGGGGTCAGCGAGCTGCATTTGTGCGTGGCGGAAGCCCTGCTGGCGGCCACAGTCAATGGCGCGGCGGCGCTGGGTCTGGCGCGGAGCGTTGGCCAGATTGCCCCCGGGTTCGCGGCGGACTTTGCCCTGTTCGAGATCGAGGACGTGCGGGAGTTGCCTTATTGGTACGGCGACCGTCGATGCATGGGGACGTGGGTGTCCGGCAAACCTTGTCACCCGTATGACTTACCGGTATCTTAGTCCACTCTCGCCGCATCTCGTGCGCTGCCGCGACGTCCCGCTTAAGGAGCTCTCCACGCGCTGATGTCCAACGTCGCCAAGCTCAAGAAGCGAGCGCTCGAATACGAACAAAGGAAGCAGTTCGACAAGGCGCTCGAAACCTACATGCAGCTTCTGTCGCAGCTGGATGATCACGTGGAAGAGGCGGATGTGGCGCTCTTCAACCGCGTGGGAGACCTGCTGCTGCGCAACGGCGATGTGAGCGCGGCCGTCGATCAGTACGAGCGCGCGGTGGACCTGTATGCCGAAGGCGGGTTCTTCAACAACGCCATCGCCCTCTGCAACAAGATTCTGCGGAATGCGCCGGGCCGGGATTCCATCTACTACAAGCTGGGGAAGATCAGTGCGCGAAAGGGCTTCATCAGCGACGCCAAGCAGAACTTCCTGGAGTACGCTGACCGCATGCAGCGCATGGGCAATCTCGAGCAGGCCTTCAGCGCGCTGAAGGAGTTCGCGGACCTCTGTCCGGATCAGGAAGACATCAGACTGATGCTCGCCGATCAACTGGCGCGCAAGGATCGCCGCGAAGAGGCCATCGAGCAACTGCAGCATCTCTACGAGAAATTCCAGGCTGAAGGACGCACGCGCGAGGCGCGGGCCACGGTGGATCGCATGAACGCGATCGAGCCGGGATTCACGCCTGCGCCGCCAACCGAGCGAGCCGTCTCGAAGCCGCGCGAGCTGATCTTTCTCGAAGTCGACTATGACGCCCCCACGGGTGGGGCAACCCGCCGGACATCGATCCCGGCGTCCGTGAGCAGGCCGGCGCCAGTCGTGCCGCCACCGCCACCGGCCACTCCCGGGCTCTCCCTCATTCAGGGCGCGCCGTTCATCGCGGTTCCTCCGCTTGCTGACGCCGATGCGCCGACCGATGCGCCGACCGATGCGCCGGTCGATTCTCCAGCCGATTCTCCACCCGGCAACGATGTGCAGGTCGAAGGACTCATGCATGGTGCCGACCTCGCCGCATCCGCCGAGGAGGTCGAATCGGGGCTGGTCAGTCATCTCGATCTCGGCTTCATCACCGGATTCGAGACTGCAGGAGACGAAGGGCCGCTGGCATCCGGTGCGGACATCGGGGCGGAGATCGAGCCGCTATCGGACATCGAGCCGACAAGCCTCAATGCGCTTGGCGGCGAAGAGGACATCCTGGAATTCGAACTGCAGGACGATCCCGGCACTGCGCTCGTGACGGAGCCGCCAGCGGCGGCCCCGGAGGACGACGCCATTCACTTCCTGCCGCCACCGGTCGAGTCGCCGGACGAAGAAACCGTTGCAATGCCTCGGGCGGAACACACGCACGAGCTGGAAGCGCTGGCGGATCCGCGCAGCGACGCCACGCCAGCCCCCCAGGAGCCGCGTGGCGACGACCAACCGCCGGTCGAGGTGATGGCTGATCCGGAGGAGCAGCTGCGTGACGCTGCGCAGCCAGAGGCTCCGCCCGTGCCGCTGGTCGAGCGATTGCGGTCCGAAATCGAGCGGGTGCCCGACAATTGGGATCTGCACCGCCTCTTCGGCGAAGCGCTGCTCGAGCATGGCGATCGTGAGGGCGGCCTCGCGCAGTTCGAGGTCGCGCTCCTTGGCTATGAGCGGGATGGGGATCTGCGGGCCGCGAGCGGCATTGCCGAGGAGCTCGTTCGTGTCCAGCCCAATTCGGTGCGCTTTCATCAGAAGCGTGTCGAGTACGCCGTGCGTGCCAATGAACGCCCGCGCCTGGTGGATGCCTACCTGGCGCTGGCGGATTGTCTGCTACGCGATGGCGAGGTGGACAAGTCGCGCGCCGTGTATCACCGCGTGCTGGAACTCGCGCCGGATGACATTCGCGCCCGGTCGGCGCTCCGCTCGGTGGGAACGGGTGACACGCCCGTGCCCGCGGCGCCCCGCATGAGTGCACCCACCGGCGTGCCGCGTCGCGAGACGCCGCGCGCGCCCACGCCGGCGACGCCGCGCGCCGCGCCAGGCACGCCGCCATCGGTCGCACCCGCCGATGGATACGTGAATCTCTCGGACTGGCTGCGCGAGGACGAGCCGGAGCGCAATACGCGCATGGTCGCCGACGTGACCGAGCCGCGCGATTCGGAGCAGGCGGACTTCGCGGAAATGCTCGAGATGTTCAAGCGCGGTGTCGCACGTAACGTGGACGAATCGGACTTCGAGAGTCACTACGACCTGGGCATCGCGTACAAGGAGATGGGCTTGCTCGACGAGGCGATCGCCGAGTTTCAGAAGGCGCTGCGCGGGAATGACCAGCGCGTGCGGACGTACGAGGCGCTGGGCCAGTGCTTCACGGAGAAAGGGCAGCACCAGATTGCGCTCACGCTGCTCGCGCGTGCGCTGAATGACCGAACCGCCTCGGACGACACGCTGGTTGGCGTGCTATATCTGCTGGGCACCGCGTCGGAGGCGCTCGGCCGGTGGCCCGATGCGCAGCGATTCTACGAGCGCGTCTTCGCGGTGGATATCCAGTTCCGTGATGTCGCGGAACGCCTGGCCGCCATCGAGCGCCACGCGCGATGAATGCCATGCTGCATGCCCGCTCGCCGCTGACGCCGTCGCTGGGCGACATCCAGTCGCCCGTGGCCGATGCACTGGCTCGCGTCGCTGATGAGCTGCGTCGCGTCGTGGTTGCGGATCTTCCGCTGATCGATGAAGTGAACAGCCACCTGCTGCTCATGAAGGGCAAGATGTTCCGTCCGACGCTCGCCTTGCTGTCGAGCGCAGTGACGGGCCGGTCGGAGCCTCGTGTCACGACGCTCGCCGCGGTGGTGGAACTGGTGCACCTGGCGACGCTCGTGCATGATGATTCGGTGGATCATTCCACGTTGCGGCGGGGCATGCCCACCATCAACTCGTTGTTCACACACCAGATCTCGGTAATCATGGGAGATTTTCTCTACTCCCGAGCCATGGTCGAGCTGGTCCGCACGGGTGATATCGAGGTCTTGCGCATCCTGGCCGATGCCACGAATGCCATGACCATTGGTGAGATGCGCCAGCTCACCGCACTGGACGCGTTGCGCTTTTCGGAGCGCGACTACGAAGCGCTCATTCACGCCAAGACCGCATCGCTGGTCTCCGCGGCATGCGAGATCGGGGCGCACGCCGGAGCACCGGAGTATCGCGACCAACTGGCGCGTTACGGCGAGCAGCTCGGCATGGCGTTCCAGGTTGCGGATGACCTGCTCGATTACACGGCGGACACTGCTGACACCGGCAAGCCCACCGGACTCGACTTGCGCGAGCACAAGGTGACGCTGCCACTGATTGCCGCGTTGCGGACGATGGGCCCCGCGGCGCGCCGGGAAGTGGACGCGCTGTTTGACAACTCCGAACCGGAGGATGCGGAGATCGAGACAGTGGTCGGCATTGTCGCTGAAGAAGGAGGACTGGAGTACGCGCGCCAAAGGGAAGAGGAGTACGCCGCTGCCGCCGAGGCGGCACTGGCCGGCTTGCCCGAGTCTCCCGTGCTCGGAGCCCTGCTGGATGCCATATCGTACGTCATGGGGCGGAGACAGTGATGGCGAAAGGCTCGTCCAAGCACCGGCCTGGTTTCCATGCGCTGGTGCTGACCATTGGATTCATCGTGGGTGGCGTGATGGCGGAGGCCAGTCGTCGTTTCCTCCCGGCTGGCGCCGTCAAGGAGTTCCTCACCTCTGGCGTGACGCCGACGTTCGGCCCGCTATCCATTGATCTGGTTATCGTTAAATTTGCACTGGGGCCCGTGGCACTCGACGTGTCAATTCTGAGCCTGCTTGGAGTGCTCGTGGCATACCTCATCGCGAGGTCGCTGTTCTAGCGGTCTTGCACCTTCAGGAGGCGGCTGTATGGGATTCGGCAATCTGGGATTCGGTGAGATCCTCATCATTCTCATCGTGGTCCTGCTCCTCTTCGGCGCCAAGCGCATTCCGGAGATTGCCGGTTCGTTTGGCAAGGGAATTCGCGAGTTCAAGAAGAGCGTGAACGAGGTGCAGAGCTCCGTTCAGGCGGACATCGCCCCTCCGCGCGACGATCGCGATCGCCTGCACCAGGCCGATGCGAAGCCGGCGACGAGCGAGACGGGCACGGAGCCGAAGCGGCTCATTCAGTAGCGACAGGCCGAACCGTCTGATCGCCGGGCGGCTCCGATGGCACAGAAGGGGGAGCGACTGTCAGGTCGCTCCCCCTTCTGTGCGGTCCGGCGTCCGCCAGGTGGCTATGCTCCTGCCCGGCTCGCGCGCTCGATAGCTTCGCGGTTGTCTACGACGTCAGCGCTCTGGCGGAGACTCGCGAGAAACTCCTGCACGCGCTGGCGGCGCAACGCCTGCGTCACCTGATCGCGCTGGGCCTTCTTCTGCGCCTGCCAGGCCTGCTTGTCGGCCTGAACGCGACGGTCCACGTGCAGCACAAACACACCGTCCTCGCTTTTTACGGGTTCGCTGGTTGCACCCACCGGCAGGCCGAACGCCGCGCCCACTGCCTGGGTGGCCTGGCCTAATCCGGCCACCGGCGTCGCCCGCGTGAACATCCCTGTCGTTTGCACGGTGAGGCCGGCGTCGTGGGCGGCCTCCGCCAGCGTCTTGCCGCCAGCGACGGCGGCGGACAGCTGCCGCGCCTTCGGGATCAGCATGTCGAGCTTCTTGTCGTGGCTGAGCTGCCGGCGAATCTGGTCACGCAGCAGAGCGACTGTGGGCTTGCCGCCCGGATGAATGGAGTCCAGCCGGGCCAGATAGTACGCGCCCGGCGAGTCAATGAGATCGCTGGTCTCGCCGACCTTCGCGGTAAATGCCCACGCGCTCACGCTGGGCACGTCGCGTCCATCCCATACCAGGGGCTGCCCTTCCGTCACGTCGGCCGTGCTCACCTTGAGACCCACCGCCTTCGCGACGCGGGTGAAGAGTGCCGGATTGTCGGTTGCGTCCGCCGCCTTGGCCAATGAGTCGGCGCGCGCGTCACTGATTGCCGCGGAGGAATCGCCCTGCTGGATCCGGAGAAGGATGTGGCTGACCGAGATGCTGTCGTCCTTGCGGTCATCAACCTTGATGAGGTGATAGCCGAAGCGCGTGAGCACGGGTTGCGAGACCTCACCCGTCTTGAGTGCGAACGCCGCCTGATCGAACTCCTGGACGAACTGCCCCTTCGTGATCCAGCCGAGTGAGCCGCCGTGCACCGCGGACGCACTGTCGGCCGACTCCCGCCTGGCGACATCGGCGAACTTGGTGCCGCTCATGATGTCCCGGCGCAGCGAGTCGGCATGCGCGAGCACGCGCGCCGTATCGGCCGCCGTCACAGTACGGGGAATGCTTACGAGCGATACGACCGCGCGGCCCGGCTGGGTACCGAAGGTCTTCTCGTGCGTGGCGAAGTACTGATTGATCTCGGCGTCCGTGATATGAACCGCGGAATCAGGAATGGCGTCGGGATCGAAGCGCACGAACGACACCTGCGCCGAGTCGTGGGTGTCCTGCCAGATGCGCCAGAGTCGGGCGTCCGTCACGTAGACCTGCGTGGCGACCTGCTCGAACAGCTTCTCGCGGGGAATCTCCTCGCGATAGTATTGCTCGAGTTGCACGAGGACGCCCTGCTCCTTGGCGATCGGGCTGGACAGGAAACGGCGGTACTTGTCCATGTCGAACTGTCCGTTCGTCTGGAAATCCGGATTGCTCATGAACTGCGGCGGCGGCTGCTGCTGCGCCGCCTGCTGGATTTCCTCGTCCGTGACTGAAATGCCGCGCTTCTGATACTCCTGCTGCAGCAGCACGCTGTTCACCAGGTCCTCGAACGTCGCGTCCTCGATGCGCTTGTCATCGTCGAGGGTGAGCGGCGCGGGGCTCTGCGCCTGCGCCTGCTGAATCTGCTGCTCCTTTGCTCGGAGCCAGGTGTCGTAGGTGATCGTTGCTCCATTCACCTTCGCCACCGCGCTGCCGCGGGTGACCGTGCCGGCGGTTCCTCCGCCGCCAAGAAGTCCCGACACTTCACCGACGCCCCAGACTCCAATGAAGCCCACGATGACGAAGAGCCAGATCCATTTGGCGAGGCTGCGCATCCTCTGCAGCATTATGCAACACTCCTGAAAAGTCGGGGGGAAGGCGGGTCGCGAACCCGTAAGCCGGCAGGAAAATGCCAAGCAATCAAATCTAGAAGTTCACTGCGCGTAAAAGCAAGGCAATGTGTCACTTCCGATTGACTTGAGTCGTCCTGACATAGTATGTTGCGCACTCTTCCTCCCGCCGTTCCTGGCGGCCAGCCTGAGGGCCCTGCATTGGCCAACTCCGACCTGATCAACGAGCTTCTCGCGCAGTTCAACGCGAACCCGCGCCGCGTCTTCGCCCGGCTCGCCAACGAATACCGCAAAGCCGGCGACCCACAGTCCGCGATCGATCTCTGCCGCACGCATGTCCCGCTGCAGCCGACCTACATCAGCGGACATATCGTCTTTGGTCAGGCGCTGTTCGAACAGGGGGAACTCGATGAGGCGCGCACGGCCTTTGAAACCGCCATCAGCCTTGATCCGGAGAACCTCATCGCCATCCGGCAACTCGGCGACATCGCACGGGTGACGGGCGACAGCCGCGGGGCCCGCACGTGGTACGAGCGGCTCCTGGAAATGGATCCGCAGAACGAGGAGATCGAGCAGTATCTGCACGACCTTCCCGAAGCCACTCCAGACCAGCCGGTCGAAGCGCCGACGGCGATGGCCGAGGATGCGGAGACGGTTGCCACCGAGCAGCCGCCCGCGCTTCCGCCTGTGCCGACAGCGGAGTCGGTTTCACAGGCACCTGCCGGAACGGCGCCGGACGTGTCCGAGATCGACATGCCGGAACCGTCATGGCCGGAGCCGGTGAGGAACGAGACGCCACAGGAGCCGATTGCCGTGGAGCACACGGCGGATGGAGAGCTGACAGTCCCCGCACCGCCGGATGCCATGGACGCAGGCATCGAGCGGCAACACGACCCGTTCGACTGGAGCATGCTCGCGCCATCGGTCGAGCCGGCGACGAGCGACGCCGAGTCGCTCATTGATGTCTCCGACTTGAGCCCCGATGAGCCGGCGGCCGCCGGGCTGGCCGAGCAGCAGGCAACCGTGCCTGAGCGATCGGCGTCCGAGGTTCCTGGCTTCGACATGAATGCGGTGATGTTTCCCGAGATCGAACTCTCGGAGTCTCCCGCCGACGAACCACTGCCGGAATCCGCCGCACAGTTGCTGGGCGGCGAAATCGATCTGCCGCGTACTCCTGCAGCGCTTTCCGAACCCTCGGCGCACACGGACGAGCAAGTGAAGGCGGCGGCGCTGTCGCCAGCGACTGATACGTCTGCGGCGGACGGCATGCACGACACGGAGCAGGAGGCCGCGACGGAACCAGAATCTGCGATGGAGCCGGAGCCCGCGGCGCCGCACGCCAGCGCCGAGCCGGCCGCCGAGCCGGCCGCCGAGCCGATCGCCGAGCCGGCTGCGGAGCCGATCGCCGAGCCGATCGCCGAGCCGGCTGCGGAGTCGACGGCCGAGCCAGCCGCCGAGCCGGCTGCCGAGCCTGTTGGGGCAACACCGTTCGTTACCGAAACACTGGCCGAGCTTTATCTGCGGCAGGGACACCTGACCGAGGCGATGGCCATCTACCATCAGGTCGCCGCGCGCCGTCCCGATGACGCGGCGCTGCAGGAGCGAATCGCGCGGCTCGAAGCAACCCAGGCGTCTCGCGTGTCGATGCCGCGGGCCGGTCGCACGGTGCGCGAACTTTTCGCCAGCGTCATGACCCGGCGTGCGCCGGTGCCTGACGCACCGGACGCTCGGGCGATTGGCACAGCAGAGCATACCACGGAAGCCACTGCCGCCAGTGCGCCCTCGGGATCACCGGTTGGCGCGGACGGTCTGTTTGCGGTCGACGTGGTGCGGACGGAGGATGACGCCCGCGCCGGTGTGCTCGCCGCCGCCTATCTGGCTGACACCGTGCGTGAGGTGTCCCCGGATACGACGCCGGATGCCGGGTCGTTTTCTCTCGAGCACGTGTTTCGCGACGAGCCGGGCCCCGCGACGCTGCCGAGTGCGTCCATGGCCGACCTGTCCTTCGACGAATTTTTTGCGCGGAAACCCGAAGAGACGCCACCGGAGCAGCACGGCAGCGATGCGTCGCCGGCGGAGGCCAAGCCAGGAGACGATGATCTCGAGTTGTTCCAGGCCTGGCTCGAGGGGCTGAAAAAGTAGTGCGCATCGCCGTGCTGAATGGACCCAACCTCAATCTCCTTGGTATCCGCGAGCCCGCGGTGTATGGTCACGACACCCTTCAGGACATCGAACGGCGCCTGCGCAGCGTCGCCGCGGAACTGGGCATCGAAGTGGAATTTGCCCAGCGCAATGGCGAAGGGGATCTTGTCGACTGTGTGCAGGGATTGCGCGGGCACGCGCAGGGGGCCGTGATCAACGCCGGCGCGTACAGCCATTCGAGTCTCGCGCTACGCGATGCATTCGCATCGGTATCGGTGCCGTACGTGGAAGTTCACGTGTCGAACATCTTTGCGAGGGAGCCGGAGCGCAGACACTCCGTGCTGGCCGGCGGCGCCGTCGGTATCATCTGCGGTCTGGGGTCGGCGGGTTACGAGTTTGCGCTGCGCGGACTCGTCACGCACCTCACCGCACGTGCCTGACCCGCGCGCCGGGCGCGTGGCGGCACTGCGTGAGGCGGTGCAGCGCGCCCATCTGGATGCGGTGCTGCTCACCAGTCTGCCGAATATCCGGTACATCACCGGGTTCAGTGGATCGAGCGCCCTGGTGATGGTCACCGCTCGCGACATCCTGCTCATCAGCGACTTCCGATACGCCACGCAGGTGCGCAGCGAGGTCGGCGATTTTGCGCGCATCATCATCGATGCCCAGAGTATCTGGGGCGCGCTCTTCCGCGCACAAGCGGATCTGGCCGGTGTGGAGATCGCAGGGTTCGAATCGGCGCACGTGCTGCACCGCGATGTCGAACGGATCCTGAGCGGCGGGAGCCGCTGGCAGTGGCGCGCCACGACGGACCTCGTGGAGGGGCTGCGTGAGCAGAAGGATGCCGGGGAGGTGGCCGCGATCGCGGCCGCGGTTGAAGTCGCGGAGCGCGCGCTGAGCCGCACGCTGGACGAGGTGCGGACCGGGATGACGGAGCTGCAGGTGGCCGGGCTGCTCGAGCATGCGCTCCGGGATGCCGGCAGTCGCGGGTTTCCCTTTGATACGATCGTCGCGTCCGGTCCGCGTGCGGCGCTCCCGCACGCGCGCCCGGACGATCGCGAGGTGCAGCGCGGGGATCTTCTGCTGATTGATTTCGGCGCGATCGTCGACGGCTACTGCTCGGACATCACGCGCACCGTCGTGATGGGGCGTGCGTCCGATGAACAGCGCGCGGTGCACGCGATCGTACGCGGCGCGAACGAGGCAGCCAGTGCCGGCGTTCGGGCCGGAATGCGCGGGCAGGATGCTGATGCGATAGCCCGGCGCTACATTGAGGAGCGTGGCCAGGGCGACGCATTCGGCCACGGTCTGGGCCACGGCATCGGACTCGAGGTGCACGAAGCGCCGCGTCTGGCCAGGACCGCCGACGGCGTGCTGCCCACCGGCGCGGTAGTGACGATCGAGCCGGGCATATATCGGGAGGGGTGGGGCGGTGTGCGGGTGGAGGACGACGTGGTACTCGGAGCTGGCGGCCCGCGCCGGTTGACGACGTTTTCCCATGAGCTGCTCGAGATTGGCTGACCCGGAACGGGACGGGCTACCCGCACACGACCATGATTGATCTTCGCTACGTCAAGAAACTCGTGGAGCTGCTCGATGAGTCCACCGTGGACTCCATCGAGATTTCGTCCGACAAGGGGATGAAGATCCGCATCTCCAAGACGCCACAGCAGCGCGGGCCGCTCCAGGTGGCGTCGCCGGTCGCGATGCCGAACGTCCTTCCGGCCGCGCTGGAAGCCGTCCGGCTGACGCCGGCCGCCGGCGTTCCGGGCGTGGCCGAGACGGCGCCGGCCGCGCCGGTGGAACCACCGCGGGCGAAGCTGCTCGAAGTGAAGTCACCCATGGTTGGCACCTTCTACCGCTCGCCGGAGCCGGGATCGCCGCCCTACGTGGTGGAGGGAGCACGCATCGAGAAGGGGCAGGTGCTTTGCATCATCGAGGCCATGAAGATCATGAACGAGATCGAGTCCGAATATGCGGGTGTCGTGCGCGAGATTGCGGTGAGTGATGCGCACCCCGTGGAATACGCACAGGTCCTCTTCCGGATTGACCCCAATGGCTAATCTCACGCCGGCCGCTTCCACCCCGGACCTCGCGCCCGCGCCGGCGCCGGCGTCCTTCAACTTCAAGGCCGTTCTGCAGCGGCTCATTCAGGATGGCGCCTCCGACCTTCACCTGAAGGTCGGGCGTCCCCCCGTACTGCGCGTGCACGGTGACCTGTTCTCGCTTGACATGCCGCCGCTGCGTCCGGAGGATCTCAAGGCGCTCGCTGAGCAGATCATGACGCCGAAGCAGGTGAAGGAGTTCGCCGAGCACAAGGAAGCGGACTTCGCGATCGGCGTGCCCGGCATCGGCCGGTTCCGCGTGAACGTGTACCAGCAACGCGGCACCATCGCCTACGCCATGCGATCCGTGCCGTACCAGGTTCGCACCATCGAAGAGCTCAATCTGCCGCCCGTCCTGGGGGAGATTTCTCTGCGGCCGCGGGGACTCGTCCTCGTCACCGGCGTGACCGGGTCGGGCAAGTCCACGGCGCTCGCGTCCATGCTGCAGTTCATCAACGAGCATCGCCACGCGAACATCATCACGATCGAGGATCCCATCGAGTTTCTGCATCGCGACATCAACTCGAGCATCAACCAGCGTGAGGTCGGGGCCGATACGGGCAGCTTCGGACAGGCGCTGCGCCGGGTTTTGCGCCAGGACCCCGACGTGATCCTGATCGGCGAGATTCGCGATCTGGAAACCCTCGAAGTCGCGCTCAAGGCGGCGGACACGGGGCATCTCGTTTTTTCCACCCTGCATACCACGGACGCCACGCAGACGATCAATCGCGTCATCTCGTTCTACGCACCGCACCAGCAGAACGAGGTGCGGTTCATGCTGTCCAGCGCGCTCGCCGCGGTGGCGTCGTTGCGCCTCGTACCGCGCTCGGACAAGCCGGGGCGCGTTCCCGCCTGCGAGATCCTGATCAACACCGCTGCGGTCCGCGATCAGATCCGGGACATGTCGAAGTCACTCAACATCCCCGATCTCATCAAGCAGGGCACCGTGCAGTACGGCATGCAGAGCTTCGATCAGTCGCTCATGCAGTGGTATTCGCGCGGCGTGGTGTCCTATGAGAACGCGATGTTCTACGCGACGAACCCGAGCGAGTTCGCCTTGCGCGCGCAGGGTGTGCAGGGCTCGAGCGACAATACGTGGGCGGGATTCGAAAAGGACGCCGGCCGCTGAGACCGCGCACGAACGCTCGCCGCCTTCCGAACCATCACGAGCCCGCATGTTCAAGAAGGTCCTGATCGCCAACCGGGGCGAGATCGCGATGCGCGTGATCCGCGCCTGCCATGAACTGGGCATCCAGGCCGTGGCCGTGTACTCGGAGGCGGACCGCGAGTCGCTGCATGTCCGCTTCGCGGACGATGACGTGTGCATCGGGCCGCCACCGGCGCGCGACTCCTACCTGAAGATTCCCCGCCTCATCGCGGCGGCCGAAATCACCGGCGCCGACGCCATCCACCCCGGCTACGGATTTCTCGCGGAGAACGCGGAATTCGCCGAGACGTGCGCGGCGTCGAACATCAATTTCATCGGGCCGACGGCCGCGCAGATTCGGGTGATGGGCGACAAGGCGGCGGCGCGCCGGGCGATGCGCGAAGTCGGCGTCCCGATCATCCCCGGCACGCCGGGCCCGGTGGAGGACGTCGAAGAAGCGCTCGGCTTCGCACGCGAGATCGGATTTCCCGTCATCATCAAGGCGGCCGCCGGCGGTGGCGGGAAGGGTATGCGTGTGGCGAACGATGCCGATGATTTCGCACGTGCCTTTCAGCTCGCGCGCTCGGAAGCCCTCTCCGCATTCGGCTCGGGCGACGTGTACGTGGAGAAGTACCTCGCACGTCCGCGGCACGTGGAATTCCAGATCCTGGGCGATCGCCATGGTCACGTGATCCATCTCGGAGAACGCGACTGTTCGGTGCAACGGCGCCACCAGAAGCTCATCGAGGAGGCGCCCAGTCCGGCCCTCACGCCCGAGCTTCGTCGGCGCATGGGCGACGACGCCGTGCTCGGCGCCAGCGCCATTGACTACGTCGGCGCGGGTACGATCGAGATGCTGCTGGATGAGGATGGTTCGTATTACTTCATGGAAATGAACACGCGCATCCAGGTGGAGCACCCGGTCACGGAAATGCTGACGGGCGTGGACCTGGTGAAGGAGCAGATCTGCGTGGCCGCGGGCGCGCCGCTCTCGGTGACGGAGTTGCCGCCGCTGCGCGGTCACGTGATCGAATGCCGCGTGAACGCCGAGGATCCCGCGCGCAACTTCCACCCATGCCCGGGACGCATCGATGTCTATCATCCGCCGGGGGGACCGGGCGTCCGCCTCGACTCGCACGTGTACGCGGGCTACACGGTGCCACCGTACTACGATTCCCTGCTCGCGAAGCTCATCGTGCAGGAGCGGACGCGCGAGGAGGCGATCCGGCGCATGCAGATCGCGCTGGAGAGTTTCATCGTGGAGGGGGTGACCACCACGATTCCCTTTCTCGCGCGGATCATGCAGAACCCGCGCTTTCAGGCGGGTGAGGTGGACACGAAGTTCCTCGAGCGGGAAGCAGACGCGCTGCGCGAGCCATAGATGCGTCTCGATGCAGTCTTCGCGCCGCCGGCGGTCGCACCGGCGCTCCTCACGGGACGGCTGGTGCTCGTGATCGACGTGCTGCGCGCGTCGAGCACCATCGCGGCGGCGCTTGCCAATGGCGCGCGGAATGTCGTGCCGCTCGAAAGTGCCGACGAGGTCGTGACGCGTGCGCGCCAGTTCGAACGTGGCGAAGTGCGGCTCGCGGGCGAACGGCGCATGCTTCCGATTCCCGGCTTCGACATGGGCAACTCGCCGCGGGAGGCGACCCGGGAGATGGTCGAGGGACGCACGGTGCTGTTCACGACGACCAATGGGACGGCGGCGCTGCTGGCGGTGCAGGGCGCACGCGATGTGATCGTGGCCTCGTACGTCAACTTCGCGGCGGTGCTGGCGCTGCTGCATACCGCGGCGCGGGGCGGCGTGGCGATCACGTTTGTCTGCGCCGGACGCGACCGCCAGTTCTCGCTCGAGGATGCCGCGTGCGCGGGGCGCTTTGTCGCAGCCGTCGAGCAGCGCGTGCCGGGCGCCGAACTGGGTGACGGCGCGGTCGCGTGCGCGGCACTGCACGCCCGGTACGGAGACCGGCTCGGCGAGCTGTTCGCGGACTCCGAACACGGGCGCGCGCTGCGCGAGGCCGGGTTTGCGGACGATCTGGTCGTCTGCGGCACGATCGACGCTTTCCCCGTCATTCCCGTCTATCAGGACCGGCAGCTCACGGTGTTGGGCCCGGACCGGGATCGCTAGCGATCGTGAGCGGGTCGCAATTGCGCCGGGAGCTTGCCGGTGTCGTCCTGATGCTGCTGGCGGTGTTCATCGCGGCGGCGCTGGCCTTTGGCGCGGGTCGTCCCGCCGCCTCGTGCAGCGCCACGCAGAGCGTCATGGGTCCGGCGGGAGCCTGCCTGCGCGGCCTCCTGGTGGTGCTGCTTGGCCTGCCGGGAGCGATTCTGGTGCCGCTACTGCCGGCCGTGCACGCGTTGCGGCTCCTGGGACGAATGCGCTCCGACACCGATCGCTCCTGGCTGCTCTTCCTCCTGGGGCTGGTCGTGCTCGTTCCGGTGGCGCTCGGCCTCGTGCTCGGAGTGGGGCGCGAGCTGCACCCGATGGCCGGCATGTGGGGCGGGTTCGTCTCGTATTATCTGCGGGAGTGGCTTGGACCGCTGGGCGCCTGGATCCTGATTGCGCTGGCGCTCAGCGCACTCATGGTGGCCACGCTGGCGTGGAATCCCGTGCGCATGCTGGTGGGGACGCATCATCCGGCAACCGGGGCCGCCGCGCTTGCTGCCGCGAGTTCCACGTCCTCGCGCCGACAGCGGAACGGCGCGCTGACGGCCAGCGACGCGAACGCGGCCGCGACCCTCGAGCCGACTCCGGAGGAAATGCCGGCCATTGATCCCTCGCTCGTCCCGGATGCTGCCGCGGACCCGGCCGAGCACGACGCGGAGCGCGATGAGCCGCGGCGCAAGCGCCGGAAGGTGGATGCCGGCGCCGCGCACGACGAGAAGATCGCGGCCGAACTGGATTCGACCGCGCTGCCCGATCCGGGCGACGACGAGCTCCCGCAGCCGGATCTGTTGACGGAAGCCCCGCCGCACAACGCCGACGCGGGTCGCCGCGAGCTGGACGCGATGGGCGTGAAGCTCAAGGAGGCGCTCGGCACGTTTCGCGTCGAAGCCGAGATCGTGGGGCGCACGACCGGGCCGGTGGTCACGCAGTTCGAGGTTGAACCCGCGCCCGGCGTGAAGGTGCGGCAGATTGCAACGCTGGCGGATGACCTCGCCCTGGCCATGCGCGCTGCCAGCATTCGCATCGTGGCGCCCATTCCGGGCCGCGGCGCGGTGGGTGTGGAAGTGCCCAACCCGACCTCCGAGATTGTCGCCTTTCGCGAGCTGGTGGAGTCGCGCGAATATCAGACGGCTCGCGCCGCGCTGCCCATCGTCCTCGGCAAGGACCTCGAAGGGAAGCCGGTGGTCGCGGACCTGGCCAAGATGCCGCACCTGCTCATTGCCGGCGCGACAGGATCGGGGAAATCGGTGTGCGTCAACACCATCATCACGAGTCTGGTGTACCGGCATACGCCACGCACGCTGCGCTTCCTCATGGTTGACCCGAAGATGGTCGAGCTGTCGGTGTACAATGTGCTCCCCCATCTGCGGCACAAGGTGATCACGGATCACCGTGATGCCGCCGCCGTACTCAAGTGGGCCGTGCTGGAGATGCAGGAGCGCTACGAACTGCTGGCGGCCAACGGCTGTCGCAACATTCAGGACTTCAATCGGCGGGCGCAGACGGGAGCGCCGCTGCAATGGCCGAAGCGTCCCGACGTGGCGTTCGAGGAGCGGACGTACACCGGCGGCGTGCTGCCCTACATCGTCGTGGTGATCGACGAGCTGGCGGACCTCATGATGACCGTGCAGGGAGAAGTGGAAACACCGCTCGCGATGCTCGCGCAGAAGGCGCGCGCGATCGGTGTGCACCTGATCCTCGCGACGCAGCGCCCCAGCGTGAATGTCATCACGGGGCTCATCAAGGCCAACTTCCCCAGCCGGATCGCGTTTCGCGTGGCGTCCCAGGTGGACAGCCGCACGATCATTGATGGCGTTGGCGCGGAAGCGCTGCTCGGCAATGGAGACATGCTCTTCATCCCGCCCGGCAAGTCGGAGCCGGCCCGCATGCAGGGCGCGTACATCAGCAGTGAGGACACGGAACACCTCATGAAGTGGTACGACGGCCGCCGCGCCGCGCGTCGTGCCGCGCTCGCCGCGCAGGGTCTCGTGCCCGATGAGTCTGCGCAGACGGAGCCGGATATCCTGGAGACGATGCGCGCCCGCGACGCCATGGAGGCCTCGGGTGGCACCGCGGAAGGCGAGGAACCCGGCGAGCGCGACAAGCTGTTTCGCGAGGCGGCAGAGGTTGTCATCCAGCATCAGCTTGGTTCGACGTCGCTGTTGCAGCGCCGGCTGAAGATTGGCTACGGGCGCGCCGCGCGTATCATTGACCAGTTGCACGATGCGGGCGTCCTGGGCCCCCCCGATGGATCCAAGGCGCGCGACGTGCTTGCCGGACTCGAAGATCTGGACCGTATTTGCGGGCCCAGAACATGACCCGGATATTCCGGAGGGATGCATGTCATTGATGCTTCGCCTGACCTGTCTCGGCGCCGCCGCCGCGCTGTTCGTTCCGACTGCCGGGATGGCGCAGGGAGACGGTGCACCGGCGACCGCGCCGCCTGTCGTGTCACCGGCCATTGCCGCACGATTGAAGCCGGGCAAGCGCGTCTACGTAACGCGTCTCATGAGCGACGGCGCGCCACAGCCGCTAGGGCTTCGCACGATCGAAGTGCGTGCAGCCACGTATCACGGCAGCGATGCGTGGAGCATCGTGGATACCCGCGAACTGCAGAATGCGACGCTCGCGGAAACCCTCTACGTCAGCCGCAGCGATCTCACGCCGTTGCATCGCGTGGCGCACTTCCCGGGGCAGGACATCGATGCCACGTTCGCCAGTGACAGCATTCGCACCACGTTCGCGGGCGACTCGGGCACCAGGGTCGTCGCCATTCGCAACGAACGGGGGATCGTGGCCAGTCTTTACCTGCTGCAGTTCCTCGTTGGGCTGGACCAGCTGCACGTCGGCTGGCACGGGTCGGCGCGCTTGCCCGCGGTGAGCCCGGACGAAGGCGGCGTGGTCTCCGTCAGGCTGAGCACGATTGGCGAGGAGACGGTGCGCGCACCGGATGGCGACTTTCCGTGCTGGGTGGTGGCGGTGGACATCGGAACGGGACGACAGCGCCTCTGGGTTCGCAAGACCGACGGCGTCGTGGTCAAGGAGCGCGTGCCGGTGGTCGGCATGGAGTCCACGGAAGTGGAGAACCTTCTCGCGCAACATGGGGTCCAGCCGTGATGCCCGGGCACTGAACCCGATTGGTGGCATGCACGCGCGGCGCCCTCGACGCAATACAGCGGTGGGGGCGCCGCTGTTTCGATGATGACCTCCCGCGCTGCGCCAGCAGATTGCGACCATGACGAATGCGAACCAGGCGGTGGGCGAGGCGGGAGAGCGCTATGCGGAAGCGTGGCTCGTGGCGCGCGGGTGGACGGTCCGGGCGCGTCGCTTTCGCAGCGGTCACCGGGACCTCGATCTGGTAGTCGAGCGGGGCGACACCGTCGCGTTTGTCGAGGTCAAGGCTCGTCACAGCTCGCATTTTGGCCATCCGATCGAGGCGGTCAATTGGCGAAAGCAGCGGGAGCTCATCCGCTCGGCGCAGGTCTGGGCGGACCGGTACGGGCGTGCCGGACACGCGTTCCGGTTCGACGTCATCGGAGTGCTGATCGAGGGGAATCGCGTGCGGGTCCGGCACGTCGAAAACGCGTTTGCACTGAGCGTGCGACCTTGACCGTGGGGCAGTACCTTCGTATTTTCTTCGGGTATGGGAATCGCCCCGTTCCGGCGTAGATTCACGAGGCGAGACCAGATCCACCGGGCAGGTTCACAATCACTTTCAGGGTGGGAAGCATGGCGGTCTCCACGGTTCAGGACGACAAGAAAAAGGCACTGGGTCTGGCCATCGCGCAGATTGAAAAGAGCTGCGGAAAGGGATCCATCATGAAGATGGGTTCCGATAGCGCGCGTGTGCGCGTGGAAGCGATTCCCACCGGCGCGATCAATCTGGATGCCGCCATTGGCGTCGGGGGCATTCCGCGCGGACGCGTCACGGAGATTTACGGTCCGGAGTCCAGCGGCAAGACCACGCTCTGTCTGCATGTTGTCGCGAACGCACAGGCAGCGGGTGGCGTCGCGGCCTACATCGACGCTGAACACGCGCTGGACACCGACTACGCGTCGAAGCTCGGTGTGGACATCGAAAATCTGCTGGTGTCGCAGCCGGATACTGGAGAGCAGGCACTCGAGATCTGCGAGATTCTCGTGCGCTCGGGAGCGGTGGATGTCGTGGTGGTGGATTCGGTCGCTGCACTCGTGCCCAAGGCCGAAATCGAGGGAGAAATGGGTGACTCCCACGTCGGACTGCAAGCACGACTCATGAGCCAGGCGCTGCGAAAGCTGACCGGTGCCATCGCGCGATCCAAGACATCGGTGATCTTCATCAATCAGCTTCGCGAGAAAATCGGCGTCATGTTCGGGAATCCGGAAACGACCACGGGCGGCAAGGCGCTCAAGTTCTACGCGTCCGTGCGGCTCGACATCCGGCGTATTGGCGCGGTGAAGGAAAAGGAGGACGTCACCGGTTCGCATGTCCGGGTGAAGGTCGTGAAGAACAAGGTGGCGCCGCCGTTCAAGCAGGCCGAATTCGACATCATGTACTCTGAAGGGATCAGCCACACGTCATTGCTGGTGGACATCGGGGCTGAAGCGGGCATCATCGACAAGTCCGGCGCATGGTACAGCTACGGCGGCCAGCGAATTGGCCAGGGCAGAGAGAACGCGAAGCTCTTCCTCAAGGACAATCCCGTACTCATGGCCGAAATCGAGGAAAAGGTGAAGGGCGTGCTCGGCGTCAAGGCGCCGGTCATGGTGGAGGGTGAGCTCGCGGACGAGTAACCACTGCGGCCGGTTGGCGCATCTGTGCCGAGGGTTGGATCGCTGAAATCAGGGGTACCCGGAAAAAACCTCTGTTTCGCGCTTCCTTCTCTCGGCACTTTGCGTTTGGTATCGCGGAGAATTCATGGCAAAGTTCCATCGTATTGAAAAGTCAGAGCCGGATCGTGCATCGCTCGACACGGCTGCCGATGCTCCGGCTGGTATCGTAACGGCCGTGACGCCGAGCCAGCGGAAGGAAGGCCGGTTCGAGGTGTACGTTGACGGCGAGGCGGCGGCCATGCTGTCGCTGGAGGCGATCGAACGGCTCGCCTTGCGTGTGGGATGCGTGTTCACGGCGCCCCTGCGCACGCGCGTCGAGGACGAAGCGCAGGCGCTTCGCGTCCATGATCGGGCACTCGATCTCCTCGCGTTTCGCGCACGCGCGGCACGCGAACTCCGTCTCGCGCTCATCCGCAAGGGCGAGCCCGCGCCGTACGTTGACCGCGCCATCGCGCGGCTCGCGTCGCTCGGCCTGGTCGATGACGCGGCCTTCGCGCGCCAGTTCACGCGCGCCCGCATTGCGGGCCCCGGCTTTTCGCGGCGGCGCCTGCAGTCCGAGCTGGCCCGGCGCGGTGTCGCTCGCGACGTCGCCGATGCGGCAATCGCCGAATCGATCGCTGAAGACGGCATCGACATGGACGATACCCTCGAGCGTATCGCGCGGCGAAAGCTGCGTACCATGCGATCCCTCAGTGCACCGGCGCGACGCCGTCGGCTCTACGCATTCCTCGCGCGCCGGGGCCATGATGCCGATGCGATTCGCCGTGTGCTTGAACGTATCGGCCCGGACGTCTCCGGCGAGGAACTGGACGCCGCATCCGGCGACGCGACGGCCACGGATCCGGGAGACGCGTTCGGCTCCGGGTAGCGTGATGCGCCGGCGCGGCCCTCGTGCCAATGTCGCGACTGTCTGCCAGCCATGCCCTGCGTGCTGTATATTTTCGGCATGCACGCCTCCGAGATTCGCCTCCGGTTTCTCTCGTATTTCGAGCGCATGGGCCACACTATCCGGCCCAGTGCGTCGCTCGTGCCCCGCGATGATCCGACGTTGCTGTTCACCAACGCCGGGATGGTGCCGTTCAAGAAGATCTTCCTGGGGCAGGAGCGGGCGTCGTTCGGCCAGCGCGCCACGACGGCCCAGAAGTGCGTGCGGGCCGGTGGGAAGCACAACGACCTCGAGCAGGTGGGCCACACGGCGCGGCATCACACGTTCTTCGAGATGCTGGGCAACTTTTCCTTTGGTGACTACTTCAAGCGCGACGCAATCCGATTCGCGTGGGAATTCGTCACCCGGGAGCTCGGCATCGATCCCGCGCATTTGCGCGTGACGGTCTTCGAGTCAGATCAGGAAGCGCGCGCCCTCTGGAGCGAGATCGCCGGATTGTCCGAGTCCCGCATCTACGGCCTCGGCGAGCAGGACAACTTCTGGCAGATGGCGGAGACGGGACCGTGCGGCCCGTGCACGGAGCTGTACGTGGACCTGGCGCACCTCGCGACAGACTGGGCGTTCCCGCCCGGCGCGCAGGGCGAGTGGACGGATGTCATGCGCGCCGAGTTCTCCCGGGATGCGTTCGTGGAGGGCGCGGAGGCGGGCCGTTTCCTGGAGATCTGGAACCTGGTGTTCATGCAGTATGATCGGCAGGCCGACGGCACGCTGCGGCCGCTTCCCAAGCCGTCCGTCGACACGGGCGCCGGACTGGAGCGTATCGCCGCCGTCATGCAGGGCGTGACATCCAACTACCACACGGATCTCTTCCTGCCGCTGCTGGAGCGGGCGCAGCAGATCGTTGGCATTGGCTATCCGGATCATCCGCTCGCCCGCGTGAGCGCACCGGCGTCGGCGTCGCCGCGCGTGGTGGACGGCGCGTCCTTTCGCGTGCTCGCGGATCACGCCCGTGCGGTGTCGTTCCTGATCGCCGACGGGGTGTTTCCCGCGAATGACGGGCGTGGTTATGTCCTGCGCCGCATTCTGCGCCGCGCCGTGCGCCACGCCTGGCTGCTGGGACGCACGGAGCCCACGCTGGTGCACGTGGCGCAAGCCGTGATCGACCTGATGGGCGACGTCTATCCGGAGCTGCGTCAGCGTGCGACGCTCATCGTCCAGGCCGTGCGCGCCGAGGAGGAGCGCTTCCTCGTGACGATCGACGGCGGCATGCAGCGCTTCGAGCAGTTGGCCCCGGCCGCGACGACGCAGGGGTCCACCGCGCTACGCGGCACGATTGCCGGCGAGGATGCCTTTCGGCTGTACGACACGTATGGGTTCCCAATTGATCTCACGGAGCTCATGGCACGGGAGCGCGGATACACGGTGGACATCGCGGGGTTCGAGCAGGCGCTGGAGGCGCAGCGGCGCCAATCGCGGGAGGAGCGGCGTTCGCGCGATATCACCATGGCCGTGGACGCGCTGGCGGACCCGGCGTCGTGGGAGCGCGCGAGCGGATCGATGACGCTCGCGGAGTCGCGCTTCGTGGGATACGACGTCATCGAGATCGAGACGCAGGCTGTCGCCGTGCGCCGGCTGCCCGAAGGACGCGTCGCGGTCGTGTTACGGGAGACGCCGTTCTACGCGGAGTCCGGCGGACAGATTTCCGACATGGGAGAGATCCTGGGAGATGGCTGGCGGGTGGAGGTGGACGAGGTGCGCAAGGTGGGCGGGGCGAACGCCGCAGTGGGCACGCTGAGCGGCGAATTCCGCTTTGGCCGGGCGCTCGCGCGCGTGCCGTCCGACCGGCGCCGCGACACGGAGCGCAACCACACGGCGACGCATCTGCTGCACGCGGCGCTGCGCGAGGTGCTGGGCGAGCACGTGCACCAGGCCGGGTCGCTCGTCACGCCCGATCGCCTGCGCTTCGACTTCACGCACCACGGGCCGGTGAAACCGGAGCAGCTTGCCGCGATCGAGGAGTGGGTCAATCGCGGGATCTGGCTGGATGCGGATCTGGTTTTCGAGCAGCGGCCGTACGCCGATGCCGTGGCGTCGGGTGCCATGGCGCTTTTCGGCGAGAAATATGGCGACGTCGTGCGGGTGGTGACGATTCCGGGTCTCTCCATGGAGCTGTGCGGCGGGACACATGCGCGCAACACCGGGCAGATCGCGCTCTGCAAGATCGTGAGCGAGAGCGGTGTCGCGGCCGGTGTGCGCCGCATCGAAGCGCTCACCGGACCGCGTGCCTATGCCTACGTGCGTGACACGGAGCAGCGGCTGCATCGGGTGGCGGAGCTCGTCCGCGCGCCGGCCGACGGTGTCGAACGCCGGGTGGAGTCGCTGCTCGAGGAGCGTCGTGCGCTGCAGCGCCGGCTGGACGAGGCAATGCGTGGCGGTGGCGATCAGCTGGCGCCGCTGCTGGCCAGGGCCGAGCGGGCGAATGGCGCGCGAATCGTCGCCGGCGTCGTCAACGCCAATGACGTGAAGGAGCTCCAGGCCATGGGGGACGCGCTGCGCGAGCAGCTCGGGTCGGGCGTCGCCGTGCTGGGGTCATCGTTCGCCGACGGCCGCACGACGCTGCTGGGTGTCGTGACGGACGACTTGCGGGCGCGCGGCGTGCGCGCGGATCAGCTCATTCGCGACATCGCGGCGGTGGCCGGAGGGAAGGGCGGTGGCAAGGCCCATATGGCGCAGGCGGGGGTCCCCGACGCGGCGCGACTGCCCGCCGCGATCGAGCAGGCACCGGGCATCGTCCGGGCCGCGCTCGTCGCCGCTTTGTGACGATCGCGGAGTGGCTGACGGAGCGCGACGCGCTGACTCCGCCGGAGTTGCGCGAACGCGTGCGCGAGGCGCTCGGGTCGTCACTGGACCGGGATGCCGTGGAGGTCCCTGAAGCGGCCCTCACCGCGTCCGAGGCGCTGCTGCGCCACTGGCTTGCGGCGGATGAACGCGCGCGGGCCGGCGCGTTGGAACTGCTCGCGGCGGATGCGCTGGTGACCTACGCATTCGAGGCGGCGGCCGACGCGCCGACGCTGCTGTCGGAGCGTGCGCGGCAGGCCATGATGCGCATCGCCGCGCTGGCACCGGTACCGACGCCGCCGTGACCGTACTCGAGCGTCTCGCGGCATCGCATGGCCTTGCCGTGCTCGTGGATCCGGCGCGCACGAGCGAGACGGACGCCGCAGTGCTGGCGCGGCGTGCGGCCGAGGAAGGCGCCGCGCTGCTGCTGCTCGGCAACAGTTTCGGCAGTGCGGGTGACACGCCCGCGGTGGCGCGCGTCCTCAGAGCACATGCGCCCGACCTGCCGCTTCTCCAGTTTCCCGCGACAGCGGCACAGCTGGTCTGTGCCGTCGATGCGATTCTGTTTCTCTCGCTCGTGAGTGGACGGAATCCGCAGTACCTCATTGAGGAGCACGTGCGTGCGGTTCCCTTCGTCAACCGGCACCCGGACGTCGAAATCATCAGCACGGCGTATTGCCTCGTGGACGGCGGCCGGGTGAGCACGGTGGAGTCGGTGACGCAAACCCGGCCACTGCCGGCGGACAAGCCGGAAGTGCTGGCAATGCACGTGCAGGCCGGGATGCTGCTGGGAATGCACGCGACTTATCTGGAAGCGGGGAGCGGCGCCGCGCGGGCAATCTCGCCCGTTCTGGTGCGCGCGGCCCGTGCGCATGCGCGCGGGCCGCTCTTCGTGGGGGGTGGGATCCGGACGCCCGATGATGTGCGCCGGGCTCGGGACGCGGGAGCGGACTTCGTGGTGGTGGGCACCCTGTTCGAGGAGGACGGGGCCCGGGCGATCACCGCGCTGGCGGGCGCGGCGCGCTCGTGATCGACCTTCACAGTCATCTCCTTCCTGGCGTGGATGACGGCTCGCCGAGCATCGCGGCGTCCGTGCCGGTGCTGGAGCGGTTCGGCCGCGAGGGCGTCACGTTGCTCGTCTGCACGCCGCACCTGCGTGCCACGGACGCGGCCCGCGCGCCGGTGGATCGCTACGCGGAGATTCTCGCGCAACTCGCGGCCGCGACGCCCACCGGTCCGACACTGGCGCAGGGATGGGAAATCATGCTCGACGCGCCGGGCGTCGATCTTCGCGCCAGGGAGCTGCATCTGGCGGGGTCGCGCGCCGCGCTCGTGGAGTTTCCCCGCATGAACGTCCCGCCCGGAGCGTCGCGCGAGCTGCTGCGACTCAGCATGAGCGGGGTCATTCCCGTGCTGGCGCACCCGGAGCGGTATCACGGCGCCACGCTCGAGCAGGTCGTCGAGTGGCGCAGTGTGGGAGCGGTCATCCAGATGGACGCCATCATGATTTTCGGGTCGGCCCCAATGAGTCGTTTCGCGCGCGAACTGCTCGAGGAGGGACTCGTGGATTGCATCGCCAGCGACAATCATGGTGACGCACGCTCGCTCAGCTCGGCGCGCCAGTGGCTGATCGAGATCGGCGCGGACGAACAGGCGGATCTGCTGACGCACACGAACGCCGATCGCCTCCTGCACGGGCAGCCCATGCTGCCCGTGATGCCCATTCCACGCGTTGAGGCCGGCATGCTCGGACGCCTGCGTAAACTCTTCATGGGGCATTGATGACCCAGCACCTCGACGCTGCCCTCCGCGAGCTCGCAGCGACTGCGCTCCGCGTCGCCGATACCCTGATGCCCGAAATCGAGCGTGCCGCCGGGATGGTGCGGCACACCGTCCGCGCCGGTGGCACATTGTACTTCTGCGGCAATGGCGGGAGCGCAGCGGACGCCCAGCATCTCGCCACCGAGTACGTCGTACGCTACGTGCGTCACCGGCGCGCGATATCCGCCGTGGCGCTCACCACGGACACCTCGCTGCTCACGGCTGCCGGAAACGATCTCGGATTCGAGTACATCTTCGCGCGCCAGGTCGAAGCGCTCGCGCGCCCGGGTGACCTGCTCATCATTCACTCCACCAGCGGATCCTCGCCGAACGTGCTGCGTGCCGCTGAAGCGGCACGCGCGCGGGACGTGCCCGTGCTGGCGTTCGCGGCGCGGGATGGCGGTGCGTTGCGCGCGCTGGCCACGTGCATGGTCATCATTCCGACCGATCGCACCGATCGCGCGCAGGAATTGCATCTCTGCATTGGCCACGCCATCTGTGAACGCGTGGAGGCAGAGCTATGATCTCGCTGCGTGGCAAGCGCGCCCTCGTGACCGGAGGCGCACGCGGCATCGGTGCCGCAACGGCACTGATGCTCGCCGAAAGCGGCGCTGACGTGGGGATCGGCTATCGCAGTCGCGAGGCGGACGCGGCGGCCGTGGTGCGGCAGATGGCGGATCGCGGGGTGCGCGCGTTTGCGCACGCCGCCGACATCGCCACCGAGGAGGGGACGACCTCGCTCTTCGAGCGCGTCGCGCGCGAATTCGGTGGACTCGAGCTGTTCGTGGGCAACGCCGGAATCTGGACGCCCGAGGACGTCGCGCTGACCGACATGACGCACGCGCGATGGTCGCACACGATGACGCAGAATCTGGATGCCATGTTTCGCACGACGCGGGCGGCGATCGGGCTGATCGGCGCGGGCGGGCGCGTAGTGCTGGTGTCGAGCACAGCGGGCCAGCGTGGCGAGGCGTTCCACGCCGACTACGCCGCATCGAAGGGCGCCATGATCGCGTTCGTCAAATCGCTGGCGGTGGAGCTCGCGCCGAGCGACGTCACGGTCAACTGCGTGGCGCCCGGCTGGGTGGATACCGAGATGTGCGATGTTCCGTTCGCCAATGGCGGGCGTGAGCGCATCATGGCGACGATTCCGCTCGGACGGATCGCGGCGACCGCGGATGTCGCCGGGCCCATCGTCTTTCTCTGCTCCGATCTCGCCCGGCACATCACGGGTGAGGTCCTGAATGTCAACGGCGGAAGCGTCTTGTGCGGTTAGGCCCATGCCGCTGATCGTCCTGATCTTCACCGGAGGCACGATCTCCATGCGTCACGATGCCGTGGCGGGCGGCGCGGTGCCGGCGCTGTCGGGGAAGGAGATTCTCGACGCCACGCGTGGCATCGAGCAGGTGGCGCGCGTGGAGATCGAGGAATTCGGATCCTGGCCGGGCCCGCACATGACAATGGAGCGCATGTGGGCACTGCGTGCCTGCATTGCACAGCATCTCGCGCGGCCCGAGGTGACCGGTGCGGTCGTCACCCACGGCACGGATTCGCTGGAGGAATCGGCGTATCTCGTCGCACGATCACTGCCGGCGGACAAGCCGGTGGTCTTCACCGGTGCCATGAAGACCGCCAGCGATCTGGGGTGGGATGGGCCGGCCAACCTGCTGGATGCGGCGCGCGTGGCCAGCAGTGCGGAGGCGCGCGGCTACGGCGTCATGGTGACCATGCTGGGCCGTGTCTTCGCGGGCCTGGATGTGATCAAGGCGCATACGCACCTGCTTGATGCGTTCGAGAGCCCGGGGCTGGGGCCGATAGGCGTGGTTGATGACGGCGAGGTGATTTTCCGGCGGGCGCTGCCGGCGCTCCCGCCCCCGCTTGCACCGGTGACGCCAGCGCTGCCCGTGGACATCGTGTACTCGTGGGCGGGAGCCGACTCGCGGTTGCTCGACGCATCGCGCGCCACCGCACGCGGCGTCGTGCTGGCCGCGATGGGGCGCGGCAATGTGCCACCGGCCATGGTGCCCGGAGTGGAGCGATGGGTCGAGGAGGGGAAACCCGTCGTGATTGCCTCGCGCGTCCAGCGCGGGCGGGTCGGGCTCACGTACGGCTACCCGGGCGGTGCGCGCCGCCTGCATGATGCCGGTGCGATCCTGGCGCGGGGGCGCCGTCCCCAGCAGGCACGGATTGATCTGATGCTCGCCTTGGGACTGGGAATGGGCGGCGCCGAGTTGCACGCGATGTTCGAGGGCTGGCGCGGGATCCACTGAGTCACCTCCACGACGGAGCGACATGGCGCGGAGACTGGGCATGGCCGCCGGGGCGTTGCACGTGCCGGCGTCCGTAGCGGAAATTGCCCGCAGGCTGGAAGGTGCCGGTTTCGAGACGTGGTGCGTCGGCGGGGTGGTGCGCGATGCCCTGCTCGGCTACCCGCATCTCGACTGGGACCTGGCGACCGCGGCCCGGCCGCGCGAGGTACAGCGGCTCTTTGGCCGCACGGCGCCCAAGGGGATCAAGTACGGCACCGTGAGCGTCTTCGACGTGCACGGGACCGAGCATGAGATTACGACGTTCCGCCGTGACGTGCGCACCGATGGCCGGCACGCGGAGGTGGAATTCGGCGCGTCCCTCGAGGAGGATCTGGCACGCCGCGACTTCACGATCAACGCCATTGCCGTCTCGCCGCTATCGGGAGAGATGCGCGACCCATTCGGCGGGCGTGATGATCTGGCGCGCGGCGTCGTGCGCGCCGTGGGGCGCGCGGCCGATCGCCTGCGCGAGGATCGACTGCGTGCCCTGCGCGCGCTGCGCTTCGCGTCCCGCTTCGGATTCACAATCGAGCCTGATACCTGGCGCGCGATCGTCGCGAGCGCCCCGGAGCTCGTGAACCTGTCGCGCGAGCGAGTGCGGGAAGAGCTGGAGAAGACCATGACGCAGGTCGCGAAGCCATCGGCGGCGCTGCGTCTGTGGCGGGAGAGCGGCGCGCTCGAAGTGCTGATCCCGCCACTGGCGAACCTTTCGGAGATCACCCTCGGTGCGCTGGATTCCGTTCCCCGTCCCGACGGCGGCGTCCCGCGCGAACGCGTAATGCGCCGGCTCGTCCTGTTCTTTTCAGACTTGCGGAGCACCCAGGCGGCCCGCACGGCACGGGGCCTGCGCTTCTCCAATTCGGATGCGGCCTGGGTGGCGAGCATTCTCGAGCGATGGCAGGCCATCGAGCAGCCGGTCCGGGCGATGCTTGCGGCACCGGAACCACCGTCCGATCGCGCCATACGCGCTGTGGTTGGTGTCACAGGCCGTACGCGAGTGCGGGAGGTGCTCCGACTCGGCGCGGCGCGCTTTGCTGGCGCGCGCGAACTTGGCGAGGCGGCGCCGCCGCCACGCGCCATGGCTTCCCTGTACCGGCGCGCACTGCGCATTGCCTTTCGCGACCCGGTGGAGATTGGCGATCTTGCGGTGAATGGCAATGATCTTCAGCGCGCCGGCATCCCGCCCGGGCCGCGGCTGGGGTGGACCCTGCGGCGTTTGCTGGACGAGGTGTTGCAGGATCCCGCGCGGAATGTGCGGGAGCTGCTGCTGGCGCGCGCCGCGTCGCTGCAGCGGGAACCGATGACCTGAGTGGGAGTTTCACTGCGATGTTCTTTCGTGGCCGCGAACCGGAAACGTCCTTGTGGAAGCGCTTTCGCAGCGCGGCCGACGGTTTCACATTCGCCGATGAGGGCGAATATTTCTCTGTCCATCTGGTGGCCAACGCCGAACGCGTCGTCGACCTCTTCGTGATGCTGCTCGACCAGTTGCCTCCCGCGGTGGATGTCGCCATCACCGACGAGCGCACCAGGCGTGCATGGACCGGAGCGAGGCTCGCGCTGCCGGACGTTCGCGACGGGCTGGCGCGCATCAAGCCATTGCTGGCCGCGCACGGCGGCGTGGAGATCGCCGTGTTCACCAGCGAGGATCAGGTGACGCTCAATGCGCTGCTGGAGCTGTTCATCTATGCGCGAACGGATCGCTGGTTGTATCTGCTGAAGGGGAAGGGGCTGGAGGAGCAGCGCATGGTGCGCACGCGGAGCTGGCGCCTGTCGCACCACGAATACCCGGAGGCACCCGAGCTCGTGGAGGCCGTCGCCGCGCTGGCGGACGCGCTGCACCTGACCGCGGCGTGAACCATACGGCGCTGGAGTACGCGATTGCGGCGGCGCTGGCCAATGTGGTCGGCGCCGCCGCCGTGACGTGGCGTGCGAAGTGGAGCGTTGGTGCGCTGGATGTGCTGGTGGCGCTGGCCGCAGGATTCATGATCTCGGCGTCGCTCACCGACATCTTTCCCGATGCCATCGCGCACACCGGGCGCGCGGGCGCGGTGGCGGCGCTGCTGGGCTTTCTGCTGGTGCACCTCAGCCAGCACACGCTCGCGCCGCACTTTCACTTCGGTGAGGAGACACACGAGGTATCCGAAATGGTGAGCGTCACGGCGCTGGTGGGTCTCCTCCTGCACACGTTCGTGGATGGCGTCGCCATCGCGTCGGGCTTTCACGTGAGTGCGGCACTCGGCACCCTGGTCTTCGTGGCGATCCTGCTGCACAAGTTCCCCGAGGGTCTGGCGATCTCGAGTCTCTTTCTGGCGGCTGGAGCGGGGCGCGACAAGGCACTGTACGCGGCGATCGCACTCGGTATCGCGACCATCCTCGGTGTGGTGCTCACCGACACGCTCGGTATCCTCGTGACGTACGGGCTCGCGGTGTCAGCGGGGGTGACGCTGTATGTCGGCGCGTCAAACCTCATCCCGGAATTCCAGGGCAAGCGCGAGTGGCGCACGCAATTCGCGTTTTTCGCGGGCTGCGGGCTGTATTTCCTCGCGCGCGCCGCGGTGGGGATCTGAACGTGCCGGGACGGCGTTCTTCGGGCGCGCGCCGCGGCGAACGCGATCCGTCGCTCTTTCAGCCTCCCGATGCCGCGCGCCCGCTCGCCGAGCGCATGCGGCCGCGCACGCTGGACGAATTCGTTGGCCAGCAGCACCTGCTCGCCCAGGGGATGGCACTGCGGTCCGCGATCGAGCAGGGTACCCTCGGATCGATCATTCTCTGGGGGCCGCCGGGCTCGGGCAAGACCTCGCTGGCGCTGCTCACGGCGCAGTATACCCATCGCGCCTTCGAGCCGTTCTCGGCGGTCACCGAAGGAGTGCCACGCGTGCGGGAAATCGTGCGGGATGCCCAGGAGCGGCTGGCCACGACGGGTCGCGGCACCGTCCTGTTTGTCGATGAGATCCATCGCTTGACGACCGCGCAGCAGGATGCGTTCCTGCCGCATGTGGAGCGCGGTACCGTCACGCTCATCGGCGCCACCACCGAGAATCCGAGCTTCGAGATCATCGGCGCGCTGCTCTCACGCTCCCGTGTCTTCGTGCTGCGGCAGCTCACGGAAGCGGACATCGCGGCACTGGTGCGTAGCGCCATCGCGGACCACGAGCGGGGGCTCGGCCGCCTCGCACTCGAAGTGGATGCCGATGCCGTGGCGCTGCTCGCACGCGAGGCGGATGGCGACGGCCGGCGGGCCCTCGTGGCGCTGGAGGCCGCGGCGCAGCATGTCGGAGAGAAGGGGCACGTCACCGTGGCGGTTGCCCGCGAGGCGTTGCAACTGCGCTTCGCCCGCCACGACAAGGCCGGTGAGGAGCACTTCAATCTGCTGTCGGCGTACCACAAATCGCTCCGCGGCAGCGATCCGCAGGGTGCGCTGTACTGGATGGCGCGGCTGCTCGACGGTGGAGAAGACCCCATGACGATCTTTCGCCGCGCCATTGCGATGGCGGCGGAGGACGTCGGGCTGGCTGATCCCCGCGCGCTGCAGCTTGCTGTCGCGGCGCGCGATGCGTACCACATGCTGGGGCCGCCTGAAGGCTATCTTCCGCTGGCGGAGATGACCATCTACCTCGCCACGGCGCCGAAGTCGAACAGTGCGAAGCGCGCGCTGGGCGCCGCGCTCGAGGCCGCGCGGGAAAGTCCGGGCGAGCCGGTGCCCATGCACATTCGCAATGCGCCGACGTCGCTCATGAAGGAACTGGGCTATGGGGAGGGGTATCAGTACGCGCACGACACACCCGAGGCGTACGCCCCCCAGGAGTACCTTCCCGAGCGTCTCCGCGGCACGACATTCTATGAGCCCGGCCCGTTCGGGTTTGAACGGGACATCGCCAAACGCCTTGCGTGGTGGGCAGAATTGAAGGAGAAACTCGAGCGACCTTCCTGACTGGGCGCGCGATCAACTGTCTGGAGTGGACATGAAACCGGTGGCGTTGCTGACCATGACGATTGTACTGGCTGCGGGTGCGGCCTGTGCGACCTTCAACCCATTGTCGTACCAGAATCCCGTTGTCACGGTGCGGGATGTGCAGGTCAACGGGCTGAGTCTCACGGGGGGAACCCTGGATATCGTGCTGAACGTCTACAATCCGAACCACTTCAAGCTCGACGCCACGCGCATCACGTACAAGCTCATGGTGGACACCGTGGCCTTCGGGTCGGGCGCCAGTGATTCGCGCTTCACCGTGCAGAGCGGCGATTCGCTGCAGGTGCCGCTGCCGCTCACCTTCAGTTGGAACGGCGTCGGCACGGCCGGACGCCAGCTCATGAACAACGGGAGGGTCAATTATCGTGTGCTCGGCGACGTCACGGTCGGGGCGTCAGTGGGAACCTTCACCATTCCCTACGATCGCACGGGCACGTTCACAGCGTTCAGCGGCAGCCGCCGGTGATGTACTCTCTCTGAGGCCTCGTCGAATTCCTCGCGACATCATTTCCCTCGAAGCGCCCGTGGAGCGCGTCCTGCTGGTGGGCGCGCCGCTCAAGCGCACGCGTGCCCGGCACCAACTGGCCGAGCATCTGGGCGAGCTCGCCGAGCTCGCCGATACGGCCGGCGCCACGGTCGTCGGTGAAGTCACGCAGGTGCTCGATCGGCCCAACCCCGGAACGTACCTCGGCAGCGGGAAGCTCGAGGAGCTCAAGGCCGTCGTGGAAGAAACGGGCGCGACGCTCGTCATCTTCGACGACGAGTTGTCGCCCGCGCAGGCACGCAACATCGAGCTCGCGATCGGGAAGCGGATCATGGATCGGGCGGAGCTCATTCTCGACATCTTTGCGACCCGTGCGCGCACGAGCGAGGCGCGCATGCAGGTGGAGCTGGCGCAGCTCGAATATCTGCTGCCACGGCTGACGCGCATGTGGACGCACCTCGAGAAGTTCCGCGGCGGCATCGGCATGCGCGGGCCGGGTGAAACACAGTTGGAAACCGATCGCCGTCTCATCAACCAGCGCATCCGCACGCTTCGCGAGCGCCTGGCGGGCGTGCAGAAGTCCCGCGACGTCCAGCGCACGGCCCGGCGTGGCATCTTCGGCGCTGCCCTGGTCGGCTATACGAACGCGGGCAAATCGTCAATTCTGCGAGCGCTGGCGGCCGAGCCGGGCGTGTTCGTGGAGAACCGGCTCTTCGCCACCCTCGATCCGCTCACGCGCGAGGTGGTGCTCGACGACGGCCAGCGCGTGCTCGTGACCGACACGGTCGGCTTCATCCGCAAGTTGCCGCACGATCTGGTTGCCTCGTTTCGCGCGACACTCGACGAGGTGCGCGACGCCGACTACCTGCTGCACGTGATTGACGCGAGCCATCCCGCGTGGGATGAGCAGCGCGCGGTCGTGGACGGCGTCCTGGCGGAACTCGGCGCACAGAGCCTTCCCGTGCTGCACGTCTTCAACAAGATCGATCGGCTCGAGCGGCCGGAGTTGCTGGCGCTGCAGGAGCGCGTTCACAATCTGCTCCCCAACTCGGTGTTCGTGTCCGCGATTACGCCTGATGGGCTCGAGCCGTTACGGCGCGCGCTGGTGACGGCCGTGCGGGCGTCGCGCCCCGTCACCGAACTGCTCGTGCCGCTCACGAACGGCAAGCTCCTGGCCGAGGTACACCGAGCGACCGAAGTGCTCGGGCAGCACAGTGACGGCGACCATATCGTCGTCTCGGCGCGGCTCGATGCCGCCACGCTCGGGCGGTTGCGGCAGCACGGCGCGGTGGTGAATCAGAGCTGATCAGCCCACGGGGGTGGCGAAGCGGGCGCGTGCGGGAACCGGCAACGCGGCCGGGTCGGGAACCGCGGTCAATCGCTCCTCCCAGACCGCGCGTTGCATCGCGATGGCACTTTCGGGGCAGAGCTGCACGCACACGCCGCATCGCGTGCATCGCGCCGGATCGAGCCGTATCGCGGGCGTCGCGCCTGGCACCAGCGTGAGCGCACTCGTGGGACAGCCGCGCGTGCACTGGCCGCAGCTCGTGCACGCATCGCTGATCACCGGCGCCACCGTGCAGTCGAGGCAGCGCGAGGCCTCGCGACGGACATCGGCGCCGAGCTCGCGCATGGCGAACGGATCGGCGGGCGGCGTCACGACGTTGGGCAGCAGCGCGCGCGGGGTGGCCAGGGCCCGGTCCGCATGCCCCGCATCGCGATCCTCTGCTTCCACCCAGAGCGCGGTGACCGCGATGCGCACCGGTTGGCGCGTGAGCGCCCCGTGAATGTGCCACGCGGCGCGTTTCCCATCGGCGGCCGCGTTTGCGATGGCGCGATGCCCATACGCGCAGGCGCCACCGGCCCATACGCGGGACATGGACGTCTGCAGCGTTTCCGGATCCACCTGGATGAAGCCGAGTCCATCGAGGTCGACGTCAGGACGGAAGACCGCGGCGGGGGCCGTACGCCGGGCCGCGGTCACGACGCGGTCGCACGCCAGGATGCTGGACACGCGCGCGGCCCGGCGTGTCAGCTCCACACCCGAGAGCACCTGGGCATCCTGCGTGAAGTAGCGGGCGGCGCTCCACCCGGCTCGCACGTCAATGCCCTCCTGCAGCGCGGCCGCAACCATCGATCCCGGGAGCGTGCTCTCTTCCAGAGGCGTTTCAAGGACGACGTGTATGGATGCGGCCGACGAACCGCCGTGCGGCGCCAGGCGCCGCAGAGTGCGCGCGACGTCGAGCGCCAGCTCCCCATCTCCGATCACGACAGTGCGCCCTGTGTAGGCTGCCGGGCGCGCGAGGACGTGCATGGCGTCCACCACATCCGGATGCTCGGGCTGGTCGGGAAAGAGCGATTCCCTCGGTTCGGATGCGCCAAGCGCCAGGAACACCGCGTCGAATTCTCCAGCCAGCAGCGCGCGCAGGTCCGCGCTGCTCTCAATGCGATAGTCGCTCTGCAGTTCCACGCCCATCGCGAGAATCGCTGCGCACTCGGCACGGGCACTGGCGATCGAGAACCGGAATCCGGGTATGGCGTGCGTCAGCACACCGCCCGGTTCGCGAGCCGCGTCGAACACGACGCAGTGATGTCCCAGCAGCGCGAGGTCGTGCGCGCATGCCAGTCCGGTCACGCCGGCGCCGACCACCGCCACCCGCTTCCCCGAGCGGCGCGCGCGCACCGCCTGTTCGGGCGTGCGGCCGACCAGGCCCGCAACCGATCGGGCGTCGTGCGCACTGGTGCAGGGGATGTCCGCCGCAGCGAGGGCAGGTACCGATCCGCTGGCGGCGGCCCACTCGAGCGCAGCGATCGCCACCGGCGCGCCCCAGGTGCGGCGATGACAGGCGCTCTCGCACGGGGCATGGCAGCCGATGCCGCAACTGCTCGCGAACGGGTTTGCGCCGCGCGCGATCCGGTACGCCGCCGCGTGATCGCCGCGCAGGGCCGCGTTGGCGAGGGCCGGCACATCGACGCCGAGCGGACAGCCCGATCCGCGCGCGCACGGCACGAGCGTCGCAAGCGACGCGCGCTCCGGAGCAATGGGCAGCGGGTGACTTTTTGCTTGTACGCTCACTAGGCTTCGTTTATGTTGCTCCGAACCGCGGCGAGAGGCGCGACAGCGCGCGGCCTGGTGCTCAGGGGTCGGTCGCGCGCTCGCGGGACCGCATCGGTAAGACTGATCAGGCCCGGCGAAGGTTACGATGCCCCATGCGGGGCGTCCGCGTCTGGGCGCTCCGCGACTGCGGCGCACCTGTTGTGAGACTTCCGTCCTTGCGATGCACATGACGACCTATCAGAGGTTGCTCGACCGTTTTGCGCACGGTGATGTCACGTGCGGTGTGGTGGGGCTCGGCTACGTCGGATTGCCGCTGGCTGTGGAGATGGGCAAGGCGGGGCTGCGGGTGGTGGGATTCGAGAAGTCGGCGCGGGTCGCGGATCTCGTGAATCGTGGCGAGAGTCACATCAAGGATGTGGCGCCGCAGGACGTCGCGATGCTCCGCCACCGCAGGCTGCTCGAAGCAACGCTCGACATGTCGCGCCTCGCCGAGTGCGATGTGATCTCCGTCTGCGTGCCCACACCGCTCGGCAAGACGAAGGACCCGGACATGTCCTACATCGTGTCCGCTTCCGAGGCGGTGGCTGACGCGTTGCGACCGGGCCAGCTCATCGTGCTCGAGTCCACCACGTATCCGGGCACCACGCGCGAAGTCATGCTGCCCATGCTCGAAAAGCGCGGCTTCGTGGTGGGAGAGGATTTCTTTCTCTGCTTCTCGCCGGAGCGCGTGGACCCGGGCAATGGCCGCTGGCACACGCGGAATACGCCCAAGGTCCTTGGCGGCGTGACTGCCCGTTGCTGTGAGCTGGGACAGCACCTCTACGAGCGGTTCATTGAGCACATCGTGCCGGTCACGTCCCCCGAGGCGGCAGAGCTCACGAAGCTGCTCGAGAACACGTTCCGCATGATCAATATCGGGCTCGTGAACGAGATGGCGGTGATCTGCGACAAGCTCGGCGTGAACGTGTGGGAAGTGATCGAGGCAGCGTCCACCAAGCCGTTCGGTTTCATGAAGTTCACTCCCGGTCCGGGTCTGGGCGGTCATTGCATTCCGCTGGACCCGCACTACCTCGCGTGGAAGATGCGCACGCTGCACTACAAGACCCGCATGATCGAGCTCGCTGGCGAGATCAACACCGAGATGCCGGCATTCTGGGTGGGGAAGGTGGCCGACGGCCTGAACGATGCTGGCAAGCCGGTAAAGGGAGCCCGTGTGCTCGTCGTCGGCGTGGCCTACAAGAAGGACATTGACGATCTTCGGGAATCGCCCGCGCTGGAAATCCTGGACCTGCTCACGCGGCGCGGCGCCGACGTACACTACCATGATCCCCACGTCCCGGCCATCGTGGATGACGGCCACACGCCGGCGGGTGCCGTGGGCAGCTCGGTGCCACTCACGGAAGAGACGGTGCGCGCCGCGGATGCGGTCATGATTGTCACGGACCACTCGAGCGTGGATTACGATCTCATCAGACGGTGCGCGCGTCTCCTCGTCGATACGCGCAATGCGTGCGCCGCGCGCGGCGGCCGGCTGCCGGAAGCCGTGATCGCGAATGCCTGAGTCGCTGGCATCCGCGGGCGCGCGGCGGCGCTTCCGAATCGGCGTGGTGGGCTGCGGGCGCATCAGCGAGAGGCACTTCGAAGCGATATCGAGCATAGCGGAGCTGGAACTGGTCGCGGTGTGCGACGAGATTCCGGAGCGCGCCGATCAAGCCGCGGAGAAGACCGGGGTGGCGTGCTTCACGAGCTACCAGAGCATGCTCGACACCGCGCCACTCGATGTCGTCGCGCTGTGCACACCGAGTGGTCTGCATCCGCGCCACGGGATTCTCGCGGCGGAGCACGGCCTGCATGTCATCTGCGAAAAGCCCATGGCCACGCGGCTCGAGGAGGCGGATGCGCTCGTGCGCGCCTGCGATGATGCCGGGGTGCAACTGTTCGTCGTCAAGCAGAACCGCCTGAACCCCGCGATCCAGCTCCTCAAACGCTCCGTGGACCTGGGGCGTTTCGGCCGCATCTACCTCGCCAATACCACTGTGCGATGGAACCGGCCCCAATCGTACTACGACATGGCGCCCTGGCGGGGCACGTGGGAGTTTGATGGTGGCGCATTCATGAACCAGGCCAGTCACTACGTGGACATGATCCAGTGGCTGGTGGGACCCGTGGAAACGGTCGCGGCAAAAACAGCCACGCTGGCGCGTCGCATCGAAAGCGAGGACACGGGCGTCGCGATTCTCCGCTTCCGCAATGGCGCGCTGGGCACGATCGAAGTGACCATGCTGACCTATCCGCGAAATCTCGAAGGCTCCATTACCATCATCGGCGAGCACGGCACCGTGAAGGTCGGAGGGACGGCGCTCAACCGGATCGAACATTGGGAGTTTGCGTCGTACGACGACATTGATCGCGAGGCCGAGCTGCTCAAGGCGGCGGCGAATCCGCTCTCGGTCTACGGATCGGGGCATCGTCCGTACTACCAGAACGTCGTGAAGGTGCTGCGTGGTGAAGCTGCTCCGGACACGAATGGTCGTGAAGGGCGCAAGTCGCTGGAGCTGATCCTGGCGATGTACGAGTCGGCGCGCGCGGAGCGCGAAATCGCATTGCCGCTGCGCGCCTTCTCGAGAGAGCGGCGCCAGGCATGAGTGAAATGGTGGAGCTGCAGAGCGGCGCGCTCGCGCATGAATCCAGCTACGTCGATGATGGCGCGCTGATCGGCAAGGGTACGCGCATCTGGCATTTCTGCCACATCATGTCCGGCGCGGTGATCGGCGAGTCCTGCAGCCTTGGACAGAACGTGGTCGTGATGCCGGGCGTGACGCTCGGCCGGAACGTGAAGGTGCAGAACAACGTCAGCCTGTACGAGGGGGTCACGTGCGAGGACGACGTGTTTCTGGGGCCCTCCATGGTGTTCACCAACGTGATCAACCCACGCAGCCATGTGTCGCGAAAGCACGAATACCGCGCGACGCTCGTGCGGCGCGGCGCCTCCATAGGTGCCAACGCCACCGTCGTCTGTGGCCACACGCTGGGCGAGTATGCGTTCGTTGCGGCGGGCGCGGTGGTCACGCGCGATGTGCTGCCGTACGCAATGATGGCCGGGGTCCCCGCGCGCCGCATGGGCTGGATGTGCCAGTGCGGTGAGAGGCTCCCGCTGCCCGCGCACATTGCCCTGCCGGTTACTGTGGCGTGCACCGTGTGCGGCGAGCAGTACGAAGCAACCGAGGAGGGCGTGCGTCCCGTGACGGTGCGCGCCGCGGGGTAGATCGCGGTACCGAGAACCCGGGCTCACCGGCGTCCCGACACGAGCCGGACCAGACTCAGGGGGAGTCGGACCCGGATTGCACCGCATGGTCGCGCAGGGACTCGAACCCCGGACCTCTGGTATGTGAGACCAGCGCTCTAACCAGCTGAGCTACGCGACCGCGACCGGCGCCGTGGCGCCGAGCGTGCCCAAGTTTAACCCTGGGCCTGACGCGGTGGTAGTGGCGTGAGGTACGGGCGCCGTGTAATGTATGGCGCTCCCAACGAATTCCGAACCGCGTGGGTTCGGGCCGGTTCATCGCTCTCGCGGAGACAGCCGCATGGCCCTCTTCTCCTTCCTCGACCGGGATCGCACCATCGCTGCGCCAACGTACAACCGCTGGCGCATACCGACGGCGGCGCTGGCCATTCACCTTGCCATTGGCCAGGCGTACGCCTTCAGCGTCTTCAATCTCCCACTGCACAACCAGGAGGGCTGGAAGCTCAGCACGATCGGCTGGGTGTTCAGTACGGCCATTGTCTTTCTCGGCGTGTCGGCGGCGCTGTTCGGCCAATGGCTCGAGCGCGTCGGTCCACGCAAGGCCATGTTCACCGCCGCATGCTGCTTCAGCGGCGGATTCCTCGTTGGCGCGATCGGCATCCGCCTGCACAACTTTCCGCTTCTCCTGCTGGGATACGGCGTGCTGGGCGGCTTCGGGCTGGGCATTGGCTATATCTCGCCGGTCTCCACCCTCATTCGCTGGTTTCCCGATCGCCCGGGCATGGCGACCGGCATGGCCATCATGGGCTTTGGCGGCGGCGCGATGATCGCGTCTCCGCTCTCCGTGCGTCTCATGGCTCACTTCCGGGGCCCCGGATCCCAGGGCGTCGCTCCGACGTTCGTGTCGCTCGCGGTGCTGTATTTCATCTTCATGATGTTCGGTGTGTTCAGTGTGCGCCTGCCGCGTCCCGGGTGGAAGCCGGTTGGCTGGACGGCCCCGGCCACACCCCGAAAACTCGTCACGACCGCGAACGTGACCGTGAACAAGGCGATGCGTACCTTGCCGTTCTGGTTGCTGTGGTGGGTGCTGTGCCTCAACGTCACGGCGGGCATTGGCGTGCTCGGGCAGGCATCGCCGATGATTCAGGAGATGTTCTTCCACGGCAATCGGCCTGCGGCCGCCGCGGGTTTCGTCGCGCTGCTGAGCCTGGCGAACATGGCGGGGCGATTCGGCTGGGCATCGCTCTCGGACTACATTGGAAGAAAGGCCACGTACGCCACGTTCTTCATTCTTGGCATGGCGCTCTACGCGTTCGTCCCGCACACCGGACAAATGCAGAGCGTCGCCCTGTTCGTGCTCGCCTTTGTCGTGATCCTCTCCATGTATGGTGGCGGCTTCTCGACGATTCCGGCGTACCTCAAGGATCTCTTCGGGACGATGCACGTGGGCGCCATACACGGGCGCCTCCTCACCGCCTGGTCCGCGGCCGGCATCTTCGGCCCGGTGCTCGTCAACTACATTCGCGAATACCAGATCAACCGCGGCGTGCCCAAGGCCGATGCCTACTCCGTGACGATGTACCTCATGGCGTGCCTGCTGTTCGTCGGGCTCATCTGCAACTGGCTCGTGCGGCCGGTGCTGGCCAGGCACTACTTCACGGGCGAAATGAACGTGCCTGACACGCCGAAGGCCGGCGGCACTTCCATCACGGGTACTCCGGAGGGCCAGAATGTCTAACACACATGGGGTGCTGGATTATCAGCGCACCGCGCCGGATGCGCGCGAACGCGGCATCCTCATCTTTTCCTGGCTCTGGGTAGGGATCCCCGCGGTCTGGGGGATCTATCACGTCGTGGTGGATGCGCTGAAACTCTTCCTGTAGGCGGTGCGGCGCGCTGTCGCTGATCCGGTCTGGCGCTCGTCTGATTGACGCGGCGCGGCCGGCGCGTATATTCGCGCTCCGATCGCAACCTGATGCCCAACGTCCGGGGCATGGTGCGAACGGGGGGAGATGCGGTGCGTGGCGTCCAAGTGTGAGGGGCTGCTGCGGCGAATTGCCCGACGCTGGGCTGCGCCGCTCGCGATGCTGTCGGTACTCTGCGTGGCGAGCTGCCAGAAGGAAAGCTCACCAAGCGCGCCGCGGCGTCAGGCAGCGGGTCTTGCCATATCCGCTCAGATCAATGGCGCGGGGGCCACGCAGCTCCGGGTAGGCGTCTTCTACCTGCGCGCGGTTCAGAACAGCGATCCCGTCCCGGTTACCATTTTCGACCAGACCTTCCCGCTGGCCACGGGAGCCTCATCGTTTCCCGTTTCTGTGGATCTCGCGGGGTGCGATGCCGACCAGGCACGTCTCGTACCGGGACCTGGATGCGTCGTGAACGTGCAGCTCAGCCTGATGTCGGGGAGCTCCGTGCTCGACGTGCAGACCGTCTCGGCGGTTTCACTCATACCCGATCAGACCACGACGCTGCCCTCGGTTGTGCTTTCGCCGGTGGCGTCACTCGCGGTGACGCCGGCCGCCGCTTCGATTGTCGTTGGCGATTCGCTGCAATTGACTGCCGTTGCATCTGACGTGAACGGCCAGCCGCTCACGGGACGCACGGTCACGTGGACGAGCAGCGACGCGACCGTGGCGAGCGTCAGCGCCAGTGGCATGGTGAAGGGCATCGCCGCGAACGCGCAGCCGGTCACCATCACGGCGGCGACCGGATCGAGAAGCGCCACCGCGCAGATCACGGTCAGGCCGGCCGTGTCAATTCAGCTTTCGCCAAACATCGTCACCTTCGCGGCATCGAGTGGCGGCGCACTGCCGCCAGCGCAGACCGTCACCGTGAGCAACCCGAACGGCGGCGCGATCCCCGGACTGGCGCTCGGTACCGTAGCGTACCGGGGCGCGACGGGATGGCTGCAGGCAACCCTGAGCGGGAATGTGATCACACTGGCGATTCTGCGATCCAACCTTTCCACGGGAAGCGACACGGCGATCGTGCCGGTCACGTCGCCCGCGGCCAGCAATTCCCCGCAGAACCTCACTGTGGTCTACCGCATTGGCCAGGGGCCGCTCATTAGCGTCACCCCATCGGCCGTGACATTCTCCGCCGTGGCAGGAAGCACAAATCCCGCGGCCAAGACCGTGGCGATCGCGAACAGCGGCGGTGGCGTGCTGAGTGGTCTCTCCACGACGACGACGTACGCAGCCGGGAAGCCCACCGGCTGGCTTGCGGCCACGCTATCCCAGACCACGGCGCCGGCCGCGCTCACGCTGCAACCGAATATCGGTTCACTGCCGTCGGCGTTCGATACCCTGAGCGCGACCGTGACGGTGAAGTCCAGCGTCGCGGGCGTCAGCCCGCAGACGGTGACTGTGACGTTGTTCCTGGCGCCGGCGCCATCCATCACGCTGAGCACCAGCATTGTCACCTTCGGCGCATCGAAGGGAGCCGCGGCACCCGCGCCGGCGACCGTCACGATCAGCAACGGAGGCGGTGGTACGCTGAGTGGCCTCGCGCTGGGCACGACGACATACCAGCCGGCGGCCACCGCCTGGCTGCAGGCGACACTCAGCGGTTCGACGGTCACGCTGACCATTCTCACGACCAATCTCACCGCGGGCAGCTACAACGCGTTCGTGCCGGTGACATCGCCTGCGGCATCCAATAGTCCGCAGACGATTCTGGTCACGCTCACGATCGGACAGGGACCCATCATCCTGGCGACACCGCCCTCGCTGTCGTTCACCGCGGTGGCCAAGGGCGCCAATCCTGCCGCGCAGCAGTCAAGTATCACGAACGTGGGTGGCGGCACCCTGAGCGGTCTCGTGGCCGCCGTGACCTACGCGGGCGGACAACCCACGGGCTGGCTCAGCGCGACGCTGTCACAGACGACCGCGCCAGCCACCCTCACATTGCAGCCGAACATCGCGGCGCTTCCCTCGGCGTACGACACGCTCAAGGCCACGGTCACGCTCACATCCAGCGTTCCGGGTGTGACCCCGCAGCCCGTGGTCGTCACGCTGTTCCTGTCCCCGCAACCGTCCATTGTGCTCAATCCGGCGTCGGTGGGCCTGGCCGCGACTCAGGGAGGCGCCGCGCCCGCACCGGCAACGGTCACGATCAGCAACGGTGGCGGTGGCACGCTTTCGGGCGTTACCCTGGGCACAACGACATATCAACCAACCGGTACCGCGTGGTTGCAGACGGCCCTGAGCGGGAACACGATCACCGCAACCGTCGTGAATACGAGTCTCGCACCGGGAACGTACAAGGCACTCGTGCCGGTATCGTCTCCAGTCGCTTCGAACAGCCCGCAGACCCTCACGGTGACGCTCACCGTGGGGCAGGGTCCGGTGATCACGCCGGCGCCGACTACGCTCGCCTTCAACGGCGTGCAGGGCGGCACGAATCCCACGTCGCAGGCGGTAAACATCACCAATACGGGTGGGGGCACGCTCACGGGCCTCACCGCGACCGTCGCCTACGCGGGAGGGCAGCCAACCGGATGGCTCGGCACGACGCTGTCGAGCGGGACGGCGCCAGCGCAGCTCACCGTGCAACCTGCGCTTGCCGGCCTGACCGCTGGAACCTACAACGCCACCATCACGCTGAAGTCGACCGTGGCTGGCGTGGCGCCCGTGACGGTGGCGGTCACGCTCAACGTGGTGACGGCACCAAAGATCGTGCTCACCCCCTCGAATACGCATTTCAACATGATCGAGGGCGGCTCGATCCTGACCATGCAGACTATCCAGATTACCAATGGCGGGGGCGATACCCTGTCGCCTGTGGTGATCCAGAGCGTGACCTTCCGCGGCACGAGCGGCGCGACCGCGTGGATGGCGGCGAGCGGTGGCGGTAACTCACTGACGTACAAGCCAACCACGTCACTTCTCGCGCCCGGCAATGACACGGCGTTCGTGACACTCACCTCTGCCGGGGCATCGAACAGCCCCTATGTCGACACGGTGACCGCCACCGTTGCTCCAGGTCCGATCATCGGCGTTACCCCGAAGACGATGTCGTTCACGGCTGCCGCTGGCGGGGCGAGCCCGGCGGCGCAAGAGGATACGGTGAGCAACGCCGGCGTCAGTTCGACGACGCTGGATGGCCTTGCGGTGACGGTGGCCTATGGCGCGAGCCAGCCAACGGGTTGGCTGGCGGCGACGCTCAATCGCACGACGGCACCTGCCTTCATCACCGTAACGCCCGCCACCACTGCGCTTGCGGCAGGCACCTACAACGGGTTCATCATCGTCTCGACCACCACGCTGCCCGGTGTCGCCCCTGACACCATTGCCGTGACGCTCACTGTGTCGCAGGGCGCCAGTCTGGTCCTCTCGTCAGATACCTTGACGTTTGACGTTCAGGCGGGCGGGCCTGACCCGTCGGCGCAAACGGTCACCGTGAGCAACGGAGGCGGCGGATCGCTCGGTACCATTGGCCTGGACAGTCCGGTGTACGCGAGCAGTCTTGGTGCCTACCAGCAGTTTGTCTCCACATGGGCAAACAGCTCGTCGGTGGTGGGATCCACGATTACCGTGGCGCCGGTCATCTCGTCGCTGCCGGTGGCGACCTACGTTGCCACTCTGCCGGTGACGGCCACAGGCGCCACGAACAGCCCGCAGTCGCTGGTGGTGATCGTGCACGTGACGACCAATTGGAATGCGATCGCCACCGGGCTCAATCACACCTGCGCGATCGACGGTAACAGCGACTTGTACTGCTGGGGTGACAACAGCTTCGGCCAGCTTGGCATCAACTTTGGCCCGTTCAGCGGAGGCGAGTCGAATCCGCTGAAGGTCACGGGTGGGGGAACAAAGTGGAAGTCCGTGTACGCGGCCGGCAATCACACGTGCGCCATCGATATCCAGAATGTGCTCTGGTGCTGGGGGCAGAACGACAAGGGAGAAGTCGGTAACGGCAGCTTCGCCAATGTGTCGGCACCGTTCGCGCCACAGTATTCCGATCTCGCCACCAACACCACAGCCGTGGCGCTGGGCACCGACTTCACCTGCGCGGTGGAGGGGCCCAACAAGGCAATCAATTGCTGGGGTAACAACGACCATTTTCAGGTTGACTACAGTTCGACCCTCACCTTCAATACGCCGTTCCCCGTAAGCGACGCGCCCACCACCTTCGACCAGTTGCAGGCCGGCGCCGCGCATGTATGCGGGATCAATACGGCTTCGGTGACCATGTACTGCTGGGGCGCGGATAGCCTCGGACAACTCGGCGACAGCACGCTCGTGTCGGCACGGCCGCTCTATCTCGCCACGGCGGTGCCGCTGTCCTCGGGTGGATACGTCGCTGCGGTGTCCTCCGGTGGCAATCATACGTGCGTGATCGGATTCAACCAGATACCGTGGTGCTGGGGCGCGGACCGCTTCGGCCAGGTGGGGAACGGCATCACTCCGGATTCGGCGTTGCTGCCGACGATCGCTCGCACAGCGCCCTCAGGGTTCTTCAACGGCGTAACGGTGTTGAGCACCGGTCCCACGCATTCCTGTGTCGTGCTGGGAGCTTCCGCCGGGCAGACGTTGTGCTGGGGCAGCAACCAGCATGGCGAACTCGGTCTCGGATTCTTCAGTCCCGACACGGTGTGGGCAGCGCAGACGGCGGCAGGTGGCAGCACGGGTTTCACGACGATCAGCGCAGGGGGCAACTTCACCTGCGGCATCGGCAACGACGACCTGGCCTATTGCTGGGGTGACGCGGCGCTCGGCAAGCTGGGGAACGCGGCTGGTGCATCGGGACCGAGCGTGAACACACGCACGCCCATACTCGGGCAGGCCGGGAATCCGGTGCCGGCACCGCGAGTCGTGCGGAAACTGCCCGGCATTTCGCCCGCACGAACCGTCCCCACCCGGATCACCCCCAGTCGTGCGCCCAGTGCCACGCCAATTCGCCGGCCACCCGCGCCGACCGGGACGGCGCACTGACGACGGCGCGGCGAAGCACGGCAGTCGTATGGGAGTCCCATGGATGATGCGAGGGCCGGCGCCAGCGCCGGCCCTCGCCCACTGCGGAGTAGTACGATCTCGGCCATGTCGGTCAGCCGCACTGTCGCCAACCACATGGGCCCTGCAGGGATCGAACCTGCGACCGTCGGATTATGAGTCCGCTGCTCTAACCGGCTGAGCTAAGGGCCCGCGCACCGGGAACGATAGCAGTGTCCCGCACGCGGTTTCAAGCGTGCCGTCGGACGCGTGCGATTGCGCGGCCTACCGGCTCGGCATGTACGGCAATACCGTCGTGCTGGTTGCACCGCTCACATACGTCACGCTGGCGCCGACGTACGCTGTCCGGGGTGAGAGCTCGAGCACCACGCTGTACGGCGGGTCAGTGAGCGTTTGCTGCGCGAGCACGTGCTGCAGCGAGTCCGCCAGGAAGAGGCGCACCGCAGCCACCGCTGATCCGCTCGAGGGCCGCGTCAGCCGGATGGATGCGGGGCCTATTCGCTGCACTTCCACGATCTGCCCATCTGGCCCGGGTGCGACCTCGATCACCTTGCTCCCGGTGGGTTGAGCGGACGCCGCTGGGGCAACCCCGGTGTCGTCCGCGTACACGATGGGATAGAGAAACGGCGCCAGGCCGAGCAGCGGCACGCCGTGGCGGTGCCCACCCGCCGGGTGAGAGGCCGGCGCGTGCGATCGAGGCGACGCCGCCTGCAGTCGCGGCAGCCCGCTGCTCGTCGTGGCATGCGCCTGGCCCGCCGCGGAGGCCGCCGCGAGCGCAACTCCGGACAGCGTCACGATGCTCATCATGATGCAATGTCGTGCAGTGCTGAACATGATTGCCTCGCTCGTCAGCATGTCGTCGCTCACCCTGCGGATCCGGACCGCTCCTGGTATTCGTCGAACGCCGCGATGACTTCGTCGCTGTTCACGGTGGCCGCGCCGAGCTTGGCGACTTCAACGCCCGCGGCAACGTTGGCCACCTCCGCCGCTTCACGCGCGCTGGCACCCGCTGCCAGCATCGCGGCCACGTACGCGGTCACCGTGTCGCCTGCGCCCACGACATCATACACTGCGCGCGCCGTCGTGGGTACACGGTGGATGGATCCCTGGTCCGTGACCAGCACCATACCCTGCTCGCCGAGCGTGAGCAGCAGGTTCGTCACGCCCAGGCGGTGCAGCGCCACGGGGAGCGCGTCCGGGTCGTCGAGCACCAGCGTCGCGCCCAGCGCGGACTCGAGTTCCCGCCGGTTCGGCTTGAACATCGTGGCGCCGGCGTAGCTGAAGAAGTTGCGAAACTTCGGATCCACGACAATCGGAATGGCATGGCGGCGCGCCTCTGCGATGACGTCCTCGATCACGCCCGGCACCAGAACACCCTTGTTGTAATCCTCGAGAATCAGGGCATCGGATCGCGCAATGACTTCGCGCGCCACCGCCGTGAGGCGATGCGCATCGCTCGCCGGGAGATCTCCATCGTCTTCCTCATCCACCCGCACCACCTGCTGCACGCGTGCCACCACCCGGGTTTTCGTCGTGGTCGGACGCGAAGTGTCCAGCAGCCCCGCGCCGTCGTCCGTGATGGCGCTGAGCATCTCGCGCAGCAGCGTCCCATTGGCGTCGCGCCCAATGACGCTCACCAGTGTGCTGGCCGCGCCCAGGGCCGTCACGTTCTGCGCGACATTCGCTGCGCCGCCCAGGGCGAGCCGTCGTTCGCGCACGCGGACCACGGGCACAGGGGCTTCCGGGGAAATGCGCTCGACGTCGCCGAGCAGATAGATGTCGAGCATGGCATCGCCCACCACCGCCACGCGCTTGCCCTGTGCGGCGCCAAGCAGGGCGCACAGACGCGATCGGGTGAGCGAGAGCAGCGGGCCGGTGGGCACAGACATGCGTGGGAAGCTACGCGCGCACCCCGTGCGCGACCAGACCGAGTCGCTCTCACCGCTCCGGTATCCATCATTCATCACACGGACCGGCCCGGCCGGTTAGCTTGTGCGAGTGCTCGTCGTGCTCCTCATCGCGATCCTCGGCATTTCGGTTGCCGCTCCCCTCGTCCGGCTCTCGCACGCTGATCCGCTCGCGATTGCCGCGTGGCGGCTTTTCTTTTCCCTCATCATCGTCGCGGCGTTCCTGCTGCCGTCGCGCGGATGGCGCCAATGGCGGCTGCTCGACCGGCGCGGCGTACTGCTGGCCGCAGGTGCGGGCGTGATGCTCGCGCTCCACTTCTGGGGCTGGAACAGTTCGGTGGACATGACGACGGTGGCGGCATCCGTGGTGCTCGTGAACACGCAGCCGATCTTTGTGGCGCTCCTCTCGCTGGCCTGGTTGCGCGAAGGGCCCAGCCGCCGCCAGTGGTTCGGCATCGTGGTGGCGGTCGCGGGTGCCGCGATCGTCGCCTGGGGCGACGCCGGCAATGTGTCGCAGTCACTCGGCAGCCGCGCGGTACTGGGCGATCTGCTCGCCCTGGGCGCGGGCGTTGCGGCCGCGCTCTATTATCTTGCAGGACGGCGGCTGCGGCAGGTGCTCGATGTGTGGCCGTATGTCGCGCTGGTGTACGGTGCATGCTTTCTCACGCTGCTCATCATCGCTGCTCTGGCCCGTGTGCCACTCCTGCCGCAGCCGCCACGCGAGCTCGCGATTTTCGTGGCGCTCGCGGTGGGACCCATGCTGCTCGGACACACTGGCATGAACTGGGCGCTGAAGTTCCTGCCCGCGTACGTGGTGAACCTCACGGTCCTGGGCGAGCCGGTTGGCGCCACAGTGCTCGCCGCGCTGTTGCCGGGAATCCGGGAAGTTCCACCGCGTGTCACCTTCGTGGGCGGCGCGCTGGTCCTCGCGGGAATCTTGCTCGCGCTGTCGCGCACGACGACGTCTTCATCAGGGACAACGGTCAGCAATGCAGTTTGATCTGGATGTGATTGCCACGCGTGGCGACATCGTGGAATCGAGACACCGCGTGCACGCGGCCGTCGTAGACGCCCGTGGGACACTGCGCGCCGCCGCCGGCGATCCCGATTTCTTCACCGTGTGGCGCTCGTGCGCAAAACCCTTCCAAGCCATGGCGCTGGTGGAGTCCGGGCAGTTCGATGACCTGGCCTGGGGTGATGATGAGCTGGCGCTGGCCTGTGCATCACACGGTGGCGAGCCGGAGCATGTCGCGCTCGCGCGACGCATGCTGGAATGCGTCGGGCTGGAGCAGGGGGACCTGGTGTGCGGCCCGCACGATCCCATTACAAGACGTGGCGCGAAAATCCTGGCGCAGTCCGGTGAAGCTGCCACGCGCCTGCACAACAACTGCTCCGGCAAGCACGCGGCGATGCTGGCGCTGGCGCGCACGTCCGGATGGCCAACGCTGGGCTACGAGTCGTCCTGTCATCCGGTACAGCATGCCGCGCTCGCACACGTCGCGAACTGGACCGGTGTGCACGCACCGGATATCGGCCAGACGGTGGACGGATGCGGCGTTGTTGCGTTCGGACTCCCGCTTCGCGCCATGGCCCGGGCCTTTGCGCGACTGGGCGATGCCGCGCGGCGCGGCGAGGAAGTGCCCGGGCGCATCGTGCACGCCATGGTCACCCGCCCGTTTCTGGTCGGTGGCACAGATCGGTTCGACACGGTGCTGATGGAGGAGACCGAGGGCCGTGTCCTGGCGAAGGTCGGTGCCGAAGGCATTCACACGGTTGCCGTGCCGGACGCCGGGCTCGCCTTCACGGTGAAGGTCGAGGACGGTGCGTCGCGCGCCCAGTACCCCGCGGTCTTGCGGTTGCTCCAGTTGCTGGATGTGCTGCCGGATCCGCTTGGCGCGCCTCTCGCCTCCTTCCTGCGCACGCCGATCATCAACACTCGCGGCGTGACGGTTGGTGAAATCCGTTCGATCGCCTGACCGGCGCGTTGCTTCGCTTGGCCGTGCGATAATTTCGTGATGCCGATGTCCGACTCCTCCGCTAGCATCGGGCCGCTCGACCGGGTCACGCAGGAGCTGCTCCTGCTGGCCGGCGTGGTGGCCGTCGGAACCGAGGTTGCGCTGCGCGCCGCAATGGCGCGCGCCGTGACCGGCGGTGTGGATCCCGTGTGGGTGGAGGAACTCATTCTGCAGTCGTATCTCTTTGCGGGCTTCCCGCGCGCGCTGAACGCAGCGCGTGAGTGGCGCCGGGTCTCCGGGCGCGCGGCGCCCAGGTCAGATCCCGACACGGATCCTGGCAAGGCTGCGGCATGGCAGCAGCGCGGCGAGCGCACGTGCGCCACCGTGTACGGTCCCACCTACTCACGCCTGCGCGCCAACGTCCGGGAGCTGCACCCCGCGCTCGAGGCGTGGATGATCATGGACGGCTACGGGAAGGTGTTGAGCCGGCCGGGTCTGGAGCTGCGACTGCGGGAGCTGTGCATCGTGGTGACCTGCGCCGTTCTGGAGCAGGACCGCCAGCTCCACGCCCATTTGCACGGCGCGCTCAATGCCGGCGCATCTCCCGCTGAAGTGGGCGCAGCTCTTGCGCTGGCGACACAAACCGTGTCGCCGGAAGCGGCGCGGCGTTTCGCACTTCTCTGGAACCGCGTGAAGCCAGCGTGAGCAACTTCATTGATCGCGTTGAAATCCGGGTCGAGGCCGGGACCGGCGGATCAGGATGCGTGTCGTTCCGTCGTGAGCACCGGGTTCCCATGGGGGGACCCGACGGCGGCGACGGCGGGCGTGGCGGTGACATCCTGCTGCGCGGCGACGACAACCTGGCTACACTGCTCGACTATACCTACCGGACGCGGTTCGCCGCCGGCCGTGGTGAGCACGGGATGGGCTCGAACATGACCGGGCACGCGGGCAACAGTATCGTGCTGCCTGTTCCGCCGGGAACCGTCGTCCGCGACGCGACTACGGGCGAGTGGCTCGGTGAAATTCTCGCGAAAGACGAGGAGCTTGTCGTCGCCCGGGGCGGGCGTGGCGGGAAGGGCAATGCGTTCTTCGTATCCGCCACGCATCAGGCGCCGCGAGAATGGCAGCCGGGCGAAGAAGGGGAAGCCCGCACGCTCGAACTGGAACTCAAGCTCATCGCGGATGTCGGTCTCGTCGGCCAGCCCAATGCGGGCAAGTCCACGCTGCTCTCGGTCATCTCCGCCGCGCATCCCAGAATCGCCGACTATCCGTTCACGACACTCGCTCCCAATCTGGGGGTGGTGCAACTCAGCGATCATCGGACCTTCGTGGTGGCTGACATTCCCGGAATCATCGAAGGTGCACACGAGGGTCGCGGGCTGGGGCTCACTTTCCTGCGTCACATCGAGCGGACGCGGATCCTCGCCTTTCTCATTCCGGTGGACGCGATGGACTGGCAGGCGGAGTACGATGTGCTGCGCGCCGAAGTCGAGCGCTATTCGGCGGAACTGGCCACGAAGCCACACTGCGTGGTGTTCAGCAAAATGGATCTGCTCGGCGAATTGGAGCCGCCGCCCATCCATGCCCCGCACGCCTTTGGCGTCTATGCGATCAGCTCGGTGGGTCGGCTCGGCCTCGCATCGCTGCTTGCGGCATGGTGGAATGAGTTGTTGCGGCTGCGCACGCAGGCGTCCTCCGGAGCGGCTGACGTCGCTCTACCCTGAGGGAGAGCCGCGGCGCAAGGCGCTCGCGCTCGCGCTGCTGCCCGGCGTGGGGCCCAGCACGTATCATAGCCTCACTGCGAAATTCGGGTCCGCATTGCGGGCATTCGATGATGCTCCCGGACTTCGAGGTCATCGCACTGCGCTGGAGCGCGCGGACGATGTGCTCGCCGCCGCGCGGGACCGCGGCATCTGGACCATTCTTTCTGATGAGCCACGGTATCCCGCGCCGCTGCGGGAGCTTGCTGATCCGCCGCCGTGTCTGTTCGGGCTGGGCAACCCGGCGCTGCTGGATCGCCCGGCCGTCGCCATCGTCGGGACACGTCGCGCAACACCGTATGGCGAGCGTGTCACGCGAGAGCTGGCCACTGCGCTCGCACGCGCGGGCCTGGTCGTGGTGAGCGGGATGGCGCGTGGCATCGATGCTGCCGCACACCGCGCCGCGCTCGATGCCACAGGTGCCACGATCGCCGTGCTTGGCACCGGCGTTGATCTGGCGTATCCGCGCGGGCATCGCGATCTGCACCGGCGGATTGCCGTGCAGGGGCTCCTGCTCTCCGAGGAATTTCCCGGCGACCGGGCGTCGCCTGGGTCCTTCCCCAGGCGCAACCGCATCATTGCCGGGCTCGCCCGCGCAACGATCATAGTGGAAGCGCCCTTTCGCAGCGGCGCGCTCATTACGGCCGGCCACGCCCTGGATCTGCACCGCGACGTGGCCGCGGTGCCGGGGCGCATCGACGATCCGCAAAGCGCCGGCTCGAACGAGCTGCTGCGCGATGGCGCACAAGTCATCGCCAGCGTCGCCGATGCGTTGGCACTCGTCGGCGCAACGCCGCCCGTGCGCGCGACAGCGGCAATTGACACCCCGGCGGAGCAGGCGGTCTGGAACGCACTTGCTGGTGGCGCCTTGACCCTCGACGCGCTGGCGAGCCGCTCCGCGCTCCCGGCACCGGAGTGTCTCGCCGCCGTGACCACGCTCGAGCTCCGCGGAGCCATCGAGTGTGCCCTCACCGGCGAAATCCGCCGGCGCTGATGGATGACGCGCGCCAGTCCTTACCTTTCAGCATGCTTCCGCGCCACCTGTACGTGCACGTTCCCTTCTGCGCGCGCCGCTGCTCCTACTGCGATTTTTCCATCGCGGTACGCAGCACCGTTCCCGTCGCGGCCTACGTCGATGCGATAGCACGCGAGCTGGACGTGCGATTCTCCGCGGCCGGCTCCTGGGAGGTGGATACCTTGTACTTCGGCGGTGGCACGCCGTCGCACCTCGGCGAACGGGGCGTCGCTCAGCTCGTGCGCGCACTGCGGCACCGTGTCACACTCGCGCCGGGCGCCGAGGTTTCGCTCGAAGCAAATCCCGACGACATCACGGCTCACGCCGCGGCATCATGGCGCGCGGCCGGCATTACACGGCTCTCCATTGGCGCACAGTCGTTCGACGACGCCGCGCTCGCGTGGATGCATCGGACGCATGACGCCGGGCAGATTACGACCGCGGTGCACTCGGCGCGCAGCGCCGGCTTCACCGATTTGTCGCTCGACCTGATCTTCGCGCTGCCCGACGCGCTGCAGCGCGACTGGCACCGTGATCTCACGCTGGCGCTCGCGCTGGAGCCGACCCACCTGTCGCTTTATGGCCTCACGATCGAGCATGGTACTCCGCTAGCCCGATGGCGTGATCGCGGGATTGCCATCGAGGCGCCGGATGAGCGCTACGAACGGGAATTCGTTCTGGCGCACCAGCTGGCGTCGGCTGCCGGCTTCGAGCACTACGAGGTGTCGAACTTCGGCCAACCCGGCTTTCGGGCACGGCACAACTCCGCCTACTGGCGTCACGTTCCCTATGCGGGCGTGGGGCCGGCTGCCCATGGCTACGACGGCACGTCCCGCCGCTGGAATATCGCCGCGTACGAGGCGTGGCGGCGCGCCGTCTCCGAGTCGCGTGACCCCCTGGCCGGCATGGAGGTCCTCACACCGGAGCAGCACGCCGCGGAACGCGTGTACCTTGGCCTGCGTACCAGTGATGGCCTTCAGCTGGACAGCAGAGCACGTGGCCAGGTACAGCGCTGGCTGGAGGAAGGGTGGGGAATCATGGCGAACGGCCGACTTCGCCTTTCGCCGCTTGGCTGGCTTCGCCTCGATGCCCTGGCTGGCAGCTTGACGATGACTGGAAGTCCTTACTAGCTTTCAACTTATGACCGGAGAAGAGCTCACCGAACGCGAGCGGCGCGTGCTCGCAGCGGTCATCCAGTCGTACGTGGAAACAGCAGAACCCGCGGGATCGCGTCTGATATCCCGCCGGTTCGGCCTCGGCGTTTCGCCGGCGACCATCCGCAACACCATGAGCGACCTGGAGGACAAGGGGTTTCTCTTCCATCCGCATACGTCTGCCGGACGCGTGCCAACTGACATCGCGTACCGGGTCTACGTGGACAGTCTGCTTCATTTCACTCCGCTCGATGCCGGCGCGCGGGACACGCTGCTCGAGCGACTCTCCGGGAGTGGCACCGCGATTGAAGCGATCCTGCGCCGTGCCGCGCAAGTCCTCGGCGTGCTCACCCAGGAGTTGGGGGTCGCCCTTGCCCCACGCCTCGATGAAACGCGACTCGAGCGACTGGAGCTCATTCGCGTCTCCGCGGAACGTCTGCTGCTCGTGCTGCGTTTGGGAGGAGGTGCGGCGCGCAGCATCTTTGTCGAGGTGCCTGGCGAGATCGCCGAGACGGTCGTGGCGGATGTCGCGTTCGTGCTGAATGAGCGCCTGTCCGGGCTCACGCTCCAGGAAATCCGATCATCGCTTGCGGAGCGGCTGCGCGATCGCAGCGGGGCCGCCGGCGCGCGCGAGTTGCTCAATATTTTCATTCAGGGCGCGGATCAACTGTTCGAGGTCAGCCGTCCACTCGGGGAGGCGCAGGTGCTCTTCGGAGAGGCCTCCGTGCTGGCGGAACAGCCTGAGTTCGCGCGTGGCGACAATCTGCGCAAGCTCGTCGCGCTCACCGATCGCCCGGAGACGCTGAGTGCACTGCTGCGGAAGCACACGGCTGCACCCGGCATCTCCATCACGATTGGCACCGAGCACACGGATCCGGCGCTCTCCGATTTCACGGTCGTGACGGCCGAATATCATCTCGGAGCGCTTTCCGGTGTCATTGGAGTGATCGGTCCGACGCGCATGCCATACGAGAAGGTAATTTCCCTGGTGACTCACACATCGCGATTGATCAGCGACCTGCTGGAATAGCCCACACGGAGCGCGCGCGTCGCGCGGTTTCGTCGCGCCGGGCCTCGATACGTCGGCCGTCACGGCGACGCCGATCCACCCTGACGACTCACACTGAGACACACAAGTACGATGGCAGACTACTATTCCGTGCTCGGCGTCGAGCACGGCGCGTCAGACGAAGAAATCAAGAAGGCATACCGGCGGCTGGCCATGCAGTTCCACCCCGACCGGAACGGCGGCGCGAAGGAGAGCGAGGAGCGCTTCAAGAGCATCACCGAGGCGTATGACATCCTGCGCGATCCGGACAAGCGCGCCGCGTACGATCGCTTTGGCGAAGCCGGACTGCGTGGCGGCATGGGTGGCGGATTTCATCACGTCGACCTGTCCGAAGCGCTGGGCATCTTCATGCGCGATTTTGGCGGATTCCCGGGCTTCGAGGAGATGTTCGGCGGCGGCCGGTCCCGCGGGGGCCCGCGTGCAGGTTCCGATCTCAAGGTGAGCATTCCGCTCACGCTCACCGAAGTCGCGGAAGGCGTGGAAAAGCGGATCACCATCAAGATTCTGGATACGTGCGAGGCGTGCGAAGGCTCCGGCGCCGAATCGGGAACCAGGCCGACGCGGTGCGCCACGTGCGGCGGATCGGGCGAGGTGCGTCGCGCGCAACGCTCGTTCTTCGGACAGTTTGTCAGCGTGGCGCCGTGTCCCACGTGCGCGGGGCAGGGCAAGACCATTGACACGCCATGCCGGAAGTGCAAGGGCGAAGGACGCGTGCGGGGCGAGAAGACGATCGCGGTGCAGATCCCGGCGGGTGTGTCCACGGGCCAGTACATGACCTTGCGTGGCATGGGAAGCGTCGGCCCACAGGGTGGACCGCGCGGCGATGTCCTCGTCGTGTTCGACGTTGAAGAGGATGCGCGCTTCGACCGGGACGGCGCGGATCTGTACACCGAGGTCCTGGTGACCTACCCGCAACTGGTGCTGGGCGCCGACGTCGAAGCGCCCAATGTGGTCGGCAACATCTCGCTGCGCGTCCCGCCCGGCACGCAGAGCGGGCAGGTCTTCCACCTTCGCGGGCGCGGACTCCCGCGTGTAAACGCGAGCGGATCGGGTGATCTTCACGTGCGCGTGCAGCTTTGGACGCCCCAGTCCTTCACGCCGGAGCAGGAGGCGCTGCTCGTGCAGTTGCAGAGCACGGAGGGCGCGCCACCCGCCCGGCGGTCCAAGGGATTCTGGTCGAGAATGAAAGAGGCGCTGGGTGCCTGATCGCCGGCGTCCGAGCGCGCCATGACAACCGAGTGGGTGGAAATCCGCGTGTGCGGCGTGTCCGAGGATGCCCGTGACGCTGTCGTGCGCGCGCTCGTGCAGGCTGGAGCCGCCGGCGTACAGGAACTGAGCGGTGATCTGGTTACCCACCTGGGCGACACCGCGGACCGTGTCGCGCTCGATGCCACGGTGACAGCGGCGAGCGCCGGCGCCCGCGTGGAGTACACCCCCGCCGGACCGTGCAACTGGGCGCAAGCGTGGCCCATTCGCGTGGGTGTGAATCACGTCGGCCGTATCGCCGTCGCTCCGCCCTGGCTCGCGGCGGGAACAGCTACCGCGGAGATCGCGATTCTCATCGAGCCCGCCATGGCGTTCGGCACCGGCGAGCACGAGACGACGCGCGGCGTGCTGCAGCTCATGCAGCATGTCATCCGCCCGGGCGATCTCGTGGCGGATCTGGGAACGGGAAGCGCGGTGCTCGCCATCGCCGCCGCGCGACTGGGGGCGGCTCGCGTTGCGGCGATCGAGCTGGATCACGACGCCATTGGCAACGCCGAGGAGAACGTCGCACGCAACTACGCCCAGGACGCGGTCCATGTGATCGAGGGCGACGCGAGCGTGCTGCTGCCGCTCCTGGCCCCCGTGCGGGTGATCCTGGCCAACATCGTTTCATCAGTGCTGCTCGATCTGTCGGCCCGGATGCACGCGGCACTCACGCCGGACGGCCAGGCCATCCTTTCTGGCATGCTGGCGACGGAGCGCGAGGCGCTGCGGCACGAGTTCGAGCGGGGGCGGTGGGCGATCGGAGCAGAGCTTGTCGAGGGCGACTGGTGGAGCTGCGTGGTCGCCCCGCGGTAGCGACGCTCTTTGCCGCCGAGCCCTTCGAGTCGGGGCGGTCCGTGCTGCTCGGCGAGTCCGAAGCACGCCATCTTCAGGTGCGGCGCGTCGAGGTTGGTAGCCGCGTTTGTGTCGTGGATGGCGCGGGTGCACGCGCCGAGGGGACGCTCGTGCGTCTCGCGAAAACGCAGGCCACGGTCGCGCTCGAGACCGTTGAGCAGATCGCACCGCTGCCCGACGTGCACCTGCTGGTGCCCATCGCCGATCGTGACCGGATGCTCTGGCTGGCGGAGAAGGCCACGGAGTTCGGCGTGACGTCCTGGCGACCCGTGGCGTGGCGCCGGTCGCGCAGCGTGAGCCCGCGCGGGGAAGGGGTGACGTTCCGTCAGAAGACCCGAGCGCGCATGATCTCGGCGCTCACCCAATCGGGCGGTGCGTGGCTCCCGATCCTCTACCCGGATGCTACGCCTGAGCGGGCGATTGCGGCCTGTCCGGCGGGCACGCGCTGGATGCTCGATTGCGGAGGTGATCGCGTGGCAATGCAGCCGATTGCCGCACCTGCCACTATCGCCGTGGGACCGGAAGGTGGATTCGAGGAGGATGAGCGCGGCGCGCTGCTCGACGCGGGATTCGTGGCGGTGCATCTTGCTCCGCTCACGCTGCGCTTCGAGACGGCGGCCATAGCGGGAGTCGCCATGGCGCGCGCGGCACTCTCGGCATTTGTGGAGCATGATCATGACTGACACGAAACAGTGTCTGTTCTGCAGGATCGGCCGCGGTGAAATTCCCGCCACGATCGTCGCGGAAACAGCAGACTGCCTGGCGTTCCGCGACATCACGCCGCAGGCGCCGGTGCACGTGCTCGTCATTCCACGTACGCACGTGCGCTCGCTGAATGAGGCCGCGGGGACGCCGCTCGTTGGCGCCATCATCGAGCTGGCCACGCAGGTGGCGCAGCGGGAAGGGCTCGCCACGTCCGGCTACCGTGTGGTGTTCAATACGAACGAGGACGGGGGACAAACGGTCTATCATCTGCACGCGCACGTGCTCGGCGGGCGACGCATGCATTGGCCGCCCGGATGAGCGGTGCGTGCGGCGTGCGTGGTGTCGCGCGCGCGCGGCCAGCTTGACACCTTTTGCCGGGGCGCAATAGCTTCCCGGGGGATCGGCCACTGCACCGGCGTTCACGCGTCACGATAGGGGTAGGGCTCCGTGTCGGAAATCATCATTCACGACGATGAGAACTTCGAGCGGGCGCTCCGGCGCTTCAAGAAGAAGTGCGAGAAGGCCGGGATCCTGTCTGACCTGCGCAAGCATCGGCACTACGAAAAGCCCAGTGAGCGCAGAAAGCGGAAAGTGAATGCCGCCCGGCGCAAGACGCGTCGTCCCCGAATTGCCTGAATGACGTGTCCGAGCTCCTCGCCCGATTGCAGTCCGATCTCAACAGCTCCCGCAAGGCCCGGGACAAGGCCGGCACGCTGCTGCTTGGCACGCTGCTCGCTGATCTGAAGAATCGGCGGATCGAACTGCTGCGCGATCTCACCGATGACGACGTGCGCGAAGTGCTTCGCAAGGGGATCAAGCGGCGCCGGGAGTCGGTCGAAATGTACGAGAAGGGGAGACGCGAGGATCTCGCATCGCGCGAGCGCGACGAAGCCGCCCGCATCGAGCAGTACCTGCCGGCAAACGTGCCGGACGAGGAGATCCGCATGGCCGTGCGAGCGGCCATTGCGGGCGGCGCCGGGAACATCGGCGCGCTCATGGGAACGCTGTTGCCGCAGTTCAAGGGACGGGCCGAAGGTGCCACGATCAATCGCATCGCGCGCGAGGAGCTGGCCGGACAGCGTGGCTGAGCGGCGCGGGCCTGGTGTGTGGTACGGGCGCCTCGGTGATCAGCGGTGAATCGCCACGCTCTTGCGGTCCTGGAGTTTCCCGCGGTCCTGACGTTGCTCGCGCAGCGCGCGAGCTCCACGCTCGGCGCGGATCGAGTCGTCGCGCTGGAGCCGCGTACCGACCCCGAATGGATCGCGCAGGAACTGGCGCGGGTCGCCGCGATGCGCGAGCTCGCTCATGCGGACCCGGGTATCCACCCCGAGCCCATCCCCGACGTCCGCGCGCCGCTTGCGCGTCTTCGCGCGGCCGGGTCGGCGTTCAGCGGAGTGGAGCTGGTGGCGATCGCCACGCTGTTGCGCTCCTCACGCGTCATGCACGATACGCTGCTCGATGGCCGCCTCCCCTCGTCAGCGCTCGTGCTCGAGCCACTGGCGCGACGGTTACTCGTGGCGCAGCGCGAGGAGGCCGCTATCGCGCGGGCCATTGATGCCGACGGGAGCGTGAGGGATGAGGCATCGCCCGTGCTCCGCCGCATCCGGCGCGAGCTGCGCGGCGCGGGCGCGGACGTGGTGCGCATGCTGGAGCGGTTCATGGCGCGGCTCGAGCCGCATCATCGCGTCCCCGACATGTCGGTCACGCTGCGCAATGGCCGGTACGTGGTACCCGTGAGGCGGGAAGCACGAGCGGTGGTCGGTGGCATCGTGCACGGTGAGTCGGCAACGCGCGGCACGTTGTTCGTCGAGCCGCCGGCGGCGATCGAGGCGGGGAATCGCATGGAAGAGTTGCAGGCGGATGAGATGCGCGAAGTCGAACGCATTCTCGGCGAGCTCACCGATGCGCTTCGTCCCTTGCGCGATGGGCTCTCCGACGCGCTCGAAGTGCTCATCGTGCTGGATACGCTCTACGCGCGCGCGCGGTTCGCCGATGATTTCCACTGTACGGCGGCGGTCCTCGCATCGCCGGCAGATGGGTTTGTCCTGCGTGAGGCACGGCATCCGCTGCTGCTCGCGGCCGGTGGTACCGTGGTTCCCTTCACGCTCGACCTGACCGGCACCGCGCGCACGCTGCTGCTGTCGGGCCCCAACACCGGCGGGAAGACCGTGCTGCTCAAGGCAGTGGGGCTCATTGCGGTCATGACCCAGGCGGGCATTCCGGTGCCGGTGGGCCCGGAGAGCCGGATCGCCATATTCGATGAGTGCTTCGCCGACATTGGTGACGAGCAGTCCATCGCGGCGAGCCTCTCCACCTTCAGTGCGCACGTGCACAATCTGGGTGACGTGCTGGAACGGGCAACGGCGAATTCGCTCGTGCTGATTGACGAACTCGGGTCGGGTACCGATCCGGCAGAGGGCGCCGCGCTGGGCGGGGCGATTCTCGAGGAGCTCACGCGCCGCGGCACGATCACGGTGGCGACCACGCATCTGGGCACGCTCAAGCTGCTGGCGGTGCAGCAGCCGGGAATCATCAACGGCTCTCTGCAATTCGACGAGGCGGCGCTGGAGCCGACGTATCGCCTCCGCACGGGCATTCCGGGCCGGTCGTACGGGCTGAGCATCGCTCGCCGCCTGCATCTGCCCGAGCACGTCCTGCAGCGCGCGGAGGACCGCGTGTCCCGCGAGGACCGCGACGTCGCCGTCCTGCTCGCCGAACTGGAACGGCGGGAGCAGGCGCTGGCGGCGCGTGACACGGAGCTCGCGGACATCGAAGCAGCGGCGCGCGAGCGAGCGGCGCGTCTTGCGGCGCGCGAGACGAAGCTGCGGGATGCCGAACGTGAGCTGGAGCGACGCTCGCGCCAGGAGGCACGCCAGTATCTTCTGGAAGCCCGCCACGAGGTCGAACGCGCCATTCGGGGCGCGCGCGAGAGCGCCGCGACAGCGGACGCCGCCCGGGCGGCACGGCGCCGCGTGGAGGAACTGGCCACCGAGCAGGCGACCGCACTCGATGCGTTGGCGCGCGCCGCGCCAGCGACAGGCGACGCCGCGGGGGAGGTGGCGGCGCTCGCTCCGGGTGCGACGGTGGCGGTGCGTGCGCTGGGCGGACGCACGGCGCAGCTGCTGGAGCTGCGCGGGGCGGACGCGCTCATTGCCATGGGGTCGTTTCGCCTCTCCGTTCCGCTACAGGACCTGTCTCCCGTGCCGGCAAGCGCGCCGCCGCCGGAACCTGTTCCACTGCGCGGGACCCTGCCGGAAGAGCACGCGATAAGCGAGATTGATGTGCGTGGACTTCGTGTGGACGAGATGGAGCAGGTGGTGATGCAGGCGCTCGATGCGGCGATTCGTTCGGACATGCCGGCGCTGCGCATTATCCACGGCAAGGGGACCGGTGCGCTGCGCGCGCGTGTCGCGGAGTTGCTGCGCGGCGACGCGCGAGTCCGCTCCCAGCGCATGGGCGCCTGGAATGAAGGCGGCGCCGGCGTGACGATCGCTCAGATCCGCTGAGGCGCCGATGATCAGCGACGAGACCATCGAACGCGTCGAGCAGGCAGCGGACATCGTCCAGATCATCGGCGAGCACGTGAACCTCCGCCGCACCGGCGCCGATTTCCGTGGGCCGTGTCCATTTCACCAGGGCACCAAGCGGAACTTCTCCGTGTCGCCGTCCAAGGGCATCTATTACTGCTTCGTCTGCCACGAAGGAGGAAGCGTCTTCACCTTTCTGCAGAAACGGCTCGGCATGGACTACCCGTCCGCGGTGCGCTACGTCGCGGATCGCGTCGGGATTGTCGTGGAGGAAGAGCAGCGGCGCCGTGGGCCGGATCCGCGGCAGCCGCTGTGGGATGTGAATGCCGCCGTGGCTGACTACTTTCGCACGACGCTCTGGAGTGGCACGGAAGGACGCGCGGCGCGCGACTATCTGGCGCTGCGCCGCGTGTCGCAGGAGGTGGCGGACCGGTTCGGCCTCGGCTTCGCGCCGCGCGATGCCGACACGATGCGCGCGCACTTCAATGCGCTCGGCATTGACGACGCCCGCCTCCTCGAGGCCGGGGTGCTCGTGCAGCGTGACGAGCAGAGCGGGCCGCGTCCCCGATTCCGCAACCGGCTCATGTTTCCCATTCTCGACCCGCAGGGAAACTGCGCCGGATTTGGCGGCCGCCTGCTCGGCCCCGGTGAACCCAAGTATCTCAACTCCGCCGAGTCGAAGATCTTCTCGAAGGGCCGGTTGCTCTATGGGTTTCACATGGCGCGTCACGTCATCCGTCGTGATGACCGCGTCATGATCGTCGAAGGGTACTTCGACGTGGTGCGCCTCGTGTCTGCGGGCTTTGCGTGGGCGGTGGCGCCGCTGGGGACCGCACTCACCGAGGCGCAGGCGGCGCTCGTGCGGCGCTTTGCCAGAAACGCCTACCTGCTCTACGACAGCGACGAAGCGGGGCTGAAGGCCACCTTTCGTGCCGGCGACGAGCTGCTGCGACACGGAATGGCCGTTCAGGTCGTGACGCTTCCCGATGGTGAGGACCCCGACAGCTTCGTGGACAAGTTTGGCGGAGAGAAGCTCACCGCACAGGTGGACAACGCCATTGACGTGTTCGAGCGCAAGCTCCAACTGCTGGAGCGGAAGGGGTGGTTCGCGGATCTGCACCGCAAGCGGCGCGCGCTCGATCGGCTGCTGCCGACGCTTCGCGCCACCGCGGATCCCGTGACGCGCGACATCTATCTGGCCCGGACCGCTGAAGCACTCGGTGTCACGCGCGAGGTGCTCGAGCGCGAAGTGAGTGCTGGTGCAGGCACGACACCGGCGTCAGCGGGAGTCGCGCGGCCCGGGACCATCCGGACCCCCGCCACCAGTCGCGGACGTGCGCAGGGAGAGACCACGGGCCGTCCGCCGCGCCTGCCTGGCACCCAGAGAGAGCTGATTCGCATCCTGGTGCACGACCGTTCGCGGCTGGAGGAAGTCGCCGAACAGCTCGGCCCCGACGCGCTGTCCCATCCCGCGCTGCGGCTGGTGTTCACGGCGATGCTCGAGTTGCCGGCGGACGCGTCATTGACCGAGCTCGCGGACGCGCTGCCCCAGACCGTGCGACCGCTGCTGGACACGCTGCTCGCGGAGCCACCGGGGGAAGGGTTTGACGCGCGGGCCGCACTCGACGGCGCGGTCGCACGCCTGCGCGACGACGCCATGCATCGCGAAATGCAGGAGAAGTCGCGCGAGATGTCGCTCGCGAGCGATGAACAGAAGAACAGGCTGCTCGGCGAGATGACGAATCTGACGCGGGACCGTCGCGCGCTGGGCGCGACGGGACCCAGGCGATACTCTGGACGTTAACAATGAAGGAGGGGGCGTGCATCCGGATCTGAAGGCACTGTTGGAATTACAGGAGAATGACGGCCGCGTTGCCGCGTTGGACAAGCAGCTCCGCGAGCTGGATGTGCAGGAGCAGCGGCTCGATCGCGAGCGCGAGGCGGTGGAGGCGGCGCGCGATCGGGCGCGCGAGAGCGCGGAAACGGAAGAGCGCAAGCGGCGTGAGCTGAGCCACAAGGTCGAGGCACATCGCTCGCTCCAGGAGCGCCACGTGGCGGCGCTCGACGGTGTGCGCAAGGCGCGAGAGGCGGAAGCCGCCATGTCCCAGATCGACATCACGCGCCGCGCCCTCGCGCAGGAGGAGGGCGATTTGCACCTGCTGGCTGGCCGGGTAACGGATCTGCGCCAGGCGGCGGACCTGCACGAACTGGAGCTTGAGGAGCTCGATCAGCGCCAGCAGGAGCGGCGGGCGGAGCTTGCGGCCGCGCGGACGAAGCTGCACGAGGAGCGTGCAGACGCCAATGCCAGGCGCGAGGCGAGTGCGCAGCACGTGTCGCGTTCCGTGCTCTCCAAGTACGAACGCATTCGCGGGCGCGAGAAGTCCACCGCGCTCTATCCGTTGCGCGGCATGGCCTGCGGCCGGTGCAACACGGCCATTCCGCTGCAGCGTCGCAACGTCATCGCGGCTGGACGCTCCATCGAGGTGTGCGAAGGTTGCGGTGTGCTGCTCTATGCAACGGGATGATGCTTGTTCGGCATCGGCTCCGCCCCTAGCTTTGGGAGCGTGACCGTTCCCGCTGACCGTCTCCAACCGTCCACCCACTGGGTGATGCACGACGAGCCCGATGAGGCGGCGGTGAACGCGCTGGCCGAGGCGCTGCACCTGCCGCAGGCCATCTGCCGCCTGCTCGTGCAACGGGGGTTTGCCGACATTGACGGGGCCAAGCGCTACCTCCGCCCCGGCCTCGATCAACTGCACGATCCGCTGCTGTTCACCGGGATGGACGTGGCCGTGGCGCGTCTCGTGCGCGCCATCCGGAACGGCGAACGCATTCTCGTGCATGGTGATTACGATGTGGACGGCATCTGTTCAACCACGCTGTTGCTCCGCGCGCTGCGCCTCTGGGGCGCCAACGCCGTGCCGTTCATCCCGCGTCGTATCGAAGACGGCTACGATTTGACGATGGCCGGTGTGCACGCGGCCGTTCAGGAACATGCGGGCATCATCGTGACGTGCGATTGCGGCACGACGGCCACCGAGCCGGTACGCGCCGCCCGCGAGGCGGGGGTTGATGTGATCATCACCGATCACCACCTGCCGTCGCGTGATGATGCCTTGCCGGAGGCACTCGCCATTCTGAATGCGAGGCGGCCGGGCTGCGCGTATCCGGACAAGGATCTGGCTGCGGTCGGCGTGGCGTACAAGCTGGCGCTCGCGCTGGCGCGCGCGCTGGGCGTGAGCGACACGCCAGTGCATGAGATGCTCGACCTCGTGGCGCTCGCCACCGTTGCCGACGTTGCGCCGCTCAGGGGTGAGAATCGCATTCTGGTGCGTCATGGGCTCAAGCGCATGGAGCACTCGCGAAACGTTGGTCTGCGCGCGCTCATTCACGCGGCCGGACTGGAAGGGAAGCCGCTCACGGCGGGTCGGGTGGGCTTCATTATCGCGCCGCGGCTCAATGCGGTGGGGCGGCTCGATCATGCATTGCGCGGCGTGGAGCTGCTCATGACGGACAGCGAAGACGAAGCCAACGCCATCGCACGCATCCTCGAGGAGACCAACCGGCGCCGCCAGCAGCTCGATCGTGACACGCTGGCGGAAGCGCGGGATATGGTCGCCGCGCTCGACCTGGACGAGACCTATGGCATCGTGCTCGCACGCGAGGGGTGGCACGCTGGTGTCATCGGTATCGTGGCGTCGCGGCTGGTCGAGGAGTTCTGCCGGCCGGTTGTTCTGGTCGCCGTGCACGAGGGACAAGGTAAGGGATCGGGCCGCTCCATTGGCGGGTTCGACCTGCATGCCGGACTGACCGAGTGCCGGCACCTCTTCACGCGCTATGGTGGACACAAGGCCGCGGCCGGCGTCTCCCTTCCGGCGGAGCGCGTTGCCGAATTTGCCGTGGCGTTCAACGCGGTGGCCCGCACGCGACTCACCCAATCCGACTTCGTGCGACGCGTGCACGTGGATCTCGCGGTCCCGCTGCCCGAGGCCTCGGAGGACCTCGAACGACTGCTGCGTCACTTCGAGCCCTATGGGGCGGGGAATCCGCAGCCGGTGTTCGTTGCCCGGGGCGTGCGGCTCGCGTCGCCGCCTCGCGTGATCGGCAAACAGCGCGATCATCTCAAGCTGCGACTGGCGGTCGACGATGCGCAGATGGACGCTCTCGGCTGGGGGATGGCTGATCGCGCCCGTGACCTCGCGGACTCCATGACGGTGGACGTCGCCTACCAGCTCGAGCGGGACGACTGGAATGGAAGGCAGCAATTGCAGCTCAAGCTGGCCGACCTCCGGCGGTAGCGATCCATGCGCATCGTCAGCGGCCGGTGGCGCGGCCGGATCATCTCGGCGCCCACGGACCGTCGCGTACGACCTACGGCGGACCGCGTGCGCGAATCCTGGATGAGCATTCTGCAGTACGAACTTCCCGGCGCGCACGTGCTGGACCTGTTTGCCGGTTCGGGGGCCCTGGGGCTCGAGGCGCTGTCGCGCGGTGCGGAGCGCACCGAGTTCGTCGAGTTGTCGCGGCGGAGCCTGATCGCGCTGCGCCGGAATATCGCGTCGCTCGACGCGGGCGATGCGAGTGTCGTTCATCAGGGCGACGCCGTTCGCTTCGTCGAGCGGCTTGCCCCCGGTGCCTTCGACCTGGCGTTCGCGGATCCGCCCTATGACATGGGCCTCGCCGAACGGATCGCCGCGTGCTGGCACGCCGTCCCCTTCGCGACCGTGCTGGCGGTCGAGCATTCGATCCGTGAGCCACTGTCCCATGCGGGAGATCTGCGCCGCTACGGCGACACCGCCATCACCATCTTCCGCCGGACCGCGCCCCGCGACTCGCACGCTCCACCCGATCCCGCCACCAGACTACCCCACCCATGATCACCGCCATCTACGCCGGCAGCTTCGATCCCATCACGCGTGGCCACGAAGATCTCATCCGGCGCAGCCTGGTGTTCGTGGATCATCTGGTGATTGCCGTGACGACGAACGTCGCGAAGCAGCCGCTGTTTCCCGTCGAGGAGCGCATGCGTTTCATCCAGGCGTGCGTGAAGGACTCGCGCGTCGACGTGCGGCAGTTCGACGGGCTCCTCGTGAACTTCGCGCGCGACGTCGGCGCCACCCTCTCGATCCGCGGACTTCGCGCGGTGGCGGACTTCGAGTACGAGTTCCAGATGGCACTCATGAATCGCCACCTGAATCCCGATCTCGAAACGGTGTTCATGATGCCCCGGCTCGACCTGACGTATGTCAGCTCCAGCCTCGTTCGCGAGGTCGCGCGCTTCGGCGGCGAGACGAAGGAGCTCGTGAACCCGGTGGTGCACGCGGCACTCCGCGAACGCTTCCGGAGCGCGTGAGCTTCATCGACGATCTGCGCCGCCGTGCGGCCGCTCGCCGCCGCCGTATTGCCTTTCCGGAATGCGGCGACGAGCGCACGCAAACCGCCATGCACCGGCTCAAGTCCCTGGGCATCGTGGAACCCGTCGCCGTGCTCCCATCGGATGCCGGCGAGCTCCGCCGCGCGTTCACGGACGCGGAAATTTCCTGCATTGCCCCCGCTGAGGATCCCCGGCTCGCAGCCGTGACGGACCTGCTGCTGCGCCGTCGCGCGGCGCGGGGACTCTCGGCCGCTGAGGCGGGAGTGCTCGCTCAGGATCCGCTCTTCTTTGCCGACGGTCTGGTGGCGCTCGACGAAATCGATGGCTGCGTCGCGGGCGCGGTTCATGCATCTGCACACGTCGTCCGTGCGGCCCTCTGGTGCGTGGGCGCCGCGCATGCCGGCGCGACAGTTTCGAGCGCGTTCTATCTGGCGTTGCCCGCCAGATCCGGAGTGCCGGAGCGCGTTCTGACGTTCACTGACTGCGCGGTTGTGCCGGAGCCAACCAGCCAGCAGCTTGTGGAGATCGTGCTGGCCGCAGCCGCCGCGCGGCGCAAGGTCGTCGGCGACGAACCGCGGGTCGCGCTGCTATCGTACAGCACGCTGGGAAGTGGGTCGGGTAGTTCCGTGGACCGGGTGCGATCGGCCGTCGCGCTGGTGCGGCAGCAGGCGCCCGGGTTGCTGGTGGATGGAGAACTCCAGGCCGATGCCGCGCTGGTCGAGTCGGTCGCCATGCGCAAGGCACCGGGCAGCATCGTGGCGGGCGCGGCGAACGTGCTGGTCTTTCCCTCGCTGGACGCGGGGAACATCGCCTACAAGCTCGTGGAGCGGCTCGTGCCGGCCATCGCGGTGGGGCCGGTCCTGCAGGGTATCGCCCGGCCCTGCTCCGATCTCTCGCGCGGAGCCGGTGTCGATGACATTATCAATGTTGCCGCGGTCACCGCGCTGATCGCGGATGAGACGGGGCGCGTAATCACGGGTGGAATTCGACGGGAGACGGATCCATGAGTTTCGCGATGCAGAAGAATGGTGAAGTGGTGGTGGTGGACGTCGCCGGTCAGTTGATCGTCGGCAACCGGCAGGAGCTCAAACAGAAGGTGCTCGATGAGCTCGAAAAGGGGGAGCGCAAGTTTCTCATTGACTTCAGCCAGACCGGCTACATCGACAGCTCGGGGCTGGGCGTCCTCGTATCGCTGTCCAAGAAGATTCGCGAGCAGGGTGGCGAGCTGCGGCTCTCGAATCTCAACGATGATCTGAAGACCCTCTTCGAGCTCACCAAGCTCGACACGCTCTTCCAGATCACGGACACTCGTGAACGGGCGCTCCAGTCATTCTGAACCAGAGCAGGATGTCGTCCCGTCCTGATCGCGGCGGCACGCCGCTGCTGGACAGCCTGCACGTTGCGCTGGAGCTCGAGATTCCGAGCGACGTGCGCTACATCGAGCGTGTCGTCGAAGTCGTCACGCACCAGGTGTCGCGACTGGCGTATCACCCTCGACAGGTCACGCTCAACCTGCCGGTCGCGCTCACCGAGGCGCTCTCCAACGCGATCCTGCGGGGCAACGCCGACGTCAGCCAGCGCTTCGTACGGATTCACTGCGATGTCAACCGCGAGCGCGTCATTCTGGAAGTCGTGGATGAAGGCTCGGGCTTCGACCTGCTCGCCTGCATGCAGGATCCAACCAGTCCGGAGAACATCGTGCGCGAGGATGGGCGAGGCCTCTTCCTCATGGCGCGCCTCATGGACCGCGTCGAAAGCTTCACGAATCACGGGAACGTCGTCCGTATGACGTTGCACCGGCATGATTGAGCTGCCGACGATCCTCTCCAGCTTCCGCGATGCCACCGGCTGCAGCGCGGCGGTCTGGCTGGGTGAGGAGGGGCATCTCCCGACGCGTGTCGCGACCTCCGTGCCCGCTGTCGGCATTCTGGGATGGACGCCGCCGCTCGACAGTGGGCCCCCCGTCACGGTCGATTCACCCGGGGGACCGGTTCTGGTCGCAAGCATACCGGGACGCCGTCGTGCATGGCTCGTCCTCGGACCTGCTTCTGATGCCATTGCTTCGCCCGAACGCTGCGCCCGATTTCTCCTTCCTGTCGTCTCCCAGTACCTCCACTCCTCCATCGAAGTCGAACACGCCGCCAACGAACTGGCCGAGCGGTACGAAGAGATCAATCTGCTCTATACCATCACCGAGATTCTCGGGCGTACCGTGTCGCTCGAAGAAGCGGCTGCCACGATTCTCGGCGAGATCTCGGACACCGTCGGGGCGCGTCGCGGTTCCATCCTGGTCCACGACGGCGTCACGGACACGCTGCAGGCGGTGGCGGTGCTCGGCGCGCCGCCGCTCGACGTCCCGCCGATCGCGCTGGGGGATGAATGCAGCGTATCTGCACGCGCGTTCCGGGAGCAGCGCGCCATCATCACGGAGGAGGGTGATGCGGATCCCTGTCCGTCCGAAGCTCTCTACCGGCGCGGAACGATGCTCTCGGTTCCGATCATGTGGACGGCACCCACGCATGAAGCGGAACCGCTGGGCGTGTTGAACCTGTCCGACCGCGTGGGGGGACACCCCTTCAACGCCGGTGACCAGAAGTTGATGAGCGCCATCGCCACACAAATCGGCACGGCGATTCAGAACGCGCGCCTCGTGCGTGCCTCGCTCAGCCAGCAGCGACTGGTGCAGGAACTCGAGCTCGCGCACGACCTGCAGATGAAGCTGCTCCCGCGCACCGAGCTGGTAGAGCCCGAGGCGCAAGTGGCGGCCCGTGTCGTGCCCGCCGAAAGCGTCGGTGGGGATTTCTACAACCTCTTCCGCCTGGGTGGTGGCCGCACCGGCGTGATGATCGGTGACGTGTCGAGCCATGGGTACCGCGCCGCGCTCATCATGGCGCTCGCCATGAGTGCCTCCGCTATCCACGCGCAGGCCGCCAGCGACCCTGGCGAAATGCTGGCGGCGTTGCTGCGTACGGTGCGCGACGAACTCGTCTCCACTGAGATGTTCATCACGGTGTTCTACGGCATCATCGACCCGGCGGCAGGTGTGCTGCGCTACGCGAATACCGGCCACCCGCATGCCTACCTGATCGGCATGGACGGTCGCTGCGAGCGGCTGGCGGCGATCGATCCGCCACTCGGCATGGTGGAAGCGAGTCCGTCGTCGGCGACGCGACCCTGGCGCGCGGGAGAAGACCTGCTGTTCCTGTTCACCGACGGCGTGAGCGACGCGCGCAACCGCTTCGACGCGCGACTGGGCGAGCAGCCGGTGACCGACATCGTGTGTCGCTACCGTACTGAAGCGCCGGATGTGATTCTGCATCGTGTGCTCGACGAGCTCGAGGAGCACGCCGGCGGCACCGTACAACGCGATGATCTCGCGCTCGTCCTGATGCGCGGCTGACGGCAGCGCCCATCATGCCGAGGCGCGGCGATGCGCTGCCGCCGCCGCTCAAGCGGCTCGGTCAGCATTTCCTCTCCGATCCGCGGATCCTCGGCCGCATTGCGGATGCGCTGGCGCCCGGTCCCGCTGAGACCGTGGTGGAGATCGGTCCCGGTCGCGGCGCGCTCACGGAGCGGCTTCGGGAACGCGCCGGCCGCGTCGTCGCAATCGAGCTGGATCGCGCGCTGGCTCATGTGCTGCGCGAACGATACGCCGATGATGACCGCGTGACCATTGTGCAGGGCGATGCGCTGCGGACGTCACTGGGCGATGTGGGCGGTGAGGACTACGCGCTGATCGGCAACATCCCCTATTACATCACGACGCCGATTCTCTTTCACGCGCTCGAGCCGCCCCGCCCGTCGCGCGCGGTGTTTGTGGTGCAGCGAGAGGTGGCCGAACGCCTCACGGCGACCCCGGACGATGACGCCTACGGCGCCCTGTCCGTCAACGTGCAGGCTGTGGCCACCGTGAACACGCTCTTCGCAATCCCCGCCGGCGCATTCCAGCCGCCGCCGTCGGTGGAAAGCGCCGCGGTGCGGCTCACGCCGCGTGAGAAGCCGCTCGTGGTCCCCGGCATGGAGGACGCCTTTCGACGCTTCGTGCAGGGTGCGTTCGGACTTCGCCGCAAGCAGATGCGGCGCGTCATTCGCACGTTGTTCGGCCTCGACGTCGCCACGACGTCGCGCCTGCTGGATGACGCCGGCGTGAGCGGAGAAACCCGGCCGGAGCGCCTGACGCCCGAGCAGTTTCTCGTGCTGCTCCAGGCAGTCCGACAGGTCAGTCCTCGTGATTCGTGAGCACGAAGGAAAGTCCTTCGAGCTCCATGGCCATGTTCACCGTCTTCACGGCAACATGCGGCGGGACCTTGAGCTGGTGCGGCGCAAAATTGAGGATTGCCCTCACTCCGGCGTCCACGACGAGGTCGGCGACGCGCTGCACCGCGGGAGCTGGTACGGCGAGTACGGCAATGTCCACCGGCTCCTCGCGGGCATCGCTGGTGAGCGAGTCGAGCGCGCGGATCACGAATCCGTCACTTCGCGTTCCGATCTTGGCCGGATCGCTGTCGTAGACGGCCTTGACCTGGAAGCCGCGCTGCGCGAAGCCACGATACTGGGCGAGCGCGAGACCGATCTTCCCGGCACCAATGATGACCACGCGCCATTCACGTTCGATCCCGAGGATCTCACGGATCCGGTTGGCAAGCTCAGCGACAGGATATCCGAGGCCGCGCTTGCCGAACGACCCGAAGAGGGAAAGATCCTTCCGCACCTGCGTCGAAGTCGTGCCGCCGCGTGCGGCCAGTTCGGTGCTGGAAATCGTATCGAGTCCGCGTTCCTCGAATTCCTCGAGAAAGAGGAGGTACAACGACAGTCGCCGGACAGTGGACTCTGCTATGTGCTTCACTGCGTCCTGGGGTTTGTGAATTTCTTCACAAGTTAGGCGGGACCGGCGCCGAAAGCCAGCAGTTGCGCCCGTGCGCTGGTTGGGAGAGCGCGAAACGGGTTATCTTCGGGCACCATGCCCGTCCACGTGACTTCTGAAATCGGCCTCCTGCGCGCGGTACTCGTCCACACGCCAGGTCCCGAGCTCCTCGCCGTCACTCCGTCCAACCGCGAGGACTATCTCTACGACGACATCATCGACGTGGAAAGCGCGGAACGGGAGCATCGCCGGTTCGTCGCGATTCTCGAACGATTCGCCAAGGTCCACTACGTGCGCGATCTGCTGGCCGAAGTCCTGGTCGAATCGAGCGTGCGGGATCTGCTGGTGCGCGAAACCACCGATATCGTGCCCTTTGGTCCGCTCGCGTCCAAGATTGGCGCGCGACCACCGGAGGAAATCGTCCAGATGCTCATCGAAGGGGAGGAAGAGGAACCGGGACCGCTCGCACAGGCGCTCAACGAGTCCGGCTACATGCTGCCGCCGCTGCCCAATCTCTTCTTCACGCGCGATACAGCCATGGTCATTGGCGACCATGTGATGATCGGTTCCATGCGCTACGGCGTGCGCTGGTCCGAGGAGCTCATCATGAAAGCGCTGTTCCTGCATCATCCCGTGCTGGCCAACAAGGGGATTCTCTACGACGGCGCCGCCGAGCGCCGGAGCAACTACACGCTGGAAGGTGGCGACGTCCACCCGCTGCGCGCCGACACGCTGCTCATGGGCTTCAGCGAGCGATCGAGTCCCGCCGCGATCGATCATCTCACCGAGCTCGTCTTCGAGCACACTCCTGTCAGCGATGTGATTGTCGTGGTGATGCCCACGGAGCACACCGCGATTCACCTCGACATGATCTTCACCCAGATCGATCGCGATCTGTGCGCCGTCTATCCACCCCATTTCGTGGGCGCGGAGCGACTCGCCATCCTGCACCGCCACAAGGGACACCGGCAGATGAAGGAAATGCCCAACATCTTCGCGGCGCTGCAGGCGGTGGGTCTTCCCATGGAGCCGGTGTTCTGTGGTGGAACGCGGCGCATTGTACAGGAGCGGGAGCAGTGGGCCAGCGGTTGCAACTTCATCGCGGTGCGACCGGGTGTGATTCTCTCCTACACGCGGAATGAGGGTACGCTTGAAGAGCTCGAAAAGATGGGCTTCACGCTGGTGCCTGCTGTCTCCTTCCTGACGGGACAGGAGCGCATCCGGGATGATCAGCGCGCCGTGATCACCTTCGAAGGTGGCGAACTGGTTCGTGGCGGCGGTGGCCCGCGGTGCATGACGATGCCACTCTGGCGGGACGATCCGTGGGACTGACCGTGGGAGTCGAGGAGATTGAAACGACGCTCGTGACGCGCGCCCGGTCGTTTCTTGCTGGCGGTCCCACGGATTCTGTGTCACTCATCGAATACGTGTGTCAGATGCCGGCCGCACCGCGCGTGGTGGCGGAGCAGATGGCCATTGCGCTCTTCGCGAATCGCCCGGAATTCGCGCGGGACGCCAGCGGCCACTGGTCGCTGGCACCCGAACCGGCGGTCGAGCGGCCGCGTCCCGCGCCGGACTCCGCGCCCGGGCGGGACGAGCTGGAGACGCTCTCGTACGTCGTCGTGGACGTGGAAACCACCGGCATGAGTGCGTCTTTCGGTGATCGCGTCACGGAGGTCGCGGCAGTGGTCGTGCGCGGCGGCCGCGTCGCCGAGCAATTCCAGACGCTCGTGAATCCCGAGCGCCCGATTCCCGCGATGATCACCGCGCTCACGCACATCACGCCCCGGATGGTTCGTGATGCCCCCCGCTTTCGCGACATCGCTCCCGAGCTGCTGCGCTTTCTGCAGGGACATGTCTTTGTCGCGCACAACGCGGAATTCGACTGGGGGTTCGTGAGCGCTGAAGTGGCGCGAGCGACCAACCGCCAGTTGACTGGCCGCCGGCTGTGCACGGTTCGCCTCGCGCGCCGTGTGCTGCCGCAGCTGCGCAGTCGGAAGCTCGACAGCCTCGCGCAATTCTACAACGTGACCATCACGGACCGTCACCGAGCGGCCGGAGATGCGCTGGCGACGGCGCACATCCTGCTCCGCCTGCTCGATGCGGCGCGCGAGCGTGACTGTCGTGGCTGGACGGATCTCGAACGACTGCTGGCTGCTGGCCCACGCGCCCGGAGTCGGCGCAGAGGAGAGGCGGCGCTGCCGCGCGCCGCGAACGACGATACGACCGCATGAGGCTGCAATGCCCGGAGGACGTGATGGAGGTTCGACCGTGAGTGCGCCCAGGCCCCTGCTCGAAAGCCGCACCATTGGCGCCTGGCGCGTGCACGCCATCCAGGCCGGTGGGCAGCGGCTCGATGGTGGCGCGATGTTCGGGGTGGTGCCCAAGCCGCTCTGGGAACGCCGCATCCCGGCCGACGACCGCAACCGCATCGCTCTCGGCATGCGCTGCCTGCTGATCGAGCACGATGACGGCCTCGTGCTGATCGACACCGGTGCTGGCAACAAGGAGAACGAGAAGTTCATCGGCATCTATGGCATCGAGAACGCTGGCGAGGCGGGACGCACGGCGCTCGAGGATGGGCTGCACGCCGCAGGGTTCAAACCGGAAGACGTGGCGCTGGTCATCAACTCCCATCTGCATTTCGACCACGCTGGCGGCAACACCTGGCGGGACGCCAGTGGAGCGGTTCGGCCCACCTTCCCGCGTGCGCGCTATATCATGCAGGCGGGGGAATATCACTACGCCACGCACACCAACGAGCGGACCGCGGCCAGCTATTTCGCGCAGAATTTCGTGCCCGTGCACGAGGCGGGTCAGGCGGAGTTCGTGGAGGGCGAGCGCGAGATCGTGCCGGGAATCACCGTGGTGCCGACGCCGGGGCATGTGCCATTTCATCAGGGGATTTTGCTCCAGTCCCGCGGCGAGACGGCATTCTACCTGGCCGATCTCGTGCCAACGGTGGCGCATCTCCCATTGCCCTGGATCATGGGCTATGACGTGGAGCCTCTGGTGACGCTCGAGACCAAGCGGCGTATCCTGCGACGGGCGCATGAGGAGGGCTGGCTCGTGATCTTCGAGCACGATGCGACGCATGCGTGGGGAAGACTCGGGCAGGACGGCAAGACGTACACCCTCATTGAGTGAGTGGCGTCGGCGTTACTGCTTGACAGGCCTGAAGTTGGCCCATACATTGCATCGTCGCACACATACAAGCAGAGCGGTCATCATCCGCTCTCACCCTCCGGCTTCCCGCGCCTGGTGCGCGAGACGTGCTGTAGGAGTCCACTGCAGGCGCAGCTGGTCCTTTCGGGGGCGTGCTGTCGCATCGGGCGGACTCCAAGGTCGGAGCCGCCACTTTTTTTGTTCGGAGCATCGCCTATCCAGGACAGTACAAAGCGAGTCCGCGTCAACCGGCAGATTCGCATCAGCCCGTTGCGCGTGATCGCGCCCGATGGCTCGCAGCTTGGAATCATTGAACTCGAGACGGCTCTCGCGCAGGCAGAGGCGCAAGGGCTGGACCTGGTTGAAGTCGCGCCGCTCGCTCGTCCTCCCGTGGTCCGCATCATGGACTATGGGAAGTTCAAGTTCGAGCAGGCCAAGATGGCGCGGCAGGCAAAGAAGAAGCAGCACGTCATTCACCTGAAGGAAGTGAAGTATCGTCCGGGCATCGACGATCACGACTTCGACACGAAAACCCGGCACGCGCGCCGCTTCCTGGTGGATGGCAACAAGGTGAAGGTCACCATGATGTTTCGCGGCCGGCAGGTCGCACACCCGGAGCTGGGCAGGGAAGTGCTCGACCGGGTATCCACCGAGCTCTCGGACATCGGCAAGGTCGAGACGTCCGCCAAGCTCGAAGGCAAGAACATGACCATGATACTGGCGCCCAAATAGGGGCACTGGACGATAGCCATGAAGATGAAAACCCACCGAGGCGCGGCGAAGCGCTTCAAGACCACCGGATCTGGCAAGGTCAAGCGCTTCAAGGCGTACAAGAGCCACATCCTCACCAAGAAGAGCGCCAAGCGAAAGCGCAATCTGCGCCGCTCCGGGCTCATCGCCACCGCGGGCGACACCAAGCGCATCAAGCGTCTGATCCAGGCGTAAGGAGACTCATATGCCACGCGTCAAGTCCAATGTCACGCGGCTGAAGCGTAAGAAGCAGGTCATGAAGGCCGCGCGCGGAGCCTTTGGTGCGCGCAGCAAATTGTGGAAGGCCGCCAAGGAGAATGTCGAGCGCGGCTGGAAGTACGCCTACCGCGATCGCAAGAACAAGAAGCGCGAGTTCCGCCGTCTCTGGATCGTCCGCATCAACGCCGCCGCGCATCAGAATGACATGAGCTACAGCGTCTTCATGAACGGGCTGCACAAGGCCGGCATCGAGGTCGATCGCAAGGTGCTCGCTGATCTCGCGGTGCACGATCCCGCCGCGTTTACCGCCCTCGCCGAGAAGGCCCGGGCGGCCGTCACGGCAGCCTGATCGCGACCCCGCGCCGGCAGCCGGTCAGACGGAACGACAGCCCGCGGTGCCTTGTCTCGGCGGCAGCGTGACCCTACTGGTCGCCTGCCGCCGTTTCGTGTGCTGACTCCCTCACTCCCATGACGCTCGACGAATTCCAGATGCTGGTGGCCGCCATCGAGCGCGATGGGCTCGCGGCCATAGATCAGGCCATGAGCAGCGACGCGCTCGAATCCACCCGACACCTGCTGTTGGGCCGCAAGAACGGACGTCTTACCGACGTCATGAAATCGCTCCCCACCCTGGCGGCGGAGGAACGGCGTGACGCGGGCGCGGCGATCAATCAGGTCAAGCAGGCGCTGGAGCTGGCGATTGGCGCACGACGCGAGCTGCTCGTGGCTGAGGCGCCGCCGGAATCTGCCCCGGATCTCTCCATGCCGGCCCGGCACGAATGGCGCGGGGCCAAGCACCCGGTGACGCTCGTGATCGAGGAGATCACCGCCATCTTTCGCGAGCTTGGCTTCACGATTGCCACCGGGCCGGAAGCGGAACACGAATGGTACAACTTCGGTGCGCTGAACTTTCCCAGCGACCACCCTGCCATGGAGCTGCACGACACGATCTACCTTGGCCAGGGCACGCTGCTGCGCACGCACACTTCGCCGGTACAGGTGCGCACGCTGCAACTGCACGCGCCGCCGGTGCGCATCCTGGCGCCCGGCAACGTGTATCGCCGCGATTTCTTTGACGCATCCCATGCCCCCATGTTCGCGCAGATTGAAGGGATGGCGGTGGACGAAGGAATCAGCTTCGTGGATCTCAAGGCCACGCTCACATATTTCGCGAACCGATTCTTCGGGGAAACCGCGACACGCTTTCGTCCCAGTTATTTCCCGTTCACCGAACCCTCGGCGGAAATGGACGTCCGCTGCACGATCTGCGGGGGCAGTGGTTGCCCGAGCTGCAAGGGGACGGGATGGATGGAGATCCTGGGGGCGGGCATGATGCATCCCGCGGTGCTCGAGGCGGCGGGTGTAGACAGCGAGCGCCATACCGGCTGGGCATTCGGCATGGGGCCTGCGCGCATAGCCAATCTGCGCTATGGCATTCCCGACATCCGGCTGCTGTACGACTCCGACATCGCCTTCCTGGAGCAGTTCCGCTCATGAACGCATCGTGTGAGTGGCTCCAGTCCATGCTTCCGGTGGCGTTGTCGCCCGAGGCCATGCGCGATCTCATTACTGCGCGCTGCTGCACGGTGGACGAGCTGGTGCCTCTGCGGGACGACCTGCGCGACATCGTGGTCGGCGTCGTCGTGGAGGCCTCGCGTCACCCCGAGTCGGACCACCTCTGGGTAACAAAGGTCGACGCGGGACGTGGCGAGCTGCTGGACGTCGTGTGCGGCGCGCCCAATGTGCGGATCGGCGCGCGGTACCCCTTCGCGCCTGCGGGAAGCACGCTGCCGGGCGGTGTGAAGCTCGAGAAGCGGAAAATTCGCGGGGCCGTCTCGAACGGCATGCTCTGCTCAGCGCGCGAGCTCGGCCTTGGCAACGAGCACGACGGGATTCTGCAACTGGATACGCCGGCGCCGCCAGGCACCTCCTTCCTTCAGGCGATGGGCGCCGGCGATGCGCGCCTCGTCATAGACGTGACGCCGAACCGCCCCGATCTGCTCTCGCACGTCGGGCTCGCGCGAGAGCTGGCGGCGGCGACCGGGTCGTCCCTGACCATTCCGCCGGTCGCCGCGGCGGACGAGGTGCGTATTCCAGCCGTCGCGGTTGCGCCGCGGGAAGCCCATGCGGGTGACGTGCGCGTTGCGCTCGAGGACAACGAGGGATGTCCACGCTACGACGGCGTCGTGATTCGGGGGCTCTCCGTTGGCCCCAGCCCAGGCTGGCTCGCCGATCGGCTCGTCGCCGTTGGATCACGACCGATCAATAACGTGGTGGACATCACCAACTATCTCCTCTTCGAGCTGGGGCAGCCCATGCATGCGTTCGACGTGCGCAAGCTCGCTGGCCCCGCGGTGATCATCCGGCGCGCGCACGATGGCGAAACGCTCACCACGCTGGATGGCGTGGAGCGCACGCTCACCAGCGCCATGACCGTCATCGCCGATCAGGAACGTGCCCAGGCCATCGCCGGCGTCATCGGCGGCCGGCCGGCCGAGGTCACGAGTGAGACCACGGACATTTTTCTCGAAGTGGCCAACTTTCACCCGGCCAGCGTGCGCCGTGCGCGCCGCACTCTCGGTATCTCCACGGAGGCGAGTTATCGCTTCGAGCGTGGCGTGGATTTCGAGCTGCCGCCGCGCGCGCTCGCACGAGGAGTCGAGATGCTCCTGACCATTGCCGGCGGGCACGTTGACGGAGCTCCGGTGGACCTGCGCCCAACGCCGCGACAGCCCGTGCGCATCGGGCTGCGCCTGGCACGTGTCGAGCGCGTCCTGGGCATTCCCATGTCGGCGGACGTGATCTCCGGGTTGCTCCTGTCCATCGGCTTTTCAGTGGAACCGGGAGCGGCAGATCTTCAGGTCACCGTTCCGTCGTGGCGGCCGGACGTGACGCACGAAGTTGATCTCATCGAGGAAGTCGCGCGGCTTCACGGGTACGACGCGTTTCCTGCCGAGCTCCGTCCGTTCCGGCCGGGAACAGTGCCCGATTCGCCATCGGATCTCGTCGCGCGCCGTGTGCGCGAACTGCTCGTGTCACGCGGGCTGCTCGAAGCGCGGCCCATGCCGTTCGTATCGGGCGCTCCCCGCGGATTCGCGCGAGTTGCCAATCCGCTCGCGGAGAACGAAGCATATCTGCGCCGCGACGTGCTGGACACGCTGGCGCGGCGCGCGGAGTACAATTTCTCACGCATGCGTCGTGATATCCGGCTGTTCGAGATCGGCGCGGCGTTCATTCCCTCCGCTGAGGCGCTCCCGCACGAGGAGCTGCGCGCCGCGGCATTGATCACCGGTCATCGGCATCCTCCGCACTGGACTGACGCGCATCCAGCCGACTTTGACGAATGGGATGCAAAAGGGCTGGCGGAGGAAGTCGCCGGCGCGGCATACCCCGACGCATTGATCGAGCTGCGGGCTGGTGGCGGTGATGCGCTGTGGTCCATCGTCGTGAATGGCGAGACGTCTGGCACCGTGCGGCGCGTCGAACTCGATGCGCCGGCGTGGGCGGCCGCGGTGTACGGCCTCGAGATGACACTCATGCGAGTGGAATCGGCGCCGGTGGCCCCTCCCGGGCATTCGGCGCCGTCGCGCGAGAGATCGGTCGAAGCAACCGTGCGTCGGCCGTTACGCTACCGGCCACTTCCGAGCACTCCGGCGGTCGAGTTCGATGTGGCACTGCTGGTGCCGAATGAGCTGCCGGCCGCGACGGTGGAGCAGGCCATCCGTAAGTCGGCCGGTGAGCTTCTCGAGTCGCTTCTGCTCTTCGACGAGTATCGAGGGGAAGGGGTGCCGGGCGGCTACCGCAGTCTCGCGTGGCGATTGACGTTTCGTCATCCAACACGCACTCTACGCGACAAGGAAATTGCTGGACGGCGCGACAAGCTTCTGCGAACCCTGGAAGGAGAACTCGGTGTCCGACAGCGCACGACCTGACCTCGAGGCGTTGGATGAGCTGGAACAACTGATTCGGAGCCTGGCTGACGAGATGGCATCATGGCGGCGCCGTGCTCACGAGGCGGAAGCTCGGCTGCGTACCGTGGACGAGCGTACCGCACAGACTGCCGCGGGGAAGCCGTCGCCCGAAATGGCGGCGCTCACGCGTGAGAATCAGGAGCTGAAGCAGCGGCTCGAGGGGGCAAAGCAGCGGACCAGGCAACTGCTCGACCGCCTGCGCTTCCTGCGGCAGCAGCACGAAACGGAGGTGGGACGGTGAGCCGCCAGAAGTCATCGGTCAAGGTGACGATCCTTGGCGAAGAGTACACGATCCGGAGCGATGAACGTCCGGAGCACACGCGGGCCGTGGCGCAGCACGTGGATGACACGATTCGGACGTTGATGAGCGCCGGAATGGTCGTCGAGTCGCACAAGGCCGCGATTCTGGCGGCCATGCAAGTCACGTCGGAGCTGTTTCACGCGCGCGAGGCACCGGAGGAGATCGCCGACCGCATTGACTCGCTCTCGGCGAACATCCGAAGGCTCCTGCCGCCGGCCAAGCGCGTTCGCGAATGAATGGCGGGGCCCGTCCGAGGCGGGCTCCGCTCTTGTTTTTGCCACGACGAGTCGTAGCTTTTGCTGAGAAGACGCCAACCTGCCTTGTAGTCCAAAGCGAAACTTGGAGTTAGCCACGCCCATTTCGCGCCCTACGCCGGCGCTGGATCGGCGCCGCTCTTCAGCTTCGTTACGACCCGGCGGGCCAGGCATTCCCGATGCGCGACGCGTGCGTCGCTTTGGAGCATAGATCCAATGACTCAATTCGCGCTCATTGCCGCGTCTGGCGTAGCCATCATTATCGCCGCCGCGGCTTTTTTCATGATCGGTCGCGGGCAGGGCCGCGCGGCTGAGCGCGCTACCCAGGCCGCCGCACGCTCGACCGCCGAGGAAGCAGCCTCACGGATCCTCGACGACGCCAATCGCGAAGCCGAGACGCTGCGCAAGTCCGCGCTGCTTTCCGGGAAAGAGGAAACCATGCGCCTCCGCGAGAACTGGGAGCTGGAAGCCCTCAAGCGACGCGAAGAGCTGGATCGGGCCGAGCGGCGCGTGCAGGAGCGCGAGTCGCATCTGGACCGGAAGCTCGATCTGCTCGATCAGCGCGACAAGGAGGTGGGGCGCCGGGCCAGCGACCTGGGCCGGCGCGAGAAGGTCGCGGGGGAACGCGAAGCGGAGCTCGACAAGCTCCTGCTGGAGGAGCGACGCCGGCTGGAGCAGCTCGCCGGCATGTCCGCGCAGGAGGCCAAGAACGAGCTCATCAGTCGCATGGCGGAGCAGGCCAATGCCGAAGCCGCCAACACCATCCGCGAAATCCGGGAGTCCGCTCGAAGGAACGCCGAGCGCGAAGCACGGAAGATTGTCGCGCTGGCCGTGCAGCGTATCGCCTCCGAGCACACGTCCGAGATCAGCGTCTCATCCGTGGCGCTCCCCAATGACGAAATGAAGGGACGCATCATCGGCCGTGAAGGGCGCAACATCCGCGCGTTCGAGCTGGCCACCGGAGTGGACGTGATCATCGATGACACGCCGGACACCGTAGTGGTGTCCTGCTTCGAGCCTGTTCGCCGCGAGGTCGCGCGACTCGCGCTGTCCAAACTGGTCGCTGATGGCCGCATTCACCCTGGGCGCATCGAGGAAGTGGTCGCGAAGGCGCGCAAGGAAGTGGATGTCTCGATCCAGGAAATGGGCGAACAGGCCGCGTACGAGATCGGTGCCCACGGTCTGCACCCGGAGATGATCAAGCTCGTCGGGCGCATGCACTTCCGCACGAGTTACGGCCAGAACATTTTGCAGCATTCGAAGGAAACTGCCCACCTGGCGGGCATCATGGCGGCTGAGCTGGGCCTCGACGTCGTGATGGCGAAGCGCGGCGCGTTGCTGCACGACGTCGGAAAGGTGCTCACGCACGAGCACGAAGGCACGCATGTCCAGCTTGGCGTCGAAGTCGCCACCAAGTACGGCGAGCACCCGCTCGTGGTGAACTGCATTGCTGCGCACCATGACGACGTGCCGCACGAGAGTGAGGTGTCGGTGCTGGTGCAGGCGGCCGACGCCATTTCCGGTTCGCGCCCGGGTGCGCGCCGTGAGGCCTTCGAGACATATGTGAAGCGACTCGAGGGGCTGGAACGGATCGCCGGCAGCTACAGCGGCGTGGAGAAGGTGTTCGCCATTCAGGCCGGGCGCGAAATTCGTGTGATCGTGAATCCGGATGACGTGGACGACATTCGCATGGCGTCACTCAGCGAGGAGATCGCGCGGCGCATCGAGGGAGAACTGCAGTATCCGGGACAGATCAAGGTGGTGGTGATCCGGGAACAGCGGGCGGTGGACTTTGCCCGCTAGCCTCATCGACGGCGCCGCGATTGCGCGCGAGATTCGCGCAGACGTCGCGCTCCAGGTCGCGCGGCTGACCGCTCGCGGCGTTCAGCCTGGTCTCGCGGTCGTGCTCGCTGGCGACGATCCGGCGAGCGCGGTGTACGTGCGCAGCAAGGGGAAGGCCTGCGAGGAGGCCGGGATGCACAGCGTCACGATCCGGCTGCCGGCCACCACGTCGCAGGATGCACTGCTGGCGCAGGTGGACGCGCTCAACGCGGATCCGGCTATTCACGGCATTCTGGTGCAGATGCCACTACCCCGGCAGATCCAGGCAGATCGGATCATCCGGCGCATCCTGCCGCACAAGGACGTGGACGGATTCCACCCGGTGAACGTCGGCAAGACGCTGATCGGCGAGCGCGACGGCTTCGCGCCGTGCACGCCGGCGGGTGTGCAGGAGCTGCTCGTCCGCAGCGGCGTGGAGACGAAGGGCGCCGAGTGCGTCATCGTGGGCCGCAGCAACATCGTCGGAAAACCGATGATGGCGTTGATGGTGCAGTCGGGACCCGGCGCCAATTCCACCGTCACCGTGTGCCACAGTGCAACGCTGGATCTCGCCGCGCATACGAGGCGGGCGGACATCCTCATTGTGGCGGCCGGACGGCCGTGCATGGTCACCGGCGACATGATCAAGCCTGGCGCCGTGGTGATTGATGTCGGCATCAATCGTGTGGAGGACGCATCGGCCCGGAACGGCTACCGCCTGGTGGGCGATGTGGACTTTTCAAGCGCCCGCGATGTCGCGTCGCTGATCACGCCAGTCCCGGGGGGTGTGGGTCCCATGACCATCGCGCTGCTGCTCCGCAATACCGTTCGCGCGGCGGAACGCGCCGCCTCGGCATGACACCCGCTCGTGGCCGGGCTTCGTCCCGCGGTCCGCGTGACGCCGGCCGGGATGCACCCGACCTCTTCGCACCGCAGGCGGCGACCGCAGTCAGCGCAGCAGGCGCAGCCCCCGCTGCGCCCGTGGACGCCACGGGAGAGAGCGCGCAGCAGGCCGTTGCCGTCTCCACCCTCACGGAAGCAGCGAGGGACGTGCTCGAAGGCGCGTTCACGCCGCTCTGGGTGCGCGGCGAGGTGAGCGACTTCAAGGCGCATCGCAATGGCCACTGGTATTTCTGTCTGCGCGACGCGACGGCGCAGGTCAGATGCGTCGTCTGGTCGCGCAACCGGCAACGCATTCCGGCGCCGCCCGATGACGGCATGCAGGTATCGGCGCGCGGCCAGCTCTCGGTGTACACCGGTCGTGGCGAGATGCAGTTTGTCGTCACTGCCCTGGAGGCTGCTGGAGACGGGTTATGGCGCAAGGCGCTCGAACTGTCGCTCAAACGGCTCCAGGCCGATGGGCTGACGGCACCGGAGCGCAAGCGGCGCATTCCATCCTTTCCGAGCCGCATCGCGGTGATCACCAGCCCTGATGGCGCCGCGGTGCGTGACATCATTGCGGTGGTACGGCGGCGCTGGCCGCTGGTCGAGCTGGTGATCGTTCCCGCCAAGGTGCAGGGTGATGGCGCCACGGACGAGCTGATTGCGGCGCTCGGGCGCGTCAATCGGTGGGGGAAGGCGGACACGGTGATCATCGGACGTGGCGGTGGCGCGCGCGAGGACCTCTGGGCATTCAACGACGAGCGCGTGGCCCGCACACTCGCGGCGTGTGCCGCGCCCACGATTTCCGCTGTGGGGCACGAGGTGGACACCACGCTCTGCGATCTGGTCGCCGACCTGCGGGCGCCGACGCCCTCGGCGGCCGCGGAAGCGGCGGTGCCCGTGCTTGCGGATGAACGGGATCGCCTCGCCGGGCTCGCGCGAAACTTGCGACAGGGTCTCACGGCGCGCGCGGCGGACATGCGCGCGCGGCTGGAGCTGTCGCATCGAGACCTGCGACGGCGCGGCGAGCAGCTCCTGGAATCGCGGCGCGCGCGACTGGAAGCCGTTGCCGGACGACTGCATGCACTGAGCCCGCTTGCGACACTCGCCCGTGGATTCGCGGTGGCTCGAGGAGCAGACGGCGAGCCGCTCACGAGTGCGCGCCAGTTCGCTCCGGGCCTGGCCTTCGCACTCGTCCTGCGCGATGGCCGTGTGCCGGCGCGGACCACAGGAGCGCCCGAGCTGTCCGCGCCGGACGAGTCGACAGCTGCAACAACCGAGTGACCCATGGCATACGAGCAGGACATTCAACGACTCGAGCAGATCATCGCGGCGCTGGACCGGCGGGATCTGGATCTCGATGAAGCACTCAGGCTCTTCGAAGAAGGGGTGGAGCGGCTTCGCGCCGCGTCCAGTGCACTGAGTGCGGCGGAAGCCGGCATTCGCCAGCTTGTCGAACAGGCCGATGGTTCCCTGGGACTGGCCGACTTCAATCGCTGATGCGGCGGAGCCGGAGTCCGCCGCGGATCGGTGCGCGGTGGACGCGGCACTCTTCGCACTCTGTGATCGGTCGCTGGGCGATCTGCCCGTGGCGGTGGCCGACGCCATTCGCTACAGCCTGCTTGGCGAGGGCAAACGTCTCCGGCCACTTCTCGTGCTCGCCGCCTACCGGGCCTGCGGCGGCGCCGGGGATGCCTCCGCGCTCGCGTCGTCGGTGGAAATCGTCCACGCATACTCGCTCGTGCACGATGATCTGCCCTGCATGGATGATGATGACGTGCGGCGCGGGCGCCCCACCACGCACCGCCGGCACGGCACCGGTATCGCCGCCATCGCGGGCGTCGCCATGGTGCCGCTGGCTGCGCAGGCGGCCGGCGACGCCGCGCTGGCGCTTGGGTTGCCCGCGCCCTCGCGCAGCGACATTGTTCGAGAATTGATGCGGGCATCGGGTGCGGCGGGGATGGTTGGCGGACAATTGCTGGATCTGGCTGGGGAGGAACGGGTACTGTCGCTGGCCGAGCTCGAGCGCGTGCACGCCGCCAAGACCGGCGCGCTCATCGCGGCCTCGGTGCGCATCGGCGGTATTGCCGCTGGCGCAACCCCGTCGCAGCGTGACGCTCTGGAGGGATTCGGCGCTGCCATCGGCCTCGCCTTTCAGATCGCCGACGACGTGCTGGACGCGACGGCGACGACCGCGCAGTTGGGGAAGACGGCTGGTCGTGACGCGTTGCTGGGAAAGAGCACCTATCCTGCGCTGCTCGGGGTGGACGGGGCCGTCGCACGTGCCGGCGCGCTGGCGGACCAGGCGCGCGCGGCGCTTGTGACCGCTGGATTGCTGACCCCCGCGCTCAGCCGTCTCGCGCAGTTCGTCGTGGATCGCACGTCGTAATCTGGTTCAGCCTTCGCCACCGAGTGGAAATGTCTGTTCTGTCTCGCATCAACATCCCCGCCGATCTGAAGTCGCTGTCGCGCGATGAGCTCCGGACGCTGTCGCACGAACTTCGAGCCGCGCTGATTGACAGCTGTTCCCGCACTGGTGGGCACATTGGCGCCGGACTCGGCGTGGTGGAGCTCACCGTGGCCCTGCATCGAGTCTTCGACGCCCCGCGCGACCAGATCGTCTGGGACGTGGGGCATCAGGCGTATCCGCACAAGATGCTCACCGGGCGCAAGGGACGGTTCGAAACGCTCCGGCAGGAAGACGGCCTGTCCGGGTTCCTGAAGCGCGACGAGAGCGACTACGACGCGTTCGGCGCCGGCCATGCGGCGACTGCCATCTCCGCGGCGCTGGGAATGGCGGTCGGGCGCGACCTGACCGATGACGACTTTCGCGTGGTAGCCGTGGTGGGCGATGGCGCGCTGACCAGCGGGCTCTCGTACGAGGGACTCAACAACGCCGGCGCGTCCGGGCGCGACATTCTCGTCGTCCTCAACGACAACGAGATGTCCATTGCGCCGAACGTCGGCGCCATCTCGAAATATCTTGGCTCCATCCAGCGCAATCCGATCTACAACCGCGTGCGCGGTGCCATTGGGAATGTGATGGACGAGCTACCGGGCCCGCTCTCGGGCATTGGCGGCATCGTGCGCAAGTGGGAGGAAAGCATGAAGAGCTTCCTCACGCCTGGTGTGTTGTTCGAGGAGCTCGGGTTTCGCTACTTCGGCCCGATTGATGGGCATGACATCGATGCGCTGGTGGAGACGTTCACCGCGGTGAAGGGCATGCGTACGCCGCGCCTGGTGCATGTCATCACGCAGAAGGGGAAGGGATTTCCGGCGGGCGACCATGGCGAGAAGTGGCACGCGCTGCCGCCCGGTCATGATCCGGCAACAGGCAAGCAGCTCAAGACGTCCACCGCGAACCCGGCGTATACGGCGGCCTTTGGCAAGGGGCTCGCCGAGCTGGGTGCCGAGGAACAGCGACTGGTCGTGATCACCGCCGCGATGCCTGCCGGCACAGGCACGGGAGTATTTGGCAAGGCGTTTCCCGATCGCTTCTTCGACGTGGGCATTGCGGAGGGGCATGCGGTCACGTTCGCGGCGGGGTTGGCCACGCGAGGGCTTCGGCCGGTGTGCGCCATCTACTCGACCTTTCTGCAGCGCGCCTACGACAACGTCATTCACGACGTCGCGCTGCAGCGCCTCCCCGTGATCTTCGCCATGGACCGCGCGGGTCTTGTGGGTGAAGATGGGCCCACGCACATGGGTCTCTACGACATCGCGTACATGCTGGCGGTGCCCGGCATGACTGTCACCGCGCCCCGGAATGCCACCGAGATGCTGGCGCTGCTGCGTACCGCGTTGCGCCATGAGGGCGGGCCGCTGTGTCTGCGCTACCCGCGCGATCCCGCGCCTGATGTGCCGCTACCCATTGCACAGATTCCGCCGGTGCCCATGGGGACCTGGGAGGTGCTGCGCCAGGGAGCCGAGTGCGCCATTCTCGCCGTGGGCACGATGGTGCAGCCCGCGCTCGAGGCTGCCGACACGCTTGCGCACGAAGGGCTGAACGCCACCGTCGTGAACTGCCGCTTTCTCAAGCCGCATGATGACGTGACCCTCACCGCGATCGTGGCGAACCACTCGCGTATTCTCACGGTGGAAGAGGGGACCGTGGTGAACGGCTTTGGCGCGATGATGGCAGTGCGGATCCAGCAGCTTGACCCGGCTGTGCACGTTGCGGTACATGGCGCGCCGGACCGTTTCATCGAGCAGGGCTCACGCCGCCGCCAGCTCGAGCGGACAGGGCTCGATGCGGCCGGGATTGCACAGCGGCTTCGTGCCATGCACGAGAGCGAGGCGATGACCGGGTGACTCGCATTGGCGTCGTGGGCAACCGCCGGTATGAGGGGCTGCCCGGAGTGCTGGAGACATTGCAGCGACGGGCTCCGGCGCTGGGCATGACGCTCGCGTACGAACGGGACCTGTGCGACGCGGGTGCACGCGGCGATACACTGGACGATCCCGCGAGCATTGATGCGTTGATCACGCTCGGTGGCGATGGCACCATGCTGCGCGGCGCACGCCTCGTGGCCGGGCGGCAGATCCCGATTCTCGGGATCAACCTCGGTCGCCTCGGCTTCCTCACGGCGTGTGCGGGCGGCGACCTGGAGGCAGCGCTGGACCGATTTGCCACGGGCGACTACACCATCCAGTCGCGCATGGCGCTCGAAGCGCGATACTCGCGCGATGGCGACAGCAGACAGCGCGCTCTGAACGATGTCGTGCTGCACAAGGGCGGGTTTGCGCGCGTGCTCCATCTCCGGGTGTCCGTCAATGGTGAGCTCATCGGCGCGTACGCGGCTGACGGTCTCATCGTCTCGACGCCCACAGGGTCGACCGCGTACAGCCTCTCGGCGGGCGGACCGGTCGTGGTGCCAACGCTCGACTCCATCGTCATCACGCCCATCTCACCGCATACACTCGCGGTGAGGCCCGTGGTGCTGCCGGCCGGTGCCGAAGTGAGCGTGAAAGCGGAAGATGGTCCCGACGAACTTCTGGTAACGATTGATGGCCAGGTCGGCAGCACCTTTCTTCCCGGAGACACGTTGATGGTACGCCGCGCGGAGCGGCCCGTGTTGCTGGTACATTTTCGCGATACGACATTCTTCTCCCGTATGCGTCGCAAGCTGGCCTGGGGTGGCCTGCGGGAGCGGGGCGAACAGGACATGTGCTGACCGAGCTGCGCATCAGGAACCTGGCCATCATCGATGCGTTGACGCTTCCCCTGTCGGGCGGCCTCACCGTGCTCACCGGGGAGACCGGCACGGGCAAGTCGATCATCATCGGTGCCCTGGGGTTGCTGCTGGGCGAGCGTGCCAGCGCGGACCTGATTCGTACCGGAGCGGACCGTGCCTCGGTCGAGGGAACTTTCGATCTCGCCGGCCGCGGTGAACTGCTCGCCATGCTGGATGCGCGCGGCGTGTCGGTCGAGAACGATACGGTGGTGCTCAAGCGCGAGATCTCATCGGCCGGCCGCGCACGGTGCTGGATCAACGGCACCGCATGCACGACCGCCATGCTCGCCGACGTGGGGCGCGCGCTCGTGAATCTGCACGGGCAGCACGAGGCGCAGACGCTGCTCGAGGCCTCGGCGCAACGCGACATCCTCGATGCCTTTGGCGGCGCGTCCGGCGCAGCGGCCGCGGTGCGACAGCACTTCGACGCGCTCTCGCTTATGACCCGCGAGCTGAACGCGCTTCAGAGCAGACGGACGGAGGCGGAGAAGCAGTCGGACTACCTCCTCCATGTCGCCAGTGAAATCGACGCGGCCCGTCTCGAACCAGGAGAGGAGACGCGACTCGAGGACGAGGCGAAGCGGCTGGAACACGCGGAGGAACTGAAGAGTCTCGCCGAAACCATGGCGGCGAACCTCGATGACGGCGAAGCTGCCATCCTGCCGCGGCTTGCGCACGTGCAGCGATCCCTCGCCGCGATTCAGCGCATCGATGCCTCGCTCGAGCGACTGCAGGAGCTCTACGATGCAGCGTTCTACGCCCTCGAGGAGCTGGCGACGGCGCTCGGTGCGTATGCGCAGGCGGTGGATCTCGACCCGTCGCGGCTCGAGGAGGTGCACCGCCGCCGCGATCTGATCTTCGGTCTCATCAAGAAGTATGGCCCCACGCTGAACGATGTGATCGAACGCGGGCGGCAGGCCCGGACGGAGCTGGAACTGGTGGATGCCGGCTCACTGGACCTCCGGGAGCTCGAGGCGCGACGCAGCGCAGTCCGCGTCGCGCTCGGGCAGGCCGCGGCGGTGCTCTCCGAGCGCCGCCGCGTGGCGGCCGACCGTCTCGCGCGGGATGTGGACGCGCTCTTGCCGGAGCTGGGCATGCCTGATGGGCATCTTGCCGTCTCGATCGTGCCGCGCGCGGAGAGCGGGCCCGACGGCGCCGAAGACGTGGAATTTCGCGTGGCCATGAACGTTGGTCATGAATCGCGCCCGTTGGCGCGAGTGGCGTCGGGCGGCGAGCTGTCGCGTGTGATGCTCGCCCTCAAGACGATTCTTGCGCGACTGGACGGTGTTCCCACGCTCGTGTTCGACGAGGTGGACGTGGGCATTGGCGGTCGCGTCGCCTTGCAGGTTGGCGACTTGATGCGGGCGGTGGCGGCGCACCACCAGGTACTTGCCGTCACTCACTTGCCACAGATCGCCGCCCGGGCGCACCAGCACATCGTTGTCAGCAAGGGCGCACGTGACGGAATTACCACCGCGGATACACATGCGGTGAAGGATGAGGCGCGCGTGATCGAAGTGGCGCGCATGCTGGGCGGTGATCCGGAGAGCGAAGCCAGCCTGGCCCACGCGCGCGAACTGCTCGGCGCGGCTGCGCCGCCCCGGGGCAGAAGGCGTGCGCGGGCCTGATTACCTTGTTGCGGCTGCCTGTGGCCGGCTGCCCCAGAGTGACAAGCGGAATCGCACGCCGAGCACGGTCGCGGTCCGCTTGGGCCGACCTCCGGTAACGCTGAGATCCTGGTAGCGGGAGAGACTCACCTCGACCGGCACGCCCGCCCGTCCTTCCACGTGCGCGGCGATTGTCGAGAAAACCACGCCGAAGCCCAGGCGATGCACGGTCAGCGTCGATGCGGCGTCGAGAACGGACGCATCGACCACGACGACGGCGCCGGCGCTATCGGTCGTCTCGAGCGTTCCGCTGAAGTTGCCCGCGCCCCGATGCAAATACAGATACTGCGCGCCGAGCGAGAAGTAGTCGCCCAGCACCAGGCGCGGGGTCGCCTCCAGCGTGATAGAGTTGCCCGGTGCACGACGGGTACTCACCGCGCCCGCCACGTCTGAAAATGGATCGCCCGGTTGCGACACCCGGATCACGCGTGTGTCGGGCAGGGCGTGCCCGTAGCGGCCCACCACGCTGGCCCAGAAGTGGCGACCCGCGACCACATCCCACGCCGATGAGACCTCGACCGCAGTCTGTCCTGTTCCCGTTCCGATGCCGAACTGCGCAAAGGGATTGGCGGGAGATCCCGTGCCGATGCGCACACGCGCCTGAACGGCGCTGCGCACATGGAGCCCGGATATCCGGATTCGTTCAGGCTCGGCCAACGCCCCGAGCCACGTGAATCTGGCCCAGAGCGCTGCATCGCCCAAGCCGCTCTGGCCGAACGTACGGGCGGAGTCGGCGTGTATCGCGCTTGCGGTATCCGGGAAATAATCGGCAATGACCTTGGTGCCCGCCTCGGTCACCGATCCGCCGATCGTGAGGCGAGTGGTCACTCCCAACTCGAGCCCCAGTGGCGTGCGCCGGATCTGTGATTGCGTCCGGATGCTTGCCCCGCTCGGATCCGTGAAACGCTGTTCAAAACGGATCCAGTCGTTCGTGCCGATCCCACGCACGGTGCCAGCGGGGAGCGTGGTTGCGTCATCGCCGAAGCCGAGCACCGCCTGTGCACGTCTGGCCGGTGCCCACATCACGAGCACCACGGCCGCGAGCGACGCCGACCGGCGCACGGCGCGCGGCACACGGTGAACAGGGGTGAGGGTGGACAGGAGGCGGATCGAACGGGCTGGTGGAACGTGAACCGAATGCGAGCACCACGTGATGCCCGGCGACCTGGCGGCTAGTCTGCCATGTCCGGTGTCGCTTGTCAACTTGAGGCGCGGGCTGGCCCGTAATCACAGTATATTGCACGAAATCTCGCGTGGTGCCGCATGGCAGCCACGACTCCAGCCCACTCTCCGTGCGCGTCCTACCGAAATTCGCGATCCCCTGGCAGGTGACCGGCAACCACTGGCTCACTCTCCCATGCATTCACCCGGTTGATGGTTCGCTGTACGCGCTCGGCGTGCTGCATCGTGGTGCGCGGGCTGCCGTGGAGTTCGCCGGTTCCGCCGAATTTCTGGAGGGGAAGGGGCCTCCGTTGCTGCGCCCCCGCATTCGCATCAACGGCACGGAGCGCGAACTGGGGGGGAACGGTCTGGTCTGGGAGCGCGCACTGGGCTGGATCCCGACGTTCACCTGCACGCTGGACCAGCTCGTGCTGCGCGGTACCATCTTCGCGCCGTACGGACGTGATGCCGACGCCGCCGGTGCGGTGTACGCCGTTGCCGTTGAGAATCGCGGCAGCGAGGTCGTACAGGTCATGGTCGCTCTCGAGGGCATGCTCGGTCACCGGCAGCTGCGGGTCCGAACGCCGCGCGCCCTGGACGATGAGCATCGCGTGATCGCGGGTGATGACGGTGTCCTGGTACTCGACGGCGGTTTTCAGCCCAGCCTGGCGGCGCTCGCGATCGCGGCGGATGGCGAGTGGCGCTCGTCCATCGATAATGCCAACGGAGCGCGCTTCACTATCGAGCGATCGCTCGTGGTCGCGCCCTCCGAGACTCAGAGCATGGCATTCTTC
>DASVWN010000075.1:0-3469 GCA_036393195.1 Gemmatimonadaceae bacterium | reverse complement strand
TTTCTGGCCAACGGCTGTCCAAACGTCGGTGACGCACTGGGCGTTTGGAACGCCAGCGCAGAAGAAGCTTGGACTGCGACGTCAGGTGCTGGTGACAATTCGTTTCTTCTGGACTCTCACTCGGTAGCGCTTCCTCGTCCGCTACGCTGAAGGGCATCCATGCTCGGCTTCGGCTGGACACTGAAATACGCGTACCGCTCCGTGCGCGGGAGCAAATCCACCAGCGTGGCGGTGATCTTGACGCTGGCGCTGGGCATCGGCGTCACCACCGCCGTCTTCAGTATCGTGTACGGCGTCCTGCTGCGGCCGCTGCCCTACCCGGAGTCCGATCGGCTGGTTCGCGTCTGGCTCAACAATCCGCGGCAAGGCATCGACAAGGACATCACGTCGTACCCGAACTTCGTCGACTGGCGCGCCCAGAGCCGCAGCATCCAGGGGATGGCCGCCGTCGCCCGCGCCGCGCGGAACCTGACCGGTGCGGGCGAACCGCGCGAGCTGTCCGGGGCGGCGGTGAGCGAGGGCTACTTCGGTATCCTGCGGGTGTCTCCCGTCCTGGGGCGCGTGTTCACGCCCGAGGAGGAGAGCCTCAGCGGACCGAACGTCGTGATTCTCAGCCACGAACTGTGGGCCACGCAGTTCGGTTCGGATCTAGCGGTCGTGGGTCGGGCGCTGAGTCTGAGCGGGGAGCCGTACGAAGTCGTGGGTGTGATGCCGCCCGGACTGGGCGAGCAGGACTTCTGGATTCCGCTGCGCCCGTCGGCAGATCTGCGCGAGAGCCGCGGTGCGCTGTGGCTGCCCGTGATCGGCAGGCTGGCACCGGGCGTCACACTCGAGCAGGCGCAAGCCGAGATGAGCGCGATCGCGCGGCGGCTGCAGCAGTCGTACCCGGGTGCCAACGACGGCATGGGCGTCTTCCTCGAACCGTTGCGCGCGAGCATCGTCGGCGACGTTCGCCAGCCGCTCCTCCTGCTGCTGGGTGCCGTCGCGCTCGTGCTCGTTATAGCGTGCGCGAACATCGCGAACGTGCTGCTCGTCCGCGGCACGGCGCGCCGCACCGAGATGGCGGTGCGTGCAGCGCTGGGCGCCAGCCGCAGCCAGCTCGCCATTCAGGTGGGAGCCGAGAGCCTGCTGCTCGCGCTGGCGGGCGGCACGCTGGGCGTGCTCGCGGCGTACGTCGGCTTGAAAGGGCTCGTGGGACTGGCGCCGCCCTCACTGCCGCGGCTGGACGCAATCCGGCTCGACGGTTCGGTGCTCGGTGTCACCGCCGCCCTGACCGTGCTATGCGGTATGCTGTTCGGTCTCGTACCCGCCCTGGCCGCGGGCGGCCGCGGGCCGGCGGGCGCTATCAGGCAGGGCGGCCGCGGCGCGGTCGGCAGCTCCGCTGCCGAGCGGCTGCGGCCCGTGCTCGTCGTTTCGCAGTTCGCGCTCGCGGTGATGCTGCTTACCGGCGCGGGACTGATGCTGCGCAGCTTCGCGAAGATGCAGGACGTCGATCCCGGCTTCGACGCGACACGCGTTGCTCTGGTCGAGCTGAACCTCCCTGCGCGCAAGTACGAGACGTCGGAGCAGATCAGTGCGTTCTACGAGGAGTTGCTGACCTCGCTGCGTGCGACGCCCGGAGTGGAAGCCGCCGACGCGATCTCCGAGTTCGTGCTGGGCCGGCTCCCCAACAGCGCCTCGATCGTCATCGAAGGCGTCGAGCCGCGGCCGGCGCTCGAGCGGCTGCCGGTCGCGTACGACGCGGTGACGCCTGGTCTCGTGCGGACGTCGCGCATGCGCCTGTTGCGCGGGCGTGAGCTGCTGCCGACCGACCGACAGGGCTCGCCGCGAGTCGCGCTGGTCAGCGAGACGATGGCGCGCACCTTCTTCCGGGGCGCGGATCCCGTCGGCGCGCGCTTCGCCTTCGGCAAGCCGGACAGCGAGGACGGCTGGATCACGATCGTCGGCGTCGTGGCCGACGCGCGTCGCTCGGGACCCGTCGAGCCGGTACGGCCGTATGTGCTGATGCCGCACGCGCAGTACACCACGCGCCGACTCGATATCCTGATCCGCGCGACGGGCGAGCCGCTCGCACTGCTGCCGCAGGTGCGCGCCGCGGTGCACGCGATAGACGCGGCGCAGCCGATCACCGGGGCGCGCACGCTCGAGCAGGCCTTCGGCGAGACGGTCGCGCCGCGCCGCTTCCTGATGGTGCTGCTGTCGATCTTCGGCGGCGCGGCATGCGTGCTCGCCGCGATCGGCATCTACGGCGTCATGGCGTACGTCGTGGTGCGGCGCACGCGTGAGATCGGGGTGCGCATCGCGCTCGGGGCGCCGCCGGGGCGCGTCCAGCGGCTGGTCATCGGGCAGGCCATGGCACAGGCAGGCATCGGCCTCGTGCTCGGCGTGGCCGGCGCGCTGCTGCTCGGCGGCCAGATCCGCGCGCAGCTCTTCGGTGTTGCGCCGGGCGATCCCACGACGCTCATCGCGACGGTCGGATTGCTCGCGCTGGTCGCACTGTTCGCGAGCTGGCTCCCGGCGCGGCGGGCGGCGGCGGTGGATCCGACCACGGCAATGCGCGTTGAGTAACTCTGCGTGACAGGCGGCAGGCGTGGTTTTCCCCGCCCGTGCATGCGGCAGACTGGGCATCCGCGTGAGCGGTGTCTAACGAGGGCGTGAAGCTGACGGTCGACTGCGGCGCCCGCAGCTTACGCCCAAGGCGTCAGGCGCGTTATCCATCATCGCGGCTGTTCAAACTGGCTTCCCGATGATTCTACTACTGTGGATTCTGCTCTTCGTCGCATTCGTGTACGCCTACACGATTGTCTCACTTCTGCGCGGCCATCGGATTCCCGTGCATCAGGACTACTCACCGTATCAGGGCGCCCCACCGCTGATACCGACCGTCACGCTCAGCGCTTTGGCTTCGAGGAGTCGTGAGCTGGTCGCCGCCGGCTTTCGCGATCTCGGGCTTATCACGCATACCCGGCCCGATGGGAGCTCGGTGTTGGTGGCTTGCCATGACCGCCCCGATGGAAGGGTCACGGCCGTCGCGCTGGCGGTGGTGCGGGCAGGCCGCCAAGCCAGTGGCGGCGTCTTTCTCAACTTCGTAACCGAATTCGACGACGGTGTTCGGCTCTCTACGAACAATGCGGCATACAATGTCCCGATGCGGCGTGATCCACTGGGTCCCATCTTCCAGTTTCCCGGGGTGACAGAGGCCGCCGAACTCGGCGCGCTGCACGAGGGACTGGTGCGACGGCGGAATGTCCCCATTCGACCACGGCTGCCCGCGCCAGACGCGTCGCGGTTCTTCGGCGGTCGAGTAGACGCCGAAATGGTACGGCAGCTACAGCTCGGGACCTTGCGCACGAACGCAGACGGCACGACCTATTACCTCACGCTCGTTGGGGCCGCGACTATGGCGTGGCGGCTGTTGCCGCCGTCGGCGTCTGTCCTCCGGATGGTGACTCGGCGCCGAGCGCGCGGG
>DASVWN010000074.1:0-31387 GCA_036393195.1 Gemmatimonadaceae bacterium | reverse complement strand
CGAGCGCCGTACCGCCGGGCACCCGCGCCTGGTCCGCCGCCCACAGGATGAGCGAGCCAAGCAGGCGCATCTCGGCCTTGAGCAATCCGTGCGCGCTGGTGAGTTCAGTGCTCTTGAAGGTGTTGGAACAGACGAGCTCCGCCAGCCGGTCGGTACGGTGCGCCTCCGTGCCGACGAGGGGGCGCATTTCGTGGAGCACCACATCATGGCCGCGCTCCGCGAGCTGCCACGCGGCTTCGCTGCCGGCGAGTCCGCCGCCGATTACGGAGATAGTGGAGGGCATCGTCGCTGGTCGCTGGTCGATGGTTCAAATGCGGTAGCTGATGCGCTCTTCCTGGGTGAGGTGCGCGGACAGCAATACCAACTGGACAGGATCAACAGGATTCAGAGGATTCGCTCGGCGCGCTGCGCCGGCGGTTGCTCGCACTCAGCGAAATGATTGGGGTCGGGCCGCGGCACCAAACAATTCTGTCAATCCTGCCAATCCTGTAATCCTGTCGAGTCCGTGGTTCAAGCTGGTCGCCCGTCGCTGGAAGGGGCTGGGGAGTCCAGCGTCCACATACCATCGTTAACGGGCCACCACCTACTGGCCCGCCGCCACCGGTTCGGGACCCACAGCGAGCGCCGGCTCCACATCCCACTCGTTGCCGCACTTGAGGCAGCGGCGGTATTCGCCGCGCGCCTTGGTGGAACGCATTTCGGCGCCGACGTTGCCGCACTCGGGGCACGTATCCGGAACCGGCTTGTGCCACGTGACGAAATCGCAGTTCGGGTGGTTCGTGCAGCCGTAGAAGGCGCGGCCGCCCTTCTTCGAACGGAGCTGGATCAGGTCTCCGCCGTCCTTGGGACATTTCACGCCAATGGGGAGCGGACGCGTGCCGCGACACTTCGGAAAGCGGCTGCACCCCAGGAATTCGCCCGAGCGGCTCTGGCGGATGTACATCTTTGCGCCGCAGAGCTGGCAAATCTCATCCGTGAGCACTGCGGGCTTCTTGTCCCGCCCCAGTGCGCGAGTGTAGTCGCACGCGGGCCGGTTTTCGCACGCCAGATAGGGACCGAAGAAGCCGCCGCGCGGCACCAGCCGGCCGCCGTCCTTGGGACAGCGCTCCGTTTCGAGCATGGACAGGTCGTGCGCCTGCGCGATGAGATCTTCAATGTCCGCCTTTTCGAGCGTCGCGCTGAAGGGGCCGTAGAAGTCCTCCAGTACCTTCCGCCAGTTCAGCTCTCCCTCTTCGATCTTGTCCAGCTCCCCTTCCATGGCCGACGTGAACGCCACGTTGAAGACCTTGGGGAACTGGCGCACCATGATCTTCGTCACCGTTTCACCCAGTGGCGTGGGCGTGAAGCGCCGCTGTTCCAGCGTCACATACCGACGCTCGGCCAGCACTGAAATGATGGCCGCGTAGGTGGACGGACGGCCAATGCCCAGGCGTTCCAGCTCCTTCACGAGACTCGCTTCGCTGAAGCGCGGTGGCGGCTCGGTGAAATGCTGCAGCGGCACGAGCTCGCGCACCGGCACGCTGTCGCGGACTTCGAGGACCGGCAGCGCCTGCTCGTCCTCGAGCGACTTGCCGTCACCATCCTCGTGCGCCGCGCGATAGAGCACCAGAAAACCTTCGAACTTCACGACGCTTCCGGTGGACCGGAAGAGATAGCGCCCCAGGTCGAAATCCACGGTGGTGGTGTCGAACACGGCCGAGGCCATTTGCGACGCCATGAAGCGCCGCCAGATCAGCTCATACAGCTTGAACTGGTCGGCGGAGAGATACTTGCGGACGTGCTCGGGGCGACGCGATGGGTCCGTGGGGCGAATTGCCTCGTGCGCATCCTGGGCATTGGCCTGCTGCGCCTTCCCGTAGAGCTGCGGCGCCGCGGCCAGGAACGATGCGCCAAAGAGCGACGTGAGATACTCACGCGCCTGCTGCGCCGCGCTTTCCGCCACGCGCGTGGAATCGGTACGCATGTACGTGATGAGCCCCGTGGCGCCGTCGGGCCCGAGCTCGACGCCTTCGTACAACCCCTGCGCAACCCGCATGGTTTTCTTGGAGCCGAAGCCGATTTTCTTGGCGGCTTCCTGCTGGAGCGTGCTCGTGGTGAACGGCGCCGACGGATTCTTGCGCCGCTCGCGGCGGCGCACGTCGGTGACGGTAAAGGTCCTGTTGGAGACCTTGATGGGCTGCAGACCGCCGTCGGCGTTCGGATCTCCCATGGGAACGTCGCGACCGAGGATGCCAGCGAGGATATCGCGTGCCTGCGCTGCGCTCGAAATCTCGGGTTTCTTGCCGTCAACCTGATGCAGCCGCGCGATGAAGCGCTGCTTCTTCTTCTCGAGCTGTGCCTCGACGGTCCAGTACTCCACCGGCTTGAAAGCGCGAATCTCGCGCTCGCGCTCCACGATGAGCCGCAGTGCAACCGTCTGCACGCGTCCCGCGGACAGTCCCTTCTTTACCGTTTTCCAGAGGAGCGGGCTGGCCTTGTACCCCACCAGCCGGTCGAGCACACGGCGTGCCTGCTGTGCCTCGACCTTCTTTTCATCAATGGAGGTAGCGTGGCGGAGGGCGTTCTGCACCGCGTCGCGCGTGATTTCATGGAACATCACACGCCGCATGGGCGCGCCACCGCGCTGCTTGATCGCTTCGGCGACGTGCCAGGCTATGGCTTCGCCCTCGCGATCGGGGTCCGTGGCGAGATAGATGTGCGACGCGACTTTGGCGGCGCTCTTGAGCTCCGACAGCGTTTTTTCCTTCCCGGGCACGGTGACGTACGTCGGCTTGAAGCCGTGGGCGACGTCGATGCCGAGGCCCTTGGCGGGAAGATCGCGCACATGACCGACCGTCGCGCGAACCTTGTAGTCCGCGCCCAGGTACTTGCCAATGGTTTTGGCCTTGGCCGGGGACTCCACGATGACGAGCGACTTCCCCGCCAGGCTCCGCACGTCCAGCGGCTCACCATGCTTCCCGTTGCCGGTGGCGGCGGTCTTTCCGTTGCCGCGGCCGACATGCGGCTTGACGACCGCTTCGACGCCGAGCGCGCGCTTGCGCCGTGGCGCACTCGCGCGCTTGGCGGTGGTCTTCTTGCGGGTCGTGCTCGTGCGCGCCTTGGAACGCGCGCCGCTCTTTCTGGCAGCCATGATTCTAGTGCACCGTCACGTTGTCGCCGGAGAGCCCGTCGTCCATGTAGCCCGCGCCCTCCATGAGGACGCGCAGATCGTCGAGCGCAATGCGACCATCTATCTGGCTGAGCGCGCGCTCGATGACATGCTCGAGCTCCGTGGAGTTCAGCATGCCAGAGCCGCTCAGTGCAATGAGATGTCCCCAAGCGTCCGGGGCGAAGCGCCCACGCTCATGAGGACCCAATACGCGGAATGTCATTTAGTGAACAAGCCCTTCCGGCCGAGGCCGGAGATTGTGGCCAAAGCATATCGTGGCCGACGCGAGCCGGCACCATCATGCCAGCGCCAATACCATCGTTGTGTGGCATCGCGGTGGCCATTTGGCAAGCGCGAACGGTAGCGACCACGCGACCCATTGCAAGGCTATCGTGACTGACGAGTCGCCGCGAGACGGGTCACCATAGTGATAACGTCTTGCAGGTCAATAAGTTCCACATCCAGCACAAAATCTGCCGACAGGTACGACTGTTCCCGAGCGACCAGCAGCGACGATAATTCGCGAAGTGGATCCGAGCTCGAAAGAAGCGGCCTCGACTGGTGCCCCGCACCCATTCTCTTGTATGCGACTGCCGGGGTGGTCCGCAGGTAAACCACCTTTCCGGGCGGACGCAGCATTTCCAGCGCTCCGGGCACCATGATCCAGCCGCCGCCAGGGGCCAGGATCATTCCGTCGCGTGCCGCGAGCTCCGCTGTCAAGGCACGTTCCAGTTCGCGAAAATGCGCCTCGCCGTGCCGCTCGAATAACTCCGCGATGGAAAGACCGGTGCGGCGTTCGATTTCCTCGTCGAAATCCAGGAAGTCGCGGCCGGTGCGGCGCGCGACGCCACGACCGACCGATGACTTTCCCGATCCCGGCAGCCCGACCAGGATGAGATGCGCCGGCGCCGCGGAGTTCGATTCGGTCAAGCGTCGTGGTCCGCCGGCGCCGTCATGTTCGCCGCGAGCGTGCTCAGATAGCTCGCGACGTTGCGGCGCGTCTCGGCCATGGCGTCGCCGCCGAACTTTTCGAGAAAGGCCTGCGCCAGAACGAACGCGGCCATCGCCTCGGCGATCACCGCCATTGCGGGAACGGCAGTGACATCGCTCCGTTCGGCCACGGCCGACGCGGGCTCGCCGGTGGCGACATCCACCGTGGCGAGAGGCCGCATGAGCGTGCTGATGGGCTTCATTCCCACGCGGAGCACGAGCGGCTCGCCCGTGGTGATACCGCCTTCCAGTCCGCCCGCGCGATTGGTGCGGCGACGCACGTTGCCCGTGACGGTTCTCCCGGGCGACAGCTCGATTTCATCGTGCGCTTCGGCGCCAGTGACGCGCGCGGCCTGAAAGCCCAGGCCGATCTCCACGGCCTTGATTGCCGGGATGGACATCAGGGCGGCGGCGAGGCGTCCATCCAGCTTGCGATCCCAGGAGACGTGAGAGCCGAGCCCCACGGGCAGGCCGTCGCACACGACCTCGGCGATGCCGCCGAGTGTGTTGCCTTCGCGCTTGATCGCATCGATGCGCTCCACCATGCGGCGATCGGCTTCGGGGTCGAGCGTGCGGAGCGGGGACTGATCCGCTGCCGCGTTCAGGTCCGCAGGCAGCGGCTCGGGGCGTCGCGCGTCGATGCCGCCCAGGTGCACGACGTGGCTCGCGATGGTTACGCCGAATTCGCTCAGGAAGCGGCGGCAGATCGCACCGGCGGCCACGCGCGCCGTGGTCTCGCGCGCGGAGGCACGTTCGAGAATGTCGCGCGCATCGCGGCGGTCGTACTTGAGCATCCCCGACAGATCGGCGTGTCCCGGTCGGGGTCGCGTGACCGCGCGGCGCCGTGGTGCGGGATCGGACTCCAGCGCCGCCGGATCCATGATCTCCTGCCAGTTCTTCCAGTCGCGATTGGCGATGAGCATCGCGATGGGAGAGCCGAGCGTTTCGCCGGCGCGTACGCCGGAGAGCAACTGGGCCGTGTCGTGCTCGATCTGCATGCGCCGTCCGCGACCGTAGCCTTGCTGGCGGCGAGCGAGGTCGCGATCCACGTCGGCAGCCGCGAGTCGCAGCCCCGCGGGAATGCCTTCGAGTATGGCGACGAGCGCCTGGCCGTGTGATTCGCCGGCGGTAGTGAAACGCAGCATGGAGGAATGGTAATGCGCAGGCGGAAATTCGGGGAACGAGCGGAAGGAGCGGACAGCGGGAAGAATGCGCAGCAACGAAAAATGGGGCCAGCCCCATCCGAGGCTGACCCCATCGTTCGCTGGCGCCAATTGGCCGCGCCTCAGGGTATCGATATCTGCGTGAGAATCCGGAGCGTATCAGAAATCGCGGTATTTCCCGCGCCGTCCGTCGCCATGGCGACCACCGAGACGGTGTCGCCTGCCGGCACGCCGGATGGTATCTGGACCCGATACGGGATGGTCGTGGACGTTTCAGTGCTCTTGAACAGTGTGTCGAACGTCTGCGTGATTCCGGGGCCGGATGCGGTGGTGATGACGGTGAGGAGCCCGAGGTTGTCCGTGGCGTTCACATTGAACGCCACGAAGTCGGAGTCCGGCTCCGGCACCACGGGGGTGACGGAGACCACGGGCGGGACCGGATCCCGTTGCACAGCACCGGCGGACGTGAGCGACGAGCCGTCACACGCGGCCACGAGAGCCGCGACGACGGTGGCACCGATCACACCGCGAATCAGGGTAAGGCGACGCATAGGGTGTCTGCCGCTCGCTCAGTGGGAGGGTCCAGGTGCGGGGAGCGCCTCGCCATCGTCCACAATGTGCGGGGTGACCAGGATCAGCAGGTCGCTCTTGTCTTCCTCGGTGCGGGTCTCGCCAAAGAGCTTGCCCACGAGCGGAAGGTCCACGAGCAACGGAATGCCAACCTTGGATTGCGTGACCTGCGTAACAGTGAGGCCGCCGATCACCGCGGTTTCACCATCGCCCACGAGCAGCTCGTTGTCGGCGTGCTGCTTGAGGAAGGTGTAGCCGAGGTCGGACGCCGCCGCCTGAAGCTGCGAACGCTCGGCGTGCAGCGTCATCAGGATCTGGCGATTGTTCGTGATGTGCGGGGTGACGGTGAGGATGATACCGGTTTCCTTGAAGTCCACCGTGGCACGCGGCGCCTGCTGGCCGTTGCCCTGGCTGAGCGAGCCCAGGTCCACCACACGGATCGGGGTCTCTTCACCGGACATGAGCTCCGCCTTGCGGTTGTCCAGCGTGACGATGCTCGGTTCTGCCTGCACGTCGGCGAGTCGCACTTCCTGCAATGCGTCCAGGAAGGAGGTGAGATTGAACTTGCCGAGGGCCGTGGAGAAGATGAGCTGCAGCGCGGGATTCACGACGCGCTGGCTGGCGTTGGCGATCGCGGCGAGCGAGTTGCCGCCGAGCTGAATGATCTGCGTATTGGCGTCGTACGGCGTACCCGTCACAGCGTCCGGCACACCGTCGCCATTGGTGTCCACCGGCTTGAACGTGCTCGGATCGGGGCGCTGCACGAGCTTGTTGAAGAACGTGCCCTTGTCGCCCAGGTCGTAGGCCACGCCAATGTCCTCGATGTTGGTGCGGTTCACGAGGATGATCTTGGCCTTGATGGCCACCTGCGGCGTCCGGATGTCGAGGTCCTTCACGTAATTGCGGATATCCTGCAGCCGCGAGGCGACATCAGTGACGATGAGCCGATTGGTGCCTGAATCGGCGGCGACGCTGCCGCGTGGCTTGCACTGGGCCGAGGAGGCAGCGGCTGCCCCGTCGGCGCCCGGTGCCGCGATGGCGCACTGCTTGGAGAGCAGACCCGCAATCGTGGGCACGAGCGATGCGGCCCGTGCGTAGTTGACGGAAATGACTTCGGTCTGGAGCGGCTCGGACGCCTGCTGCGCCGCGATGTTCTGATAGCTGTCCACGGAAATGATGCCGTCCTGATCTTCCTTGGCGGCCAGGCCCTGCGATGTGAGAATCGCGCGGAGCGCCACGTCCCACGGCTGGTCGCGCACTTCCGCCGACACCGTGCCGCTGACGCCCTTGCCCACGACGATCGTGCGACCGGAGAACACCGCGAAGGCCGCGATCACGTCGCGGATATCGGCATCCTGGTACGTGACGGTGATGCGTGACTGCGTGGAGTTTGCGGTATTGAATGGATGCAGGCGAGCGTTGACGTCCACCGCGTTGCGCACGAGCGGCGTGGCAGTGTCGTTCGCACTGCCCTGCACGACCGCATCCGGAGTGGCAGCAGGAGTCGCATCGTCAGCCGCGGGCGCCGTGGCCGTCATGTTCGGCGAGGTGTGCCACGCGGCGAACGAGGCCGTGGAGGTCCCGTCCACCGTGACGCGCACTTCGTTGTCGCCGCGCTGCACGGTGTACTTGTGTTCGCTGTCGAGATCGATCACGACGCGGACGATGTTGTCGCGATACTGGGCGACGCGCACGTTGGTGACGCCACCGCGCGCCACGCGATCGTACATGCGGGACGCCGCGGTGAGCTTCGCGCCCTTGAGGTCGAGCACGATGCGGGGCGGTCCGGCCAGGGAGAAATCCTGGACATCCACGGATCCGTCGACGGCGATGACGACTTCGGCGCGGCCCGCTGCCGGGACGACGCTCAGCGCCTTCACCTCGCCGCCCTGAAACTCATTCGGAGTAGCGGCACGGGCAACGGTCGCTCGCGCGCTCAGCGCGATGACCATCACACCGACCAGCGCACAGACCCGCTTCATTGCGACCTCGCTCGTGTGGAATCGTTAAGCGCCAGCGTTTCCTGCCGGCTGTAGCCAAACTCCTCGATCGTGAATGTCACTGCCTGCTTTTCGATGCGGGCGACGCGCATGCGCCCGAGAACCTGCCCGACCTTCACGCGATACTGATCCTTCGACGACATGTCACGCAGCACCGCCACGGAGCGGCCGTTCGGGTCGAACACGACCGTCACCAGGCGCAGGTCCGTGATCATCGGGCGCAGCTCGTCGCTGTTCAGGAGCGACACGAAGGGATCGCGGCGACCGTCCACGCGGTACGTGAAGACCTCGCGCATGAGCGAGATCTGCCCGGGTCCGGTACGCTCGGTCACGCTGCTGGAGCGCGCGCCGCGGGTGGTGTCGGGTGCATCCGGCGCGGGACGCGGGGCCGGCGCCGCGGCGGGCGCGGCGGCGACCGTGTGCGCCGCCGTCCGCGCGTCACTGCGCGCGACCGGCAGCGGCGTCGTGCCATCGTTCTGCTCCGCGCGCGTGTGCGCGTTGGTGGCCGCCACGGCCCGGGTTGCCGCGCGCTTCGCGGTGGCGACCATTGCCGGTGACTGCGCCACGGCCGCGATCGGCGCCGCGCCGACCAGCACCGCGGCGAGACCGGCCAGAAGGGTACGATGCATCATGACTTCGCCCCATTGCTGGTGGGAGCCGGCGCGGGATTCTTGCCGTCGCGCACGACAAAGGTCTGTATCTGGAACTTCGCTTCGATGACTGCCGCGTTCGGCTTGGAGTGGAACTTCTGGGCGTTCTGGTTGGTGGACCTGTCCAACGACACATTCACCGGCAGTACAATGCGTGTCATGGAGCCCACGTTGGTGAAGAACTGCGCCAGGTCGTGATAGCCGCCAACGATGGAGATGCCGTAGCGATACGTGTCGTAGTTCGTGCCCGGCTGCACCGGCTGCGGATCCACCTCGGCCAGGTCGAGTCCGACGCGCCGCGCCGCGGTCGAGACCTGCTCGAGCAGTGCGGGCACCTCGTTGCTGGTCGGTACGAGCGTGCGCACGAGCTGCAGATTCTGCTGATAGTCCGCGAGCTGAGAGCGCAACAGATTCAGATCGCCCTTGGCCAGTTCCGCCTTGGCCTTCTGATTCAGCGTCGCCAACTGCTCGAGATGCGCCTCCTGCTTGGCCAGGTCCGCCGAGCGCGGATTGTAGACCAGATACCAGTAGAGGGCGATCGCCGAGACGGCGACGATGGCGACGAGCACGAGCGATTGTTCGCGCTGTCCCTTGGGCATGCCCAGCATGACTACCTCACCGAGAGTGTGACGGGGACGGTCCGGATCGCCGAGGAGTCCGGCGTCTGGTAGCCAGCGGACAACTGGAACTGCGTGACTTCCTTGTTATCCACGATCATGAGACCGGATCGTTCGAGCTGAACGTCCTGAATGAAGGGAGAGGCCTCGAGCAGCTTCATGAACCGCGTGAGCGCCTGGATGTCCACCGTTTCGCCGACGATCTTGAAGCGCACCTGGGGGACGCTGAGACTGTCGAGTTCCGCGGCATCAGTCTTCCCCTTCGCGTCCTTCTGGCCCGGAGCGGGAATGCGGGACACCGGCGCGTCCGTCGCGTTGGACTGCGTGACCGACGTGATCCAGGTATAGGGCGGCAACGCGCGGCTCACCTCATCCATGATGTGGGGCCACACATAGCGCTTGTTGTCGAACGATTCGATGAGCTTCACCTGGTGCACGACCGAATCGCGCTGCGCTTCGGCGCGCCGCTTCTGCTGGATCACAATGGCGTACTGCATGGAGTCCTGCGTCGCCTTCTGGAGCTGATCGGCAACGGACGTGGTCTTGGCGCGCTGGTACGAGTACATCCCGCCGACGAGCAGCACGGCCAGGCCCGCCGTGGCCACCGCGCCAATCAGGAACGGATCCTTGACCCGGGACAGCGCGCCGGAGGCGAGTCCCTTGAGACTCACGCCGGAGCCCTGCGCCTTGACCTTTGCTTTCTTCCCGCTGCCGGGGTGCAGATTGATTTCGATCATGACACGACCTTGAGGGGAAGGTCAGGCGACCTTGCGGAGCGCCAGCCCGATGGGGAGCATGAGAAGTGGTGCGACCTCGTCGATGACGAGGGAATCGAAGGCGCCGTCACGAACCCGGAGCCGCTGCAGCGGGTTGGCCTGCTCGACCGGAATGTGCAGGCGATTGGCCAGCGCTTCGGTGAGCCCCGGGACGCGCGCACCGCCACCGCAGGTGAACGCCGCCTTGAGCTTGCTGGACGAGCGGGACGACGTGGCCAGGAACGCGGCCGCGCGCTCCACGGCGACTGCGATCTCCTCGCCACGCGTGGCGATGATCGCGTCCAGGTGGGGCGAACGATCGTAGCCCTGCAGCAGCGCATCGGCTTCCTCGGCGCTCAGGCCGCGCTCGCGCTGCAGATCCTCGCGCAGGCGACGCGTGCCCAGGGTGATGTCGCGCGTCAGGAGTGGAACGCCATCGTCGAGAATGTTGATGTTGGTGATCTCGTGCCCGATGTTGACGAGGCAGACGACACCGGACATCGCGCCGGGATAGTTCACCTCGAACGCGTTATGCAGAGCGAAGGCATCCACGTCCACGGTGCTCGGCGCGACGCCAGCATCGTTGAGGATGTTCAGCTTCCCTTCGACGAGATCGCGCTTGGCCGCCACGAGCAGCACGCTCATCTCCACGCCCTCGGCGTCCGGATCGAGGATCTGGAAGTCCAGCTCCACCGATTCCATGTCGAAGGGGACATGCTGTTCGGCTTCCCAGCGAATGAGCTCGCGCGCCTGCTGCTCCTTCACGCGGTCGATCTGGATCTTCTTGATGATCACGTCGCGGCCGCCCACGGCGGTGACCACCGACTTGCTCTTCACGCCGGCCGCCTCCATCGCCGTGCGCACGGCCTCGGCGACGACACCGGGGTCCATGATCTCGCCTTCGACGATGGCGTCGGCGAGCAGCGGCGCGATGGCGACCTTGCTCAGCTCGGGCTCGCCGCGGCCGTGATCAATGACCGCCACCTTGATGAGGCCCGACCCGATGTCGAGACCGATTGTCGTCTTCTTGCGACCCAGGAGCGCCATGGTATGGCCGTTGTGTTGACGGGTGAGGACTGGAAACAGGGCGTGTTGGCTACCTCACACACGAGCGGCGGCGGGAGAGGTAACAGGAACGATCGCGAGCCCGAGCGCGTTGCCCGCTCGCTAGCGCATGTCGGTCCATGCGAGTCCCGGCGGTTGCACGGGTGTGCCGAGCGCCAGGAATGCGCGCGTGGCGGCGCAGCGAGACAATTGGATTCCGGCGTCGCCATCCATGGTGAGATGCGACGCGAACGCGACGCCTGTGAAACGAGCGGCGCCGGTGAGACGCAACTCGCCGCGCACGAGCAGCACGCCAAAGAAACGCACGCCGTTATCCATGAGAAGATTCCCATCGACGACGAGCGTTCCCTGGCCGGCGCCGCCCGAGAGATGCAGTGACGCCGGTGCGTATCGGACCGGGAAGACGTGCGCGCAGGGAGAATTCGTGCCGAGCGTTCGCAGCGGATCGCCGAGGTTGACCGGATCGGCGAGGTCGCACCGGGACAATGCGTCGAGGGATGGAGCCGGATCGAGGATTTCGGCACTCGCCGGCAGCGTGATCCCCAGCGCGGCGATCTGGTCGCGCGTGAAGGTGCCGAACTGTTCGTGCGTGCGGCTGTCCGCGGCCATTGAATCCGCAAGGACGGGCGGCGTTCCGGAGACGCAGGGACTGGCGGTGCACGCGAGCGTGTCCATGGCGCCGGTGTCCGCAAGGCGAAGCGCTGGCAGGTCCGGCCGGGGCGGAGGGCACTCCCAGCCGGCGACGGTGCTGTCGGCGCCGGAAACGCGCGCGAGGCCGGAGAGCGTCGCCTGGCCCGCCACAGTCGCCGCGACGCGTGGGTTGATATGCGGAGCGCGCAGCGTCAGCAATAGTGTGACGAGATGGCGGGCGCGCCCAGAACCAGATCCGGAGAACCCCTGTGACACCACGCGAAAGTCGGACGGTGCGAGCTTCCAGATCTGCACGCTGTCGAGCGAGCCATCGCCCGGTTCGAAGGCGAGGCTGTCGAGCAATCCGCGCGTGGGCGTGGCGTTCCAGAGCGGGTTCCAGCCGACAGAGGACTGGACGGTGTAGGCGCCGAATTCCGCAGCGGAGAGCGCGCGCACGCGATGCAGGGCGTCGCGCGCATCCCGGCTCTCACGGAGCGTCACGAAGAAGAGACCGCCCGCGAGCGCGCCGAGCACCGTGATGGAGAGCAGCGTGAAGGCGAGGGCGAATCCGCGCCGGCGCTGCGGGCGGAGCCGCGAGGTTCGGCTGTTCATGATGGCTCCTCAGTTCCTGGGCGTGATATTGAAGGCGAGCGCATCCGTGAACGGTCCGGGGGGAAACCCGTCCGCCATTAGCGACATTCCTGTCGCCGCGCGCGCGACCACGTGCAGCCAGGCGAATTGCCGCAAATCGGTCGTCTCCGCGCCGGTACTGTCCGTGAGCGAGAACTGCACGCCACCCGCGGCATACGGCCCGCTCACCGGCTGAATGGTGGCGCACGGCGTGGCGCGGGACGCCAGGCAGTCCGTGTAGCCGAGGTACCAGAGGCCGTCCGAGGCGCGATAGAGCTGGTAGCGCGCCGCACGCACGAACCGGATGCTCGCACCGGCGAGAATGCCCGCTGGGAGTGCGGGCGTGATCGCGATACGGAGCGCATCGGCTGCATCCGCGGCCGACCGGCTGAGGCCCGAGGCGACCGGACACTTTCCTCCCGTTGACGGCGCCGCGGTGAGTACGTGCGCATGCCACTGCACGGAGTCAGGCGTGAGCGCGCTCTCGTAGACGAGTATCGTGTCACCGTCCTGCGGTGCGGTACGCCAGGATGTGAGCGACACGGACGTGGAGCGCCGGACCGGAATGCCGATCACGGTGCGAGTTGAATCCACCGTGCACACCACGGAGACGCCGATGAGGGCGCGAAAGTCCACGCGGTCGGGTGACAGCGCGTAGATGTCTCCCCGGGACGGCGCCAGCTCGCGCAGTTCGGAGCGGAGCAGCAGCTCTGCATCGTGGAGCGCGCGTCGCACGCCGAGCCGCAGCCCGACGGCGTGGTGGAACCACTGCTGGCGGACGGTCAGTTCAGCAACCGCCCCCACGAGCACCCCGAGCATGACCATGACAGTCAGCAGTTCGACGAGAGTGAAGCCACGAGCGCGGCGCGAGGTCAGTTGCATGGCGTCGTGCTCCGGAACGCTTCCGTACGCGCCGCCCATCCGGCATCACCGGCGATGGTCACGCTGTCGAACAGCAGCGCCACGCCATCCGAGGGAGCCAATGCGCCCCACAGTTCGGTGATGTCTGGGGCGCTGTCGCGGGCAGACCGGGGAGTGCATGGGCGCGCGCGCAGCAGCTCCAGCCGCGACTCCACCGTGGCGGCGGCGCGCGCATCGCGCGCGCTCCAGCGCTCGAGGCGGGCGATCGCGAGCGAGGTGCCGGCGAGAGCGAGCACCCCCACGCTGAACAGCGTGGTGGCGACGAGCAGTTCGACGAGCGTGAAGCCCGCACAGCGACGAGAGCTGAACACGGGCAAGAAGATCGCGCTTCCGCCGACAGGAGCATCAGCGGAAGCGCGCAGGGAGAAGCGTTCGATTGCGACAGGGGCTGCCCATGGGGCTGCCCATAGGGCTGCCCATGGGGCTGCCCATGGGGCTGCCCCTCTGCTTCAGTACAACTCAGTCCACGACCGGCCCTTGGCGAACATCGGCGTGGCGCTGGCGTTCAGGGCGCGGGTAATGGCGCACGACGAGTAGTTGATCACCGCGTTCCCGAGCACGACGCTCTGGTCGAGGTTCACGTTGCTCGCCATCACGCCGCCGTTGATATGGCCACCGGTGCCCTGGGTGGTGAAGCTTCCCTGAATGATCACCGGGCCAAAGAACTGGAATCCGCCGTCGATGATCAGGTCACCATTCACAAGTAGAATGCCCTGGCCCGAGCCACCCGTGATGTGAAGATTACCATTCGAATAGATGACCGGGAAATAGTTGGCGCACGGATAGACGCCGGGTGTGGATGCCAGTAAGCGCAGCGGATCTCCCCAGTTGCTGGCCGGATGCTTGTTGCAGACGACAGTGCCGCCCACCGTTGTGTCCTGCGGCGCGATGCCGTTGAACGTGCCGCCGCTTCCCAGCGATACCGTCGCCGCTGCCACGAGCTGTGCCCAGTTGAGGTCGCCGAACTGATTGTACGTGCTGTCAGCGCCGGCGGCGGAGGACTGATTGATCGCCGGACTGCCCGAGATGCAGTTCTTGCATCCTGAATACGAAATCTGCGTCGAGTCGGGCAGCGCCACGCCGGGCAACACGGCCGAGGTGGACGGGCAGCCCCACAGGGGAACGGTGTAGTCCGTGCCCGAGATCTGCGAGCTGCCACCAAGCTTGAGTGCGCCGCGCGTCGTCAGGGCGCCCAGCAGGTTGATGGTGGGAATGCTCAATGACACCAGCGCGCCAATCCGGCGCCGCCCCTGTGCACCGGCACGCGGACCGGACTGTCCGATGGACACGATCGAGTACGTCCCGTTGGGGAGCGCCGTCACGATGACGCTGTCCAACGAGCCGTCGCTCAGCGTGCTCACGGTGCGGGACAGCACGCCAGGACCGGCCGGCGTGTTCCAGCCCGCGTCCCAGCCCGTGCTGGACACTGTCGAATACAGACCGTTCTCGGCGGCCGTGAGCGCACGCGCCTGCAGCACGGTGTTCCGGCCGATGCGGTACTGCTGCGTGGACGCGAAGTACGCGATGCCGATGAGACTTCCGATGATCACGATGGCGGCCAGCGCGACGGCGAGCGCGAAGCCCTCACGACGTGCGGTGCGAAATCGCATGGTGTTCTCCCGAATCCTGTAAGTCACGATGCTAGTTGCGCACCGCGATGCTGGTGGCCAGCGAATCCGAATACTTCGCGCGGGGCAGGCCCTGCATGTTGACCGCACCGGTGCTCTGCGCGCGCATCACGACATCGATGCGGCGTACCTGCGCCGTGTTCGTCGTGGCGGCACCGGTGGAGTCGTAGTAGGCGAGCTGCATGCCGCTGCCCGAAGTCGCCTTGGCCCGATACGGACCACTCACCGGCGCCAGATCCGACCACGCCGGAGACCGCGACGCGACGTAATCCTTGAAGCCGAGGTACCAGTTGTTGTCCGACGCCTGGTAGAGCTCATAGCGCGCGGGCCGGAAGATCCGGACTGCGGCCCCGGTCGCAATCGTCGCCGACAACGCGCCGCTGATGTTGAAGGTGTAGCCGGTGTTCACTTCACCGCTCACACTGGTGAGGCCCGATGTGGTGGGGCAGCTTGCCCCGGACGTCACGTTCGCGGTGAGCGCATAGGGCACCCATGCATCGTCCGCCATCTTCGACGTGCCCTTGGTGTCGTAGATCAGCACGGAGTCACCCTGCTGTGGAAGGGTCAGCCATGCCGTCAGGGCATTCTTGTTGGCAAGCGAGGCACCCGGCACCGTGAAAGTCTGCGAGCCGCTGATGGTGCACACCGTGGACGCCCCGACCTCCTGCCGGAACTGGACGAAGTAGTTGTCCATGGCGTAGATGTCGCCGTATTCCGGCGCGAGCACGCGCAGGTCGCTCTGCAACACGTTGATCCCCTGGCGGACCGCGCTCCGTGTGTCGAGCACGCCGGAGGCGCCAGTGTAGAATTGTTGCTGCTTGAGGATCACGCCCATGATGCCGCCCACGACGATGCTGAGCAGCACGATGACAATGAGCAGCTCGATCAGCGTGAGGCCGCTGCGGGCGCGGAGGCGTGCGGTCGTGTGCCGGCGGGGCATCAGCATTTGACGTAGCTCTGGAAGACGAGTTTGGACGTGGACTGACCGGCGCCGCGCCAGGACACCGAGTCCACGACGAACTTGAGCGAGGTGCCCGCGCTGGTAACGGTCCACGTTTCCGTCGTGCCGCGCAGGGTAGCCGTGCCGCTGGCGATGGACGAGCACTGCAGCGAGCGCATCTTCTCGAAGCGGCCCGCCGCGACGTTGGCGGCGATGGTCTGCTGTGCCGCGCCGCCAATCATTCTCGACACCATGGCGGAGGTCCCCGCCAGGCCGAGCACGCCAATCGAGAGAACGACGATGGCGATCATCAGCTCGATGATCGTGAATCCCTGCCGCGGCCGTTGCGGGCGCGGACGCCTGGCTGTTCTGGTCACTGTGCGAGTCCGCATGTGTTGATGGAGGTCTTGCCGGCGCCAAAGACGCAGACGGTGTCAGTCTTGCCGTTCTTCGTCACGAGATAGCGACGCGAGACGGCGGGGAGCGCCATGCCGCGCGGGTCGAACTGCACCAGCGTGTCACCAGCGTTCGAGAAAATCGTCACCGCCACGCCATGCGCGGACCGCAGGTTCCGGCTGCTGATGAGCGTGGTCGAGTTGTCGACATTCACGCGCAGAACGGCGATGCTGTCACCGATCACGCGGAACTGCGAGAGGCGGCCGTTCTGGATCGCGGTCGCTCGCGCAACCTCCAGGCTCGTGGCCAGCTCGCGCGCACTCGCCCGGACGTCATTGTCGTTCGAGACCGAGGTGATCTTCGGCAGGGTGATCACCGACAGGATGCCGACGATCACGATGACGATGAGCACTTCGATGAGTGAGAATCCACGTGTCAGTGTGCGCATGATCTCCTCTGGGTCACCAGCCTCACAGGCGAGCCGCGTGCCAGCCGCGATCGGCGTGCGGCGCAAGCAGTTGGCACGCGGGTGCCACGTTTCGTTCCTCGCAGCGAGTTGCGAGGCGGCTACTCCTTGCATAGACCAGCCGCGGGGGGCCAAGGTCACTCGCCCAGTCCATACGCGCGGATCTTGTAGAGCAGCGCGCGGTGCGAGAGGTCGAGCAGGCGCGCGGCCCTGGTGCGGTTCCCGCTGGTCCGCTGGAGCGCCGAGCGGATGAGTGACCGCTCGAGTGCCTCGGTCTGTCGCTTCACGGAGAGGTCGCCGCCGGCGGTGTCGCCGACCGCATTGCCGGGTGCGGCGCAACCGGCGCCGACGGCGCCGGCGGCGCCGGTCGCGCCACCGAGTCCGGCGACGTGCTCGACGTCGATTGCCGCACCCGTGGCGAGCACGAGCGCCCGCTCGACGGCGTTTTCCAGTTCGCGCACGTTACCGGGCCATGCGTACTGCTGCAGCACTCGCATGGCGTCGGGCGTGACGCGCTCCACCGGGAGTCCGAGTCGCGCCGCGTGGCGGCGCAGAAAGTGGAGCGCAAGCTCGGGAATGTCCTCCACGCGCTCGCGCAGCGCGGGCAGGCGAATGCTCACCACGTTCACGCGATAGAAGAGATCCGCGCGGAACCGTCCCGCCAGCACATCGGCGGCGAGGTCACGATTCGTGGCAGCCACGACCCGCACGTCAACCCTTCGGGCGATGGTGGCCCCTACGCGACGGATTTCGCCTTCCTGCAACGCGCGCAGGAGCTTCACCTGCAGCGCGGCAGGCAGCTCACCGATCTCGTCGAGGAAGAGCGTGCCCCCGCTTGCCTCCTCGAACAGTCCCGCCTTGTCCGTCTGTGCCCCGGTGAAGGAGCCTCGCACATGGCCGAACAGTTCCGATTCCAGCAGCGCCTCCGGAATGGCGCCGCAGTTGACGGCCACGAACGCATCGGCCGCACGCGGACTCTCGCGATGCAGCAGCCGCGCGAAGAGCTCCTTGCCCGTGCCGCTCTCGCCCGTGATGAGCACCGTGGACGGATGGCGCGCGACCTTTCGCGCCAGCGTGATGGCGGCGCTGATGGCGGCGCTGTGGCCCACGATGCCCGTGTCTCCCGCGTCGCCACGTACCGCGGTCAGCTCACGCTCCAGCCGCGCGACGGCCTCGCGCAGCTTTTCCCGCTCCGCGGCCTTCTGCACGCACAACAGCACTTCTTCCGCACGAAACGGCTTCTGGATGTAGTCGTACGCGCCGCGCTGCATGGCCGAGATCGCGGTGTCATAGTCGCCGTAGGCGCTCATGGCGATTACCAGCGCCTGGCCGCCGCGCGCCTGATAGCGCTCGAGAAAGTCCAGCCCGCTCATGGTGGGCATGCGGAGATCGCACAGCACGAGCTGGAACGAGTCATCCGCCAGGCGGTCGAGCGCTTCCTGGCCGTGGCTCGCGGTTTCGCAGTCGTGTCCCTCAGCGGCCAGGATGCAGGAGAGCGTCTTCCGCAGCCCCGGCTCATCGTCCACCACGAGCAGTTTCACGCGGCGCCTCGCGGCGCGAGCACGCCGGTCGCAACGGGCATAGCGGCGTCCGCCGTGATCCCGGGCGACGCCGTCGCCTCGACGGGCGACTCCGCCGGGGCCGGTATCGGGAAGTACATCACGAACGCCGCACCCCCTTCCCGCGCCTGCCGCACCCACACGGTGCCGCCCAGCCCCTCCACGATCCGGGCCACGATCGCGAGCCCGAGTCCCGTTCCCTTCCCCGGCTCCTTGGTGGTGTAGAAGGGGTCGAAGATCCGCTCAGATTCGCTGGGTGGAATGCCAGGGCCGGAGTCCGCCACGACGAGCTCAATGACTTCGCGCGGCTCGCCGATGGTATTGAGCCAGGCGCGCACGCGCGCGCTGTGCTCACGCGGCACCGTGAGCTGCACGGAGTCGGCGCGGCGGCGCGGCGTGCCGCCGGCGACCTCGCCAAGGGGACAGCAGCGCGTGCACACCGAGATGATGCCGTCGCCGTCCATGGCGTCGGTCGCGTTGAGCAGCAGATTGACGAGAACCTGCTCCAGCTCGTGCGCGTCACCCTGCACCGCGGGCAGCGTCGGGTGCAGCCAGAGATTCGTGCGCACCCGACGCAGCACTCCCTGATCGCGGAGCATGTTCACCACCTGGTGCGCGGTCGCGTTGAGGTCCACCGTCTCGATGATCCGGCGGCGCGGCCGCGCGTAGTCGAGCATGCCGCGCATGATCCGGTCAATCCGCGCGCTCTCGCGCTCGATACCGGCCAGAGCATCCGAGGCATCGGCGCTGCCGTTCATGCCGCGCCGCAGCAGGTGGGTGTAGCCGGCGATCGCGCTCAGTGGATTCCCGATCTCGTGCGCCACGCCGGCCGCGAGCTGGCCGACGCTCGCCACTTTCTCCAGGTGAATGCGCTGCGCCTGCTCCTCCAGCAACCGCCCCGTCATCCGGTTCACGCTGCGGGCAAGACGGGCGAATTCCGTCGTGGCGCCGGGCGGGGCGCGACGTGAAAGATCGCCGCCCGCGATCGCTTCGGTCGTTTCCACCACGCTGTTGAGCGGCTCCAGCACGAGCCCGCGAATCTTGTACGCGCCGAACGCCACGAACACCACGACGTCGGCCACGATGAGCGCCGCCAGGTACAGCGCGCCGTGCGTGCTCGCCACGAGCCCCTGCAGCACGATGACGTTCAGCGCGGCGAGCGACAGCGCGGCCGTGCCCAGCACGGCGAGGCTGAGCAGCAGCTCGGCCCGCAGGGAGGTGAAGAGCTGGAACCGGTCGCGCACCGCCGCACCAGTGGGCCATTCGGGCCGCGCGGCCCCGCGGGGGGAAGACTCAGCCATCACTCCACTCCGTAACGGGAGAGCTTGCGATACAGCGTGGAGGGATCGATCCCGAGAATCTCCGCGGTGCGGCTCTTGTTGCCGCCCTCGGACTGCAGCACCCACATGATGTACGCCCGCTCGATGACGTCGAGCGCCGGACTCGCCGCCACCGTCCGGTCCGAGACGAGCGGTTCCGCCTTGCGATCCGTGATCCGCTCGGGGAGCGCCGCGAGCTCGATCACTTCGCCGTCCGACAGGATCACCGCGCGCTCCAGTGCGTTCTCCAGCTCGCGCACGTTGCCCGGCCAGGCATAGGCCAGCATGGCGTCGGCGGCCTCCGCGGCGAGCCGCTTGCACGGCTCGCCGCGCTGCGCGGCCGCGCGCTGCAGGAAGGACTCCGCCAGCAGCATGATGTCGTCACGCCGCTGGCGGAGCGGCGGCAGGTGCAGCGCAAAGACATTCAGCCGGTAGAACAGGTCGCCGCGGAACGTGCCGCGCCGCATCTCCTCCTCGAGATCGCGATTGGTCGCCGCGATGAGCCGCGTGTCGATCGGGATGGGGTCCGTTCCGCCAACCGGAATCACTTCGCGCTGCTGCAGCACTCGCAGCAGCTTCACCTGCGTGGACGGTGTGGTCTCGCCGATCTCGTCGAGAAAGAACGTGCCGCCAGCCGCGGCCGCGAAGAGCCCGGTCTTGTCCTTCACCGCGCCGGTGAACGCGCCCTTCACGTGCCCGAACAGCTCGCTCTCGAGCAGACTTTCCGGCAAGGCACCGCAGTTGATCGAGTTGAAGGAACCCGCCGCGCGCGCGGAAAGATCGTGAACGTAGCGCGCGATGACCTCCTTGCCCGTACCCGACTCGCCCTGGATGAGCACGATGGAATCCGTCGGCGCCACGGTCTCGGCCAGCCGCAGCACGGAGAGCCATGCCTTGCTCCGCCCCACCGGCGCGCCGTCAACGGACCGGTCACGCCGCTGAATTTCCTGGCGCAACGAGCGATTCTCCGCGCGCAACTGGCGATGCTCCGCCGCACGGCGCAGAATCGCCACGATCTCATCGTTCACGAACGGCTTCTGGATGTAGTAATACGCGCCGTCGTTCACGGCCTGGATGGCCGAACGCAGGTCCGCCTGCGCAGTCATGAGAATGACGGGAAGCTCGGGGTCCTTCTCGTGCGCCGCGGAGAGAATCTGCAACCCGCCCACACTCGGCATGCGCACGTCGGTCAGCACGATGTCGGGCATGATGGCGCTGATCATCTCCAGCCCCTGTCGTCCCCCCTGGGCCACATGCGGCACGAACCCCTCGTTCTTGAGCAGAATGCGCAGCGTCTCCAGGATGCCCATCTCATCATCCACCACCAGGACCGTGGGCTGCGGGGCCGTGGCCGGCGCGATCATGCGGCCTCCGCGCTGCTGGCCTGATAGCGCGGGAGCAGCACGGTGAAGCGCGTGCCGGACGTACCGCTGTCCAGCAGCACGAAGCCGCGATGCGCCTCGATGGCGCGCTGCACGATGGGCAGTCCCAGCCCCGTGCCGCCGGACCTGGTTGTGAAGAAGGGATGAAACACGCGATCGCGAAGGTGCGCCGGTATGCCCGGCCCCTGGTCGCTCACACACAGCATGACGGCATTCTCCTGGAAGGGGACGCCCACGGGCACCTGCTCGCGCCGCGGCGTACTGATGTCAATCGTGACGACGCCGCCATCCGGCGACGCCTGCACCGCGTTGAGCGCGATGTTGAACAGCGCACGATGCAGCAGATCTTCGTCGCCCTGGACCAGCACCGCATCCGGGGGCGTGGTGCACTCCACGCGCACGTCGCGCGAGGCGTCGGGATGCGTGGACGCCAGATGCGCCGCCGATTGCGCAATGCTCGTGACATCCACGAGACGGCCCGTGGTTGCCTGCACGCGCGCGAAGTTCAGGAACTCCGAGAGCAGCCGGGACAGCCGGTCGGACTCGCGCACGATCAGGCGGCCGAGCGTGCGTTCGTCGTCGGTGGCGCGAGGCGCCCGCGAGAGCTGCTCGACCGCGCTCCGGATGGAGGCGAGCGGATTCTTGATCTCGTGCGCGAGCGACGCACTCAATTCCGCCACCGCTTCGAGCCGTTCCGCGCGGAGCCGGAGGTCCTCGAGCCGCTTGCTGTCGGAGATGTCCTGGAAGATCACGGTGGCGGACACCGGAGCGTGCGATGCGCCGGTCTCGATGATGGTCGTCGTGAGCCCGATGGGAAACGAGCGGTCCGCAAGCGTGATCGTTGCCTCGCCGCGCGTCACGCGCTCACGGGAATGAACGGCCCGATCCAGCGCCGCTGCCAGCGCGGGCGAGGCCGGCAGGATCAGCTCCGACATGAAGCGTCCCACCGCGTCGGCACTGGCAAAGCCAAGCAGGGCGCCGGCGCTGGCGTTCGCGAAGAGAATCCGCCCCCGCGCGTCCACGGTGACAATGCCGCTGCGAATCGTCTGCAGCACGTCCTCCGCCTGCAGCTTCGCCAGGACGAGCTGCGCCTCAATGGCATCGCGGCTCTCGCCATCCTGCTGGAGCCGCGCGCTGAGATACGCCACGCCCGCCGCCACCGCCGCGAGCACCCCCACCTGCAGGAACACGCTCAGGTCGAGCGCCGCGTGCTGACCAAGGAGCAGATCGCCAACGTATGACGCGATACCCGCCGCGGCCACGAGCAGGGCGCCCCCGGGTCGGAGGAGGAATGCGCCGGCCGCCGTAACGAGGATGTACAACGCGGTGAATGGCGACAGTGCGCCGCCGGTGAGATGCACCGCGAAGGTGACGAGCAGCACGTCGAAGCCAAGCTGCAGGGAATGGAACCCGGAGCCCGGTGACGCCAGGCGTCTGCGCTCGTACCACGCCGAGAACGCCGTGAAGAGCGCGGTCGTCACCAGCGCGGCGCCGGCAAGCGTGCGGGCGTGCGCATCCGCATTCCGCCACACCAGCATGGCGGCGACGAAGATGCCGAAGACCAGGGTCATGCGACTGACCCGGATCCAGTGCAGCACGCGCGCGGGGGAGAACATGAGAAAGAGTCGCCTGGGCCGGTGACGGGACGCTGGGCGCCGTGTGCTCTTGCAGAATGCGTGAGCACGTGCGTGTCGCCCATCATGGCGTTTTGCCATATCTTTGACGATCAACGCGAGATAGGAGTTACGTGGAGAGTTCCGGGGCCGGGCTGTCGAGCTGGGGCATCGTGTTCCGTCTTCTGGCCGTATTGCTCCTGGTGTTCGCCAACGCATTTTTCGTGGCGGCGGAGTTCGGCCTTGTCGGGGCGCGCCGGAGCCGCATTGACGCGGCGGCGGCTCGCGGTGAGCGCAGCGCAAAGCGCGTACAGCAGGCGCTCAAGCACCTGGACCTGTACATCTCGGGCACGCAGCTTGGCATCACGCTGGCGTCGCTGTCGCTCGGCTGGATTGGCGAGAGCACCGTCGCCGAGCTGTTCGATCGCCTGTTCGCGCAGTTCGGCTATACGGTGCCGCCCGCGGTCACGCACAGCGCCGCGGCGGTGACCACGGCGTTCATTGTCATCACGTTCCTGCACATCGTGCTGGGCGAGCTGGCGCCCAAATCCATCGCGCTCGTGAATCCCGAGCGCGTGAGCCGCATCGTGGTGCAGCCGCTCCGCCTCTTTTCGCGGGTCATGCGCCCCTTCATCGCCATCCTGAACGGCGCCGCGAACGCCATTCTCCGGATCGGCGGCCTGCACACCGTGCAGGACAGCGCGCGCGTGCATTCACCGGAGGAGCTGCGGCTCCTCGTGATGCAGACGCGCGCGCACGGCCTGCTCAACGAGACGGACTCGCAGATGCTCGCGGGCGTGTTCGACTTTCACAACAAGAAGGCGCGTGACGTCATGCGCCCGCGCATCGAGGTCGCGGCAATTCCCATTGAAGCCACGGAAGCCGAGGTCCGCGCGATCCTCCGTCGCGAGCGCTACTCGCGCTATCCGGTATACCACGAAACGCTCGACGATGTGGTGGGCGTCTTTCTCGCGAAGGACCTGTGGTTGCACGAGGGCGCGGAGCCGTTCTCGCTGCGCGGCGCGGTGCGCGAAGCGCTCTACCTGCCGGATACGCGTGCGGCCGAGCGGGTGCTCGACGACCTGCGTCGGACACGCGCGCACATGGCGATCGTCCTCGATGAATTCGGCGGCACCGCCGGGATCATCACGGTCGAGGATCTGGTCGAGGAAGTCATGGGCGACATCGTGGATGAATACGACATCGCCACGCGCGAGGTGCTGGAGCAGAACGGGGTGCTGGAGCTGGCGGGATCGCTCTCGCTCATCGACGTGCGTTCGGACCACAACGTGAACATCCCGAACGGGAGCTGGTCCACGCTGGGCGGCTACGTATTTTCCAGGCTCGGGCGGCTCCCGCGCGTGGGCGACCGGGTGCCGTTTCCGGACGGCGAGCTGGAGGTCATCGCAATGGACGGCCGGCGTGTGGCGGCGGTGCGGGTGCACCGGGCGCCACCCGCGGAACCCGCGACCACGTGAACGAGCCGCTGCGCGTCACGGCGCGCGTGGCGATCCCGCGTGACGAGCTGGTGGCGCGGGCCACCCGCAGCGGCGGTCCCGGGGGCCAGCACGTGAACACGAGCGCGACGCGCGTGGAGCTGCTCTGGAACGTGCGTCAGTCACGGGCGCTGAACGATGCGCAGCGCGAGCGCGTCATGGAGCGGCTCGCCACCCGGCTCGACGCCGGCGGCATGCTTCGCGTGGTGGCCAGCGAACACCGGAGTCAGCGCCGCAATCGCGAGGCAGCGGAAGCGCGGCTCGCTGATCTCGTACGCCGCGCGCTCGCGGTGCCGCGCACGCGCGTCCCGACCAGACCGTCAGCGGCGGCGAAACAGCGGCGACTGGACGACAAGCGGAAGCGCAGCGAGCGAAAGCGGGACCGGCGGATTGGCGATGAATGACAGGGTCTGACCCTCTGCGACCCTTACTGGCTCCCCGTTCCGAGCAGTTCCACCTTCGAGGTCACCACCTGCTCGACAGGTATCGCGTCCCCTCCGGCGGGCGGCGCGACCTTCATGTTCATGCTCTGCATCGCATCGGAGCCCAGGTAGACGCCGGCGGCGCTGACGTAGTACATCCCGCGTCCCGTGCCATCGCCATCCACTTTCCAGTTCTGGCCCTGCTGGCTCTGCGTACCGTGCAGCGACAGGATCAGCGTGCGCTGCACACGCCAGGCTTTCTGCCCCTCGTAGACCGTATCCCCCAGAATCGTGGACGTCGTGATGGTGCGCATGTCCAGTTGCGCGCCGTCACGCTGCACGGTGCTGCTGGTCGTGTCCACCCAGCTCGTGCCCACCTTCGCGTTCGGGGGCGGCGCGATGAGAAATCGCGTCATTCCCTCCACCAGGCTCTTTGTATCGTCATCGGTGGGGGATTTGTTCGACACGAAATGGAAGACCTTGCCGGAACGGGACATGGCGCCGCTCACCCTGGTTCCCTTCATCTGACTCACGTCCGGCAACTGCAATTCCGGCCGATCCGACGTCAGTGATGTGGAGTCGAGCGTAAGCGCGAAGTCGAGCGTGTCCTTGCCGTGCGGCGCCAGCGAGAGCGACACCTGCTGCTCGTTCGTGATCTTGAACTCCATTTTCTGCCCCTGCACTTCCTGCGTCCGGTTGATGACTGACACCAGGTGATAGTGTCGGACGCCAGGCGTATACGAAATGACTCCCTGGGCTGACAGCGTCATGGCGCTCGCGAGCGATGCGAATGCCGCGAACGTCGTGAGACGGCTGGGCTTCATGCAAGTCTCCATCACGCGGGGAACGCAGCCCCGCACGGGGTGGAAGTGGAACGCGGTACAGGCCGCGTCCTGTAAGGATGCACGACACAGCACTCAGGCAACAACCGCGCGACCCTCGGTGCCGTGGTCTTCAGCTTCGTCAATGACGCCCGCGGCGGACGGGTGGTGCGGGTACACGCGTTCGGGTACAGGCGTTCGGCAGAAGACAGGATTTCCAGAATCACAAGACTCACAGGATAAACAGGATTGACAGGATTGACTGGATTGACTGGATTGCGGCCGCCGGCTCGCCTGTGCTGGTGTATCGCTGAACGATGGCAACCACTTTGGGAACCGCACCGTGCGAATCCTGTGAATCCCGCCAATCCTGAAATCCTGTCATGCCGTGGCTGGTGTCAGCCGACGGTCGTGATGATCATTAGCTTCCACTGCGAATGCGCTGCGGCCACTGCCCCCCGTTGAACGTTTCCATCCGCTCGTACCGTCCGTGATACGCCAGGCGCGCGTCATCCCGGGCGCCGTGCCCGCCGCCACGCGCACGCGCTTTGGCCGCAAGCTGCGCGCGTGGTATCGCGCACATCATCGGGACCTTCCCTGGCGACGCACGCGCGACCCCTACCGTGTGCTCGTGTCGGAGCTCATGCTGCAGCAGACGCAGGTGTCGCGCGTGCTACTCAAGTACTCGGAATTTCTGGATCGGTTCCCGACGCTGGAATCCGTGGCGCAGTCCCGGCCCGGCCGCGTCATGGACGCCTGGTCGGGATTGGGATACTATGCGCGGGCCCGCAACCTGCATCGCCTCGCCCGGCGGGTCGTGGCCAACGGCGGTCCGGGAACGCTCCCGTCCGATCCCGCCGCGCTCCGCGCGCTGCCGGGGATCGGGGCCTATACGGCGGGTGCGGTGGCTTCTTTCGCCTACGAGCGCCGCGCGCCGCTCGTGGACACCAATGTCGCGCGCGTGCTTCGCCGGGTCTTCGCGCCAGATCTCGACCCCCGTGCCGCCACCACACACCGAGCCCTCTGGAAGCTGGCCGAGCACTTGCTGCCGCGAACCGGTTCGGCGGCGTATACTCACAACCAGGCACTCATGGAACTGGGCGCGCTCATCTGTACGGCCCGCGTGCGACATTGCGAATGCTGCCCCGTGCGCACTGACTGCCGCACCGTCGCGCGCGACGGCTGAATCGCCGTGCCGCTTCAGGATCTCCTGGCGCAACTCCCGCAGCCGCTGAGAGCGGCCTCGCCCAGGGCGATACATTACCTCGCGCCCACGGTACTGATCGCGGCGCTCTGCGTGCTCGGCTTCCTCCTGCGCAAGAAGCAGGTGCTGCGGCGCCTGGCGCGCATCACTGGACACGTCGCACCCGCGGTCGTGCCGCGCGTGCTCGCCGCGACGACGTTCCTGGCCGGCGCCATCCTGCTCTTCTCCGGGGCAACGCCGGCGCTCGCCGGCCGGCTGGGATGGCTCGGCGCGTTTCTCCCACTCCCCGTCATTGAAGTCTCACATTTCTTTGGCAGCCTTGCGGGCGCGGCGCTGCTCCTCCTCGCGCGCGGCCTGCAGCGCCGACTCGATGCAGCGTATCACCTCGCCGTCGCGCTGCTTGGCGCGGGCATCCTGTTCTGCCTGCTCAAGGAGTTCGACTACGAGGAGGCGATTCTTCTCTCGGTGATGCTCGGCGCGCTCGTGGCCAGCCGCCGCTATTTCTACCGCAAGGCCAGCCTGCTCGAAGAGCGCTTCTCCCCCGGCTGGATCGCCGCCATCCTGCTCGTCGTGCTCGGCTCCATCGCGCTTGGTGTACTCTCGTTCGGCAAACCGGCACTGGACACGGGACTCTTCTGGAACTTCTCCGTGCACGGGCAGGCGCCACGGTTTCTCCGGGCGTCGGCAGGCGTCGTCGCCATGCTCATCATTCTCGCCAGCGCCCGGCTGATTCGCCCCGCGCGCCCGAAACACGCGCTGCCGCATGCCGCCGACCTCGAGACCGTCGCGCCCATCGTGGCCGCGTCCACTGATGCCGCGGCCAATCTCGTCTATCTCGGCGACAAGACGCTGCTGTTGAACGACACCCGCACCGGCTTCGTGATGTACAGCGTGGCGGGCCGGAGCTGGGTCGCGCTGGGCGACCCGGTCGCGCCGAGCGATCAGGTGGCCGGGCTCGCCCGTGCCTTCGTGCAGCTCTGCGATCAGCATGGCGGGTGGGCCGTGTTCTACAAGGTGGGGCGCGAGCAGTTGTATCACTATCTCGACCTCGGACTCACGGTGGTGAAGCTGGGCGAGGAAGCGCGCGTGAGGCTCGCCGACTTCACACTCGAGGGACCCGACCGCCGCACGCTGCGCAAGGTCTGGCGCAAGGCCACCAGCGAGGGCTGCACCTTCGAGGTCGTGCCGAGCGATGGGGTCGCGGCGCTGCTGAGCGAGCTGCGCGCAGTGTCCGACGAATGGCTGGCGAGCAAGAAGGCGCGTGAGAAGCGATTCTCGCTGGGGCGGTTCGACGAATCGTACATGCGGCGGTTCCCGACGGGCGTCGTGCGGCGCGACGGGCGGATCATCGCGTTCGTCAACGCGTGGCTCTCGGGCTCGCAGGAAGAAATCGAAGCGGACGTCATGCGCTTCGTGACGGCGTCGCCCCCGGGCATCATGCGCTACGCACTCGCGGAGTTCATGCTCTGGGGACGGGCGCAGGGCTTCCGCTGGTTCAACCTGGGCATGGCGCCGCTGTCGGGCCTGCGCTCGTCGACCGTTGCTCCCCTCTGGAATCAGCTCGGGCAGGCCGTGTTCGGACACGGCGAGCGATTCTACAATTTTCAGGGGATACGCGAGTTCAAGCAGTGGTTCCATCCCATATGGGAACCCAGGTATCTCGTCTCGCCCGGAGGAGCGCTGCGCCCGGTCATCCTCGCCAACATCGCGGCGCTCATTGCGGGCGGCATCGAGGGCGTAGTGCGCAAGTGACGTGCGCGAGTATCTTTGACCCACGCCGCGCTCATCCGTCCCGGCCCCGACTCGAGCCCCGTGCCGTTCCCACTCGTCAGTCAGCTTTCCGACTCCACCATCCGTGCCGCCGTCAGCTCCGTCTTCAGCAGGCCGGAGTTCAATCAGTTCACGCTCTGGGACCGGCTGTGGGGATGGATCGTGGAGCTGTGGCATCGCGTGGTGGCGCTGCTGGCCGGACTGCTGGGCAGCACGCCGCATGCGGCGCCCGTGTTCTGGACCGTAGTCACGCTCCTTGCGCTGGCGCTCATCGCCATCATCGCGCGTGCCGGGTACCTCGCGTTCCAGCGCTCGCGTATGCGTGGCGCCGAACTGCGCTGGGATCTGGCCAGCCGGAGCCAGGATCACTGGACTGCGGCGAACACGCTCGCGGCGACGGGAAATTTCACCGACGCGGCCCATGCCCTCTACGCCGCGCTGCTCGATGCCGCGGCACGACAGCAGCAGATCCGCCTGCATCCCTCCAAGACGATCGGCGATTACGTGCGCGAGCTGCGAGTCCGTTCATCATCACTGCTGAACCGTTTTCGCGAGTTCGCGCGCTCGTATGAAGCCGTGATCTACGGCCTGGGGCAGTGCGACCAGGAGCGCTACCTGAGGCTGCACGCACTCGCGCTGCCCATTGTGCGGCCCCATGACTGAAGGGCGTCTGGATCGCTGGCTGCGGCCACGCACCATTTTCGGCATCGTGGCGCTCCTGCTGCTCGTCGCGCTGCTGTTCGGCCGGCCCCTGCAGCCGGAGGACCGGGCGCGCGGCCATTCGTCGTACGCGCTCGGCCTCACCGGCATGCGCGGACTGTACGAGGTGATCGCGCAACTGGGCTGGCGCACCGGGCGACGCGTGGCGCCGTGGAACGCTACGCTGGACACGACGCCGGTGTACATCGTGCTCGATCCTCTTGTCGACCCGAGTGCAACAGAGACAGGTGCACTGCTGGACGCAGTGCGCCGCGGCGCGGCGGTGATCGTCGGCATTCCGCCGGATGGGCCGCTCACGGATTCCCTCGGCGTGAAGCAATCTGCTCTCACCTTCGACCTGGACGCGGATTCCGTACAGTATCCCGGCATGCCCTGGCGCCAGCAGTCGCCTGTTGCCAGGGCGGCCGAGATGCCGCGGCTCCATTTTCGGAACTACCTGCGCCCGGTGCCTCGCGACAGCGTCGACACTGCGCCGCGCTTCCCCAGGGGAATGCAGACGCTGGCTCGCGCGATGTACGGCGCGCAAAAAGTACCGGTGATCGCGCAGTTCACCCTGGACCGCGGCAGCGTCATCGTCGTGTCGGACATCAATTTCCTGGGGAACAACGACCTGCGACACGACGACGGCGCCATTCTCATGATCCGCCTCCTCGAGCAGCTCGACCCGGTGCATGATCGCCGCGTCGTGTTCGACGAGTATCATCAGGGTTTCGGGCAGGGAGCATCGCTTCCGGCGGTCGTCGGCGCCGCACTCGCGCAGACGCCACCGGGCCGCGTCGTCCTGCAGCTCGGCGTAGCCGGATTGATTCTGCTGCTTGCCTTGAGCGTGCGCCCCATCGCGCCCGTTGCCCGGCGCTCCATCGAGAGGCGGTCGCCGTTCGAACACGTGGGAGCGCTGTCGCGCGCATACGAGCAGACCGATGCCACACGACTGGCCACGCGCCGGCTCGTGCGCGGTTTGCGCCGGCGGCATCCACTGGGCGCGGTCGGATCGCTGAATGACGCGGCATACCTGGCGCTCCTGGCCGCGCGCGCACCGGCGCTCGCACCGGACGTGGATCTCATGCGTACGGCGCTCGACAATCCCCTTCCTCGCGGCGACTGGGTTCGCATTGGCGCCGCGGTCGCCCACATCGAAAGGACATTCTCCCAGTGATGACAGCCGAGCAGGTCGCCGATTCCGTGCAGCGCGTCCGCGCCGCCGTCGCTACCCGCGTCGTTGGACAGGACTCGGTGATCGACGAAACCCTCGTGGCATTTCTCGCCCGGGGACACGCGCTGCTGGAGGGCGTTCCAGGGACGGCGAAGACACTCCTCGTGCGGACGCTGGCGGCCGCGCTCAACACGCGCTTCGGGCGCATTCAGTTCACGCCCGACCTCATGCCATCGGACATCACCGGCATTGCCATCCTGCGCGACAGCGGCAGCGCGGCGGAATTCCATCCCGGTCCGGTATTCACCGATCTGCTGCTCGCCGACGAGATCAATCGCGCGCCCGCCAAGACGCAGGCCGCGTTGCTCGAAGCCATGCAGGAGCGCCAGTGCACCGTGGACGGCGCCGCCCACCCGCTCGGCGATCTCTTCACGGTGTACGCCACGCAGAACCCGGTGGAGTACGAGGGGACGTATCCGCTTCCGGAAGCGCAGCTCGATCGCTTCCTGCTCAAGATCAAGGTGCCCTATCCGGCGCTCGACGCGGAATTGCAGATGCTGCACAACTACGCCGGGGGCTTTGACGCCGAGCGCGCCAGCAGCGTGGCCATGGAGCCCGTGCTGAACGCGGAGCAATGCCGCGCGCTGCGCGACATGGTGGATCAGGTGCGCGTCGCACCGGAAGTGCAGGAGTACATCGCGGCGGTGGTCCGCGCCACCCGCGAGGACACCGCGCTGGTGCTGGGTGGATCACCGCGCGCCACGGTGGCGCTCTTTCGCGTGGCGCGCGCAGCCGCGCTCGTGGCGGGACGCGACTACGTGACCCCCGATGATGTCAAGGATTACGCGTTCCCCGTCCTGCGCCATCGCGTGGTGGTGTCGCCCGAGGTCGAGGTGGAAGGGCGGTCGAGCGATGACGTTCTGGAAGCGCTGCTCACGCGCGTGAACGCTCCGAAGTGACTGTGCCGGCGCCGGGAAGCCCCGTGGAGCGCTGGGTGCGCGCACTGCGCACTCTCGGCGGCTATCTTCCAACGCGCCGGCTCGCCCTCGTCGTCGCACTCACCGCGGTCGTCTGGCTCGTGGCCGGACGCACCCATGTCGTTGCCGTGGCGCTGCCGGTGCTGGCGCTGCTCGCCCTGATCGTGGTACTCGATGCACTCACGATTCCGGCGGCGTGGCAGGTGGACGTTGAGCGTCACGTTCCGGCCACACTGGGAATCGGCGACGACGACACGGGCAGCTACGTGCTTCACTCGTTGGTGCACGCGCCGTTCACGCTTCGCGTCTTCGACCAGTTGCCTCGCGCCGTACGGCCGCCGGGCGAACGGCCCGCCGCGAGCGCCCACTCCCGGCCGCCGCA
>DASVWN010000073.1:0-37150 GCA_036393195.1 Gemmatimonadaceae bacterium | reverse complement strand
GGGAGCAGATAGTCCTTGAACCTGGCCGCATCCTTCTCGCCGCGGATCGAGCAGGCCGCGTCCCACAGCATCTGTTCCATCGGCTTCGTCGACGGCGTCGCGGACTTCGCGGTCCCTCGTCGGCGGCGGGTGACCTGGGCCGCAGCCGATGCCGGGTCGTCGGTTTCGACTCCGGCTTCGTGGGCCAGCGCGACGATCGCCGTCAGCGCTGCTTTCTGCGGCGCGCTCGTGCCGCCTTCCCAGCGATTGACTGTGGCAAACGAAACGCCAAGCCGGTCGGCAAGCTGCTCCTGCGTGAGGTCCAGCTTCGCGCGGACGGCGCGGAGGACGGACGCGATATCAATGTTTGCCATGTTTGCGATATTTGCTATATCGCGTGCTGCTGTCAAGTCCGGCGCCTGCCTCTTGTTCTCTATCCGTTAATAATAAAAAGCGGCTACACTTTCCGCCGCACTCCAACAAACCCTGGATCACACCGTCGGCGACCTTCATCACATGCTGGACCGGAGAGGCAACAGCGAGCTTGTACGGTTGATCGCCGAGCTCGAGCAGTTTCGCGGAACCTGGAGAGAGATGCAGCCGATCCGCGGCGAGCGGTTCGTGCAGTTGCGGCATCTGTCAGTTGTGGCGGGTGACCCCGATCGAGTCGACAGGCAGTTCGCCCGAATTGAAGGGATGGACTCACGGACGCGGAAGTGGCGCGAGTCCTCGTGGGGATTCGATCCCGGTTATTCCAGCGCGCGACGAGCACGAAGTACAGGGCCAGGCGGCGGACGAGCAACTCCCAATTTCCTACCAGTCAGTCCCAATCTGGTAGCATTACGATCCAACGGCTGACCTACTAGATTGGGAGGAACTAGTAGCAAATTGGGACTTGGGCCTCCCGGGAGGTCGAATGAAGCTACCTGTAACACCCCCAGACTTCGTGAAGTTGCTGACAGAGGTTCTATCGAAGCCTGACGGACCGCAGCGATTCAGCCAACTCGCTCAACGCCTGGGACCGGCGCCAGGCGGGAGATACCGACACTGGGACACCTTCCGGCACAGCCTTCCGCTGACGGGCTATTCCGACGAAGAGCAGTGGCTGGCAGTCAAGATGGCCAGACGTGCACTCTATCGGCCGCTACCGCTTCAGGATCGGTTACGCCGACCATTCCAGTACGCGATTCCGGGTCCCGCCCTCGAGATGCTGCACAAGATCGATCGAAATGCTGGCGGGAACATTCAGGGAAGTGATCAAGTCACGAATCCAGCGACACGCGACACATACCTGTTCAAGTCCATCCTTGAAGAGGCAATCACCTCGAGCCAGTTGGAGGGAGCGTCGACGACGCGCAGAGTCGCCAAGGCAATGATCCAGGAAGGACGGCCGCCTCGCGATCGGAGTGAGCGCATGATCCTCAACAACTACACAGGAATGCTGTATGTCAGGGAGTTCATCGACAAGCCGCTGACGCCCGCGATTGTCACTGAGCTCCAGCGTCGGCTGACCGAGGACACGCTGGATGACGAGGACGCTGCAGGACGCTTCCGAGACATCAACGAGGATATCGTCATTGAGGATGAGACAGGAATTCGCCTGCACACACCACCGCCAGTAGATGAGCTTCCTCGACGGATGCAGCAAATGTGCTCATTCGCCAACGGTGAAATTCCGGACGAGTTCATTCCTCCAGCGCTCCGAGCCATTGTCCTTCATTTCTGGCTTGCGTACGACCACCCGTTTGTTGACGGTAACGGCAGAACAGCCCGCGCGCTCTTTTACTGGGCGATGGCTCGGCAGGGGTATTGGCTGTGCGAATTCGTATCAATTTCCCGCATCCTGAAGAAGGCGGGAGGTCAATACGCGCGGTCGTACCTGTACACCGAAACGGACGACAACGATGTCACGTATTTCATGTTGTACCAAATGCAGGTGCTCCTGCGCGCGATAGACGATCTGCACGAGTATCTGGCTCGCAAGGCATCAGAGCTGCACGAAGCAGAAGAGCTTGTGCGGCGCGCATCACTGGCGAACCACGATCTGAATCCCCGCCAGCTTGCCCTGATTCACCACGCCCTGAAGAAACCGGGCGCACGATACACCGTCGCATCCCATCGGATCTCACACGGCGTAAGCTACGAAACGGCGAGAAGTGACTTGCAGCACTTGGCCAGGCTCAAGCTCCTCTCGCAGCGAAAATCGGGGAAAGCGTTTGTGTTTGTCCCCGCCGGCGACCTGCGCGCTCGACTCAAGGCTCGAACGCGTTGAGACAGAAGTTCCGGCTATTCATTCTGATCCACGAATCGTCAGGCGTCGCGCTTGCGAGACGCTCGCCTCTTCGGAACGCGATCGTTGGCCGCAATGACGTCGAAATGCTCAGGGTCGAATTGCCCGCCGACCCATTCGAGCGTGCTGTCATGTTCCTCATGTGTGGCATCGGCCATGACGACAAGAAACTCAGCGTAGCCGGGGAATCCACCGACGTCCTCCGGAGGACACGCCCGCTTTCCGCCGGTGACGCGTGGATATCGCGCCCGTGGAGTGGCTTCAATGATGCCCTCCAGCACGACATCGTGCTCCCAACTGTCACCGAAGTCGTATTCGTAGATCAGGTGATCTTTCGGATGCTCGAGCAGGTCCGCGAGGTGCGTCCGCCGTTCGCTGATCACCGGCATGTCGAACTCACGATCGGGGACACCATAGTAGACGCCTCGATGCATGAATTGATGCAGATGGCTGTCAGTCCAGCCCATGGCAGCCTGCAGCGTGCGATGCAAATTGAACAACGAGAAATCGCCAGGCACCTCGACGCGCCGCCAGATTGGCGGACGGATGTAGCGAAGTGTCACCTTGAGCTTGTAGATGGGAGAGTTCATGGGAGGTGACTGGACGGTTGTCAGGTATCGTGATCGAGCATTCTGACGTCGTGCAATATCTGAGGTTCAGCAGAGCCGTACTCCACACGTGCGATGGCGTCGGGCGCGACGGCTCGCAGTTGATTCCAGCGCTCACCGAAGGCGCTGCGCCAACTCCCGCTCCGAAAAGCGAGAGCCCCTGTCACCTGTCTGGCGCTCCTCCACTTTCACTCGCGGTGACACCGGCGCGCGCCTCGGCCCCGCCCGGCAGGTCCTTCGCCATCCGCGCGACCACGTCGCGCGGCTCCGTGACTGGCGGATTGTCGAGGTATCGGCCGAAAAACACGAGATAGCGCTGCAACCGGTCCCGGATGTGCCGTGGCTCGACGAATCCGTGGTTTTCGCGCGGATAGGTCACGAACTCCACCGGCACGTGATGGTCGTACAGTGCGCGATAGAACTCCTCCGCCTGCGGGATGGGCACGCGAGTGTCCGCCTGCCCGTGCAGAATCATTGTCGGCGTCTTCACGTTCGCCACGTATTTCATGGGCGAATGATCCCAGTATTCCTGGTAGTTGTCGTACGGCGTTTTCAGGTCGAAGAATTCGCGCAGGTACCGGTGGATGTCCGTCTCCGCGTACATCGAGTACAGATCGGGGAGGCCGGCGCCGGGTGAGATTGCCTTGAACCGATCCGTCTGCGTGTCGATCCAGAACGTCATGTAGCCGCCATACGACCAGCCGAACGCACCCATGCGCTGAGGGTCCGCCCAGCCGTGAGCGATCATCGCGTCGACGCCGCTCATGTCATCCTTGTAATCGCCGTCGCCCCAGTCGTTCCTGTTCGCCGACTCGAACCGCTCGCCACGTCCCGTGGAGCCACGGAAGTTGGGTTCGAGCACGAGGTACCCGTTGGCGGCCATCACCTGTCCGGTGGGATTGAACGAGAGGAGTGACGCGCCCGTCGGGCCGCCGTGCGGATTGAGGAGAAACGGATACCTGTGCGATGGGTCGAAATCCACGGGCCTGGTCACGATTCCATCGATTTGCAGTCCATCCTTGCTGCTCTTCCACTGGGCGACGTCCGTGGCGCCGAGCGCGAAATCGGCGAGCCACGCGTTCTGATGCGTGATCGCGGTGGACGACGTGAATCCATCGGACCACCGGAACACGTCCGCGGGATGCGATGGGTCGGTGAACGTGCCGATGGCCGTGTGTCCGTCGCGATCAATGCCACCGAGCTGGAAGACGCCGGGCGTGGTCGTCACCTGGCGCACGGTTGCGTCGGCGACACTCGCGGCGAACACCTCGTTGGACTCCCGCGTGTCGCTCGTGAAGTAGATGGTGTTGCCGTTGGGCGACCAGAACGGCTCGCCCGCATCCAGCGCGAAATTCGCGGTCAGCTTGCGCGGCTGTCCTCCGTCTGCTGCCACAACGTAGAGACTCGTCTGGAAGGGTCCGGCACCCCTCGACGCCACGTACGCCACCCACTTCCCATCGGGCGACCAGCGTCCGGTTCCCGTGGCGCCGGCCGATTCGACGAGCTTGCGCACGCGGCCGCTGGCGACATCGAGCAGGTACAAACTGCGGAGATCCGTGTCATCGAGCCGCGGAGTCGGCGCCGCCGTGAAGGCGATACGGGATCCATCCGGCGACCATCGCGCGTCGCTCACCGAAAAGTCGCCATTCGTGATCCGCTTCTCGCTACCGGTGGCGATGGACCACGTCCAGAGCTGCGCCATCCGGAAGTCGTGGTCGATGACCACGGCGTCATCCTTGACCTTTTCGCGCGCCTGCTCGCTGGTGTCGACCTGGCTCGTGGCGATGAGGAGCAGCGACTTTCCATCCGGCGAGAACTCGAAGCCACGTACACCGGCCGTGTGCTTCGTCACCTGCCACGGCTCGCCGCCGTTGGTGTACATGAACCACACCTGCGGCTTCGCATCCTTCTCGTCCCCTGCCGCGCGGATGAATGCGATGATCCGCCCGTCCGGCGACCATTCCGGATCGGAGATGCTCTTGTCTCCGCGCGTGAACTGAACCGCCGCGGTCGCGGGCCCGCCGGCCGGGACCATCCAGAGGTTGGTCACCGATTTCCCAGCCTCGTCGTTCTTCATCTCCACGTCGGCGACCAGATAGGCGACGCGTGATCCATCGGGCGAGAGGCGTGGCGAGAATACACGCGCGACACGCAGGGCATCGCTGCTGCCGAACAGGCGCTTGCCGGTCCTGCTTCGTGCCAGAACGGAATCGTGACCGACGTCCTGCGCGTGCAATGGCACTGTACCGGCCACGCCGTACGTGAGCGCGGCCGCGACCGCCCAGGCTCTCATTGTTCGGTGCATCATCGCATCACCCTTGTGCTCGAGTTACGATCGCCATCTCCAATGGCGAGCGTGGCCACGCTCCGGATCGGGAAGATGCACATCGAGCGTCGAGGTCGCCAGACGATCATGCGATAATGCCGAGGACGTCAGCGCCGGCCTCGCGCGCAGCCGTCCTTCCGCCAGCGCGGTACGCCAGCGACATTCGCCTTTGCCGGTTCCACGCCAGCTTTCGCATCTCACCTCACGATCTCCGGTCATGTTCAGTCGAAATTGCTTCCCGTTGGCGGCGCGCGTTTCAAGTCGCGTCGCTGGCGCGCTCACCGTCGCGCTCATTGCCGTGCCCTCGCTCGCCGCGCAGGCGCTCTACATGCCGCGCACCATCAAGAAGGCCTACGCCAATGGCACACGCGCGCTCGACGGCAACGTCGGGGCAAAGTACTGGCAGAACAGTGCCCGCTATGCGATCACGATCACGGCCCTGCCGCCAGACCGGAGAATCTCGGGAACGGAAGAGATCACGTATCGGAACCAGAGTCCCGACACGCTGCGCATGCTGGTGATCAAGCTGTTCGCCAACTATCACAAGCCCGGCGCGCCGCGCGACGGCGGAGCCTCACCAGAATTCCTCACGTCCGGCGTGCACATCCGGTCGTTCGCGGTGAATGACATGCCGCAGAAGTGGGATGACAATCCGCGGTTCTTCACGTGGCAGCGTGTGCGGCTCCCGTCGGCGCTCGCGCCGAAGGATTCCGTGCGCCTCGCGTTGCGCTGGTGGTACGACCTTTCGAGGCAGCCGGGGCGCGAAGGTGTGATAGACTCCACGACTTTCTTTGTCGCGTACTTCTATCCGCGTGTAGCCGTGTACGACGACTACAACGGCTGGGACACGATGGATCACGCAGGGCACGAGTTCTACAGCGACTTCAACGACTATGACGTCACCGTGAACGTGCCGGCCGATTACGTCGTCTGGGGTACGGGGACACTCACGAACGCCGCCGAGTTGCTGCAGCCGGAGGCGCTGTCGCGCTTCGAGGCGTCGTTCACATCGGACTCGACCATTCACGTCGCCACGGGCGCTCAGACTCACGATGGCAGGATCACGACGGCGCACGCGATGAACAGTTGGCACTTCACCGCCGCGGCCGTGCCCGACGTGGCATTCGGGTTGAGCGACCACTACGACTGGGATGCGGGAAGCGTCATGGTGGACAACGCGACGCATCGGCGTGCGGGCGTGCAGGCCGCGTACAACGACAGCGCGAGCGACTTTCATCAGATGGTGCAGTTCGGGCGACACGCGCTCGACTTCCTGTCGCACCAGTGGCCCGGCGTGCCGTATCCCTACGAGAAGACCACCGAGTTCCAGGGCGGAGCGGGAATGGAGTACCCCATGGTGGCGAACGACCAGTCGTACCCGAGCGCAGCGTTCGCCGAGTTCGTGGCCGCGCACGAAATCGCGCACACGTACATGCCATTCTACATGGGCACCAACGAGACGCGGTACGCCTTCATGGACGAAGGGTGGGCGACGACGTTCGAGTATCTGATCAACCGTGTGGACATGGGCGTCGACAGCGCTTCCGCGGAATTCAAGCGCTTCCGGATCACTCGGTGGGCACGCAACCCATCACCCGATCAGGATCTTCCGATCATCACGCCCGCCGATGCGCTCACCGGCGGCGCGTATGGCATCAACGCCTACGGCAAGCCCGCGCTCGGGTACCTCGCCATGAAGGACATGCTCGGAGACGAGTTGTTCAGCAGGTGCCTGCACGCGTACATGGCGCGGTGGCACGGCAGGCACCCTACACCCTGGGATTTTTTCCATACCTTCGACGACGTGGCGGGCCGGCCGCTCGACTGGTTCTGGAGCAACTGGTTCTTCAGCAACGGCTACATCGATCTCGCACTGAAAAACGTGACGAAATCGGGCGGCGGCCTCGCGGTCACGGTAGAGAACATTGGCGGGATGGTGGCGCCATTCGACATCGTAGTACGCAACAGCGATGGCTCGACGGACCGTGTGCACGAAACTTCAGCGGTGTGGTCTCGCACCGGAACGGTGGCTACCGTGCATGTGCGTGTGCGCAAAGCCGTGAGGTCGGTCGACATCGACGGCGGTATCTGGGTGGATGCGGATACGTCGAACAACACCTGGACAGCCAGATAAGCTCGGACCAGGGTTCACCTCGCTGTCTCAGGCGCATCGGTCAAGGCCGACCGTTGCCACTCGGCGAGAATATCGAGCACAGCCTGTGCCGGCTCCGCGCCGCTCTGCCAGTCCACCGGTGAACCCGCATCGAGCAGCAGACGCCCGACGGCGGCGTGGTCCCGGCCTGCCCGCGCGGGCGCACGCGAACCTTCCGCCGCCCAGACCAGTGGCTGCGCGTGGAACTCGTTGTCGCGCGCAGCCGGCGACGCGCCATGCGCCAGCAGCACGCGCACAGCCTCCAGCCACCCTTCCATCGCCGCCGCGTGCAGCGGCGTCTTGCCGATTTCGTCATCGCCGATGTTCGGATCGAACCCGCACGCCAGCATGGTCTCGATGGCGCGTGTGTCGCCCCGCTCGGCGGCCTTGATCAGCATGTCGTTGTACGCGGAACCAATCCCGGCTTGGAGGGCCGGACGCGCCGCCAGCATCGCATCGGCCGCGGCTCGATCCCCGCGACTGCAGGCCGCGACGAGACGGTCAACGTCCGACATGTCATCCGCCGCGCCATGCGCGAGCAGCCAGAACGCGACGTCGCGGTTGCCACTCAACTCGGCCACCGCGTAAGGCGTGCGCCCATCCGCGCGCCGGCGGTTGATGTCGGCACCGCGCGTCGCCAGCAGCTCCGCCAACCCTGCATCCCACTGCTTCGCCACGACGTGCATCGGCGTCTCACCGTTGGCGGCGTTCACGGGGTCGGGGTCGGCGCCGTGCTCGAGCAACCAGCGAATGCCGTCCGGTCCCGCGGCCCATGGCAGGATGGCGTAGAGCGTCGCAGACCCGTCGGTCGCCCACGGCTGGTTGGCGCGTGCGCCGTGCGCGTGCAGCAGCTCGAGTGTCTCGACGTCATCGGCTCCCGCCGCGATGGGCAGCGTGACGCCATCGTTGGGATCGGCGCCCGCCTCGAGCAGCAGCGCGGCCAGAGGCAACACGCGCGTGACGCGCGTGGCACCCCAGAGCACCGGCCGGTGCACGCCGTGGTGGAGCCACGGAAAGCGCGCATTGGGATCCGCGCCGAGCGCGATCAACCGGCGCGCGATTGCGACGAGGCCATCGCGCCGCGCGCTGGTGTCGTGCCGCAGCGAGTCGTGACAGACGTAGAGCAACGGCTCCCAGTCACGGGGACCTCCCTGCTGGGTGGCGAGCGCCGGATTGGCGGCGAGATGGCGTTCAGCCGCGGATGCGTCGCCGAGCAGGAGTGCGGTGTGGAAGTTGGCGGTCGCGATGTCCGGGTGCAGGGCGAGCAGGCGCTCGGCGCGCTCGGCGCGCTCATCGGTGGCGGCTTCAATGAACTGTGTCACCGCCGCGCCGAAGTCGAGCGTGAGCTCTTCCACGCGTTCGCGCAACGCGTTCCACGAATCGAAGCCGTGCTCGCGGGCGATGACTGATTGCGCGTCGTGCAGGGCAAGTGCCGAGCGCGCGAGATTGCCATCAGTGATGGTGGCGAATGCGGGGAGCGCGCGAAAGCGCGCGAGTGCAGCGGGGTCCTTTGCCTGGGCGGCTTGCAGCAGCTCTTTCGCCTGTCGCTTGAGCTGCTCGAGGCTCGGACGTGCGGGCAACTGACGGGCTGTCATGAATCCTCCATGCTGAATGCCAGCGGTCCGCAAGCCGGCCAGCACGGAGACAGCCGTGCAGTGATGCAAAGAGGAGGGGTGGACTCAGTCCTTCGCGCGGACCCGCGGGCGCCCCAAGCGCACGGCGGAAATGTTGGGAGATGGTGAAGTGGAAGTCAAGTTTGGGAGTCAGCTTCGCACGCACCTCTGCACCCCGGTCGTGCACCAATCCAAACCACGTGACCGCCTTGGCGGCAGCCGCTGCGGGATCGCGGCGCCGTCGTGTCGCGGATCGCTGGCGCCGTAAGTGAATGCCGCCGGCGGTTCCCATCACCGCCTGGGGAATTCGTGATTCGATGTCGAAGTCGCATCCCGAGAACCCCGGTTTGGTGAACCGCCCCGCCTCGAGCGCTTGCTGGATGGTCATGCCGTAGTCGGCGATATTGGACACGAACTGGGCGTGCGCCTGCGCCTGGTTCCACCCGCCCATGATGCCGAATCCGATACGCACGCTGTCCTTCTGCATGAAGGCCGGAATCAGAGTGTGGAGCAGTCGCTTGTGGGGTGCCAGCGTGTTGGCCATGCCCGGTTGAAGCGTGAACAGGGCCCCACGATCCTGCAGGACAAACCCTGTGCCTGTGGGTACGAGTCCGGAGCCGAACTCCTCGTAGTTGCTCTGAATGAGCGAGACGATGTTGCCGGCGGCATCGATGACGGTGAGATAGATCGTGTCGCCGCCCTTCTTGTCGGTGATCGACGAGAACTCGGATGGTGGTTCACTGCACGTGGCCCGGGCCGGGTCGATCAGGCCCGCGCGCGCCGCCGCGTGCGCCGAATCGAGCATCTGAGCGACGGGGATATTCGCCAGGCGCGGGTCGCCCACATAGCGCAAGACATCGGCGTAGGCGAGCTGCTTGGCCTCCATCATCACGTGCAGCGATTGCGTGGCGTGAAATCCGTAGCTTCCCAGGAGCAAGCGCGACATGATCTGCAGCATCATCAGGGCGCCGATCCCCTGGCTGTTGGGCGGCTATTCGTACACGGTCCAGCCGCGATGGTCCACGTGGAGCGGCGCCACCCATGCCGGATGGAAATCCCTGAGGTCCTGGGCGGTCATCGTGCCGCCCAACTTGTGCTCCGTGGCGAGGATGGCCTGGGCCGTGGCGCCCGTGTAGAATCCGTCACGCCCATGCTGCGCGATGCGAGTGAGCGTTGAACGTGAGCATCTCACCCCCCGTTCGGAACGGTCGTCGAGCGCTTTCCGGGCCGCGCTGGCGTCGCGCGTGAGAGGTGCCCATACTTGAACTGCTCGTCCCCCAGGTCCCTCTCGATTCACACCCCCCGATGCACACCAGACACTTCTCGATTCCGGCCGTCGCGCTCGCCGCGGTTCTCGCGGTCACACCGGCGCTGTTCGCGCAGCGCACGCTCACCACCGCGGACTACGATCGCGCGGCGAAGATGCTCTCGTTCAACGTGAACCCGCTCGTCATTGGTGGACGCGTGTTCGCTGACTGGCTCCCCGACGATCGCTTCTATTTTCGGAACACCACCATGCAGGGATCGGAATGGCTGCTGGTGGATCCGGCGAAGAAGTCGCAGCATCCACTGTTTGACGCGACGGCGGTTGCGCAGGCGCTGGCTCGCGCCGGTGCGGGTACCTTCCAGGCCAACGACATTCCTGCCGAGCGTGCCGAGCTCGCGAGCGACGGGAAGACGGTGGTGCTCACCATCGGGCGAAAGAACTGGCGGTGCGACGTGGCGGGACACGCCTGCCAGGCGGACACCTCGCGGGAGCGGCCCGCGCCCTCGCGATTCGGCCGCGGCGGCCCGCCGGAGGTTGCCTCGCCCGACGGGAAGCGCATCGCGTTCATCCGGAACTGGAATCTCTGGGTGCGTGACGCCGCCACCGGGCAGGAGACGCAGCTCACGACGGATGGCACGGAAAACTTCGGCTACGCCACGGACAACGCGGGGTGGGTGCACAGTGATCGCCCGATCCTGCTCTGGTCGCCCGACTCGAAGAAGATCGCCACGCAGCAGCAGGACGAGCGGAACGTCGGAGACATGTATCTCGTTGAGAGCCGTGTCGGCCACCCGATCCTTCAGGCGTGGAAGTATCCGCTGCCGGGCGACAGTGTCGTCGCGATGATCCATCGCGTGATCATTGACGTGGACGCAAGAAAGGTGATTCGTCTCCAGACGCCGCCGGACTATCACCGCGCGATGCTCGGCGACAACCTCAGCATGAGTGATCTGATCTGGAGCCCCGACGGCTCGCAGCTCGCGTACGTGAGCACGTCGCGCGACCACAAGCACGCAACGGTGAGAATCGCGGACGCCGCGACGGGCGCGGTGCGCACGCTGTTCGAGGAAAGCTCGCCCACGCAGTTCGAGTCGATAGCGGGGTGGCGCATACTGTGGCCGGAGCACGAGATCATCTGGTCATCCGAGCGGAACAACTGGGCGGAGTTGTACGCGTACGATCTGAACTCCGGCAAACTGCTCCATTCCATCACGACCGGCGAAGGACCCGTGACCGGCATCGAGCACGTCGACGAGCGCACGCACTCGCTGGTGGTAGAGGCGCGCGGCCGCGAGCCGAACGAGAACCCGTATTTCCGCCACTACTACAGGGTGAGGCTGGACGGCAGCCACTGGACGCCGCTCACCCCGGAGAGCGGGGATCACTCCATCCAGATGGCGCCGGACGGACGCTACTTCATTGACACCTACTCCACTCCGGAGACGCCGCCTGCGGTGGTGCTGCGCAATGCGACCGGCCGCATCGTGATGTCGCTTGGCCACGCGGACATCTCGCGGCTTCTCGCCACCGGGTGGAAACCGCCAATCCCCATCGTGACCACAGCGCGCGATGGCAAGACGAAGCTCTACGGGCTCATGTTCCGTCCGACGAACTTCGACTCGACCGCGAAATATCCCATCATCAACAATCCATATCCGGGCCCGCAGGCGGGGAGCGTCGGGTCGCGCAGCTTCAGTGCCGCGCGCGGTGACCATCAGGCGCTGGCCGAGCTGGGGTTCGTGGTGATCACGGTGGACGGGATGGGGACGCCGTACCGGTCCAAGAGTTTTCACGACACGTACTACGGCGCGATGGGACGTGACAACACGCTGCCCGACCAGGTGGCGGCGATGAAGCAACTCGCCGAGCGCTACCCGTGGATCGACAGCACACGGGCGGGAATCTATGGGCACTCCGGCGGCGGCTTCATCACCGCCGACGCGATGTTCCGGTATCCCGATTTCTTCAAGGTCGGCATCGCCGAGTCGGGGAACCACGACCAGCGCGAGTACGAAGACGATTGGGGCGAGCGTTATCAGGGGCTGCTGGTGCGGAACGCGGATGGCACCGACAACTATGCCCCCGAGGCGAACCAGACCGTCGCAAAGAACCTGAAGGGGCACCTGATGCTGGTGCACGGTTCCATTGACGACAACGTTCCGCCATACAACACGTACCTCGTTGCCGAGGCGCTCATCAAGGCGAACAAGGAATTCGATGAGCTCATCATTCCCAACGTCCATCATGGCTACGGCGCGGCATCGAACTACATGATGCGGCGCCGATGGGATTACTTCGTGCGCAATCTGCTGGGCGCCGAGCCTCCCAGGGACTACGTGATCCAGGTGCCGCGGCAGGAGCGGGAAGCCGTGGGAGCGGGCGGCGATTAGCCGACCGGGTTGCGGGCCGATCTTCGCGATCCGGCGAGTGCTGTCGCACTCGCCGGCTCCGCGCGCCCCGAGCGTGTGCATCCACCCTTCATTCCGCCCGTTCGTAAATGCAACTTCCTTCCGCATCGAGCTGCCATGCGCCTGATCCATGCCGTTGTCGCCACCGCATTGTCCGTCTCCGCGTACACCGCCCGCGCGCAAACATCAACCGCAAGCCCGACCGTACCGGCGCCCCCACCGCTTTCGCGCGCAGCTCTGACGGGCACGGTTGATTCTCTCGCCGCCGCGTTCATCGCCGAGCCGCAAGCGCCCGGCGTTTCGATCGCCGTCATTCGTGGCAGCCGCGATACGCTCGTGTTCAAGGGATACGGCCGGAGCGACATCGAGAACGACGTGCCGGCAACGCCTGCCACCGTGTACCGCATCGGTTCCATCACCAAGCAGTTCACGGCGGCGGCGGTGATGCGGCTCGTCGAGCGCGGCACGGTTCATCTGGGTGATCCCATTGGGAAGTATCTCGGAGCGCTTCCGGCAGCGTGGCGGCCGGTGACGGTGCAGGAGCTGCTCAATCATACCTCCGGCATTCCGAGCTACACGGACCTCGGGGAATCGTGGATTCGCAGGTGGGGCGAAAGCATGCCGCCCGATACGCTGGTGGCACTCACGGCGCACAAGCCGCTGGACTTCGCGCCTGGCACCAACTGGCGCTACGACAACAGCGGATACGTGGTCCTGGGCATGCTCCTCGAGCAAGTGACCGGAAGCCCGTATGCCGCATACCTCGACTCGACATTGTTTCGCCCGCTCGGCCTGACCGGCACGCGCTATTGCTACCCCGCGCCGATCATCCCGCACCGATCGCGCGGCTACGCGCGAGCAGGCCAGACCTTCAGCAACGCGATCTTCCTGAACATGACGCAACCGTTCTCGGCCGGCGCGCTGTGCTCCACGGTGGGTGATCTCGCGCGCTGGAACGTGGCGCTCGCCACGGGACAGGTCGTGAGCCCGGCGTCGTACCGTCAGATGACGACTCCGCGCGGCGCGGCCGTGAGCCATCACTACGGGTTCGGCCTCGAGCGGGACACGCTGGGCGGACGCGTTCGCATCGCCCACGGTGGCGGCATCAACGGATTCATCACCTCCAATGCCTATTTCCCGGCCGACAGTCTGTCGATAACGGTGCTCGCGAACGCCGCGCCGAGCGATCCTGAGCGGCTGGCGAACAACATCGCGCGCGCGGTATTCGGGTTGCCGCTGGTGCAGCCGCCCACTCAGCCGAAGGCCGTTGCACTCCCGAGCACCGTGCGCGACGCGATCCCCGGTCGCTACGTGCTCCAGATGGGGCAACGCGAGCTGTCGCTCACCGTCCGCACCGACAGCACTGGCGTCACCGCACAGGCCGAGGGACAGGGTGCTTTCCCGCTGACCTACGAGGGCAACGACACGTTCGGTACGGCGGTTGATCCGACGATACACATGCACTTCGTCATCGAGAACGACCATGCCCTTCGCATCGTGTTCACGCAGAACGGGCAGTCCTTCGATGGCAGGCGGACGCCGTAAGACGACGAGGCTGTCGTGACCGGCATTGACCACTAGACCGTCTAGTCACTAGACTATCTAGTGATGCCAATGTCCGATCCAGCTCCGCTGCTCCAGGGCACGCTCGACCTCATCGTGCTCCAGTTGCTCGCCGGCGAACCGACGAACGGCTACGACCTCGGCCAGCGCATCGAGGCGGCGACACACGACGTCCTGCAGGTCAACGCCGGCTCTCTCTATCCGGCGCTCTACCGCCTCGAAGAGCGCGGCCTGATCCGCGCCAGGTGGAAACTGTCTTCCACCGGCCGCCGGGCGAAGGTCTACTCCCTCACGGCATCCGGCCGCAAGCAGTTGGCGGAGCAGCGCACGGCGTGGAAGCGCTTTGCCGGCGCGATCGGCGCGATCCTCAGGCACGCGTGAGCCCATGTGGATGATCCGCCGCGTCGTGCTGCGACTGCGCGCCACGGTTCTCTTTGGCCGCCTGCAGCGCGAGATGGACGAGGAAATGCGCGCGCACCTCGACCGCGCCGCCGCGCGGTACGCGGCGCGGGGAATGTCCGAGCGCGATGCGATCGTCGCCGCCCGACGCGAATTCGGCAATCTCACGGTCATCGCGTCGGATGCGCGCGACGCGCGCGGCGCCCGATGGGCCGAGTCGCTGGCGACCGACGTGCGACTGGCGTGGCGCGGCGTGCGACGATCGCCGCTCTTCGCGGTGGTCGCGATCGCCTCCATTGCGCTCGGCGTCGGCGCGACCACGGCGATCGTCACCCTCGCGAACACGCTCCTCCTCCAGGCGCCGCCCGGCGTCGGCGCGGCGGATCGCGTCGTCACCGTCGGGCGCACTCTGCACGGACACGGATTCGACACCTTCTCGTACGCCACTTTCACGGACTACGCCGCCGCCGCAAGCCTTGCCGGGCTGGCGGGAATCGACCTCGAGCCCACGCCGCTCAGCCTCTCGACGCCATCGGGCGGAGAAGCGGTCCAGAGCGGCAGCGTCACCGGCAACTTCTTTCGCATTCTCGAAGCCCGCCCCGCGCTGGGTCGCTTCTTCACACCTGGGGATGACAGCGAGGACGGCGCACCGGTTGTCGTCCTGAGCGATCACTACTGGCGCACGCGGTTCAACGCCGACACGGCGATCGTGGGCCGTGTCATCGACCTGAACGGCCAGCCGTTTACCGTGATCGGTGTCGCCGCCGCCGGATTCCAGGGACCCTTTGTCATCGCGCCGGATCTGTGGCTTCCGCTTCGCACCGCGGCGCGCCTCGCGCACCGTGAATCGCTGCTCACGAGCCGGGAGGCGGTGTGGCTGGTTGGCGTGGGACGGCTCGCGCCCGGTCGGTCGCTCGGGCAGGCGCAGGCCGAGTTGTCGGAAATCGCGGCACGGTTGCGTCAGACATATCCGAAGGAAGCCGATCTCGACGGCGTGCGGGTGAACCCGCTGTCGCTCGTGCCGGGAGACGGGCACAGGGTCGTTGCAGCGTTCATGCTCGTGTTGTTCGCCGTCGCCGCGCTCGTGCTGGTGGTGGCGAGCATGAACGTGGCCGGCATGCAGCTCGCCCGCGCCGCGGGGCGTCAGCGTGAGATCGCGTTGCGCATGTCATTGGGTGCGTCGCGCGTGCGGCTGGTGCGGCTGCTCGCTACCGAGAGCCTCGTCATTGGAGTCGCCGCCGGCGTCGTCGGGGTCATCGTGGCTCGCTGGCTGGTGCAAGCGTTGCTGGTGCTCGTGCCGAGACTGCCGGTGCCCATCGTGCTGCATCCCAGGCTCGATGCGCGCGTGCTCACGTTCGCGCTCGCGCTCACGCTGGTCACGGCGCTCGCCGTCGGTGCGCTCCCGGCCCTCAGGGGCACGAAGATCGATCTCGTGCCCGCACTCAAGATCGGCGCGGGTGCCACGGCGCAGCGTCATCGGTTGCGCCGAGCGCTGCTCGTCGCGCAGATCGCGGTGGCGATGCTGCTGGTCGTGACCGCATGGCTGTTCGGCCGATCGCTGGTGCGGGCGCGTTCGGTCGATCCCGGCTTCGTGACGCACGGAATCACGATTGTCTCGCTCGATCTCTCCCTTGCCGGATACAACGAGCAGCGCGGCATTCAGCAGGCAGCTGCGCTCCTCGACCGTGTTCGACACATGCCGGGCGTGGCGCAAGCCGCCTTCGCCGGCGTGCTGCCGTTGGGTGGAAGCGGAAGGGGCTACGGCGAGCTCTCGGCGCCCGGCCATCCCCCACCCGGTACGCAGGAGAGCTGGGATGTCGATTGGGACGTGATCACCCCGGCGTACTTCGACGTCACCGGCATTCCGATCCTGTCCGGCCGAGCGTTCGGCGACGCCGACGGCGCAGGCGCGCCGGACGTCGCCATCGTGAATGCAACGTTCGCGCGGCGCCTGTACGGCCGCGCTGATGCAGCGATTGGCCAAATGCTGCGCAGCGGCGCGCACACCATCACGATCGTCGGCGTCGCGCGCGATGCCAGGTACCGCTCGCTCGACGAACCGCCGCTCAATTTCATCTACGTGCCCGTGGCGCAGTGGTACGATCCGCGGATCAATCTGCTCGTTCGCACGACCGGTACGGCCAGCGTGGCGGGGCCGGTTCGCAGGACCCTGGCTGCCTTTGACCCGCGCTTGCCGATTCTGGACGAGCGCACGATCGATGATCAGGTGGCAACCGCACTCTTCCCGCAACGGTTTGCCCTGTGGGTGAGCGGCTCGCTCGGCGCCGTCGCGCTGCTGCTTGCGCTGCTCGGCGTCTATGGCGTGATCTCGTACAGCGTAGCGCAGCGCACGCGCGAATTCGGCGTGCGTCTCGCGCTCGGCGCGTCACGCGGCACCATGGTCGGAATGGTGCTGCGCAGCGGATTGAGCCTGGTCGGCGCCGGTGTGTTCATTGGCGCGGCGGCAGCGTTCGCGGTCACGCGACTCATCGCGAGCTTCCTGTTCGGCGTCGCGCCAACGGACGTCGTTGCCTTTGGCGGCGCGGCGCTGTTGCTTGGCGGCGCGGCTCTCGCCGCGAGCTGGCTGCCCGCGCGCAGCGCGGCCGGCGTCGATCCAATGGTTGCGCTCCGGGCGGAGTGAGCGCCGTCCGATGCCGCGCGCGGTTACGAGGCGATCCGGTACGACGCGAGGAACCACGTGCACTGGGGCGCCAGCAAGTTGCGCACGGACGATGCGGTGATCGGCTATTGACGTTTCAGCCGGAACACCGCGGTGTGCAGCGCGGTAACGCCCTTTTCCGAAAATGCCGGTTGCGAGGCCAGGATGTCACGACGTTCCAGTCGTCCGATGTCCCATCGTGCGCCGAAGAGGCGTTGCACTTCTGTATCCTTGACGCTGAATGGCGGTCCCGGCATTTCGTGCTGCGGGTACTCCAGCGTGATCAACAGACCCCGGCAGCCGGCCGGCAGCCTGCCGTACACCTCGCGCGCGTAGCGTTCGCGCATCGGGGCAGGGAATGCGATGAGCGCGGCGCGGTCGTAGATCGCGCTGCATGACGCCAGCGTTTTCTCCGGCACGTCGAACACGTCGCCGTTGATGATCTCGATGCTGCCGTCGCCAATGGCTTCGATCACGTAATGCGTGCCGTCGTGCGCGGTGTGGGATTTCGCTTGCAAATGGATTCCCGCGAGAAATCCCTCGATTGCGACCGGCGACAGCTCCACGCCCAGCACGCGCGCACCCTGCGACGCCAGCCACAGCATGTCCAGCGACTTGCCGCACAGCGGCACGAGCACGCGCGCGCCACGGGGCACGTTTAGCGCCGGCCAGTGCTTTTCCAGCAACGGCATCACTGTTTCGCTGTGCCAACCAGTGCGGCCCTCGCGCCAGCGTCGCAGCCAGTATTCGGCTTCCATTGTTTCCCCCGTCGCATGTCAGCGCATGTATGGTGACGATAATCGACAGCGAATGCACGTTGCAGGAGCTCGCCCCATGGCTGCCGCCGTGCGCGGCTGACAACAACGCCCACGCGCATGCCGATCAGAATCGAGATGATCAGATTGCGGCGCAACGAGCCGTCAGACAGCCGTGTCACGATCCATCGGATCGGCCGGCTCTGGTGCCGCAGGACGGCACCCTGGTCAATGCGAATTGTCCGCCGGCCCCACCGTACAGAGCGACACCCGCGCTGGCGAGCAATACAGTCACCCTTGGCTCCGCCAGGAACACGATGAAGCAACGGCGTCCTCGAGAACGTGCGACGTACGGCGAGACGATTTTCCCGCTATCGCGGACGTATGAAGACCGCCACCGACCGCGGCCCACCCTCGAATTCGCCGATAGTGACCGGGACCTCGTCCCCTGCGGTGCGGAAGTCGTCCGGACTCGCCCGGCTGGTATCGATGACGCGGCGCCAGTCCGTCGCGCCGCGTTCCTGGAGCCCGAACGTCATCGCTTCCTGTGACGCATTGACCATCACATAAATGTCGGCGTCATTCTCAGATTCCCCCCGAAGGAGAAATGCAAAACTCCGTGATTCGGGCGAGACATCGAGCTCCCGTGTCGCCCCGTACCAGCGCACGTCGTCACGCCAGAACCGGGATCGGCCGAGCGACGGATGGGCTTTTCGGAACGCGACCGCCAGTTTCACGAAACGGTGAAACTCGGCAAACGATTCCGCGCGTGCCCAATCCAGCCAGGTGGACTCGTCGTCCTGGTTGTACGGATTGTCGTTTCCGCGCTGCGTGTGGAGAAACTCGTCGCCGGCTCGAAGCATCGGGGTGCCGTTGGCAAGAAAGAGCAGGGTGATGAAGTTCTTCGCTTGACGGACTCTGAGGTCACTCACCGCCGCGGGCACGTGCTCATCGCCTTCCCAACCGCAATTCCAGCTGAAGTTGTTGGCCGGGCCATCGCGGTTGTCGTGGCCGTTCGGCCAGTTTCGCTTGTGGTTGAACGACACGAGGTCGTACAGTGTTGGGCCGTCGTGGCACGTGACGTAGTTCACGCTTTGAGGTGGCCGGTACGCCTGAATGCGGTCGTCGGGAAACAGATCGTCACTTGCGTACAATCGACGCACCGTCGTAGCGACCATCGCCGGATCACCGCGCACGAACCGTCGAACGTCGTCGCGAAACGCGCCGTTCCACTGCTGCCACGTGAGCCCCGGAAAGCTTCGACCGAGCTGGTACGCGCCGGCGTCCCATGGCTCAGCGATCAGGCGAATCCGCGCGAAGTCGGGATCGGCGGTGATCTCGCCGAAAATTGCCGGCTCAGAATACCGAAAGGCGCCCTCGGCGTCGCGGGCATAGATCGACGCGAGGTCGAAGCGAAAGCCGTCCACGCCGAGCGCGACCCAGTGGCGCATACTGTCGAGGATCATCTTTCGGACGGCGCGATTGACGCAGTTCATCGTGTTGCCGGTGCCGGAGTAGTCAGCGTACGGATGCTCCGCGTCGCCCGTCATCAAATAGTAAGTGCTGTTGTCGATGCCCTTGTAGCTGTACACCGGACCGGTGCGCCCACCCTCGCACGTATGGTTGTACACGACATCCAGAACGACCTCGATGTCCGCGCGATGGAGCGCATCGACCATCTCGCGAAACTCCTGATGTCCGGCGCCCGGATCCGGGGCGCTCAGGTACCCGTCGTGAACGGCGAAGAAGCTGAGCGGCATGTAACCCCAGCAGTCGCGAGCGCCACGATCGTATTGGAAGACCGGCATGAGCTCCACGATGTTGACGCCGAGATCGACGAGATAGGGAATCTTCTCCACGATGCCCGCGAACGTGCCGCGCTTGTCCGCCGGGACGCCGGAGCTCGGCGCGCGCGTGAAGTTGCGAACGTGCAGCTCATAGATCACTGCATCGGATTCGTGGATCGACGCCCGACGTGCCGCTGTCTCCGCCGCAAAGCCCGGCGGAGCCTGGGCAACCGCTGGCGGAATGATGCCGAGTGGCGCGCGCCCCGCATTCGATCCGCGGCCCATCGCTGCGTGGCGGTCGAATGCCGGTGGGAAGAACACCGCGTCCGCGTACGGATCGAGCAACACCTTTTCCGGATCGAATGCGTGCCACTCGACGCGGGTCGTCGGTGGCGGCCCCGAAATCGAATACCCGTAGTACCGCGCGCCGCGCAGGGCTTCTGTTGCGACACGACAGTGCCAGATGCGCCCGGTCTTGTGGTGCAGGTAGTCCAGCTCGACGCTCATCGTCGGATTGACGAGGTCGCCTTCGGCGAACGCGAGCAGAATCACGCGCTCGGCGTGCTTCGAGTACAGCGCGAAGTTATACGCCGAGTCCTGCGCGACCCACGTCGCGCCGAGTGGCAGGGGAGAGCCCTCGCGCGTACTCCATGACAGCCTCGCGTTCGGATCGGTCGCCCGCGGCGCGTCGAAGGCAGGCGGCACGAGGGCCGATCCAGGCAGCTGCTCAGGCACTGATCTTGGAATCAGGAGTTTGCCGGCGCGGCGAAGATGCCGCGTGTCTATAATAAAGCTATGGTTGCGAAGCCGGTGGAGAGAATCCTGGTCGCGAGCGACGGTGGAGTCGAATCAAACGCCGCGCTGCAATTCGCGCGCCTTCTGACCGAGCAATACGGCGCGGCCGCCGAGATCATTTGCGTGTTCGTGCCGCGCATTCCTGTGCCCGCGACACAAGAGGGCGTTCATGATCGCGAGTGCGAGGCAAGCGACAAGCCGGCGGCGGACGCGTTGCTCAGGAACGTGCAGGAGCAGGCATCCCGGTTGGGTATTTCCTGGCCCGTCCACCTTGCGGTGGGTCATCCACCGTGGGTCATCGCGCAGCGGGCGAATCGCATGAGGGCAGACGTCGTGGTGCTCGGCCACGAAGCACGGAGCGATCCCAGGATGCCGCGGACAACCCGACACACCGCGGAGCTGATCGCGCTTGCCGCCGACGTGCCGGTCCTCGCCGTTCCCACGAAGCACAAGAGACTGCCGCGCAGCGCGCTGATCGTACAGGACGACTCCGCCGCGGGCACGCGCGCGCGCGCCATGGCGGAGAGTGTCATTGCCCCGGGCGGAGAGCTGCATGTCGTGCGCGGCCCAGTGGGACGCGAACTGCTGTCGCTCATCAAGGAGACTGGAGCGGAACTCATCGCAGTTCCCCTCTCCGGTGAGACGTTCGCGGTGCGATCGCTGACGGCCGGCGGCGTCGCTGATCTACTGGATCACGCGGACATGGACGTCGTCATAGCGCCAGCCCCGTCGACCGCGAGCGACAGACGCGCGAACGCGGCGGACCACGTCCCCGGGATGTGATCGGCCGAACTTCAGGGTAGATGCGCGTGATCGCCTGACGCCCTCCCCGGAGAGAGCGCGGCTCACCCCGACCATCTGCGGCCCGCCGTTGAGCGCGCGATTGTCGCTGCTCGGGTGCGCAGCGCACTTGACCATGCCCGGTGGAAGGACGATACCGCCGCGTGAGGGTTCCGCTTACAACACACCTACCTTCACCCGACTGCAGTCGCGCGCGCCGTGGCCGACGTTTGATGGGACGGACCGATTCACACATTCATGGCTGCAACATGGTGCGTGCTCATCAGTGGAGCGGCAAATGCTGGAACAGCTGACGACGATCACTTCGGTGCCACCGGAGGCAGGGGGCAACGGTACGCAACCGTCGTCCGGCAACAATGGGGGCGCCTCCTCCGCTGGGGAGTTCCCGTGCTGGCGATCCTTGGCGCATTTACCTATTACAAGATTCATCATGCGCCGGTGCCGGTGCGGTACGCGACGACCAGTGCGCGACGCGGCGACTTGGCCGTGACGGTGACCGCGACGGGCACCCTCGCCGCCCTCGACACCGTGGACGTGGGAACCGAAGTATCCGGCGTCGTGGACGTGGTCGCAGCCGACTACAACGACCACGTCACGAGGGGCCAGATATTGGCTGTGGTGAACACGGACCAGCTGCAGGCGCAGATCCGGCAGGGCGAAGCGGCGCTGCAAGCAGCGAACGCCACCGCACTGCAGACGGCGGCCACGGTCGCCGAAATGCGACCGCAAGCGGCGCGAGCGGACTCGCTGTTCGCGAGCAAGATGATCTCGCAGCAGGACCTCGAAGGTGCGCACGCAGCGCTCGCCCGCGCAATTGCGGCCGACGCCAACGCGCAGGCACAGATCGCGGCGTCGACAGCGGCGCTTGCCGCGCAGCGCACGGTCCTCGGGAAGGCGACCATCCGGTCGCCGATCAGCGGAGTCGTGCTTCAGCGACAGGTCGAACGGGGGCGCACGGTCGCGGCATCGTTCCAAACGCCGGTGCTCTTCGTGCTGGCGGCGGACCTGACGCGGATGACGCTGGCGCTCGACATCGATGAGGCCGACGTCGGCCAGGTACGCGCCAGGCAGGAGGCGGAGTTCACCGTCGATGCCTACCCGGACCGTACCTTCGCCGCCAGTGTGCGGTCGGTACGCAACGCGGCGAAGACCGTCGAGGGCGTGGTGACGTATCAAGCGATTCTGGACGTGGCGAATCCGGATCTCGCGCTGCGACCCGGCATGACGGCAACGGCGGTGGTCAAGACTACAGGGGTGCATGACGCCCTCCTCGTTCCGAACGCGGCCCTGCGGTTCACACCGCCCACCGATACCTCGCCGGCGACGCGCGCGTCCGGTGTGCGCGGTGCGACCAATGCGCATCGAGTGTGGATTCTCGAGAACGGACATCCGAGTTCGATCGCACTGGCGGTGGGCATGACCGACGGTCAATGGACCGAGGTAACCCGCGGCGACGTCGCGCCGGGTACGGCGCTCATCACTGGTGTGATCGACCCGAAGGCCGCGGCCGATTCGTCGAGCACGCGCCGGCCCGCGGGCCCGCTGCCGATGTCCCGTGCGCGATAATGCGCGCTCCGCCGCGGCGGCCCCCGAGTCGGCGGTCGATCCCGTCGTCCAACTCACCGGCGTCACGAAGGTCTATGGCCGCGGTGACACCAGGGTCGTCGCGCTGGGTGGAATCGACCTGCACATCGACGACGGCGAGTTCATCGCCATCATGGGACCGAGTGGTTCAGGAAAGTCGACGTGCATGAACATTCTGGGCTGCCTCGACGCGCCGACGTCGGGCTCGTACCGGTTTCGCGGCGTCGAGGTCACGACGCTTTCCCGGAACCAGCGGGCCTTGCTCCGTCGCCATTATCTCGGGTTCGTGTTTCAGGGTTACAATCTGCTGAATCGGACGACTGCACTCGAGAATGTGGAGGTGCCGCTGATCTACCGCGGTCTCAAGCCCGCCGTACGCCGCGACCGCGCGCGGGAGGCGCTCGCCGCCGTTGGTCTCGAATCGCGCGCGCACCACACGCCATCGGAGCTGTCGGGCGGCCAGCAGCAGCGCGTCGCCATTGCGCGCGCGATCGTCAGCGAGCCGGCGCTCCTGCTCGCCGATGAGCCCACGGGGAATCTCGACTCCAGGATGGGCCGCGACATCATGGAACTGCTCGCCAATCTCAACCAGGCGCGCGGGATCACGATCGCGATGGTGACACATGAGGCGGAGATGGCGGCGTACACAGCGCGGCAGGTTCGGTTCCACGATGGGCTTCTGGTGGCCGACGAATACCAGCCCGCGCCGGCAGCACTGTACGAGGCGATCCGATGATCTGGGAAGCGTTCGCCCTCGCCCTGCGCGCCGTGCGCCGAAACGTCATGCGATCGACGCTCACCATGCTCGGCATCGTGATCGGCGTCGCCGCCGTGATCGCCATGGTGACGCTCGGCAACGGCACCACGGCGCGTGTTACGGCGAGCATTCAGAGCCTTGGCAGCAACGTGCTGATCGTGACGCCCGGAGCACAGGCGGGGCACGGTCCGGGCGGCGCGGCCGTCGCGGGCCCGGCCTTCACGCTTCGCGATGTCACCGCGATCACGCAGAGTATCGCCGGCATCACCGCCGTGGCGCCGATCGCCTCGGCCCGAGGTCAGGTCGTGTCCGGCAATGAGAACTGGCCGACGATCATCACGGGCACGAGCAACGACTACTTCATCGTGCGCCAATGGCCGGTGGCGAGCGGCCGCGAATTCACCGACGCCGAGATGCGCGGCGGACGGGCGGTATGCATTCTCGGCGCCACGGTTGGCAAGGAGATCTTTGCCGATCAGAATCCGCTTGGGGCGTCCATTCGCGTACACAACGTGCCGTGCGAGATCGTCGGCATTCTGGAGTCCAAAGGCCAGGCCATGGGCGGCACCGATCAGGACGACGTCGTGATTCTTCCGCTCCGCACCGTGCAGCGTCGCATCAACGGGAACGAGGATGTGACCGTCATCCAGGTGGGAGTGCAGTCAAGCGAGATTACCGGACGCGTCGGGGAGGACGTCACGGCGCTGCTTCGCGAGCGGCGGCGCATCGTGGGTGAGAAGGAGGACGACTTTCGCGTTCTGAACATTGCGGAGATCGCCAACACGGTGCAATCGACGACTCGTGTTCTCACGGCATTTTTGAGCGCCCTCGCCGCGGTGAGCCTGCTCGTCGGCGGCATCGGCATCATGAACATCATGCTCGTATCCGTCACGGAGCGGACGCGCGAGATCGGCATTCGCCTGGCCATCGGCGCCCTCGAGCGTGATGTGCTGGCGCAGTTCCTCGTGGAGGCGCTGGTGCTGTCGCTGTGCGGCGGTCTGATCGGGATCGCCATTGGGCTGGCGGGGTCATACTTCGCGGTGCCGCTGCTCAAGGTCCCATTCGTCTTCGATCCGGCGGTCGTTGCGTTGGCCTTTGGATTCTCTGGCGCCGTGGGTGTGATCTTCGGTTTCTTCCCCGCGCGCAAAGCGGCGCAGCTCGATCCCATCGAGGCGCTGCGCCACGAGTAGGCGGCCACACATGAGCGCACACATCGAAACCCGAGCCGAGCGACCAGTACTGCGAACGACGGAATTGACGCGCGTTTCGGTTCGCTCGTCGCCGTGGATGCGCTGGATCTCGCCATCGCCCCGCGGCTGATCTTCGGACTGCTCGGATCGAACGGCGCGGGAAAGACGACGACGATCCGGATGCTCACAACGCTATTGCCGCCGACACCGGGGACAGCCGAAGTCGCGGGATATGACATCGTGCGCGAACCCGATCGAGTACGGCGCCGCATCGGCCGCGGGCCTGTTCATCGCGCATTCGCTCGCGATCCTCGCGGTCGAATTCAGGAAGATGGTCCGCGATCCAACGGACTTGTTCACGCGCGCCGTGCAGCCACTCCTCTGGCTCCTCGTATTCGGGCAGGTGTTCGCGCGAACGCGCGCGATTCCGACTGGCTCGCTGACCTACGTCGAGTTCATGGCGCCGGGCGTTCTGGCGCGTTGCGGACCCTGATGGTGCACGGCGGCACGAGCGCCGTCGGTCTCGCTGCCGATTTCGGAGTGCTGAGCCTCGTGTTCCTGGGACTGCTCCTTCTGGCCGCGCGCTCCTGCCTGGCATCGTTCGCTAGTACAGCGGAGCGCGCGCCATTGCCCTGACGCCTGGCAGCGCGGCGACGCGCGCTCAGAACCCCTTCGTGATCGTGACGATGATTATCACGAGGAAGCCGGCCAGCGCGAGCGTCGCGAGGCCGATCCCGCCTAGCGCTGTAGTTACCGCCTGGAAGTGGCGCTCCTCGATTCGCGCGATGAACGCCGTTGGCACGAGCGCGATCCGGTCCGTCAGATTCGGAATGACTCCGGCGGACGTCCGCAGCTCGCCGAGCCGGATGGCGATGGTATCGGCGGCGGCGGCCTGCACCGTGCCGCTCGTCTCGAGCACGCCGGGGTGCAGCTGCCGGGTGCTGTCGGCCGCGACGGTGGCCAGCTCGGTCGCGCTCAGAAGCATGATGCGCACACGGGTGCCGGGCTGCGGCGCCGTCTCGATGTGTCGATAGCCATAACACGCACTCGTGGTCGAGAGTGCCAGCCCCAGCACTGCCTTGGCGATCATCGAGCGCATCGGCATCGCTCCAGCGTTTGCGGCTGGAGTATAGATCGGAGAGCGGCAGAGCGCCAACCGAACGTGCGGGCGATGCCCGCAGGCGCCGCCATCAAAGCCGAAGAGACCCATTTCCTCGGCCATCAGACCGAGCTCGCAAAAAAACATCGTCGCACAGAGCGGCGTGCAGCGCGAGTCCTGAGCTCCGGCGGGACCGCGATGCCCGGCCGCCCCCGGGCCGGCAACTCGTTCTGCTCGGATCAGTCCGACGCGGGCGCCGATCCCCGTCCCGCAGCGCTCCGGCGTGGACGTGAGCTGCATGTGATTGGTGGACCATGTGGCCGTGCCGCTCACCCCGGGCCCCTATGCGCAGCGGCCGTATGCCGTCTCGCGCCCTGGCGAGGTGGGGACTTGGGCGTCGCGTCGCGTTATGGCTGCCATCAAGACTATGTAGAGTGCGGCGGTCTTCTGGCTTCCCATTCCAGCACCCGTTTAACTGTTCGCCGCTCCAGCGACTGCCTGGCGCTCCCATTCAGCGGCGGGCCGCGCAGCAGACCCGCCGCTGCAACCAGTTGTCATGCCGCACCTCGCCTGGACCCTTCGACCACGCCTCACGCAACGCACGCGTGGATGCACTGTGTGGCCCGCCAGAGCAAGAGGGCGGACCAGCCATCCGATCTCCATCAGCGTCCTCGGATGAGAAACAGCAGGCCAGCCGCCGTCATCGTCACCTCGATAAGGAGTACGAACACATGCTCCGGAAATCGGTCGACGATCCGCTTCCCTGTCCAGGACCCGACAACCATGACCGGACCGATCGCGAGACCCGTAAGAATACTCGCCGACGGGAGCACGGCTGCGCCGCGGTACGCGACAAGCTTCGTAACGTGCATCACGACCGTCGAGAGCGCCTCGGTGCCGATATATGCGCCCTTCACCAATCCGTACGCCAGGAAGAACGGTGCCATGAGTGGCCCGACACTGCCCAGGAGCGCCGAGAGAAAGCTTCCTGCGGCCCCGATGAGCGCGAAGGCTCGTAGCGGGGGGCATACCGTCGTTCGTGGTCCCAGTCTCCGCCAAGCGACTACAAGCAGGAGGAAAAGGCCAAGCAGTCGCGTCAGACCGGCAAGGGGTGCCCGGGCAAAGAGCAGTCCCCCAAGCAGTGCGAAGGGTACACCGCCCAGGGCGAACCAGCCCACAACGCGATAGTCGAGCTCGCGCCGATTGAACCATACGCGGCTGGCGTTACCGATAAGTTGAGCGACCGTCAGGATCGGCACCGCGTCGCGCACGCCAAACGCGATGACAAGCACTGGGAGGAGCACAGCCGCTCCACCGAAGCCGGTTACTGCGGCGAGAGTGGAAGCAAGCAGTGCAACGGCACCGACAACCAGTGAGGCTTCAAGTCCGATGTGCGGCATGACGCCTGAGCTCACCTGCAAGCGAACCTGATAAATGCGAGCGCAGCGAGGTACCGACGCCACAGAGTACGCCGTCACCTGCAATACATATTCGCCTGCGTGGCCGAGGGTCGACAGGATTCTGGCCAGCACCAGCGCCCGCCGCAGAAGTCCGCCGCTGTCGGCTGCACGCCGTGGTCAGGCTGCGGCTCTCTGCCCGAACGCTGATGGCACAACCACATCGAGCGCCAGCATCGCGCCGGCGATGACAAGCGCCAGATCCGCTGTGATACCCAGGCCGACGGCAGCAAAACTCCCCACTATTGCCCACAGGACCGGCACGACGACCACGACGCGTGGCACCCGGACGGCGGCGACCAGGAAGCCAGCGGTGACGAGGGTGGTGGGACACGGCACGGCGAAGAGTGGCAGCCGCGGGTACTCAAGCCCGACGGCGAGGCCGATGAACGGATAGACGAGACCGTAAAGAACGAGCGCGCCACCAACCGCACCTCGCACACCGGTTGGCGTAGCTACACGTCCCTTGGCCCCGACGCCGAGCCACACGAACAGAACCGCCTGCAACATGAACAGGGCCGCGAAGATCGTGGCGGCCGGGTTGATGCTCCGGAAGAAGAACCAATGGTACGCGACGCCTGACCACGCCCAGTGCACCGCCAGCAAGACGAAGAGCAGGCGTCGCGTCATACCGCCACGGAGCCATCCCCAGCCCGCGCTGGCCGTAGCGACCCAGAGTACGAGGGCGGCTGGCCACAGCCGCGAGTTGTACGCGCCGAACACGTCGAGAAACGCGTCATGAGAAAAGGGCAATTGCATCATTCCTCCTCGGCGGACTTCAAGGGCCAGTTCTGCACGGGCGATGGCAAGGGTTGCTCAGCGGAGCCACCCCGGGTGCCCGCAAGACAACGGCGCGCATGAACGGCTGCAGCTGGCAACACCCGCCTCAGCGTATCACCACTCGCCCCGCCCGTACGCCGAACGCCTGCCGCCGCTCGAGTACCCGAGGCACTCTCTGGTGAAGAAAATCACCACCGGCGGGACGATCCGCGTCCGGCAGAAGCTGTTGCATCTCGCGAATGCCATGGTCGATCAGCACATCGGGCTCGAGGAGACCGATGAAGGGATCTGGACGATCTACATCGACACGATCCTGCTGGCGACGTTCGACGGACGCGATTGCATCCTTCGTGGTTAACCAAACGTGCTACCAATCCTCCCGGGCACTTTTGTTGTCCACCATCCCGGCTGTTCATACGGCTCATTCCCTGACGAGCGTGCAGTGGGGATTGCGGCCAATCGATCAGGAAAATCCGCGACGGCCAAGACGGCTGTGGCCTTATCGGCGAGCAGAGACCTGATGACCGCCAGGGTTAGAGCGTCTGGCGCTGCGCCGAGGGCCGTCGTGAGCTGTTCCTGCGCGATCGACCGCGCTCAGCGCGCCGGTTCCAGAATGCGGAGCACGGGACGCCTGTTCACGTCTTGGAGCGGCAGATAGACTCGGTGCGTCCGCGGATCGACCGCTACGGTGTGCGCGTGCGGAATGCGCAGTTCGCCCGTCGGCCGCAACGTCGCGCCGTCCAACCAGAACGCGGACAGCACGCCGCCCTCGGACGCCACGTACAGGCGACGCCATCCGGGGTCCCACGCCAGGACGTCGGGCGACGGACCCGTTGCGTGCTGGTCCACCACCCGCATCGTTCGCAGGTCGACGACCTGCAGCGTCGCGTTGTTTTCCGACGACACGAATGCGAGACGGCCTTCCTGATCCAGCGTGAAGCCGTGCGGCGCGTCGGATCCGGGCAGGTCATAGCGCGCGACGATCGCTTCCGACACCGGGTCGATGGCGACGAGCTGGTCCCGCGTCTGCACGGCCACGAGAATGCAGTGCGAGACGGAATCGTAGTGCGTATTGCCGGCTTCGCCGCCCAACGCGATGGTAGAGCGCTTCACGCCGGTGCCGGCGTCGATCACGACGTCGGCGCCGCCCGATTCGTCGGACACGAACACCTTGTCGGCCTCCGGAGCGTAGGCGATCCCATCCGGAAAACGCATGCCGCTCACGCGCGAGGTCACGGTGAGCGTGCGATCGTCGATGATCGCCACCTCGTGGGCGCCGGCCGCCGACACGAACACCCGATGGTGCGCGGGAACCGCGAGCACGCCGGTGGCACGGGGCAGATCGCCGATCTGCGCGACGACGCGCCCGGTGTCGGCGTCAAACACCAGGGTGACGCCCGCGTCCATGTGGTTCATATAGATGCGGTGGGTCGCCGGATCGTAGCTCTGGTAATCGAAGCGGTTGGCGGGGCCGGGGAGCGGCACGTCGCGCAGCACGGTCAGGCCCGGCTTGGGCTTGCCCTGCGGCGCCTGGGCCGGCGCACGCCAGCGTGCCGGTGTGAGAGAGGTAGCGGTGGCGCTGCACGAAGGCGCGGGGGGGAACGCACCATGGGCCGCCGCGGCGAGAACGGCGGCGGCCGCGGCAAGGGAACGCATCATGTCATGGCGCGCCGGGACGCCGTACCGCCATCCGGTCCAGCGCCGCGGCAAGGCCCCGGGCCAGCGCCACTGCATCGCCGTCGCCCCAGAAGTGCATGAAGAAGAGGCGCGGCTGTTCCTGCAGCATGTGACTGTGCAGCGCCGTCATCGCGATGCCGTGGTCCGTGAGGGCACGGATCACCGGATTCACCTCCGACGCCGCGAGCACGAAGTCCCCAGTCACCGCCGCGCGGCCCTTGCCCGTGGGTTGGAAATTGATCCCGGTCGCCACACCCATCGTGGGCGGGATCACGTTTCCCTCCGTGCGCACCGTATCCCGCCGCGGGATGCCGACCTGGTAAACGCCACCGTTCATCGCACCGGAGACTCCGAGCGCGCGGGCAATGGCGGCCGTGTCCAGGTCCGGGGCCGCGGCCGGCGGTCCCGCGCGCGGCGTGAGGGGCGTTTTCGTGGCGGCCAGCGCGCCGCGTATCGCCTGCGCGATCTTCACCGGATCGCCCGTGGCATGCACGTGCATGTACAGAATTCGCGGAGTCTCGCCGAGCAGATGGTTGTGCAGCGCCGTCTGCTCCACGCCGCCTCGCTGAAGCGCTCGAATCACCGGCTCGACCTCGGATTCCGTGAGGACGAGGTCGCCCATCGCCATCGCGCGGCCGGCGCCGATGTCCCTGAAGGCCACCCAACCTCCCAGGGCGAACGCCGGCTTCAGGCGGACTCCCTGCACGGTGACGCGAAGGTCCGTGCGCGGGAACCCGTACTTGACCACACTGCCGGCAAGCACAGAACCCTTGCGACCGAGGATTCGGTCGACGTTCGCCCAATCGGGTTGCTGAGCGATGGCTGCCGACGCCAGAACCGCCAAGCCGACGAGAACGAATGCGATGCGAGCCGAAGCGTGTTTGCCTGTCACACTACCGTCGTGAATAGCGATCAGATCGCGAATTTACCAGGATGACACAGTCGAATCGACCCGACAAGAGCGGCCGCCGAGCGCTTTCTGGTGAAAGGTGTAAACCGGGACCGCTGACACCGCCGGCGCATGGCGTTGGCGAATCTATTCCGCGCGCATCGCCAGCACTGGGTCGACCCGCGTCGCGCGCCATGCCGGCAGCACACAAGCGAGCGCGGCGGCGAGCAGCACCACCCCCGCGGCCGCGCCCAGCGACACCGGGTCGTGTGCGCCGACTCCGTAGAGCAGGCTCTGCAGCAAGCGTCCGGCGGCCACCGCGGCGGCCAATCCCGCCAGTGCTCCCAGCCCCACAGGCGCCAGGGCCTGACCGGCAATGAGCCCCGTGATCGCTCCCGCGGGCGCGCCCAGCGCGAGCCGGATCGCCAGCTCCTTTCGCCGCTGCGCCACGCTGTGTGCGACCAACGCGTACACGCCGATCGCCGCCAGCAATAGCGCCAGTCCCGCGAAGGTCATCAGCAGCGTGAACTGATAGCGCTGCGGCGCCGTCGCCGCCGCCCGCAGCGATCCCAAAGGCTCGATGTCGGGAACGGGAGCATTCGGCGCCAGCTTCCACACCGCGGCGCGCAAGGGCGCCGCAATCGCGCTCAACGGCAGCGCGGTGCGCATCACCAACGAAAAGGCCGCTGGATCCCAGTTCCAATATGGCTGATACACCACCGCCGGAGCCGCCGACGTCAGCGTCCCGTCGAGCGCGTCGGCCGCCACTCCCACGATCGTCGGCGTGAGTCCGTTGAGCTTGATCTGCTGCCCCACGAGGGCACGCGGGTCGCGTCCGGGCCAGAGCAGCCGCGCCGAGGCTTCGGAAATGATCACGGCCTCGTGCATCTTCTCCTCATCAGCTCCGCTCCTGGGAGGCCAACCGGCAGGCCGGTCGCTCTCGCGGAAATTGCGCCCCGCGATCAGCGGAATGCGCATCGTCGAGAAGTAATCCCCGCCGACGAAGCGCACATTCACGCTCGGTTGCTGCGCCGCCGGATACTGCTTTCCGGGTACGCCCGCTCCGTCGATCCACGTCTCGCCCTGCAGCGGCAGGTGCGACGTCAGGCCCGCAGCCCGCACTCCCGGAATCGCCGCCACCGCCGCCGGGAGTTGCTGCAGAATGCGGTCGCGCTCCGCGCGGCCGTAGCTGCCAATCACGACCTGGGCCTCGACCGCCTGTTCGGTCGAGAATCCCGCGGGCTTGGTCATCAGCTTGTACAGGCTCACGCCCAGCAGTCCGGCTGCCGCGATCAGTAAAGTAGAAAGCGCCGCCTGCAACGCGATCAAGCCCTGCCGCGAGCGGACGCTCGCCGTCCCCGCTGTGGTCGCGGCGCTGCCCGCTTTGAGGGAGTCCTGCGGGTCGCCCCGGCCCACCCGCAGTGCCGGAACCAGTCCGGTCAGCATTCCCGCCACCGCCGAAAGCAAGAGGCCCACCGCCAACACCCGCCAATCCACGTGCACCTGGTCCAACCGGGGAATATCGTTCGGGGCCAGCGCCAGCAGCCCCCGCAATGCGCCCGCGGCGCACGCCATGCCGAGCGCCCCCCCAATGAGCCCAAGGGTGAGTCCCTCGGCCAGCACCTGCCGCGCCAGCCGTCCGGGTTCTGCGCCGAGCGCGATGCGGATGGCCCACTCCCGCCGCCGGTCGACCACTCGGCTCACCCAGAGTCCACCCAGGTTGACGCTGATGATCAGCAGCACCGCGGCCACCGCACCCAGTAGCAGCCACAGCGGCTGCCGCGAGCCTTGCGTCGCGTAGTCCAGCACCGGCGTGATCTGCCCCTGCAGGGTCATTCCTGGCGCGTGGTCCGGCGCGCCGGCCGCCAGGCGTGCCTGGATCACGTTGAGCTGCGACAGCGCTTGCCCCACCGTTACACCCGGCTTCATTCGCCCGATCACCGTGTAGTTGAAATTCGACCAGACGGATCCAAGGTTACCACCGGAGTTCGGTCCGAACTCGAAGGGAACGAAGAAGTCGGTTCGCGTGCCGGCGACCATCGGTCCCAATTCGCCGCCCCCTATGCGGAAGCTGGCCGGCAACACGCCGATCACGCGCGCTTCATGCCCCGGCGTGCCCACCGCGCGTCCGATGACGCCGGGGTCGGCGTTGAACGCCGACCGCCAGAGCGCGTCGGTGATCACCATCGGCCGGCTGCTGTCGGCGGCATCCGCCGGCGCGAAGAACCGCCCGAGCTCCGGTGTTGCTTGGAGCACGTCGAAGAAACTCGGCGTGACGGCCACGCCATCCAGCGCTCGAGGCTCGCCCTGCACGGCGAGCGTGAACGATGCCCGCTGCAGCGCCGCCATCGCCCGAAAGTCGCTCGCCTGCTCGCGCCAGGCGAGAATCGCCGAAGGCGTATCGAAGAACTGGAACTGCTGCGACGCCTGCGGGAGCTGTGGCGACCGCTCTCCCACCAGCACCAGCTGCTGCGGATCGGGGAAAGGCAGCGGTCGCAGCAGCACCCCGTTCACCACCGAAAAGATGGCCGTGGTGGCTCCGACGCCCACCGCCAACATGACCGCCACCAGGATGTGAAAGGGAGAAATCCGGCGCACGTTCCTCATGTCATGCTCCTGGAGTCATGTGTTGGGACTGGGCGTCAGTACGCGTGCGGTCGCCGGAGGGTTTCGCTGCAGTGCACGCGCCGTCTCCAGGCGCGCGCTCATGGGCGCGGCGTCTGGTGAGATCGCCGCCGTGGCGGTGAGTCCCAGGTCTGGTTGAAAATCAGGTGGTGCCGCTCCTCTTGGGGCTCCAGGCCGTGGAGGAGGCGTTGCGGCGGGAAGTGCTGGAGTTAGCGGGTCCGCGGTATGCGCGCGGGGATGCCCATCCCGAGGTGGTTCGGTGGGGCGCGCAGCCGGGCTCGATCTATCTCGCCGATCAGAAGGTCCCGATCACGGTGCCGCGCGTGCGCGACCGCGGGCGCGACCGGCGAGAAACACTTCCTGGGGCTTGTGCAGACAGCGAGCGAGAACAGGCGCGTGATCGCGGCCTTCCTCCACGAGCTCGGCGAACCCGGCTTCCCCGTGGACCAGCCCCTGTTGGTGGTGCTCGACGGCGCGAAGGGGCTCAGGGCCGCCGTGCTTCTTCTTCCAGCGATAGAAGGTCGTCAGGGTGATGTCCAACTTGCGGCAGATGTCGGTGACCGGCGTGCCCGCCTCCGCCTGCCTCAGCGCCATGGAGATCTGGTCTTCGGTGAATTTGCTCCGTCGCATCGAAGGGTCTGTCCTCCCGCCCCGTCACCGGGGCTCGAGCCAGACCAAAACCTAGCTGCTAAATGTGAGCCGCCGCGGCCCAACTATCGGGGAGAAGACCACTATCGGGGAGAAGACCACCGGCGACACGGAGCGGCTTAATGCGATTGATCGCCCCTTCAACTTCTGAGCGGCGCCCCAGAGATCCACGGCACACTGAGCATTCAGCCAAGACTCCGGCGAGTTGCCAAAGAGACGCGAAAGCCGCAGTGCCATCTCAGGGCTCACTGCTCGACGCTCGCGAAGCATCTCGCCGGGATGAATCGGTCGACGGTGCATCGGCTTCGTATTCGGAATCGACATGCTCCCTTTCTCACCACTAGTGATAGTCGCAGACCTCGACATAGCAGGCGTCGCCGTCCAACAAGCAAAAGCCAATTCGCTGCTTCGAGGATCGCCGCGTTAGGCGCACCTGCGCGATCGGAGGCGCGGCGAGGCCGATCATAAAGCAATCCGCCGACTCACCCACGGTTAGACCGAAGGCCGTGGCAATCGCATCGCGCTGCGGGCCTGATGCCGGCCGCGCAATGCTGTTCGACGATGAAGATTGGGCATACCCACCGCCAACACTATGGAGTTCGCGGATGGGGTGAGCCGGACAGATATCGCCGCTGACCGCGTACCGTTCCAGCGGCGGAGCTCGGAGTGTTTTTCCTGACGCGGAATCGGGAACCTTCCTGACTGCGATCTCCGGTTGGACGCGGCTACCTTGCCCACACCAGGAGACGTCATGCGCAGATCATTTCTTATTCCAGTCCTCGCGGCGCTGGTAGGTGCTGTCGTCATCACGGGGCAATCGGCCTCTCAGGTGAACCCAGGCGCGCGTGTGCGCGTGCAGGTCGATTCGCCGCCGCCGGCACGAACGATCGTGGGTACCTTTCGCGGGCTAACGGCTGATACCATCTCACTCTCGCCCTCGAACGGCGGCGCCTGGCAGCGCATCCCGACGAGCTCGATAGGCCGGCTCGAGGTGAGCACTGGACGAAGCATCGTCGTATCGCACGTCATCCTCGGAACGCTTGGAGGCGCATTCGCCGGCGGACTCATCGCCGGCGCGACGTCGTCCTGCACCAATGATCAGTGGTTTTGCTTTCGGGAACTGGCCATTGCGGGCGGCGTGATGCTGGGAGGTGCAGCAGGCGCGGTAACCGGTCTGCTCATCAAGGGCGAGCATTGGAAAACGGTACCGCTCCCGAGCGTCGCGGTATTCCCCGTCCCGAACCACGGAGTGGGTGTCGCCGTGCGAGTCGAGTTCTAACTCGGAGTCAGGCTGCGCCGACGCGCGCGCTTCCCGAGTCGAAAACGACGCACATCGTCTGAACGAGCATCGGAAACGCGCTCGCGTTCCAGAGCTGCGGGCTGTTCGATCGATGGTACGCACGAAGCTGCAGCGTTCGTTAGGCCGTCCGCTTCGAGATGCGGGTCGAGCCGTTGGAGCCAGGCGCGCCCGCGCTACGAGTGGATCACCTCGTGCCGCTCCAACATGCCGACGAACTGCTCGATTTTCTTCGCGCGCGTCTCGGCTCTTTTCACCGTCTGGATCCGAAACAGGATGGCGTATCGGTTCGCGCTGTTCAGGGTCACGAAAAACGCCTTCGCTTTCGGGTGTGCGTCGAGCGCGCACTGAAGGTCGTCCGGCACGCCGGCGCTTCGATGCGAGTCGTACGCGGAGTCCCACTGACCGTTCGCCTTCGCGCGGTCCACCGCCTCGAGGCCGGGGGGCCGCATGCGGCCGCTCTCGACGAGACGCTGCACTTTCTCGCGGTTGATCTTCGACCAGATGCTCCGCCTGCCGCGCGGCGTGAACTTCTGGAGCCAGGTCGCGTCGTCGAACGTCTTCTTTTGCCCGTCGATCCAGCCGTAGCAGAGCGCGACGTCGAGCGCCTCGGCGTACGACACCGATTTGACGTTCGACGCTGCCTTGGCGATCCGCAGCCACAGGCCGGCGGACTTGGCGTGCCGCCTGGCGAGCCACGCTTCCCATGCCGCGTCATCCTTGAACAGGCGCACGGGCAGCTCGGCGGGTTTGGGGCTGGTCACGGTGGAACGCTATCGAAGGCGGGCCCGGCGCGGCGAGCGGACGCGCCGCGATGACGAACGGAGCGCGGGCTGCTGGTGTTCGGCACCCACTCGCCCGTTACCGGAGGGCACCTGCACGACCAAGACCACTTAGCGAACGAAACTCGGCCGGTGCCTGGAGCGTGCATGGCATCACTACTGACGTTGTGAGCGGAAAATCGCAGACTACCTCGACGAGGTGGCGGACACCATGTATTCACTCTGGACAAGGCCGCTGGCGAATTGGCGTGTCGCGACATGCGTGAGTGCAATGTCGTGCAGCAGCGGGCCAAAAAGAGAAATCCCCGAACCGATCAGCACTGGAACGCGCGTGATGATGAGATGCTGTATGAGCCCGGCTCGGAGAAAATGCTGAATGGTGACGCCGCCATCGACGTAGATGTGGCCGATTCCGCGCGCGCTTAGTTGACCGACCACATCCGCCGGCTCTCCTGACAAGCGCTCGACCGCTACGTCGAGCGGAATCGATGACAACGGTCGATGACTCACCACGAAGACGGGCTTTTCATACGGCCATTGGGCAAACCGCACGACGGTGTCGAACGTGTTCCGGCCGATGACCAACGCGTCGACGCTCGCCATGAATTCCTGGTAGCCGTGCGGCTCTCCGCCGCCCGGCGGCAGAAAGTCCAAGCTGCCGTCAGATCGAGCGATGAACCCGTCGAGGCTAGTGCCGACGAAAACGGATGCCTTCAATGAAGTCTCCTGTGGCCAGCTAACGCCCTAGCTAAGGTGCGAGCGAGTCAAATAAGAGCGAGCGTAGCGAGCAATCAATAGATCGCTCGTAAGCTTTAGCGTTCGTTAGCGTTCGTTAGGCATCAAGGATCTGGGATCTCCAAGTCGCGGCAAATCTTACGGGCGAGAAAGTCCTTGATTTCGCGGTGGCGCGGAACGGTGGAGACTTTTCGGGCCGCAGGGTTGAGGAAAACGGAATGGCTGCCG
>DASVWN010000072.1:0-50950 GCA_036393195.1 Gemmatimonadaceae bacterium | reverse complement strand
TGGCACCTCGATGTCGGCTTATCACATCCTGGGGCTGGAGAAGGTCCCAAGGGTCCGGCTGTTCGCCGGTTAAAGTGGTACATGAGCTGGGTTCAGAACGTCGTGAGACAGTTCGGTCTGTATCCGTCGTGGGCGTTGGAGCGTTGAGGGGCGCGGACCCTAGTACGAGAGGACCGGGTCGGACGGCCCGCTCGTGTCCCGGTTGCACTGCCAAGTGCATCGCCGGGTAGCGATGGCTGGTGGGGATAACCGCTGAATGCATCTAAGTGGGAAGCCCCCCCCGAGATGAACGCTCCCGAGGCCTTGAGCCTCCTGAAGGGCCGGAGAAGACTACTCCGTCGATAGGCCGCCCGTGGACGTGGGGCAACCCACTCCGAGCGCAGCGGTCCTAATCGCCCGTGTGGCTTGACTACTCCCAAAGTTGGACTGCAAGCAGAGCTAGCGCTTTGTACTGGATTTTCTTCTCATGATCTACACCACTCCGATTGTCGTTCGTTCTGCCTGACAATCGCTGGCGACCAGAGCGTAGGGGCCACACTCGTTCCCATCCCGAACACGATCGTTAAGACCTACAGCGCCGATGGTACTCCGCCCGAGAGGGCGCGGGAGAGTAGGCCGTCGCCGGCACTTTCTTGGACTCAGCCCCCGGTTGCGTTTCCGCAGCCGGGGGCTGCGTCGCATTCGCCCTCCGCTGTCTCCACCGCCCACGCCGTGCTATGCTTCCATTTGCCATGACCAGAGCCGGCATCGTCACCGTGGTGGGCAAACCCAACGCGGGAAAATCCACGCTGCTCAATCGGATCGTGGGCCAGAAGCTCAGCATCACGAGCCCCAAGCCGCAGTCCACCCGCGAGCGCGTCGTCGGCATTCTGAGCACCGCCGAGACGCAGATGATCGTGACCGACACGCCGGGCCTCCTCAATCCGCGTTACGCCTTGCAGCGTGCCATGCAGGCCGCGGCGTGGCGCGCGCTGGATGACGCGGATGTCATCGTCTACCTGGCCGATGCGATGGACGGGCCGCCACCCACGCTGGAGGATGCTGCGGGCCTGGGCACCGCACCCCACGCCCCCGTGCTCCTCGCGCTCAACAAGATGGACGCCCTGGCGCCTGAACAGCGTGCGGCGCTCATCGCGGCGTGCCCCACCGCGCTCCCGATTTCGGCCCGCACCGGCGATGGGGTTGACGCGCTGCTGCAGCGCCTCACGGATGCGCTGCCCGAGAGTCCGTTCCTCTACCCGGCCGATGACGTCGCCACGCAGCCGCTTCGCTTCTTTGCGAGCGAATGCATCCGCGAAACGGCGCTCGAGCAACTGGAGGATGAAGTACCCTACAGCGTCGCATGCGTCATCGAGGAGTTTCGCGAAGAGCGGCAGCCGGTGTACATTCGCGCAGTCATGCACGTAGAGCGCGAGAGCCAGAAACGCATCCTCATCGGGCACAAGGGTGCGCGCATCCGGGAGATCGGGCGCGCGGCCAGGGCCAAGATCGAGGAGCTGGTCGGCGGCGCCGTGTATCTCGACCTGTGGGTCAAGGTGCTTCCCAACTGGCGACGCGATGCCCGGACGCTTCGCCGCCTTGGTTATCGTCTTCCGGAGGATTCCGCCTCATGAGTCTGTCGCCGGAGCTGCTCGATCTGCTCGTGTGTCCGCGCTGCAAGGGCGCGCTCGAGTATCAGGACACCGGGCAGCGCCTCATCTGTCACATGTGTCATCTGTCATATCCCGTGCGGGACGATATCCCGATCATGCTCATTGATGAGGCCACGACGGTCTGAGAAATGATGCGCGGGCGCCCGCCATCGCACAGGGATGCATATCGTTGCGTTCGTTTCCGGCCGCTCGTCGATGCTGAAGCGGCCGGCTCCGCGCGCCGCGGCCGCTGGCGCGATCTGCGCGCGACCGATCGGCGCGAGTGCATTCGAGGATGATCTGGAGTGGCCAATCCGCAGGCCGTCTATTTTTCGCCACCTGGGACAGACCCGGCCCCACCCGCGTATCTGAGCGCCTGGCTCGATGCGCGCGGGCTGGCGCTCGAGCCGTGCGCCTCGGCGGACGATCTCATGGGTCGCGCGCTCCGTGGCCGCCCGGCGCTGGCACTCTTCGACGCGCGTGTGGACCCCGAACCAGTCCTTGCCGCGTGCGCGCGTCTCAAGAGTGATTCCTACACGGCGGTCGTGCCGGCCGCCGCGCTCGTCACGGCGGGTGTGACGGCGATCGCCACCGCGTTCGCCGCTGGCGCGGACGAGGTGCTCTGCGCCGGCATGCCGCACCAGGAGGCCGAACTGCGCCTGGCCGTGCTCCTCCGGCGCGCGGAGCGCGACGTCCGCGTGCACCCATCAACGCGGCTTCCCGGCGCGCCGGAAATCGAGGAGGAAATCGCCCGGCGCATTGCCACCGGCGATCCGTTCGCCGTCTGCTACGCCGACCTCGATCATTTCAAGGAATACAACGATCGCTACAGCTACTTCGAGGGGGACCGGGTCATCCGGCTGCTGGCCAGGATCCTCCACGACGTGGTGCGGGGCTACTGTCCGACGGATGGCTTTGTGGGACATATTGGTGGCGACGATTTTATTTTCATCGTCCCGCTCCTGGATGCGGCCCCGGCCGCGAGCTTGATCGTCGAGATCTTTGACTCGCTCGTGCCGTATCAGTATTCGGAGCAGGATCGAAACGCCGGCTATTACTTCGGCAAGGATCGCCGCGGGCAGTTGCACCGGGTCCCGCTCATGACCGTGAGCATCGGCATCGTCACCAACGAGCGGCGCGTGTTCACGCATGCGGCGCAGGTGAGCGAGCTCGCGACGGAGATGAAGAGCTATGCAAAGACACTTCCCGGGTCGGTCTATGTGGTGGACCGCCGGCACGACGCCACCGTGGACGCGGCAGTCGGCGCGAACGAGTGATGGCTTACCCGCTACGCTGACAGGACGGTCATGAACGTTTCCTGCCCCGAATGCGGATCCGTTTTTCGTGTGGATCCGGCCAAGGTGCCTGTCTCTGGTGTCCGTGCACGCTGCTCCGTATGCGGTGGCGTAATTCCAATCGGTTCGACCGGTCGCATCGAGAGCGACTTCACCGCGTCGGTTCCGGATCCCATGGTGACGCCCATGTCCAGGGCGCAGCCGGCCATGACGCCTGCCACCGCGACTGCCGCCGCGCATCCGACGCCGGCCGTGTTCCGGACGTTGGCTCCGACACCGGCGGCAGTGCCCAGACAAGCGGCGCCCGTGGCGCCCGTGGCGCCACTGGCACCCGTGCCACCCGCCTCTCCGTCTGCTCCGGAGCGCCCTGCGCAGCCGCGCGTGCCACAGCCAGCATCGCCAGCGCCACCGCTGGCACCTCCGCCCCCTTCACCACCACGGGCGCCGGCGCCCGCGGCGAAGACGACGCCACGGGCAGCGCGCGCACCGATCAATCCCTTCCTGGCCAATGATCCCAACGTCAAGGCCAGGCGCCTTGCCCGTGCGCTCGTGTCGGACATCATTGCCTACTTCCCGGAAAAGCATGCCGATGGACTCCGCACAGGCATGCTGCGTGAGCTGTTCCGCGAGGAGATCAAGAAGAGCTACGAGGAATACGTGGATCAGATGGGACGCGAATTCGCCGAGAGCACCACGCACTTCCAGGATGCGCTCAACGATGTGCTGGCGGGAGGGAAGAAGGTCTTTTGATCGGCCTCGCGTCGCGTCACTCGCCACGGACTCTCGTGCCGCCGGCGAGCCGCACACAGACCGCGCTGGTTGTTATATTGCATCAGGCTCACGAGCCGTCCGGCGCCAGCGTGGCGGGGCGGCTCGTGTTGTACGACACACCATGACCCGCCGCACGGCCGCCGATGGCGCGGCGCAGGGAGACCACATGTCGGAATCGGATCGCGCGCGCAGACTTCGTCAGCACCAGGATCGCCTCGAGGACCTCCGGGGGTATCTTTGACGTCGACGGCAAGCGGCGAGCGTTGACCGAACGCGAGGAGCGCATGTCCCGGAACGGCTTCTGGGACGACCACGAGCGCGCCCAGGCGGTAATCCAGGAAATCAAGGAGCTCAAGGAGTGGGTCGAACCGTTTGACCGGCTGTCGTCGCGCGTACGTACGCTCCGGGAAATGGAAGAGCTGCTCGAGGCCGAGCCGGATGCGGACATGGCGGCGGAACTGGAGCGGGAGCTCGTCGCACTCGATTCCGAAATTCCCGCCTTCGAGCTGCGCTCGTTGCTGCGCGGTCCGGACGATCATCGTGATGCCATGGTGGAAATCAGTGCGGGGGCGGGGGGCACGGAGGCCCAGGACTGGGCGGCGATGCTCATGCGCATGTACACGCGCTGGGCGGAACGGCGCGGGTTCACGGTCGAGGTGCTCGATCTGAGCGAGGGCGAGGAAGCCGGCATCAAGGGCGCGATGCTCGAGTTCAGGGGCCAGTACGCGTACGGGTACCTGCGGCCTGAAGCGGGGGTGCATCGGCTCGTGCGCATCTCACCGTTCGATGCGCAGGCTCGGCGCCACACGAGTTTCGCTTCGGTATTCGTCTATCCCGTCGTGGATAACGAGATCAACATCGAGGTGCGCGATGAGGACGTCCGAATGGACGTGTTCCGCGCCTCGGGCGCGGGCGGCCAGCACGTGAACAAGACCAGTTCCGCGGTGCGACTCACGCACATTCCCTCGGGGATCGTGGTGAGCTGCCAGCAGGAGCGGTCGCAGTTCAAGAACAAGGCGACCGCCATGAAGATGCTGAAGAACGCGCTCTATCAGCGCGAGGTGGAGGAGCGGGAGCGCAAGAAGGCGGCAATTGACGCCGCCAAGACGGACGTCTCATTCGGCAACCAGATTCGCAGCTACGTCTTCCAGCCCTACACCATGGTCAACGATCATCGCACCGAGCTGAAGATTCCCGATGTCCAGAAGGTCATGGATGGAGCGATCGATCCCTTCATCGAGGCATATCTCAGGAAATTCGGCGCGAGCGAGGCCGCGGCGTGAGTTCGGACGATCTCAACTTTGTCCTGAAGGCACGACGCGAGAAACTCGAGCGCCTGCGGGCGCTGGGCGTCGAGCCGTTCGCCTACGGATTCGAGCGCACGCACAGTGCCACGGAGGCGGTCGCGCATCTGGGCGAGGCGGCAGAGGCAGGTCCCGTTCGTGTTGCGGGGCGTCTGGTGGCGTGGCGCGGTCATGGCCGGACCGCGTTTGCGCATCTCGCGGACCAGGCGGGACGGATCCAGTTGTACTTCCGGCGTGATGCGCTTGGCGACGACCGGTTCCTCGTGCTGGACCAGTTGGATATCGGCGATGTCATCGGCGTTGCCGGCCCGCTCTTCCGCACGCGGACTGGTGAAGCGACCATTCGCGTGGAGTCGTTCGACGTGCTGGCGAAGTCTCTCCGCCCGCTCCCCTTCGGGAAGGAGGAGATGGTGGATGGGGCACTGGTGCGCCACGCCGGATTGGCGGACGCCGAGCAGCGGTCGCGCCAGCGCTATGCGGATCTGGCGGTGCACCCCGACGTGCGGATGCTCTTCCAGGCACGGTCACGCATGATCACCGCCATTCGCGCCTTCCTGGATGCGCGCGGCTATCTCGAGGTGGAAACGCCGGTGCTGCAACCGCTCTACGGTGGTGCTGCAGCGCGGCCATTCATTACCCACCATCATGCGCTCGACATGCCGCTCTACCTCCGCATCGCCGACGAACTCTATCTCAAGCGGCTGATCGTCGGTGGCTTGGAGCGCGTGTACGAAATCGGCCATGACTTTCGCAACGAAGGCGTGGACCGCACGCACAATCCCGAGTTCACGATGCTGGAATTCTACGAGGCCTACTCGGATTACGAGGTGATGATGTCGGTGGTAGAGGCACTGCTGGCGCGCGCGGCGGACGCGATTCGCGCCCTGCCGGGATTCGCGGAGCGCGTGCCGTCGCTGCAGGCGCCATTCCCGCGCGTGGCATGGGTGCCGGCGCTCGATCGCGCACTCGGGACCGATTCACGTGCGCTCAGCGACGCGGCGCTGCGCGAGACGGCGACGCGGCACGGGGTGCACAGCGCCGCCACGCTGAGTCGGCCCAAGCTGCTGGATGAACTGTTCCAGGCGCTGGTCGAGCCCACGCTGCAGGCGCCGACGTTCGTCGTGGATTATCCCGTCGAACTGTCTCCGCTCGCCAAGCCGAAGCGCGGCGATCGCACGCTCACGGAGCGGTTTGAACTGTTTGCGGGGGGCCGGGAACTCGCCAATGCGTTCAGTGAACTCAACGATCCCATCGACCAGCGCGAACGGTTCGAAGCGCAGGCCCGGCTGCGCGACGCCGGCGACATGGAGGCTGGCGGCGTGGACGAGGACTATCTGCGCGCCATGGAATACGGCATGCCCCCCATGGGAGGAGTGGGCATTGGTATCGATCGGCTGGTCATGTATCTCACCGGCACCGCGAACATTCGCGATGTGATTCTCTTTCCGATCATGCGCCCCGCATGAGCTCACTCGAGCTGAGCATCGCGTGGCGCTACCTCCGCAGCCGTCACGGATCGCGCCTGTTCTCATTCATCAGCGCCATTGCGATTGGCGGTGTCCTGGTCGGCGTCAGCGCGCTCATCATCATCAACGGTGTGATGACGGGCATGCAGAGCGATCTCAAGGCCAAGATTCTCGTCGGCAGTCCCGACCTTCGCGTGCTGACCTTCGGTCCGGACCTCAAGCTGCCCGATGACTGGCAGGGCACGCTCGACTCGGTACGCCGCTTTCCCGGCATCGTTGCCGCGGCACCGTTCGTGCTGTCCCAGGGGCTGGCGACGACGGGGCACGACTACTCCGAGGGGGTGTTCGTGGCTGGCATCGAACCCGAGGCGCGCGGGGTCGTCCAGGTCACGACCATCCGCAGTACCGCCACACGGGGTGATTTCCGGTTCGCGAGCAGCGATGGCACGCAGCACGGTGCCGTGCTCGGCGAACGTCTCGCAGCGCGGCTGAACGTGGAGCCCGGCGACAAGCTCACCATCATCTCGCCCGCCGGGTCGAAGTATAATGCGGCCGTGGGGAGCATCGTGCCGCGCATGTACCAGTTCGAGGTTACGGGCGAATTCAAGACGGACATGTACGAGTACGACAACTCGTACGTGTACATCTCGCTCAAGGCCGCGCAGGAATTCGCCGGGCTGGGGACATCGGTCACCGGCATCGAGGCGCGCACGACGCGTCGTGACGAGGCCGGAACGATTGGCGAGCGGCTGGAGCGTGCGCTCGGCTCGCCGTATCGCGTAGAGGACTGGCAGGACCAGAATTCCGGTCTCTTTCAGGCGCTCAAGCTCGAGAAGCTGGCAATGAGCGTGATTCTCCTGCTCATCGTCGTCGTGGCGGCGTTCAATATTGTGAGCACGCTCACCATGGTGGTGCGCGACAAGACCCGGGAAATCGGCATCCTGAAAGCCATGGGGCTCCCGGCACCGGCAATCCGGCGGATCTTCCTGGTGCAGGGGCTGGTGATCGGCGTGGTCGGTACCGGGCTGGGACTCCTGCTTGGCGTACCCGTTGGAATTGCGCTCGACCGCGGCAAGTTCATCTCGCTCGACCCGCAAGTATATTTCATTGACCACCTGCCGGTTTCCATCCAACCCACGGACCTGCTCTGGATCGTGACGGCAAGTCTGGCGATTGCCGTGCTCGCCACGATCTATCCGGCCATGCAGGCGGCACGGCTCTATCCGGTGGAGGCGATACGTCAGGAATGACGGTCATCCAGACGAGAGGCCTCGCGAAGACCTACGTTGGCGGCGACGGCGGCACCATTCATGTACTGGATGGCATTGATCTCGATGTCCATCGCGGCGAGATGATTGCCGTGGTGGGGGCGAGCGGAGCGGGGAAGAGCACGCTGCTTCACCTGCTGGGCGCGCTCGATCAGCCGTCGCGGGGCGAGGTGGTGCTGGATGGCGTGTCGCTCAGCAGGCTGTCCGAAACGGCGCTGGCGAAGATCCGGAACGAGAAGGTGGGATTTGTCTTCCAGTTCCATCATTTGCTACGAGAGTTTTCAGCGCTGGAGAACGTGATGATGCCGCTTCGTATCGCCGGGTGGCCGCCGGCCAGAGCCCGATCACGCGCTGAGGAACTGCTCGCGCGGGTCGGCCTCGGGGGGCGTATGTCCCACCGGCCGGCCGAGCTCTCCGGCGGTGAGCAGCAGCGCACGGCGGTCGCGCGGGCGCTGGCGATCGACCCGGCGGTCGTGCTCGCGGACGAACCGTCGGGGAACCTCGACCATGTGAACGCGGAGCTCCTCCACGACCGGTTCGCCGCGCTGGTCCGCGATCTCGAGGTCGCCATGGTCGTGGTGACCCACAATCGCTCACTTGCGGCGCGTGCCGACCGGGCGCTATTGCTGGAGGACGGGAGGCTGCGCAGTGCTGATGTTCGCGAGGTATTGACCTGATGTTGTGCGATGGCTGCAAGGAACGGGACTCCGTGATCACCCTGACGCGCTCGGACGCTCAGGGCGTAACCGAGCTGCATCTGTGTGAACGCTGCGCGGCCGAGCGCGGGATCGAGACGCAGCTCGCATCGCCCAAGCCGGTGCTCACGGACTTCATTCTGGCGGTGCAGAAGCAGCTGCCGGCATCGGCCACCGACAGCGGCCGGTGCAGTTTCTGCTCGAGTACCTTGCGGGATTTCAAGACGACCGGGCGACTCGGCTGCGCCTACTGCTACGGCGCCTTCGAGTCGAGCCTGCGGGATCTGCTGCGCCGGGTGCACGGCGCGTCCCGTCACCAGGGAAAGTCGTACCGGCCGCCGCAGCCGCATGTCGAGGAGGGGGCGACGATGCTGGCGGAGCTTCGTGATCGCCTGCGTCGCGCGGTGGAGCAGGAACAGTTCGAGGAAGCCGCGCGACTGCGCGATCAGATCAAGGTGCTCGAGTGATGCTGGACCTCTCGCTGCTTCCTGACGGCGGGGTGAGCTGGCTGGACGCCTCTGGCGAACAGGCGGGCATCGTGCTCTCGACGCGGATCCGGCTGGCACGGAATCTCGAGGGGTTCGCCTTTCCGGGGCGCGCGCGTGATGGCGAGCGCCTGCGCGTGCTGGCGCGCATCAAGGACGCCGTGAGCGAATCGCCCCCCCTCCACGGGAATGTCCTGGTGCGCGTGGACGAGCTGGCGGGCGACGAGCGGCTGCTGCTGCATGAGCGGCATCTGGTGAGCCGCGAACTCGCCGGGCTCGATCCGCAACATCCGGTGCGGAGCGGCGCCGCCGTGTATCTCGGCGACGGCACGGGCGTCCTGATAAATGAAGAGGATCACCTGCGCCTCCAATCGCTCCGGTCCGGCTTCGGTGTGGCGGAGGCGTATGCGACGGTAGACGCGATGGACCAGGATCTGGGGCGGCGGGTGCCCTTCGCGTTCCACCCCGAGTTCGGGTTCCTGACGTCCTGTCCGACGAATACGGGAACAGGAATGCGGGCGTCGGTGCTGATCCATCTGCCGGGGCTCGTGCTGACCAAGGAGATCGGCAAGACGCTTTCCGGCTTGCAGCAGATGGGGTTGACGTACCGCGGGCTGTACGGTGAGGGGAGTGAAGTGGTCGGGAATTTCTTCCAGATTTCGAATCAGACCACGCTGGGCCGGTCGGAACAGGACATCATCGAGCAACTGACGTATGTGCTGCGGACGGTCATCTCGCGGGAGGAGGACGCCAGACGGGTGTTGCTTCGCGACGCACCGTATATTATTGAGGACAAGCTCTGGCGAGCTTATGGCACCCTCCGGTACGCCCGAAGCCTCACGTTCGATGAGGCGATGAATTACCTCAGTGGCGTACGACTGGCCGTGGGATTGAAACTGATCTCCGGACTCAGTGTATATACCCTCAACAAGCTCCTGATTTTTTCCCAAGCGGCGCATCTGGCACAAGCTGAAGGCAAGGCGCTCACCGAGAGCGAAGCCAACCTGGCTCGTGCCCGCTATGTGCGCCAGTTGCTCGCTGACGAAGCGGGAACGCACGGGTAGACCTTCCCGCGGGAGGGAGCCCGAACCGAGGGACGTATGAACGGCTACAACTTCACCGAGCGTGTGCGCAAGGTTCTCGCGATGGCCCGCGAGGAAGCGGCGCGTCTCCACCACGAGTACGTGGGGACAGAGCACATTCTGCTCGGCCTCATCCGCGAAGGAGAGGGTGTTGCTGCGGCCGTTCTCCAGAACTTGAGCGTTGATCTCGACGAAGTGCAACAGAAGATCGAGGAAACGGTCAAGAAGGGGAAAGCGGCGCAGACCACGGGCCCGGATCTTCCTTATACCTCGCGCGCCAAGAAAGTACTGGAACTCGCCATGGCGGAGGCGCGCGAGCTGAACCACAGCTACGTTGGTACGGAACATCTGCTGCTCGGGCTGCTCCGCGAGGAGAAAGGGATTGCCGCGCAGGTTCTCACCGATTCCGGCGTGAACCTCGATGCAGCCCGCGCGGAGACCCTGCGGCTGCTCGGCACCGAGATGCCACAGGGCGGCGCGACGGCGCAGGCGGGCACGCCCCCCGCGCCACAGCAGGCCAAGGGCGAAAAGAAGTCCAAGACGCCCGCGCTGGATCATTTCTGCCGCGACCTCACGCAGCTTGCGGCCGAGGGCCAGCTCGATCCGACGATCGGGCGCGCCAAGGAAATCCAGCGGGTCATGGAAGTGCTCACGCGCCGGAAGAAGAACAATCCGGTGCTCATCGGCGAACCGGGCGTCGGCAAGACGGCCATCGTCGAAGGACTCGCGCAGCTCATTGCCAGCGGCGAGTGTCCGGAATCGCTGCGCGAGCACCGGGTGCTGGCGCTCGACATGGCCGCCGTCATTGCCGGCACCAAGTATCGCGGTCAGTTCGAGGAGCGTCTCAAGGCCGTGATGAACGAGATCGCGCAGAACAAGAACATCATCCTGTTCATCGACGAGCTGCACACGCTCGTGGGTGCCGGTGCGGCTGAAGGCGCCATCGATGCCAGCAACATGCTCAAGCCCGCGCTGGCGCGCGGCGAGCTGCAGTGCGTCGGGGCGTCCACGCTCAACGAGTACCGCAAGTACATCGAGAAGGACGGCGCACTCGAACGGCGCTTCCAGACCGTCATCGTGGATCCCCCCTCGGTCGAGGAGACGGTGGACATCCTCAAGGGGCTGCGCAAGAAGTACGAGGATCATCACCACGTCACGATTCCCGATGCCACGCTCGTCACGGCGTCCAAGCTGTCGGAACGCTACATCACCGATCGCTTCCTGCCGGACAAGGCGATTGACGTCATTGACGAAGCGGGCGCGCGCGCACGGCTGGCCGCGCAGGCGCCGCCACCCGAGGTGGCGGAACTCAAGCACAAGCTCGAGGATGTGAACACGGAGAAGGAAGCCGCCGTTCGCGATCAGAGCTTCGAGCGCGCCGCGACACTGCGCGACCAGGAGCGCGAGCTGCAGGGCGAAATTCGTCGCAAGCAGGAGGAATGGGAGAAGCATCGCCAGTCCTTCCGGCCGGTGCTGGGCGAGGAGGAAATCGCCTTCATCGTCAGCCGGTGGACCGGCATTCCGGTTACGCGACTGCAGGAGGCGGAGAGCGCGCGACTGCTGCGCATGGAGGATGAAGTCCATCTGTCGGTCGTCGGTCAGGACGAGGCCATCAGGGCGCTGTCGCGTTCCATCCGGCGCAGCCGCGCCGGGCTCAAGGATCCGTCGCGCCCCATCGGCTCGTTCATCTTCAGCGGCCCCACGGGCGTCGGCAAGACCGAGCTCGCCCGCGCGCTGGCGAAGTTCCTGTTCGCGGATCCGTCGGCGCTCATTCGCGTCGACATGAGTGAGTACATGGAGAAGTTCTCGGTGAGCCGCCTCATCGGCGCGCCGCCGGGCTACGTCGGCTACGAGGACTCGGGCACGCTCACCAAGGCGGTGCGGCGCAAACCGTACAGCGTGGTGCTGCTGGACGAGATCGAGAAGGCGCATCCGGATGTGTTCAACATCCTGCTGCAGGTGCTGGACGAGGGACACCTCACGGACAACTACGGCCGCGTCATTGATTTCAAGAACACCGTGGTGATCATGACGTCGAATGTCGGGGCACGCGACATCACGAAGAACCGCGCCCTGGGCTTCTCCGCGCCGGACGATCGTGAAACGTTCGACCGCATCCAGGAGAAGGTGAAGGAGGAAATCCAGCGGGTATTCAATCCGGAATTCCTCAACCGGCTGGACGACGTGATTGTCTTCCATCCGCTGAACAAGGAACACATCGCGCAGATCGTTGGTATCCTGCTCCGCGACGTGCAGAAGCGTCTCTCCGAAGAGGAGATCACACTCAAGCTGACCAGCGCTGCAACGGATTTCCTGAGCACGCACGGGTACGACGAGCACTTTGGCGCGCGGCCGCTCAAGCGCGCCATTCAGAAGTACGTCGAGGATCCGCTCTCCGAGAAAATCCTCGTTGGCGACTTCGCGAAGGGCGATGAGGTGGATGTGGAGGTTTCCCCGGACGGCACGAAGCTGGACTTCCGGGTTCTGAGCAAGACCACGACCTGACGGCTGTCCAGCCATTCCAGCCAGACACGGCCGAATGACCCCCGGGCGGGTGGGTCATTCGGCCGTGTAGCGTGTATCTTATAAGCCATGTTTCGGCTGCCATTCTTCGTCACGCTTGCCTTCGTCGCCGCAGGCGCCCAGGCGTACGCGCAAGCGGCCAATGGGCCCTGCGTCATTCCCGACTCCATTGCGGTGCAGGGAAACCGCCGTGTCACCACCACCACTGCGCTCTCCGACATTGGGCTCGCCAGGGGAGACACGCTCAACTATCGCGTGCTCCAGCGAGCGATACACAACCTGTTCGCGACGGGTCAGTTCGAGGATGTCCAGGTTGGATGTCAGGTGAATCGGACCACCGGGCAATCCGTGATGATCTTCACCGTCCGGGAGCGGCCGGTGCTGGCGGGCATTACGGTTTCGGGCACGAACGTCGTGTCCGAAGGAACGGTGCGGGACAAGATCCAGATTCCGGCCGCGAAGCCGCTGGATCCTGCTCTGGTCGCGGGCGCGGTGCAGCGCATCGACTCGCTTTATGAGTCCCGCGGCTACTACCTCGCCGTCGTGAAGCCCGAGACCACCATGGTGAACGGCGAAGCGCACCTCAACTTCAGGATCGATGAGGGGCGCCGTCTCGCCATCTCGGGTGTGGATGTCATTGGGGATTCCACGCTGCGCGCGAGCGCGATCGTGGATGCCATGAAGACCAGGCCGGAAGGGTTCTGGTTCTGGAAAAAGGGGGAATTCGACGAGGACAAGTTTGCGGCGGACATTGGCAGCCGCATTCCCAGCCTGTACGACAAGAACGGATTCATTGATTTTCAGCTCGTGAAGGATACGCTGGCGGTGGACCGCGGCACCGGAAAGGGTGTCATCAAGCTCACGGTGAACGAGGGGAAGCAGTACCGCGTGGGCACGTTCGAGGTGGTGGGCAACCGCCATTTCTCCACCGAGGACGTCGACCGCTTCTATCCGTTCACCCCGCAATCGCCGTCACTGGGCGAGAAGGTGAAGGGGCTGTTCGGCGGCGGCGGCAGCGGCGTGCAGTACTTCGATCAGGCCGAGTGGGATGACGCGACGAACAAGCTGCGTACCGCGTACGCCGACGAAGGCTACATCTACGCGCAGGTGCGGCCGGTGGTCGTGCGCACGCTGGGGAAGGACTCCGTTCCGGTGGTGAATCTCCGCTGGGAGATCGACGAGAAGACGCCCGCGACGATCAATCGCATTGACATCGCGGGCAACGACTACACGAGCGAGGTCTGCATCCGCGACGCGCTCGTCATTCTCCCTGGTGATGTCTTCAGCCAGGCGCGCATCATTCGAAGCTGGCAGAACCTGCAGAACCTGGGATTTTTCGAATCGCCCATGCCCCCTCCGGAAACGCCGCAGGCGAATGACAAGGGAGATGTCGACGTCGTCTTTCACGTGAAGGAAAAGCACACCGGGAGCATCAACTTCGGCGCATCGGTAGGCGAGGGAACCGGCGTCGGCGGCTTCATCGGGCTGGACCAGCCCAATCTGTTCGGGTTGTGCAAGCGTGCCTCGCTGCAGTGGCAGTTCGGCCAGTACATCAACGACTTCCAGCTCAGCTACACCGATCCCGCGATCAAGCAGACCCGCCTCTCGGGTACGGCGACGGCGTACGATACCCGGTCGCGTTATCTCATCGCGGACCTGGGCCAGAGCCAGGCCACGGGGGGTTCGCTGCAGCTCGGCTTTCCCCTCTTCAACTCGCCGTTCACGCGGCTGTTCCTCTCCTACGGCGGCGAGTCGGTGCGCTTCAGCGGCGGCCTTGCGACACGCGATACCACGATCAATACCGGCAACAACTTCCGCTCGAGCGTCGGCCTGACCATTACGCACGACAACCGCATTGACATGCCGTTTGCGTCTGCGGGCTCCATGCGAACGTTCACCGCGCAGTTCGATGGCGGACCGCTCGGTGGGACGTCGAGCTTCCAGCGCTATACCACGGAAATTCGTAATTACACGACCCTGGCGCAGTTTGGCGGGACAAAGCCCGGTTCCCAGCCAATCAAGGTCGTGCTCGGTCTGACGGCGCGCGCGGGAGCGCTGTTCGGCGATGACGGCCCCTTCTTTTATTCGCAGGAGTTCGCCATGGGTGGTACGCAGTATGGCGAACAGTTGCGTGGCTATGAGGAGTTCTCCATTACCCCCCGGGGGTTCGTGGCCACCACGAACAGTCAGGCGACCCGGGCCTCGTTCGGAAAGGCGTTCTTCAGTTCGACCGCCGAGCTCGGCTTCCGGTTCAACCAGATGCTGTATGCCGACCTGTTCTATGATGCCGGCAACGTCTATGCAGGTCCGCGCGACATTGATCCGACCCGTCTCTTTCGTGGGGCCGGAATCGGAGTCGCCGTGGTCACTCCGCTGGGACCCCTCGGTCTGGACTGGGGGTATGGATTTGATCGCGTGGATCAGTTCGGCCGTCCTGATCCCAAGTGGCAGTTGCATTTCAAACTCGGACAACTCTTCTAAGGCGGAGTCAACATGCGTTCAGTCGTTCGTGCCGCGCTGGTGACGGTGGCATTTTCTGCGATCTGTGCCAGCGGCGCCCTCGCGCAAGGCACACAGCGAATCGCGTATATCAACTCCAACAAGATTCTCGCCCAGGCACCGGGGCGCGCCGAAGCCGAGGCCCAGATCGACAAGGAAATGGGCCAGTACCGCCAGGAGGCGCAGAACATGCGCGATTCGCTGAACGACATGGTGGCGGCCTACACCAAGTCGGAAGCGACGCTGAGTCCGGCGGCCCGCGCGGGCAAGCAGAAGGAGATCAACACCAAGCAGACGCAGTATCAGCAGCGTCTGGCGGATCTGGAGAAGAAGGCGCAGGAGCGGCAGGCCGAGCTCATTGGTCCGATCATGACCAAGATCAACTCGATCATCGAACAGATCCGCGCCGAGAAGGGATACGCAATGGTGTTCGACGCGGGGAATCAGGCGGGCGTGGTCGTCGCGGCCGATTCCAGTCTGGACATCACGGATGAGGTCGTGGCGCGACTGAAGGCGGCCGGTCCGGCCGGGCCCGTCTCCAGCACGCCTCCGCGCGCCGATAACACGGCAGGACCCACGCCGAAGGCGACTGGCGCGACGCGTCCCAAGCCGCCCACCCAGCGTTGACCGTAGCTGACGTACGCCGCTCGACCATCGGCGGTGAGGGACCTCCGTCTCTCACCGCCGCTGACATCGCGCGGCTGGTTCACGGCACGGTGCAGGGCGACGGCTCGACCACGGTATCTGGCGTCGCGCCGCTGGACCGTGCCGGCGCCTCGGAACTGAGCTTACTGGCGAGCGCGCAGTACACCTCGGAATTTCTCCACTCCGCTGCCGGAATCGTGCTCGTCACGCCGGCGCTGGCTGCGGTCACGGGCGGTCCGGAGTGCCGCATCGTGGTGGATCTGCCGCAGGAAGCGATGCTGGCGGTGCTTCCCGCGTTGTATCCACCGCCGCCGCGCCGTGAAGGAATTCATCCGACGGTCGTCGTCGGGCGTGGGGTGACGCTGGGGCGCGAGGTCGCGATCGGTCCGTGCAGCGTGATCGAGGACGGTGCCGCGCTGGCGGACGGCGTGAGCGTGGGCGCGCATTGCACGATCGGACGCGGCGTCCACATTGCGGAAGGGAGCTGGCTTGCCGATTCGGTGACGCTCTATCCTGGCGCCGTGATCGGGCGCCGGGTGCGCCTGCACGCGGGAGTACGCATCGCCTGCGATGGCTTTGGCTATGTCCAGGTCGGCGGGACCCATCAGAAGATCCCGCACGTGGGGCGCTGCATCATCGAGGACGACGTCGAAGTGGGCGCCAACTCCACACTCGACCGCGGCAGTATCGATGACACGGTCGTCGGTGCGGGTACGCGGATCGACAACCTCGTGCATGTTGCGCACAACGTGCGTATTGGCCGCAGCTGCCTGATCATGGCTCAGGTTGGCATTGCGGGCTCCGTGCATATCGGCGACGGATGCGTGCTCGCGGGGCAGGTCGGCGTGAGTGGACACCATCGCGTCGGGGCTGGCGCGCGACTGGCCGCGCAGGCCGGTGTCTTTGGCGACATCCCGGCCGGCGAGACCTGGTCGGGATATCCGGCACGCCCGCACAAGGAAGCCCTGCGTGCATACGCGGCGCTCTTCAAGCTCGCGGGGATGATGCGCCAGCTTCAGCAACTGCTCGAGCGACCGCGCGCGTGACCGACCCTCGGCATTCGATCCAGTCGGCCGTGACGCTGGAAGGGATCGGGCTGCATCTCGGCCGCACGTGCCGGCTGACGTTCCGGCCCGCGGACGGCGGCACGGGGATCGTCTTCCGGCGAATGGATCTGGATGGCCAGCCCGAGATCCCGGCACGCGTCGAATATGCGGTTCTGAGCGAGCGGCGTACGCAACTGGGAGATGGCGAGGCCGGCCTGCACACGGTGGAGCATGTGCTCGCGGCGGTGGCGGCGCACTGCATCGATGATCTCGTCATCGAGATGGATGGCCCCGAGCCGCCCATTCTCGATGGCAGCGCCAAACCGTATTTCGACGCCCTCCACTGCGCGAGGATTGCCGATCGCCCCGGGACGGTGCAGTATCTTGCCCTGCGGCGGCCAGTCACGCTGGTGGAAGGCGAGTCGACGTACGAGGTGCTGCCGGCGCCCGACCTGTCGCTGCGGGTGACGATAGACTTTCCGCACCCCCTGATCGGCCGGCAGACGTGTGATGTGGCGGTGACGCCGGAGACGTTTGCGCGCGAACTGGCGCCGGCGCGCACGTTCGGATTCGTGCGGGAAGTGGAGGCACTGCGCGCAAAGGGACTGATCCGGGGCGCGAGCGTTGACAATGCCGTCGTGCTGGATGACGAACGTGTCGTGGGCTCGGCGCTGCGCTGGCCGGACGAATTCGCGCGCCACAAGACCATGGACTGCGTCGGTGATCTCGCGCTCGTGGGACGCCGGCTGCGGGCACGCGTCATTGCCGTCAAGCCAAGCCATCGCGGGACGATCACGCTGGTCCGGAAACTCGTCAACCACGCCGCCACGGAGATGCGGATGCTCGATATCGAAGACATCATCAAGATCCTGCCGCACCGGTATCCATTTCTGCTCGTGGACCGGATTCTCGAGCTCGAAGAGCGCAAGCGCGTGGTCGGCATCAAGAACGTCACGATCAACGAACCCTTTTTCCAGGGGCACTTTCCCGGGCATCCCATCATGCCCGGCGTGCTGATCGTGGAAGCCATGGCGCAGGTGGGCGGCATGTTGTTGCTCGGCTCCGTGGAGGATCCGGAGAACAAGGTCGTGTATTTCATGTCGCTCGACAATGTGAAGTGGCGCAAGCCCGTCAAGCCGGGCGATCAGATGCGATTCGAGCTCGAGGTCGTGCAGATCCGCGGGCGCGTGTGCCGCATGCGCGGCGTCACCAGGGTGGACGGCGATGTGGTGTGCGAGGCCGACATGGCGGCGATGGTCGTGGATCGATGACATCGCGCATTCATCCCACGGCGATCGTCTCTCCGCGTGCGGAACTCGGCGCGGAGGTGGAGGTCGGCCCATTCGCGATCATCGGGGACCACTGCGACGTCGGCGACGGATGCGTGATCGCGGCGCGCGCGACGCTCGAACGCCACGTGAAGCTGGGGCGGGAAGTGCGCATTGGCACCGGCTCCGTGATCGGTGGTGATCCGCAGGACCTCAAGTTCCGGGGCGAGGAGACCACCGTGGAGATTGGCGACCGGACGGTCGTCCGCGAGTACGCGACAATCAATCGCGGCACGGTGGAATCACAGTGCACCACGGTCGGGGAAGACTGCTTCATCATGACGTACGTGCACCTGGCGCACGATTGTCATCTGGGGAATGGCGTCATCATCTCCAATGCCACGCAGCTTGCCGGCCACGTCACGATCGAGGATCGGGCCATCATTTCCGGGCTCGTGGCGGTGCACCAGTTCGTGCGCATCGGAGCGCACAGCTTCATCGGCGGCGCGTCGCGCGTGCCCAAGGACGTGCCGCCATTTCTCAAGGCCGTGGGCAATCCGGTGAAGCTCTACGGCCTGAACAGCGTGGGTCTGCGGCGCGCGGGCTTCGATCCGCTCGTGCTGCGTGAGCTCAAGCGGGCCTACCGGCTGTTCTTCCGCTCCGCGCTCAACGTGACGCAGGCACTGGAGCGCGCGCAGCAGGAGCTCGAGTTGTATCCCGAAGTGCAGTGCTTTCTCGACTTCGTGGATGGGAGCGGCCGCGGAGTGGTCACATGACCGGCGCGACGCGCATTGGCGTGATCGGCGCCGGTGCCCTGGGCTACCACCACGTGCGCATTCTCGGAGGCATGCCCGGTGTGGAGTTCGTGGGGTTCCACGATGCGGATCCGGCGCGTGCCGCGAGCGTCGCGGCAGCGCTGGGCGCGACCGCGGTGGCAACACTCGACGAACTGCTCGACGCGGTGGAAGCGGTGACCGTCGTCGTTCCCACGCCCGCGCATCATGCCGTGGCCAGACAGGCGCTGGAGCGCGGGCGACACGTGTTGATCGAGAAACCCATCACGTCGACGCTCGCGGAAGCGGACGACCTGCTTGCGATTGCGCGGCGCACCGGCGCGATCATCCAGACGGGTCACGTCGAGCGATTCAACCGCGCGATCCGCGCCGCGCTGCCGTTCATTGAGGCACCGCTGTTCGTCGAAAGCGACCGGCTGGCGCCTTTCAATCCGCGCGGTGCCGACGTCGCGGTCGTCCTCGATCTCATGATCCACGACATTGATCTCGTGCGGACGCTCGTGGGCAGTGCGGTGCGGACGCTCGATGCCGCGGGAGTCCCTGTGCTCACGGCGTCGGTGGACATCGCGAACGCGCGCCTCACCTTCGAGAGCGGCGCGGTGGCGAACATCACGGCGAGCCGTGTGTCGCGCGAACGCTTTCGCAAGCTGCGCATCTTCCAGCGCAGCGGCTACCTGTCGCTCGACCTCGCGCTCGGCGTGGGGGAATTCTACCGGCTGCGCGATGGCCTGGATGCTCACGCCCTGGCGGCCGCGCCGCGCCGTCTCGACGAATTCATGGAGCGCATTCCGCTTGAGGCGCCGGACGGCGAGCCGCTGCTCCTGGAATTCGAGAGCTTCGTGGAGGCCGTGCAGGGCCGGCGTCCGGTGCTCGTGAGCGGGGAGGATGGCCGCGCGGCGCTCGCGCTCGCGCTGCGCATCATGACCGAGATCGAACGCTCGCTCCCCGCGCTGGCGGACTCGCCTGGTGCGTGAGGTGCTGGTCGTCGCCGGCGAGACGTCGGGCGACCTGCACGCGTCTGGAGTCGCTGCGGAACTCGGCCGTCGTGCGCCGGACCTGGTGCTCACGGGGATCGGCGGCGCGCGAATGGAACGGGCGGGTGTGGCGCTGCTCGAGCACACCGACCGGCTGGCGGTCATGGGCTTCGCGGAGGTCATCCGGCACGTGCCGCGCCACTATTCGCTCCTTCAGATGCTGCGCCGCCGGCTGCATTCGGGCCGGGTGGGCCTGGTACTGCTCGTGGATTACCCTGGCTTCAACATGAAAGTGGCGGCCGCCGCGCGCGCCGCCGGCGTGCCCGTGCTGTACTACGTGACGCCGCAGGTCTGGGCCTGGGGACGCGGCCGTCTACGTGCGCTGGCGCGCACGGTGTCGCGCGCGGCGGTCATTCTTCCCTTCGAAGAGGAGCTGCTGCGCCGCCACGGCATCAACGCGACCTTCGTGGGCCATCCACTGCTGGATCGGGCGGCCGAGCTGCTCCCGGACCGCGACGCGGCACGCGCGCGTCTCGGTCTCGCGCCGGACGCGACAGTCCTCGCGCTCTTTCCCGGCAGTCGGGCCCAGGAGATCTCGCGTCACCTGGGACGCTTCGTGGAGACAGCCCGGGAGCTGGAGCGGCGTATCCCGGGCCTCGTCCCGATCGTGTCGGTGGCGGCTGGTGTGACTCTCGACCGGTTGCACTGTCCGTATCCGCAGGTGCGCGATGCGTCGTTCACGGTGTGGCGCGCGGCGAACGCGGCGCTCTCCAAGAGCGGGACCTCCACGCTCGAGGCAGCGGTCGCGGGTTGCCCCCTCGTCGTGGCGTATCGCACCGGACCGGTCAGCTATGCGATCGCGCGCCGCGTCGTCACCATCCCGCGCATTGGGCTGGTGAACGTCGTGGCCGAGCGCGAGGTGGCACCGGAGTTCCTCCAGGACGCCGTACAGCCGCCCGCCATGGCGGACGCGCTCGAGCCGTTGCTGCGGGCCGACAGCGCGGCACGCGACGCCATGCTCGCAGGGCTCGCGGACGTGCGGCGCCGGCTGGGCACGCCTGGCGCCGCATCACGCGTGGCGGACATGGCGCTGGAGCTCATGACGTGAGCATGCCGGACGGCAACCCGGCGTCGCGGCGGAAGGAGCGCCGTACCGCGTGGCTGGCGCGCATTGGTGGCCTGGCCTTTCGAGTGCTCGGCCATACCTGGCGCATAAGAAACGTGAATCGTGCTGCGGTGGAGCAGATTCGCGCGAGCGGAACACCGGTGATCTTCGTGCTCTGGCACGGCGATCTCCTCCCGGCCATCTGGAACCATCGGCGGGAAGGCGTCACGGCGCTGGTCAGCGAGCATGGCGACGGCGAGATCCTGGCGCGCGTGATCGAGTCGCTCGGCTATGCGACTGCGCGCGGCTCGACCACCAGAGGGTCCGAACGCGCGCTGCTCAGCGTGAGTCGCGTGGCGAGCAACGGCGGAGACCTGGCGATCACACCTGACGGTCCGCGTGGACCCAATCATTCGTTCGCTCCCGGCGCGTTGATCGTCTCCCAGCGGAGTGGCGCGCCCATCGTACCTGTCGCGGTGCACGCGGAGCGCTGCTGGCGATTACGCAGTTGGGATCGGCTCATCGTGCCCAAGCCGTTTGCGCGCGTGCGCGTCGCGTATGGGCCGCCGACGGTCGTTACCGCTGACTCGTCGCGCGCCGCGGCGGCGCAGGCGCCCCGGTTTGCCGAGCTCCTGGACAACGCGGCGCTGCTGGCGCGAGAGTGACGTGCGTCTGATCGAGCGGGTCTGGTACGGTGACAGCGCCGTCGCGGGCGGCGCCCGTACCGTGCTCGCTCCCGTCGAGGCGGTGTATGCATGTGGCGTCGCCGTGCGCAATGCCTTGTACGATTCGGGTCGTCTGGCGCAGCACGGTACGGCCGTTCCCGCACTGAGCATCGGCAACCTCAGTGTCGGCGGCACAGGGAAGACTCCTGTAACCGCCTGGCTTGCCCGGCAACTCGTGACACGTGGTGCTCGCCCCGCCATCATCCTGCGCGGATACGGCAACGACGAGCCGTTCGTGCATGAACGATTGAACCCGGACGTGCCGGTGATTGTCTCGCCGGACCGGGTTGCCGGCTCGGTGCGAGCCAGCGCGTCGGGCGCGGATGTCGTGCTGTTCGACGATGCGTTCCAGCACCGGCGCGCGTCTCGCGTGGCCGATGTCGTGGTGGTGAGCGCGGATCAGTGGCTGCGTTCGCGGCGACTGCTTCCCGCGGGGCCCCTGCGAGAACCGCTGCGTGCGCTGCGCCGGGCGACGTTGATGCTGGTCACCCGCAAGGCGGCTTCGCTCGAGACCGCCAGCCTGGCCTGCGCCGGGATCGCGCGGGTTGCGCCCGGGGTTCCGCTCGCCACGGCCCATCTGGCACTGGATGCGCTGCACGCAGCCACGAACGCGGAAGCCCCGCGCCAGGTGGCATCGCTGGCCGGCACGGAGGTGCTGGCCGTGTCCGCCATTGGGAATCCGCAGGCGTTCGCGGCTCAGCTCGCGGCGGCTGGTGCGCATGTTCGGAGCGTGGCGTTCCCCGATCATCACGCCTACTCCCGGGGCGAGGCCGGGCGCCTGGCACGGGCTGCGGACGGAGTCGATCTCGTCGTCTGCACGCTCAAGGATGTGGTCAAACTCGCGCAAGTCTGGCCTCGCCAAGCGGTGCCGTTGTGGTATGTTTCCCAGCAGCTTGTCGTGGAGCATGGCGGGGCCGCGGTCGATGCCGCGTTGCAGACCGTGCTCGATGCCCGTCGTACTCATACCTGATTCCGGCTCAACGCCCTCCAGCGCCACCTCCATACCCATGACCGCCGATCTCAAGCCTTCCACGGACAGAATCGTCCGTCCCGACAAGGACCGCTTCCTCAACGAGGACAATCCGCTTGAAGACATGATGTCGCGCTTCGATCGCGCGGCTGAACTGCTCGACCTCGAGCCCGGCCTGTGCAAGATCCTGCGCAGCTCCGAGCGCGAGATCACGCTCTCGGTTCCGATCACGCTGGACAGCGGCGAGATCGATGTCTTCACCGGCTATCGTGTGCAGCACAACACGTCGCGCGGGCCAGCCAAGGGCGGCATCCGCTTCGACGAGAACGTGAATCTCGACGAGGTGAAGGCGCTCGCGGCGTGGATGACCTGGAAGTGCGCCGTGGTGAACATTCCCTTTGGCGGAGCCAAGGGCGGAGTCGTCTGTGATCCCGCCAAGCTGAGCGCGGGCGAGCTGGAACGCATCACGCGCCGCTATACGGCCGGGCTGATCGGCGTGCTGGGACCGGATTCCGACGTTCCGGCGCCGGATGTGAACACCAACGAACGCATCATGGCATGGGTGATGGACACCTACTCCATGCATATGCGGCATACCGTCACATCGGTCGTGACCGGCAAGCCCGTGGAGATGGGCGGCTCACTGGGGCGCCGGGAAGCCACGGGACGCGGCTGCATGATGGTCACCACCGCGGCGCTCGAACATCTCGGTTTGCCGGTGCGGGGTGCGACGCTGGCGGTGCAGGGGTTCGGGAATGTGGGATCCACCGCGGCCAAGCTGCTCCGCGAACAGGGGTGCAAGGTCGTGGCCATTGGCGACCGGTCCGGTGCGCTGCACGATCCCCGCGGCATTGACGTGGAGGATGCCATCGCCTGGGTGAAGGTGCATCGCACGCTCGAGGGCTATGACAAGGGAGACCGCCTCACGAACGACGAATTGCTTACGCTGGATGTGGATGTCCTGCTGCCGGCGGCGCTGGAGAACGTGATCACGCGCAAGAATGCGGAACGCGTCCGCGCCAGGGTGATTTGCGAAGGCGCCAACGGCCCGACGACCGCGCCGGCGGATGCAATCCTCGATGACAAGGGCGTCTTCGTCATCCCGGACATCCTGGCGAACGCGGGCGGTGTGACCGTGTCCTACTTCGAATGGGTGCAGGATCGCGGGGGGTATTTCTGGACAGAGGATGTTGTGAATGACCGCCTTGGGCACATCATGCAGACGAGCTTTCGCGCGGTGCTGGATCTCTCCCGCAAGCACAAGGTGAACATGCGCACCGCCGCATACATGCTGGCGGTATCGCGAGTGGCTGCGGTACATCGTCTGCGCGGCATGTACGCCTAGCACGGAGCCGGTGCGCGTCGTGATCGCAGCGGTCGGCGTACCACGGCGTGAGCCGCTCGGTGTGGCCATTCGGGACTATGAGAGCAGAGCCGCCCGATACTGGCCGCTCGAGATTCGGGAAGTGCGCGAGGAGTCTGCGCGCGCGACATCGCCGGATCTCGTTCGTGCACGCGAGGCGGAGCGCCTGCTCGCGCGCGCCGGCGACCGTGGTCGTCTGGTGGCCTGTGATGAACGCGGCATCCTGATGCAGACGCGGGAGTTCGCCGACTGGATGCGGAAACAGCGCGAGCTGGCCTCCCGTGATGTGGTGTTCGTGCTTGGCGGTGCTTACGGGCTCGGCGACGCCGTCCTTCGTCAGGCGGACATGCAGCTTGCCCTGGCGCGCTGGACCCTGCCGCACGACCTCGCGCGGCTCGTGCTGACTGAACAACTCTACCGCGCGGGAACGCTCCTGCGCGGCGAACCCTATCACAAGTAATGGCGCGACGTCCCGGCCGCGTGTACACGCGCATTCGCCGTGAGTGAACCGCGTGTCCTGACCAGAGACGCTGGTCTGTCCCGTCTGGCAGCGCTGGCGGTGGACGGTACCCCCGGGGACTGGTTCACCGCGCGGCCGCGGCATCCGGCGGAATGGATGACGCAGATCGAGGCTGTCCGCTCGCAATTCGTTCACACCTCCTGGCGCGAGTCGCTGGCGCCGGCACTGAGCAGCGCCGGCGCCGCCGCGGAGCGACTGGCGCGTGTGGCCGCGGCCGGAGGCGTGGTCGTCACGACGGGCCAGCAGCCAGGATTGTTCGGCGGGCCGATCTACACGTTCAGCAAGGCGCTCGGCGCCCTGGCACTCGCCGATGCACTCGAAGCGGCCACTGGCATTCCGGTCGCGCCCGTGTTCTGGGCGGCGACGTATGACGCTGATTTCGCCGAGGCCAGCACGACGTATCTGGCGATCGGCGACCACACCGCCAAGCTGGGCATGACGCCGCCGGACCCGCCGCCTCGCGGGATGGCCGAGACCCCGCTCGGTGATGTGACACCACTCCTCCTCCTGCTGGAGCAGGGCACCGGAGCGGCGACTGATCCCGGCGTCATGGCGCTGGTGCGAACGGCGTATCACGCGGGCGCAACGGTGGGAGACGCCTTCGTGACGCTCCTGCGCGCGCTGCTGGAGCCACTCGGCGTTGCCGTGCTCGACGCGGGACAGGCGTGCGTGCGTGCGGCGGAGCGGCCGCTCATGCTGCGGGCGCTGCGCGAAGCTGCCCGGGTGGACGCGGCCGTGCGGGCGCGAGACGCGCTCCTGCGACGTGAGGGACACGAGCCAGTGGTGGCGCAGGTGCCGGGGCTTTCGCTCGTGTTCATTACGGAGAACGGGGTGCGTTCCCGCGTGCCGATCGCCGATGCTCCGGCCGTTGCCGAGCGATCGCGCGAGCTGGAGCCGAACGTGCTGCTGCGTCCGATAGCCGAGCGCGCGATTCTACCCACCGTGGCGTACGTGGGTGGTCCGAGCGAGGTCGCGTACTTCGCTCAGGCAAGTGCGGCGGCTGCCGCGCTCGGCGCGCCGTTGCAGGTTGTCATTCCGCGGTGGTCGGGTGTCATCGTGGAACCGCACGTGCAGCGCATTCTCGAACGCTACCAGCTCACGGTCGAAGATCTGCGCGATGCGGATGGCACGCTCGGCAGGCTGGCGCGCGACGCCATGTCGGGCGATGTGCGCGATGCGCTCGTGCGTGCCCGTGCGAGCGTCGAGGCGGGAATGAATGATCTCGAGCATACCATCGCTGTGTCCGACACGCCGCTCGTGCCGCCGGCAGTTACCAGCGGCGCGCGGCGCGCCCTCCAGCATCGACTGGATCGCCTGGAGCGCCGTCTCGTCGCCGCCATCAAGCGGCGTGAGGCTGGCATGGTGCGGGACATTGCCACGGCGCGCGCGGCGCTCTATCCGCACGGCAAGCCGCAGGAGCGCGTGCTCAATCTCATGCCCATGCTGGCGCGGCACGGTCGCTCGCTGCTCGGCCTGATGCTCGACCGTGCCCGTGAGCAGATGACCGGATTGGTCGCGCCGGCACGGGATGATTCACGGCTGATCGCCCATGGCGACGCCGGCCGCCAGCGCTGAACGCGCCGTGCGCGCGGAGCGCACCGGTCGCTTTGCGCTGCTGGTGGCCACGGGAATCCTGCTGAGTCGAATCACGGGGCTCGTACGCCAGCGATTCCTGAGCCACTACCTGGGGCTGGGCGACGTCGCGGACGCCTTCAACGCCGCATTCCGCATCCCGAACTTCCTGCAGAATCTGTTCGGTGAGGGCGTGCTCTCGGCGTCCTTCATCCCGGTCTATGCCCGGCTGCTGGCCGAAGGCGACGAGCAGGAGGCCAGCCGGGTCGCGGGCGCCGTTGCCGCGTTGCTTGCGCTCACCACTGCACTTCTCGTCCTGGGTGGCGTGCTCGCGGCGCCCTGGCTCATCGACGTCATCGCCACCGGATTCTCGGGAGCGAAACGAGAGCTGACGATTCAGCTCGTCCGTATTTTCTTTCCCGCCGCCGGCCTGCTCGTCCTCTCGGCGTGGTGCCTGGGCGTGCTGAACAGCCACCGCCGCTTCCTGCTCTCGTACACGGCGCCCATCATGTGGAACCTGGCGATCATCGTCACGCTGATCGCCTATGGTTCGCGCCCGCAGACGTCGCTGGCCATCGTCGCGGCCTGGGGAGCCGTCGTGGGCAGTGCGCTGCAATTCGCCGTGCAGCTGCCCACCGTCATGCGGCTGCTGCGGCGTCTGCGTCCCTCGCTCAGCGTTGCCTCGGTGAACGTGCGCACCGTGATCCGGAACTTCGGACCCGTGTTCGTCGGGCGTGGCGTTGTGCAGATCAGCGCGTATGTGGATACGGTGCTGGCGAGCTTCCTGGGGACCGGCGCGCTCGCGGGGCTCAGCACGGCGCAGATGCTCTACGTGCTGCCGGTGAGCCTGTTCGGCATGTCGGTGTCTGCTGCAGAGCTGCCAGCCATGTCCAGCGCCCTTGGCGAGGCGCAGGAAGTCGCCGCCTATCTGCGCGAGCGGCTGGACTCCGGGTTGCGTCGCATCGCGTTTCTGGTGGTGCCGTCCGCCGTAGCGTTTCTCGCGCTGGGCGACATTCTGGCTGGTGCGCTCTTCCAGACAGGTCACTTCACGCGCTCGGACACGGTGTACGTCTGGGCGATTCTCGGCGGGTCGGCGGTCGGGCTGCTGGCCTCGACGCTGGGCCGCCTCTACTCGTCCACGTATTACGCGCTCCGCGACACGCGTACGCCGCTTCGCATTGCGATCCTGCGTGTGGTGCTGACGACGGCGCTCGGCATCGTGTTCTCGTTCTACGGACCGCGCCTGCTCGGACTGGAGCTGCGCTGGGGAGCCGCGGGGCTGACCGTCTCTGCCGGCCTGGCGGCGTGGGTGGAGTTCGCGCTGCTCCGCCGCGTGCTGAACCGCCGCATTGGACGCACCGGGCTCACGCCACGATTTCTCCTGCAACTCTGGGTGGCGGCACTCCTGGCGGCCGCCATCGCCTGGGCCGTCAAGCTCGCCATGGGCAACGCGCACCCCATCCTGCTCGCCATCGCGGCACTCACCCCCTATGGCGTTGCGTACTTCGCTCTCACCACCGTGTTCGGACTGCCCGAAGCACGCACCATCCTGCGGTCGCTCGCGCGGCGCCGGTAATTCACGGCAGCGAAGAGAGGTTCTCCCTGGCTTATATTTCAGGGGTGACATCTTCCGCCGCATGACCCGTGGACTCCCCTGACGCTCTCGCCCAGAAGATCGCGCATCTGCCCGAGTCGCCCGGCGTGTACCTGTGGAAGGACGCCGAGGGCGTCGTGCTGTATGTCGGGAAAGCGAAGCGGCTCCGCTCGCGCGTGCGCAGCTACTTCGCCAGCGACCATGTCGAGAGTGTGAAGACACGCGCGCTCGTCCGACGCGTCGCGGATCTCGAGACGATTGTCGTCCCATCCGAGGCGCACGCGCTCGTCCTCGAAGCGAACCTCATCAAGGAGCATCACCCCAGATTCAACATCGCCCTGCGTGACGACAAGTCGTACCCCTACATCAAGGTCACGGTGCAGGCCCCCTTTCCGCGGATCTTCGTCACGCGACAGCTGGTGAACGACGGGGCGCGCTACTTCGGGCCCTACACCGACGTCGGCGCGATGCGCCGGGCGCTGAACGTCGTCCGGCGCGTGTTCACGGTGCGCTCATGCAACTACGACATGCCCCGGGAAATGCCGGAGCGGCCCTGTCTGGACTATCACATTGGCCGCTGCAAGGCACCGTGTGTCTTCCTGCAGACGGAGCAGGATTATCGAACCATGATTGACGAGGTGGTGCTCTATCTCGAGGGCCGCACGAGCGAGGTCACTCACCGCGTGCAGGCCCGCATGGCGGAGGCCGTCCAGCGGCTCGACTTCGAGCGCGCCGCGGAGCTGCGCGATGCCCTTGTGCATCTGGAGCGCATGGAGGAACCAGTCGCCGTCATGGAGGTGGAAGGAGGAGACCGTGATGTCGTGGGCTACGCGCGCGATGGCGACGAGGCGTGCGTCGTGATGCTGCGTGTGCGCGACGGCAAGCTGCTGGCGCGCGAGCAGCGCTTTCTCGACAACGTGGACGGTGAATCCGACGTCGCGGTGCTGTCCGCCTATCTCGCGGCCACGTATCTGAGCGCGCGGGAGCGCGGCCGGGAACTGCTCGTGCCGTTCGACTTCGAGGATCGCGACACGTTCGAGGCAGCGCTCTCGGGCATTCGTGTCTGGGTACCGCAGCGGGGGCCGCGCCGGCAGCTCATCGATCTCGCTGAGCAGAACGCCCGGCACCTCCTGGAGGAGCAGAAGCTGCTGTCGCTGGAAGCGAGCGAGCGGGCCGTGGATCCCGTGTACGAGCTGCAGCGCGATTTGTCGCTCACGACGGTGCCGCGGTCGCTCGTCTGCTTCGACATCTCCACCGCCCAGGGCACGGACACCGTGGCCTCCTGTGTCTGGTTCGACAATGGACGGCCCCGGCGCGCGGAATACCGCAAGTTCCGGATCAAGACCGTCGAAGGGACGGATGATTTCGCGTCCATGCGCGAAGTGGTGACACGGTATTTTCAGCGGCGGATCGCCGAAGCAAGACCACTTCCCGATCTGGTCGTGATCGATGGCGGCAAGGGACAGCTCGGCGCTGCGCTCGGTGCCCTGGATGCACTGGGCCTCGGAGACATGCAGGTCATCAGCCTGGCCAAGCGCGAGGAAGAAGTGTTCGTCCCCGGCAGGTCGGAGTCCATCCGGATGTCCCGTCGCTCGCCGGCGCTGCGTCTGCTGCAGCGCGCGCGCGATGAGGCGCATCGATTCGCCATCACGTACAATCGCAAGCGGCGCGCGATGCGTACGGTGACATCGGAACTGCTGCGTATTCCGGGTATTGGGCCGGCTCGTCGCCGGACATTGCTGCAGGCCTTCGGCAGCGTGCAGGGTGTGCGTGACGCGACCGAAGAGCAGATCGCGGCGCTGCCGGGTTTCAGCGCCGAACGCGCGCGCCGCGTACTTGTGGCGCTGCATCCTTCCACCTCGGAGTCCAACGCATGAGCGACTGGTCGCTCGAGTGTCCCGCCTGCGGCGCGACGCATCTTGGATCATCCCGCGCCTCGGTGTGCGAGGCGTGCGGGCAACCGTGGCTGGTGCGCCATGCTGCGCTGCCCGCCTCGCGTGACGTGTTGCTGCCCAGATGGGATATGTGGCGCTACGCGGCGCTGCTGCCGCTCAGGGAGGGCGAACAGCCGGTTTCGCTCGGAGAAGGGGCGACGCCGCTGCTCGACGCACCGGCACTCGCGCGAACGGTGGGCGTGCGCGCGCTCTACGTGAAGGACGAAGGGCTCAATCCCACGGGATCGTTCAAGGCGCGGGGCATGAGCGCGGCGGTAACCCGTGCGCGGGCGCTGGGAGTGCCCGGGCTCGTCGTGCCCACGGCGGGTAACGCGGGCGCGGCGTTGAGTGCGTACGGCGCCGCGGCCGGCATGCGCGTGCGCGTGTATGCTCCCGAGACGACGCCGGCGACCATCCTCGGCACGGTACGCGCGTTTGGCGCGGAACTCGTGACGGTTGCGGGGCACATTGGCGACGCCGGCCGCGCCGCACGCGCGTTCGCCTCGGAATGCGGCTACTTCGACGTCTCCACGCTGCGCGAGCCCTATCGCATCGAAGGAAAGAAGACCATGGGCCTGGAGCTGGCCGAGCAGCTCGGGTGGCGCTTACCGGATGTGGTGGTGTATCCCACGGGTGGCGGCACTGGCCTCATTGGCATGTGGAAGGCATTCCAGGAACTGCGCGCCATGGGCTGGCTGGATGCTTCTGCTGCGCTTCCGCGGATGGTGACGGCGCAGGCCGCAGGATGTGCCCCCGTGGTGCGGGCGTTCGCGGCGCGAGCGGATCACGCCACGCCGTGGGAGCGTCCCGAGACGCACGCCGCCGGCTTGAGAGTGCCCTCGGCGCTCGGCGATCGGCTCATCCTGCGCGCGCTGTACGAGAGCAACGGCGATGCGGCAGCCGCGAGCGAGGACGCGATTCGTCGCGCGACTGCGCGACTGATGCACACGACGGGAATCGATGCAGCACCCGAAGGGGGTTGCGCCCTCGCGGTGCTGGAGTCGCTCGTCGCGGACGGTCGCATCTCACACGACGCCGAGGTCGTGGTATTCAATACCGGAAGCGGGGTGGGATACCGCTCGTGAGAGCGTGGAAGACTGGCGATGAGCGGCTTCCGGCGAGTACATTTACAAGTTATGCCCTTCGCCATCCTCGATCCGTTCAGCGGCATCTCCGGCGACATGACGCTCGGGGCGCTGCTCGATGTCGGACTTGACGCCGCGTGGCTTCGAGCGCTCCCCGAGCGACTGGGGCTGGATGGCGTGACGGTCAGGATCGAGCGCGTGCAGCGATCCGGCATCGCCTGCACGAAGGTTGATTTTGACATTCCGCCCCAGCCGCACGGCCGGCACCTCCACCAGATCCGCGATCTCGTGGCCCGTGCCGGCATGCCGGACCGGGTGCGTGCCCGTGCCGATGCGGCCTTCACCGCGATCGCGGTGGCCGAAGGCGAAATTCACGACATGCCGCCCGAGCGTGTGCATCTGCACGAGGTGGGCGCCGTGGATGCCATTCTCGACGTGGTCGGCGCCGTCTGGGGATTCGACCAGCTCGGCGTCGAGCGCGTCTACTGCGGAGCCATCGTCCTGGGCGATGGGACCGTGACGGCTGCGCATGGCGAGTTGCCCGTACCGGCGCCGGCCACGCTCAAGCTGCTCGAAGGACTTCCGGTGCAGCGCGGTCCTGATGGCGCAGGCGAGCTGGTGACCCCGACAGGAGCCGCGTTGGTGCGGGTGCTTTCATCGGGCGCACCGCCGCCGCGATACGTGCCGGTGCGCAGCGGTTTCGGCGCCGGAACCCGAAATCCGCATGGACGGCCCAACGCACTCCGACTGGTGCTCGCCGACGAAGATGCGACCACGGGAGCGAGCGCCACGCGCGTGCGCGTGGAGTCGCTGGTGCAACTGAGCACCGATCTGGATGACATGGATGCCGAATCACTGGCCGCGGCCGCAGACGCACTGCGCGCTGAGGGCGCGCTGGATGTCGTCCTCGTGCCGACCATCATGAAAAAGGGGAGGCCGGGCACGCGACTCGACGTGCTGTGCGCGCCCGGTGACGCGACGCGCCTCGCCGAAGCGGTGTTCCTGCGCACCAGCGCGATCGGTCTGCGTCGCACTCCGGTCGAGCGTCACGCGCTCGCGCGCGAGGAGCGCACGGCACACGTGCTGCAACATCCGGTTCGCGTGAAGGTGGTGACGCTGGCATCTGGCGCGCGACGCGCCAAGCCGGAATTCGACGATGTTGCTCGTATCGCCACTACGACGGGTCGTTCGCTGCGCGAGGTGAGCGCGCTGGCCCGTGACGCGGCGGAACGCATTGCCGCGGACCGTGTATCTTGACCCGCGGGCCGAGCAGGCCCGTTTTTCGTATTCACTCAGGAGAGGATAGATGAGCGTCTGGCGAAACGCGGCGATAGCCGCACTTGCCCTCAGCGTTGTTGCTGCCGGCTCGGCCGCGGCGCAGGGAAAGAACCAGGACAAGAACAAGGCAGCGGAGGATGCATGCAAGATTGATTTCAGCTCATCCGACGCGGTGCGCACAGGATACAATACCATTACGGTGCTGCAACTCGGCGCCTCCAAGCCCGACGACGCGAAAAAGAAGCTCACCAGCGTGATTGGCGATCTGACGAAGAAGCCGCCGTCGGCCAAGGATGCCATGGGTACCGATTTCGTACTCGGCGCCTCGTACGTCCTGCTGTACGAGAACCTGGGCGAGCCGGTCACGGTGAAGCGCGGCGACGTCGGGGCCAGTACCAACCCCACCGCCAGCATGGATCTGCTCGCGGCGGCGGACAGCGATTTCACGGCCGTGGAAACGGCGATGCCGGACTGCACGGATCGCACCACCTACTACCGGCAACGGCCATGGGTCAAGATGATCAACGCCGTGGGGCCGCTCATCAATCAGGACAAGGTGGATTCTGCGAAGGCGTTACTCTCGCGCGCCGAGCTGATTTATCGCGGCTCGCCGTTCGGCTACTACTTCCAGGGCCACATTGCGCAAAAGCAGCAGAATTGGGATGCCGCGACGGCGGCCTACTCCAAGGCTGTCGCTCTGGCCACGCCGGAACTCGTCCAGAAGGATTCGAATGTCGCCAATGTGAAGGAGTTCAGTGAATTCAGCGCGGCGTTCTCGCAGTTGCAGGCGGCGAGCAAGCTCCAGGGGGAAGCGCAGCAGGCGGGCATGAAGAAGGCAGCGGATCTCTATCGCGCCTATCTGAAGGACTATCCGAACGGTCCGAATGCGCACCCGGCGCAGGCCGGATTGACGGCCGCGCTCAAGGCGTCGGGTGACACCGCGTCGCTCGCGTCCATGTGGTCGGACATGGTGGCGAATCCCACCAAGTACAACGATGCCCAGCTCTTCGACGCGGGCACGCAGGCCTTCACCGCCAACCAGATTCCGATGGCGGTCAAGCTCATGGAGGCTGGCAACGCGCAAAATCCGTACTTGCGTGGTGGCCTGTTCAATCTCGCCAACGCGTACTGGAAGGCTGCGGATTTCGACAAGATGCTTCCCATCACGAAGCGTCTGGTGGAGATCGATCCAAACAGTCCGGACGACTATCAGCTCGTCGCGATCGCCTACCAGGGGCTCGAGAAGAAGGTGTCTGACCCCAAGGTCGTGAAGGCGTACGGCGATTCCGTTTCGAAGTACGTGACGACATCGGAGAAGCTGCCGGTCACGGTGAATTTCACCTCCTTCAGTCACGATACGACGCACTATTCGCTCGAGGGCACGGTGGAAAACGTGACCGCGGCCGCGAAAACGGTGACGCTTCCGATCCAGTTCGTTGACGACAAGGGAAACGTCGTGGCGTCGAAATCCACCGAAGCGATGGCGCTCGGGCCGAAGGGGTCGCCTACAGCGTCGAAGCAATTCTCCATCTCTGTGGACGGCGCGGCCATCAAGGCCTTCAAGTACCCGCTCATCAAGTAGCGTCGGGCTCACGGCATGATGTACCATGGCTCATCGGCAGTGCCGATGAGCCATGGTACATCATGCCACGGAAGTCGTGATGCCGCCTTGCGTTCGCCGCCCTCATCTCCTAGTTTCCTTGAAGTTCACGCGCCCCCTGTGGGGCGCGTCTCCGTTCCGCGCGCCTCACGCGGGCCCTCGGCGCCTCGCGCGGCGAGCGGCTCACTCACCTCTGGAGTCATGGTCCGCGTCAGCCGCGTGGTTCCCGGCGGCATCGCCGAGCAACTCGGAATCGTCCCGCTCACTGAACTGCTATCGGTGAACGGGCGCGAGCTTGCGGATTTTCTCGACTGGGAGTTTCTCTCGGCGGACGATGCGCTCGTCATCGAAGCCCGGCTGCCGGACGGCGCGCCCGTGATCTACGACGTCGAGCGCAGCAGCGAGGATGCCTTCGGGATCGAACTCGAGCCGCCGCGGGTGCGGCGCTGCGCCAACCGGTGCGAGTTCTGTTTCATTGAGGGACTTCCCGCGGGTTTGCGGCGCAATCTGTACGTGCGCGACGATGACTACCGGCTGTCCTTCGCCTACGGCAACTTCGCGACCTTCTCGAACGTGAAGGAACGCGACATTGCGCGCATCCTGGAGTACCGGCTGTCGCCGCTCTACGTGTCGGTGCACGCCACGCCACGGGAGGCGCGCCGGGTTCTCCTCAACAATCCGCGTGTCCCCGACATCATGGAGCAGCTCACGCGACTCGCGGAAGGCGGCATCCAGTTTCATGGGCAAATGGTGATCGTGCCGGGACTCAATGACGGCGCGGTGCTCGAGCAGTCGTTTGCGGATCTCTGGAGCCTGGGCGACGCGATGATCTCTGTCGCCATTGTGCCTGTGGGGCTCACCCAGTTCTCGCATCTGTACACCGGCCAGTCCATGGACCCGGATCATGCGCGGCGGCTGCTCGTGGATGTGGAGCGCTGGGAAGCACGCGCGCTGCGAGAGCGCGCGGATCGGTGGGTGTACGGCTCCGATGAATTGTATCTGCTGGCCGGACGCGAGCTGCCGGGTGCGGAGCACTATGGCGACTTTCCGCAGATCGAGAATGGGGTCGGATCTGTCGCGCACCTGCGCAAGCGTGTCGCTGAGGGCATCGCGGGGCTGCCGCGCCTCGACGGTCGCCGCATCGGTGTGGTGACCGGCGTCTCCATGGGGCAGGGCATCATGCAGGAGCTGCTCGCGGCGCTCACGCACGCCACCGGGGCGCACTTCGAAATGATCGTGGCCACCAACTCCCTGTTCGGGCCCACCACAACCACAGCGGGGTTGCTCGTCGGGGAAGACATCAGGCGTGCGCTGGCGGCGCGCCACGACCTCGACGTCGCGCTCGTCCCTGCCGAGACGATCAACGAGGACGGCGTCTTCCTCGATGACGCGGCGTTTCTGACGCTGCGCGAGGAGTTGCCCATGCCGGTCTTTCCGTCGTACGACTTCATTGACGTGCTGCAGTCGGAACCGGCCCTGCCGGTGGGTGCCCTGCCGTGACTGTTCCCGTCGTGGCGATCGTCGGCCGGCCGAACGTGGGGAAATCGGCGCTCTTCAATCGCATTGTCGGCGGCGACGCGGCGATCGTGAGCGAGGAGGCGGGCACGACGCGCGATCGTCACTTCGCGCGTGCGGAATGGAACGGGCGCGCGTTCTGGCTCGTCGATACCGGCGGCCTGACGGACGATCCCAGCCTGCCCATGGACGTCGAGATCCGCCGACAGGTGCTGCAGGCCGTTGACGAAGCAGACCTGCTCCTGTTCGTGACTGACGCCCAGGCCGGCATGCACCCGAGCGATGCCAATGTCGTGACGCTGCTGCGCGGGTCGCGCAAGCCGTGGCTGCTGGTGGCGAACAAGGTGGACGATGTCCGCTCCACAGACTACTACGAATTCTACGCGCTCGGGGCGGGCGACCCGATTCCCGTGTCGGCGCAGAATGGCAAGAATTCGGGCGACCTGCTGGACGCCATCGTCGAACGATTTCCGGAGGGCCCCTCCGAAATTCCCGATGCGCTGCACGTGGCCGTGATCGGGCGGCCGAACGTCGGGAAATCGTCCATCGTGAATCGGCTGCTCGGCGAGGAACGACTCGTCGTATCGGAGCAGGGCGGCACGACGCGCGATGCGATCGACACGCCAATGCAGTACCACGGACGCACGCTCGTGTTCATCGATACCGCCGGCCTGCGGCGCCAGTCGCGCGTGGACGAGAGCATCGAATTCTACTCCGCGTTGCGCACACGTCGCGCCATCGAGCGCGCCGACATCAGCGTGCTCGTGATCGATGCCGTGCTCGGTCTCGAGAACCAGGATCTCAAGGTCGCCGCGCTCGCGTGGGAACGGGGCAGCGGACTGATCGTCGTCGTGAACAAGTGGGATCTGGTGGAGAAGGACACCAACAGCGCAGCGCGCTTCGAGAAGGACGCGGAAGAGAAGGCGCCGTTCCTGCGATTCGTCCCGTTCCTGTTCACCTCCGCGCTCACCGGCCAGCGCATCACCAGGCTCCTGGATGCGCTCATGGCGGTGGACACCGAACGCCGCAAGCGCATCTCCACCGCGCAGGTGAATGCGCGGCTGGAGGAGTTGCTCGCGCGGCGCCAGCCCCCGCAGGCGGCCGGACGCGAGGTCAGGCTCCTCTATGCCACGCAGGTGGAAGTGGCGCCGCCCGCCATTGCGGTATTCGGAAATCATCCCGAACTCGTCGAGGAGCATTACGTACGCTATCTGCACAACGGCTTCCGCGAGTCGTGGGGATTCACCGGGAATCCGCTCCGAATTCTGCTTCGGCGCAAGGCCGCCTGAATGAGGCCGTGGCTCGGCCTGCTCATCGCGTACCTGTGCGGCGGCATTCCCGCGGCCTACCTTGCGGGACGCTGGGTGCGCGGCATCGACTTGCGCGAGCATGGTTCCGGCAATCTCGGGGCGACCAACGTGTTCCGTGTGCTCGGCTGGCAGGCCGGCCTGGCCGTGTTGCTGTTCGATACCGCCAAGGGCGCCCTGCCCGTGTGGCTCCTGCCGCGCACGATCGCGAGTCCCGCGTCCACGCACTGGGCGCTGGCATTTGGCATGGTCGCCATCCTGGGGCACGTGCGTTCTCCGTTTCTCCGGTGGAAGTCCGGCGGCAAGGGAGTCGCAACGGCGGGTGGCGTCTTTCTCGCGCTGGCGACCATCCCCACACTGCTCTCGCTCGTCGCGTGGGGCGCTACTGTGTATCTCTCGGGATACGTGTCGCTCGCTTCGCTGGTGGCCGCTGTGCTCCTTCCGCTCTCGATCGCGATCCTGATGGGCCTCAGGGCACCGGTACTGGCGCTCAGCGTGCTCGTGGCGCTCTTCGTGTTCTGGACACATCGCGCCAACATCGGACGCCTGCTTCGCGGCGAGGAGCATCGCTTCCGCCGCGGCTCGCCACCCGAATGATGCGGTGCGCGGTCATTGGTGCCGGCGCCTGGGGCACGGCGCTCGCCGATCTCCTCGGCCGCAACGGGCATGAGGTCGCGCTCTGGGCGTTCGAGTCCGATGTGGTCGAGATGGTCAACGCGCGACACGCCAACCCGCGATTTCTTCCCGGGGCCGTGCTGTCGCCGCGCGTCTGCGCGCATGCCGGGCTTGAGCGGGCGCTCGACGATGCGGCGCTGGTGCTGCTCGCCGCGCCGTCGCACGTGCTCCGGCGCCTCGTGCAGCGGAGCATCCGCGCGATTGGCGCAGGCGTGACGCTCGTCGTGGCGAGCAAGGGCATCGAACGCGGCACCCTGGCGCTGATGACCCAGATCGTGGAGGAGGAAGCACCGCACCGTCCGGTCGTGGCGCTCTCGGGCCCGAGCTTTGCTGCTGAAGTCGTGGCCCGGCAGCCGACGGCGATCGTGGCGGCGTCCCGCGATGCTGCTGCGGCGCTGCTCGCGCAGCAGCACCTCAGCAACGACCACATGCGCGTCTACACGCACGATGACGTCACAGGGGTGGAGGTGGGGGGTGCGCTCAAGAACGTCATTGCCGTAGCCACCGGCATCGCGGAAGGCCTGGGACTGGGTTACAATCCTCGCGCTGCGCTGATCACGCGCGGGCTGGCCGAGATCACGCGCCTGGGCGTTGCGCTGGGCGCGCAGCCCGCGACCTTTGCCGGGCTGGCGGGGCTTGGCGACCTGGTGCTTACCTGTACCGGTGCGCTGAGTCGCAATCGTGCCCTCGGGGCCGAGCTGGCGCGGGGCAGTTCACTGGAGGACGTGTTGTCCACCCGTGAAACGGTGGCGGAAGGGGTATTCACCACCCAGAGCGCGCACGCACTCGCGGCGCGGGAGGGGATCGAAATGCCAATTGTCGCCGCGGTACATCGCGTGCTGTTCGAACGGGAGCCGGTTCGGACCGCCATCGACGCACTCATGGCGCGCGAGCTGCGCCCGGAGCGTGACCCATGAGCGCGCGCGAAGCCGTCCAGGAGTTCTTCTCCATTGGCGAGGTGTGCGAACTGACGGGACTCAAGCCGCACGTGCTCCGCTACTGGGAGAGCCAGTTCCGCTTCCTGAGTCCGGCCAAGAATCGTTCCGGGAACCGTGTCTACCAGCGGCGCGAGGTGGAGCTCATTCAGCTCGTGAAGCATCTGCTCTACACCGAGAAGTACACCATCGAAGGCGCACGCCAGAAGGTCGATGCCCATCGCAAGGGCGGTGGGCTCAAGCCGCTGGCCCGGGGAGCGCTCGACCTGCAGACCATTCGCTCGCTGGAGCGGGAGCTCCGCGAGGTCCTCGCGCTACTCGGCGACGCGGGCGACGAGGCGTGATCGCGCCGCTCGCCTGCGTGGTTCCCGCATACAACGCCGCGAGCACACTCGCGGACGTCCTGCACGAGCTGCGCGTCGCGCTCCCGCACGCGGCCGTGATCGTCGTCGATGATGGGTCCGAGGATGCGACGCATGCCATCGCGTGCGCGACGGGCGCGCGTGTCCTCTCCTTCGAGCGCAATCGCGGCAAGGGTGCCGCGCTCCGGGCGGCCTTCGCGGAGGCGCTGGCGCTCGGCGTGTCGGCCGTGCTCACCATGGATGCGGACGGCCAGCACGACGGCCGCTACGCGCCCGCGGTGCTCGACGCGCTCGCGTACGCCGACGTCGCGATCGGGACCCGGGCACGCGACCACGGCGCCATGCCGCTCGGTCGCCGCCTCACCAACGCCCTCGCCAGCTTCGCTGTAGGCAGCATTGTCGGTGTGCCGATCGCGGATGCGCAATCCGGATTCCGCGCCATTCGACGCCGCGTCCTCGAGCACGTGCATGCACACGGCGAGCGCTACGAATTCGAAACGGACTTCCTCATCCAGGCGGGTCGCGCCGGATACCGTATCGCAAGTGTGCCCATTCCCACCATCTATGGGACACCCAGCCACTTCCGGGTCGTGCGTGATTCCGTGCGCGTCGTGCAGACGATCTGGCGCGGCCGCTGCCGGGCGGCGCAGTGATGCGGTGGCTGATCTCGAACGACGACGGTATACTCGCGCACGGGCTCGAATGCCTCGTGCAGGCAGCATCGCGCATCGCGGAGGTCACGGTCGTTGCGCCGGATCGCGAGCAGAGCGCCACCAGTCACTCGCTCACGCTGCATCATCCCGTGCGTCCTGTGCAGCGCGGCACGCGCCGCTATCAGGTGGATGGAACTCCCACCGATTGTGTCATGCTCGCGGTAGAGGCGCTCATGCCCGAACGACCGGAGTTCGTGCTCAGCGGCATCAATCATGGCCACAACATGGGCGAGGACGTGCTGTACTCCGGTACGGTGGCGGCCGCCATGGAGGGCGTGTCGCTTGGCATCCCGTCCATTGCCCTTTCATTCGCGGGTGGTGAGTTGCGCGCCGATCCGGAACTGCTCACGAACCAGGTGGACGTTGTCGAGCGGCTGCTGCGCCATCTCACCCGGCTCGAGCACATGCCGCGCACGACGCTGCTCAACATCAACCTGCCGCCGCGCCCGGCCAGTGACATCAAGGGGGTGCGTCTCACGCGGCTGGGGCGCCGCGTCTATTCGGATTCGCTCATGCGCATGCACGACCCGCGCGGGCGGGAGATCTTCTGGATCGGTGGCGGGTCCGTGTCCTGGAGCGGTCCGGATGACTCCGATTTCCGCGCAGTCGCCGAAGGTTACATCTCCGTGACCCCGCTGACGCTGGATCTCACCCATACACAGATGCTCGCAGAGGCGACCTCCTGGTGGTCGGACCTGATCTGACGCAATTCCTCGGCGCGAGGCGACGGCTGGTGGAGGATCTCCAGCAGAGCGGCATCCGCGACCTTGCGGTGCTGCAGGCCTTCGATCTCACGCCGCGCCATCTCTTCGTTCCCACCGGCATGCGGCACCGCGCGTACGAAGACAGCGCACTGCCCATCGGAAAGGGACAGACCATCTCCCAGCCGTCGACGCATGCGCGATACCTCGAGCTGCTGCGCTTGCACGGACACGAGAAAGTGCTCGAGATCGGAACGGGGTCCGGCTACCAGACCGCGTTACTCGCGCATCTCTCCTCCCAGGTCTTTTCGATAGAACGGGTGGCCCCGCTGCTCGAACGGGCGCGCGACGTCCTGCGCGAGGCCGGCGTGCGCAACGTCTCCCTGCTCGCGGGTGACGGGACGCTGGGTTGGCGCGATTACAGTCCCTTCGACGCCATTCTGGTGACGGCCGGAGCGCCGGCGCCGCCCGCACCGCTGGTCGAGCAGCTCGCTGAGGGAGGGCGCTTGCTGATCCCGCTCGGTTCGCGCGAGGAACAGGAACTCACGCTGCTCACGCGGCATGGCACGGAGCTGGAGCGGCGTGACATGGGGCCGGCACGGTTCGTCCCGCTGGTGGGTCTGCACGGCTGGCCAGCATAGCACGCCAGTAGCGGGCGCCGCTCCGGACTTTCATATTGCCGATCGCCGTTCAGGAGACACCGATGTCCGAGTTGGCCACCACCCAATCATCCTCCGCGACACGCAGTGTCCGCCTGCCGCCATTCGCGCCTTTGCTGCCCGGCGCCGGCGCGGTCCACTCCCGTGCTATCACCGATAGTCGTCGCTCCTCGCGGCTCCTCTTCGTGCCACCGTTCGCCGTGCGTGCCGCCCGAAGTGAGGCGGCGGTCGCGCAGCCTGCGGTCGAGGTCGTCCCGTCAGAGGAAGTAGACGAGACGCCGGTTGCGCCAGAGCACGCGGCACTCGAACCGTGGCAGACGGAGCGGCCTCACGATGATTACTCCGCTGCGCAACTGCCGGCCAGGCTTCCCTGGACCGCGCCAATCCTCGAACCCATCGAAGCGCCGGTGGCTGAGCCGACTCCGGCGCTGGAGACGGGGGCCGATGCGTCGGTGCAGCCCGAGGCGGAGGCAGGCGTCGACGTTCCCGTGATTGTGGTCGCCGCGGAGCAACCGGCGCCGCAGGCAGAGGCACACACGGAGTCGCACCCTGAGGCAGAATCGGAAGCGCAGGCTGAGGTACACGTTGCCGTTCAAGAGGTACCCGTCACCCTTCAAGATGACTCAGGGCCGGCGGATGAGCTCAGCGACGCCCTGGCCTGGCCGGAGGCATCCACCGCAACGAGTATCGAGCCCGGCGAACCGCTCATGGCTGCTCCGGATCAGGCGCTGGCCGGCATCGCGGAGGAATTGCACGACAGCGCCGCACCATGGGCCCAACCTGCGGAAGCCGCGCATGACAATGACGCGTGGTCGCGCACGGCCCTCGCAGAGATGTTCCCGGACCCCAGAGCGACCGTCGCAGCCTCGCTCGAGCGCATTGCGCAACGCATTCGCGATGGAGACGTCAGCATTTCCCGCGATGCCAGTACGAGCACCGATGCGAGTGCGCTGGCCGCCGTGCTGGCCGCGCTGCTGCGGGAGACCGCACGCCAGTGACATGGCCGTCATCCGCGTCGAGGTGAGTGGGGCGGTGCAGGGCGTGGGCTACCGCTGGTTCGCTCGCGAGACGGCACGTCGGCTCGACCTTGCCGGATGGGTGCGCAACCGTGCGGATGGCGCGGTCGAAATCGCGGCGGAGGGCGATGATGCGGGGGTGAAGCGATTCCTCGAAGCTGTGGAGCGCGGGCCTGCCGGTGCACGCGTCGAGAGTCTGCGGCACCTGAGTGCGGATGGACTCGGACCGCTGGCGCGCCCGTTTCGCGTGCTGCGCTGAGCAGATTGTTCGTGAACGACGACGTTGCCTCGACACTCGATCGGATGTTGCGCGGCGCCATTCGCGACATTCCGGATTTTCCCAGGCCCGGAATCATCTTCAAGGACATCACGCCGGTCCTGCTGGACGCCACACTCTTTCGGCGCACCACGCAAGCCATGGCTGCGCCGTTCGCGGCCGAGGCGATCACGCACGTAGTCGGCATCGAGAGCCGCGGATTCATTCTCGGTGCGCCCGTCGCGCAGCATCTGAGTGCCGCATTCGTCCCGGTTCGGAAGCCTGGCAAGCTGCCGGCGCGGGTCGAACGCGTGGACTACGCGCTCGAATACGGGCTGGACGCGCTCGAAGTCCACCATGATGCCATCGGGGCAGGGGATCGTGTGCTGATCGTGGACGATGTGCTCGCCACTGGTGGAACCGCACGCGCCGCGTGCGATGTCGTGGAGCGGCTGGGCGGGGTCGTGCTCGGCTGCTCGTTTCTCATGATCTTGTCGTTCCTGCCGGGAGTGCAGGCGCTCTCGGCGCGACGAGTGGCGAGCCTGGTCGAGTACTGAGACGATCCAACGGGGGCCGTTCGCTCTCCCCGCTCGGGCGAAACGCCAGTTATGTCACACTAGCTCACCTCACACGACACTGCAGCACCCGGTATCTCTCTCAACGGCTCGGACGCGGACCCACCTTGGCGCTCTTCCGGCACGTCTCCGCGGCGCCGCAATCAGGCAGACGTGAAGATTGCCGGTGCCCACGCCGGCGTGTCCGTGGCACCGAATGGGCAACGCACCAGGCCATCGCGGCCATCGTGATCCTGCGCCCCATCCCGGACATGACGACAGAGGACACGCCCTTCGACCCGGGGCGGGGCCAGGGAGTTCGTGACGGACACGATGTCGCGATCATTGCCTGTGGCCGACGTTCCGCCGTGTCACGTGCCTCATCCCTTGACGCGCGCGGCACGTCGAGAAATGATTGCGATACGGTATTCTGAAACAGAAGCGTTTCAGTACACGTAGACTGTATCCATCCGAGCGGCGATCGCGCCGCGGCTTCTCAACTCCTTCTCAATTCCCAGAACACGGAGGTCAATCCCATGCGATTGTCCGGTACGTCGTGGGTGACCGTGGGCGCGAGTCTGCTGGTATCGCTCCTGGCTGGTGTGCCTTCGGCCCTGGCGCAGCAGACCGGCACGATCCGCGGCATGATCACGGATTCCACGTCGCGCGAGCCGGTTCCCGGTGCTCAGGTGCGCGTCGTCGGAAGTACGGTCGGTGCACTGTCCACGAGCACGGGCGCATACGTGATACACAGCGTCACCCCGGGCTCCGTCCAGGTTCGCGTCCAGCGAGTGGGCTACGCGATGGCCGAGCGGACGGTAACTGTCGCCGCGGGCGATACCGCGGTCGTGGACTTCTCGCTGAAGGCCGTAGCGACCGTGCTGGCGCCTGTGGTGGCCATTGGCTACGGGACGGAGAATCGCACCAACATCACCGGTGCGGTGAGCAGCGTCAGCGCCGATCAGATCACGAATCAGCCTGTCGCCGGCATTGATGCGGCGCTGCAGGGCAAGGCGCCGGGCGTTCAGGTCATGCAGAACTCCGGCGACCCCGGCAACGGGATCAGTATTCGCGTGCGTGGCGCCGCCTCGATCTCGGCGTCGAACCAGCCGCTCTACGTCGTGGATGGCGTCCCGGTGCAGACCCGCGACTTCGCGCAGCTCTCGCCGAGCGGACAGGGACTCACGGGCGTAACCGGACTCGATCCGAATGACATCGAGTCCATCACCGTGCTGAAGGATGCTTCGGCCGCCGCGATCTATGGCTCGCGCGCGTCGAACGGCGTGGTTCTCATTACCACCAAGCGTGGTGTCACGGGTCCCGCCCGCTTTTCCATCGACGCCTATCTGGGCTGGCAGAACGCCGAGCGCAAGCTCGATCTCATGAACGCCCAGCAGTATGTGGCCTACATGAACGAGGGAGCGGTGAATGATGGCGACGACATTCCGTTCCCGACCGACCAGCCATACGCGAACACCAACTGGCAGGACGCGATCTTCCGAACGGCGCCAGTGGGGAACGCGCATCTGAGCGTCAGCGGCGGCAGCGACCGGCTGCGGTACTACCTGGACGGTTCCTATTTCGGCCAGCAGGGTATCGTCCTCGGCTCGAAGTATGCGCGCGCCAACGGTCGTGTGAACGTGGACTACGACGCCAGCTCGCGACTGACGCTGAAATCGTCATTCGCGATTTCGCACGAGAATACCGATCGCGTGGAAGGCGACAACAGCGACAACGGCATCGTGACCAACGCCATCGGCCTTCCCCAGATCTATCCGGTCATGATCGGCACGCGGTTCTCCAATCCGGACGATGGTCTGAACTATACCAACCCGGTCGCCATTGGAAACTTCGATGAGCTGCCCACGATTACCGATCGCTTCATCGGCAACATCGACGCGGCCTACAATCTCTCGTCGCACTTCTCGCTCACCGGCCGCCTGGGCGCCGACGTGCTGCACATGCGTGAAGATCAGTGGCAGTCGCCGCTGGTCGTGGGCACGTATGCCTTCGGTGCCGGCGGCGTGGCGAAGAGTGCGGCTGACAACGGGAATCGCTACCTGATGGAGAGCTTTGTGACGTACCAGGGCGGGTCGGATACGGCCAGTTCCTGGACCATCGTCGGCGGAGCCAGCCTCGAGTACAACAAGGACGAATCCAACTTCATTCGTGGCGAAGGGTTCAGCAGCGCGGATCTGCATTACATCGACAACGCTACCAACATCGTTTCCTATGGGGGCACCGGCCCGGTCCAGCACAATCTGGTGTCATACTTCGCGCGCGCCAATTACGCGTGGAAGGATCGCTATCTGCTCTCCGCCAGCATGCGCGCGGACGGGTCGTCCCGCTTCGGGCCGGACAACCGCTACGGCTATTTCCCGGCGCTGTCCGCCGGCTGGCTGCTCAGCGATGAATCGTTCATGAGCGGGTTCAAGCAGCATTTGGGCTCTCTCAAGCTGCGCGGGAGCTTCGGCGTCACGGGCAATCAGGAGCTGCCGAACTTCGCCTATGCGGGGGTCTACGGCAGCGGCAACTATGGCAGCACCCCCGGTATTGCACCCGCGACGTTCGGCAATCCCGATCTGAAGTGGGAGTCCACAAGGGAATGGGACGCGGGACTCGACTGGAGTCCACTGGGCGGACGGCTCACCGTCATCGCCGACTACTATCACAAGCTCACGTCGGACCTGCTCGTCAACCGTCCCATCCCGGGCACCACCGGCTATCAGAGCTACTGGGACAACATTGGCAACGTGATGAACCGGGGCTTCGAGCTCGGCCTGCAGTCCGTGAACTTCAATGCGGATTCGCCCAATGGCTTCACCTGGCGCACGGATTTCAACATCGCGTTCAATCACAACGAGGTGACGGAGCTCTACAAGGGCCAGCCGATTGATGGCAACAATTTCCGCTCGATCGACCGCGTGGCCGTGGGCTACCCGATCGGCGAGTTCTACGTGCTGCACTTCCTGGGTGTGGATCCCCAGACGGGCGATGCGATGTACCAGGACGTGGACGGTGACGGCGCCATCACGTCGTCGGACCGTACGTACGCCGGGAGCCCGCAGCCGAAATTCTACGGCGGCTTCCGCAATACCTGGTCCTGGCACGGCGTGTCGCTCGCGGCCAACCTGCAGTTCAGCCAGGGCGCCAAGGTATTCAACCTGATGCGCATCTTTGCCGATGACGGCGGCTATCACTACGACAACAAGTTCACGTACGCGCTCAGTCGCTGGCAGAAGCCCGGTGACATCACGGACGAGCCGCGCGCGAGCTTCGATGGGACATCCGGCGGCACGGAGATCTCGGACCACTTCATCGAGGATGGTTCGTACCTGCGCGTGCAGGAGGTTACGCTCTCCTGGAGGCTGCCCAAGTCGCTGCTGGCATTCGGCAACCTGCAGAACTCGCAGCTCTACGTGAGCGGGTTCAACCTGCACAATTTCACGAAGTACACCGGCTACGATCCGGATGTGAACAGCAACGGCTCGAGCGCCAATATCGAGCTTGGCACCGACTATTACGCCTATCCGCGTGCCCGCACGATCGCGATCGGCATCCGCGGAGACTTCTGAGTCCTCGCCTCATGACCACTTCATCGAGGATGAACCCAGCAATGCGCATTCGCATCCTGGCGGCCATGCTGCTGCTTGCAGCCGCCGCCTGCAGCAATCCGCTCGACGTGCAGCCGACGACGTCCATTCCGGACGCCACCGCGATTTCGGACGGTCCGAGCGCGCAGGCCGCGCTCACGGGCGCGTACAACGGCCTGCAGAGTCTGTCGCTCTACGGCGAGGAGCTGGTCGAACTCGGCGACCTGTCCGCGGACAATGCCCTGAACAGCGGCACGTACACCTCGTACGCGGAAGTCGATCAGAATCAACTGCACGCCAACAACACGGCGGTCGCCGATATCTGGCTCGCGTCGTACGATGACATCAACCGCACGAATGAGATCATTACCCGTGTGCCGGCCATCACCTCCATTGATCCCGATCAGGCCACGGAAATTCTGGGCGAGGCGTACTTTCTGCGCGCGCTCAACTATTCGAACCTGGTCAAGCTCTACGGCGGGGTACCGATTGTCACACAGCCTGCGACGACGCTCTCGGCTGCGAGCAGCGTCACGCGGGCCAGCGTGGAGGAGGTGTACGACCAGATTCTGAAGGATCTCGATTCTGCCGCGGCGGGCATCTCGAACACGGATGAGACCACGCAGGCAACCGTCGGTGCCGTGGCAGCACTGCGCGCCCGCGTCCTGCTGTACAAGGGTGACTGGGCGGGCGCCGAAGCCGCGGCCGCGGACGTGGAGAGCATGGGGTACGAGCTCGCGCCCAGGTACCAGGATCTGTATTCCGCGACCGGCAACGCCACGCCGGAGGACATCTTCCGGATCATCCAGACCGAGATTCAGGAGAGCTTTCTGTCGTACGACTACTTCACGCGTGGTCTTGGGGGCGTGTACGAACTGGCACCGACACCGGATCTGATGCACGCCTACGATCCGGCCTTCGATCCCAATGGCCCGATCAGCGCCTACAATCCCACGGATCGGCGTGGCCAGTGGAACATCAGCATTGCCGGGAGTCGCGCGTACGGCTCGAAGTACCGGTCCATCGTGGGCACGGAGTACTTTCCGGTGCTGCGCTTCGCCGAGATGATCCTCACGCGCGCCGAAGCGCTGGCGCGGCTCGGCCAGCTCAGCGAGGCGGTGGATGAATACAACCGCGTGCGCGAGCGCGCCGGGTTGCCCGATGACATCCTCGGCGTGACCGTGATCGGACCAGGCGCGACCACGCTCTCGACGCAGGATCAGGTCATCGCACGGATTCTCAACGAGCGGCGCCTCGAATTGGCCTTCGAAGGGGATCGCTGGCCCGATCTGGTGCGCACCGGGCTCGCCACGACGGTCATGGGCATATCGGCACAGGCAACGCTCTATCCCATTCCGCAGCGCGAGGTCGATGTCGCACCCGGCATCACACAGAACCCGGGCTACTGACCGGGAGCAGTCGCAGGGATGCACCGGCAGTTCCCAGGCCGGATGCAGGGCGTGCCGGGGGAGGCTCTCCGGCACGTCCTGCATCCGGCCTGAGAACTACGGGATCGTCTGGCTCTGTCCCGCCGGCACGATCGCTGGAACCTGCAGCGCCCTGATCAGGGCGTCGAACGCCGCGAGCTGGACCTGCTCGAGCGTTCGCAGGTGCGCGAGCTGCTCGTTCACCTTGCCATTGAGCGCCGAGTACACGGCGCGCTGTGCCGGCGTCGGCGCTGCGTCGGCGCCTTGCACCATGCCGTTCAGCGTGAGCAGCTTGTTGTACAGCTTGATGGGGTCGTTGAGCGTGATCTCATCGGCGTGCGATTCCACTTCCGCGAGTGCGAACCGCACGCTGTCGAGCTGCGCGGAGAGCGTATCGGCCGCGAGACCGGCCGACGACGTCCTGACGCGCGGATCTGCGAGGACCAGGAAGCGGCGTTCCACCGTCGTCCCGCCAACAGAGAGTCGAGCCGTATACGTTCCGGGTATGACCTGAGGGCCATCCGGCATGCCCTCGTCTATCACGACGTCGTCGAGCTTGTGGGCTGGCTCCGCACGGAGATTCCAGACAAAGCGATGTGCGCCCGCATGCGTGGCGACGATCGAGTCACTGGGCGCGTACGAGGCGCTGTCCTCCAAGGTGGTGTCCCGGCGCGTGGACGCCGTATCGCTGACGGCGCGGCTCGTGAAGCGACGCACGACTGCGCCCGTGCTATGGCGTGGCGAATGGAGTCGGCGAGCTGGCGCCGGGGAGAAATGTCGTCGAGCGACCAGAAAGCGCGGCCATGGGTGGCGACGATGAGGTCAGCGCCGTGAAAGGCGAGATCGCGCACGGACGTACGGGGGAGATTGAGCTGCAGCGATTGCCAGTGTCCGCCGTCGTCGAAGGAAACCCAGACGCCGGACTCGGTGCCCGCGAAGAGCAGGCCGCGTCGCACGGGGTCTTCCCGGATGGAGCGGGTATAGGCGGTGGCGGGAATCCCCGTCGTGATCTGCGTTCATGTCTTCCCGTAGTCCGTTGTCCTGAAGAGCAGCGGCCGCAGGTCATCGAGCTGGTATCGAGTGGCCGCAACGTACGCGGTGCCTGCGTCGAAGTGCGACGGCTCGATGATGCTCACGCGCGTAAAAGACTTGAGCGCCGGTGGCGTCACATCAGTCCAGCTCGCGCCGCCATCGCGCGACAGATGGATCAGGCCATCGTCCGATCCTGCCCACAGTTCGCCGGCGGCGACGGGGGATTCGGCCAGCGCGAAGACCGTCCCGTACCACTCGGTGCCGGTCATGTCCCTGTCGCGCCGTCGTCGTCCGAGCGAAAAATTCCGCCAGACGAATCAGGCGCTTCCACGCTGGCCCAGAGTCGGGAAGGGCGAGCGGGGGACACGGCGATGCCGATCCTCCCGATCGGGCCATCGGGCAGACGGCATGGCTCGTCCGCTCGGTCCAGTGGTCTCCGCCATCACGGGAGCGATACACGCCGTGTTCCGCATTGGGGCCAAAGGCGTGGCCCATCGCCGCGACGTATACGATGTCGGGATCGTGCGGGCCCGGACATTTTGCCAGGTTGCGCCAGCGTTCTCTGTCTTCCAGACGCCGCCGTCCGCGGCGCCAAAATAGAAGCTGAGCGGATGCGTGGGATCTCCGGCGACAGCGCGACCGCGCGGCCGCCCCGAAACGGTCCCACCAGGCGCCACCGCAGGCCCCGCAGGGCAGGATCATACGCTGGCGAGGCACCTGTGCTGTCGGAGCGCGCCGGCCGAGCCCTGAGGCGCTCACGAGGCGCGTGGCCCTGCGTCGCGGCCGCAGTGGGAATCGTCGCGGCGGTGAGCAGGGCAAGAACAGAGCACCAGAGCTGGCGGCGGAAGGAACCCATTGGGGCGCCTCCACGGTGCAGCGGCAGGGGCGCCCGGCACGCCGCAATGCCAATGGCGTGAGAGTCGCGCGATATTTGGCGAGGGTGTACTTTTGAAGGTTATACAGCGGCACAAGTGCTCAGGAGCCCGGCGCATGCTGCGGCGTGATGATTCCGATTTCGCCCCTGTAGCTCAGGTGGATAGAGCAGCGGTTTCCTAAACCGTTGGCCGGGTGTTCGAGTCACCCCAGGGGCATGCGACGGCGAGCGGCATTCTGGCCCGCTCACATTGTCGATTGCACGAGCTCACCTCAACCGGATGGCCGATGACACGTACGGGAGCATATGGGCGCCCTGATTTCGATGAGCGCACTGAAAACATTATCGAATGGGCTGAACTGCACTCCAAACAGCTCACCATCGCGGCCGCGGTCATTGTGGTGATCGCGGCAGGCGGGTGGTTCTACCACAAGTCGCAGGCCGAGCAGGCGAGCAACGCGTCAGCGGCGCTGGGCGATGCGGAACTGGCGCTCACGGCCGGCAACCTGCCATTGGCCCAGAGCAACCTGGAAAAGATCGTGAGCCGGTACGGCAAGACGCCCTCAGGCGATCAGGCGCGACTCCTTCTGGCCGAAGTCCTGTATGACAATGGCCGGTACGAGGAGGGGATCAAGCAACTGGCCTCGCTGCTTTCGTCGGATGACAAGGTCATGCGTGCCAGCGCATACAACCTGACCGCGGCCGGCTACGACCAGACGAACAAGCCAGCCGAAGCGGCGGCCGCATACCAGAAGGCCGCGGCTGCGGCGGCTTATCCGGCAGATCGGGACGTGTATCTGGCGAGCGCCGCGCGGGCGCTCATGGATGCCGGAAAGTCGGCTGAGGCGCAGGCGATCTGGCAGAAGCTCGCCGATGATCCCTCGAGTCCTGCGGCTTCGGAGGCGAAGATCCGGCTTGGCGAGATCGAGGCCAAGGCAGCGAAGCAAGGGTAGGCTGCGGACCGGAGCTGTCGCGACGGGGGCTTTGAAGTGTCGTGAGCCCCCGTTTCTTTTTAGTTCCTTTCGCTAGTGCGTATAAGATATGTTATGTAAACTATCGATGGTGGACAAATGTGGAAAGCCGCCGGCGCTGCTCCGTCGGCTGCCTTCCAAATCATTGCCATTGCATATGTTGAAGTTGACCACATGAGGCGAGTGCAGAAACCGCCCCGCCTGCCAGAAGCTCAGACTCCCGCAAGCCCGGCAGTCCATCCGCGGTCGACAGCTCGCTAACGATCCGCGAGCTGTCCGGTAAAAACCAGGCGTCCCTCGCCCCGGAGCGACGGGTACCACACGTCGCCCTCCCGACGCAGCCGCACGCTCACCAGGCGACCAGAATGCGTCACGAGGTTCGTTTCGAGCCCGGAGTCGCCCCAGGCGGCCAGCAGAATCGCCGCGGCTATCGCGCCCGTTCCGCACGCCAGCGTTTCCCCTTCCACACCGCGCTCATACGTCCGGATGGCCCAAGTCCCGTCGTCCCGGCGCGAAACGAAGTCGATGTTCGCTCCGGCCGGCTGCAGTGACGCGTCCCGTCGCAGCGCCCTGCCACGCGAAATGACGTCCACCGACATGACGTCAGCACAGCGGACCACCAGGTGAGGCACGCCCGGGCGACAGAAGCCAATGCGCTGCTCGCCTGCCACCCGGGCAATCGCCAGATCAGACGTTACCTCCCTCACCGCCGGCAGATCGACCTCCGGCGTGGCCCCCACCATGCGCGCCTCCAGCACGCCAGCATCTGACTGGATGTGAATTCCGGACTTCAGTGCCGGCTCCAGCTTGGTCGCCAAGCGCGTCACGCACAGCGCGGCATTTCCGCACATCGAGGCGTGCAGTCCGT
>DASVWN010000071.1:0-40147 GCA_036393195.1 Gemmatimonadaceae bacterium | reverse complement strand
CCTGCCGCCGATCTTCACGCCAACCGTAAGCGGGATGTAGTGTCCCGACTTGCCGCTGGTGAAGATGTCATGGAAGCGGCCTTCTGCGTACACCGAGAACCCGGTGAGCCGGAACTCGAGCCCCGCGCCGGCGTTGATGCCGAACTTGGTCTGGCTGCCGCCGTTGTCGCTGAAGCTGAGGTGGTAGAGTCCGAGGCCGGCGAGCACATACGGGATGGTCGAGGAGCCGGACTGCGCCGACGGGCGGAACTGGTAGACGCCGTCCCCGGTGATGGCGAGGATGCTCAGCTTGGGGAACTGCGTCGCACCCACGCCGGGCACGTTGATATTCTTGCCGCCGAGCGAGTTGTAGGTCAGGTCACCACGAAATCCCCAGGGCGTCGTCGTGGACTCCCATCCACCCATGCCCTGAATGTGCCAGCCGGTGTTGTTCCCGTCGCTGAGACTCCCGATCGGAACCGTCAGTCCCAATCCGGCACCAAAATACACGGTCCCGGTGGACGTCGTGCTGGTCATCTGCTGCGCATTCGCCGCGGGCGCTGCCATGCCCAGTGCGCCAAGAATCGCTGCCGCGGAGGTCACTGCCAACGCCGATCGAAACATGGAAATCCTCCAAATCAGGAATGTCATGCATCGGGCGCCTCAATGCGCCGTGCAGATGAGCGGAATGTAATTGTGACCGGCGAAGCATGGGAGTACCGTCCATCGCCGCGTTTTTCTCGTGTGGATCGGCACCTCCCGGTCCGCGAGCCCGGCGGAGAAGTTCGGACGACGCGTGGCGATGGGGGAGCACGCCGGTGGTGCAGTTCCTGCATTTCTCGCGAGCATGCCTGCGCCCACGAATCCTCATGCGGAATTGTGCGAACACCTCCATGAGCACATTCCCGAAATTCTCGTCGAGTGGCAGTCGGCCACGGCGGAAGAGCCATGGCTCTCGCTGCCGCGCGCGGATCGGGTGGACTATCTGCCGCCAGTCATCCGTAGTCTGGTGGATGTGGCGCTCTGCGGTCGGAGTAGTCTGGCGGTGATTCGCGCGCACCTGTATGCGGCAGCGGCGCATGGCCACGATCGCCGCGAACAGGGCTTTGCACACGATCTGCTCTTCTCGGAGTATTACCTGTTGCGCCAGGCCATGTGGTACTACGTCCGGCGACTTGCACCACCGGCCCGGGCGAGTGATGCGATCATGCGCATCGACGAGGCCATTACCCTGAGCACCCGTGCGTCGCTCTGCGGCTATTACCAGCCGGAACTCGAGCGCGCTGGCCGTTGGCCTGCGGTCATGGAGGAATTGGCCGCGGACGCTCCGCTGCGTGCGGCCGATGAATCGCAACTCCCGCCTTCGGGGCCGCGGCGAGACGTGTGACACGCGTCACTGTCGTGCTGCGATCCGCGGCGTTACGTCATGCGGATGATTGGATTCACTGGTCAGCCCGATTAGATTACGCCGCGTCCGCGAGGATGCGCATTCGCCATTGACGTGCGTTGAGAAACTCCAGCGCCAGTGCATCGACCCGGTAGCTCAACTGGTAGAGCAACGGACTTTTAATCCGTAGGTCGCGGGTTCGAGGCCCGCCCGGGTCACTGCAGCCCGTTTGCCGCTCAGCCTGAGCGTGCTTCCCGCAGCGACGCAGTCGGCTGCATTCGCAGGACTCCCAGAACAATCATTGCGAGGGACGAATCCATGATGAGACGTGTGTGCACGCTGATCGCGCTGCTTGCGGTCGTCGCGTGCGAAAAGGGCGGCTTCGGAACGGCCGGCCGCGCGACGGCGCTCGACTCGGTCACCACCCTGAATACCCAGCTCGCCAATGCGCATGCCGCCGCTGCCGCGCAGGACTCGGTCATGCAGGGCTTCCAGGAAACCACCAAGCTGCTCGGCGACATCGACCAGGAGCTCTCCAAGGTGAAAGGGCTCAAATCGCATGTGCCGCTGGATGTGAAATCCGAATCGTCGTCCGATCCCAAGGCCGCGTATCGCGCCAGCCTGCTGGGCAAGGTGCAGGAAGTGACCGCGCTGCTCAATCGCAGTCGCAACCGCGTGGCGTCACTCGGCAATTCCAACAAGGCGCTGCAGGGGAAGATCAGCCAGTACGAGGAAACCATCGCCTCGCTGCAGGCCATGGCGGATCGCCAGAAGCAGCAGATCGCCGAGCTCACGGGTCGCGTTGACAGTCTCACCACCGCCAACACCGCGCTCGCCTCAGCGAAGCAGGCGGTGGCCGACACGGCGACCACGCTGCGTACGGAGCTCAACACCGTGTATTACGTGATCGGCACCAAGGATGATCTCAAGAAGAAGGGGATCGTCGTGGAGGAAGGCTCCAAGTTCCTCTTCTTCGGCCACAAGGCGCTCGTACCGGCGCGTACGCTCGACGCATCACTCTTCACGTCGATTGACAAGCTCACCACCTCCACGATCATGCTGCCCAGCCCCGACAGGAAGTTCACGATCGTGTCGCGCCAGGACGCGTCGCTGGTGCAGGAAGGTACCGGGCCGGACGGCAAGCCGAACGGCGAGCTCCACATCACCGATCCGCTGAAGTTCTGGGGGGCGAGCAAGTACCTCATTATTGTCGAAGGGTGAGGGGACGCTGTCCGTCCCGCGTCACCTCAGTCAGCTCGCCGCACATCCCGGCGCACGCCGCGGGCGGGCGTGCGCCGCGTCACGGGAGCGCCAGGTAGCGCGAGCCGCCGTTTGCGGCGCTTCTGCTCGTACATCAACGAATCCGCGCGATCCAGCAGATCGCTGAGGGCGCAGGGAAATTCCGGGTCGTAATACGCGAACCCGAGACTCAGTGACAGCGGATAGCGCCGGTCGGGATGTGCATTGCGGCTGCGCAACTGCTCCTCGAGTCGCGCCGTCCACTGCTCCTGCGTCGGGCTGGCGACATCCATGGCGAGCACCACGAATTCATCGCCGCCAATGCGGGCGATGAGGTCTGATTCGCGAAAAGTGCTGCGCAGCAGATCGGCAGTTTCGAGCAGCATCAGATCCCCCTCGCGATGCCCGAACCGATCGTTGATGTTCTTCAGGTTGTCGACGTCGACGAAGAGGTGTGACAGCCGCTTCCGCGTGCGATCGGCGATTTTCATCTGCTGTTTGCCGAGCGCCTGGAAGCCGCGCCGGTTGTACAGGCCCGTCAGGTCATCGATCAGCGCCATGGCACGAAGCGCCACGTGTACCTGGTGCCGTTCGATCGCGAACCGGATTGCGCGCGCCAGCAGTCCGCTATCGAGCGGCTCCTTGCACAGGGCATCCTGCGCTCCCGCCCTGAGCGCCAGCACGCCGAGCTCCTCATCGACGGGATCAGTCAGCACGACGACTGGAACATCGGTCGCCTGCTCGAGCAATGCGCCGAGCAGACTCAACGAGGGTTCGCGGTCGGCCAGGAGATGGAGGAGCACGGCGTCGAATCGTGTCTCGCGCAGCTGATGCAGCGCCTGCTTGAGGAGCCGCGCATCGTGCAGCTCGATCTGATGCGACGGGTCGCGCGCGAGCGTCTCGCGCAGGCGGCGCAAGTCTGCCGCGCTCGCCGAGATGGCCAGGACCTTCAACCGCGCGATGCTCATGCCCCCCGTGTCCTCCTGCGGAACGGGTCCCCCCGTCACAGGTCGCGTCCGCCCGCCGGAACGACGATCCCGTATTCGCGAATCTTGCGCGCGAGGGTGGGGCGCGAGATGCCGAGTATCCGCGCCGCGGCGCTCCGGTTCCCCCTGGTGATTTCCAGCATGAAGCGCACCGCGTCCTTTTCCACCTCCGCCAGGGACCGTCCCTCGGGCGGAATGTGGATCTCCCGGATGGGACCGGGGGCGCTGGTACCGGAGAGTGCCATGCGCTTCTGGAGCATGAGGCGCGCCGCATCGATCGTGTCGCCTTCGCTCAGGATGGCGGCATGCTCAATGACGTTCTTGAGTTCACGGATGTTGCCGGGCCAGCTGTGCGCCTGCAGGACGGCAATGGCGTCGGCGTTCAGCGTCTTGGGCTCCATGTCCTGCTGTCTCGCCAGTGCGCCCAGGAAATGCCGCGCCAACAGCTCGACATCGCCCTCGCGATCGCGCAGCGGAGGAAGAACGATCCGGAAGACATTGAGCCGGTAGTAGAGATCCTCGCGGAATTCCTCGCGCTGCATCGCTTCACTCAGCCCGGTGTTCGACGCCGCAATGACCCGGCAGTGAATCGGAACGTCCTCCAGGCCGCCCAGGCGCTGCAGCCGCCGGTCCTCCAGCGCGCGCAGCAGCTTGGGCTGGAGGCGCCGGGGCAGCTCCCCGATCTCGTCGAGGAACACGGTTCCGGTACCCGCCAGCTCCAGCAATCCGCGCTTCTGGCCTCGCGCGTCGCTGAAGGCGCCGCGTTCATGGCCAAAGAGTTCGGACTCGAGCAGTGCTTCGGGAATTGCCGCGCAGTTCACCGCCATGAACGGATCGCCACGCGCCGGACTGGCGTAGTGAATGCCGCGCGCGAACAGCTCCTTGCCGGTGCCGGTTTCGCCCACGATGAGCACCGTGGTCAGGCGGCTGGCCGCAGCCTTCCGCGCGTGTCGCAGCGCCTCGCGCAGCGCATCGCTGACGCCGACGATACTCTCCAGGCCTACGGAATTCTCCCCTGTCCCGTTGACACCGCCGGGGAGCGCACCGGCCGGATCCTGGGCATCCAGTCCATGCCGCGGCGGAGCGTGCGCCTGGGGTAGCGCGGGCGATCCGGCCACCGGGGTGCGCGCAAGGTGCTCAGGCCGGAGTGGCGGTTCGGAGTTTCCGTTTCTGATTCGTTCTAGCGCCATGAGAGACGTGCTCGAGGATGAAAGGACATACGGTCAGGCGGCGAGGGCGGAGAGTCGCCGCTGGACGTCGCCGGCATCGGATGCGGCGCCCAGCCGCTGGAATGCAGCCAGTGCCTGCTGCCAGGCCGTCCGTGCCCGCTCGATTTCACCGCGACGCCGGGACACCTCGCCCAGCTCGCAGAGCACCTGCGCAGCCAGCCTTGCATCTTCGCCCTGAGCCGCGAGCTGCCGCGCTTCCTCGAGCTTGTCCGCCGCGTCGGAAAGCTCCGCCCTCTGCTCGGCGATCATGCCGTAGAGGCGGAGCGCCTGCGCGCGACGCAGCCGGTCGCCGCGGCGCCGCGCAATGGCGAGAAGCTGTTCGCACTCGCGTTCCGCTTCGGGAAGACGCCCGCTGGCGATCATCAGCTCGGCGTTCGCCACGTGAATCAGCGCTTCCATGTAGAGGTCCCCACGGTCGCGCGCCAGCACCTGGCTCTGCTCGAGGCTCTGTTCCGCATCTGCCAGTTGGTGCATCTCGATGTAGAGCCGGCCCAGACCCGTGAGCGCGACGCCCATGCCGGCCGCGTCGCCGGCGGCCCGGCACGCAGAGAGGCTGCCCTGGTAGCGCGCCTGTGCATCGGTTGTGTCGCCGCGAATGGCGGCCAACTCACCCAGGCTCGCCGCAATGGCCGCGTGCAGCGCCGGATCCGCGGCGGCGACAGCCGAGCCAGCCGCATCGTCCAGGAGCCGCCGCGCGCCAGCAATGTCGCCACGGCGCGCGAGCACCACAGCCATCTCGCACTGGGCCAGTGTGACGCCTCGCTCGGACCGCACGTACTGCGCGATGTCCATGCTGCGCTTGAGCAGCGCCGCGGCGATGGATGTCTCACCGATGTCCCGGAGCAGGACGCCCTTCTCGCGCAACAGCTCCGCGTGCAGCGGGCCTACGGGTGCACCCTGGAGGAGTCCGAGTGCCATGTCGAGCGACACGACTGCCTCGCACACCGAGCCTTCGCGCGCGAACTCGCGTGCGCGCGCGGCCAGCCGCTGGGCATCCTCGCCTGGAGCCGCATTCCGGCTGTCGATCAGCATTCATCTCCCGGGTTCGATCGCCACTGCCATACGACACTGACGATTCGATCGCCGGGAATGTCACGCTCTGGCGATTCGCGCTGGACGGGAGCAAAGGGGTCAGAGGCTGATAGGGGTCAGAGGCTGATCAGCCTCTGACCCCTATCAGCCTCTGACCCCTTTTGCTACAGCCGATTCAGGGATCCAGCGCTTCGGTGTCTCCGGTGATGATTGACGTATCACTGCCGCCACTCACGCGGACCACACGCAAGGGACGCTGCTGCGACTTCCCATCCACGGTGAGCGTGACGAGGTAATCGCCGGTTTCGACGAGTGCCGCGCCGCGGCCTCTGCCGCCAAAGCCGCGGGTCATCGCGCCGCTGCTGCGCAGCGCGCTGAAGATGTCACCCAGCACATCCCGGTCAATCTCCTCGCTGGCACCAGCGGCGCCGCCGGGACCGCCCTGCCGCCGTGCGCGGACATTGGCGGTATCACCGGGTTGCGCGCCCGGCACCTGGCCGGGAGCGCCCTGGCCTCCACGCCGACCTCGTGCTCCCGCGCTCCGTGGCGCCGGGCTTTCTGCCGGCCGCGGATTGAACTGGCCGGATGGGCCGCCGCTGCGCCGGAAGAAGGCGCCGAATCCCTCACCGCTGACGAGCTGCTTGTGCAGCCGGTCGAGCGCGGCCTTGGAGGCCACGCCTGCCGTCGCGAGCGAATCGAAGACGTGATCCATCTTCCGCGCCATGACGATGCTGTCGCGCACGCCCGCGGGCGACAGCTTCGGTGACGGCGGCGCCTTGCCGCGGAAGTTCCAGGTGACGTAGTGCAGACCCGGCGTGCCCGGGCCGGTGAGCGTCGAGAGCGTGTCGCCCTGCACGTCGGTGATCACCACCTTCGCGGTGTCGCTGCGCTGGCCGCTCGTGAGCCGGTAGGCGATGCTCGCGCCGTACGGTGCGCTGCGCGCTTCGAAGTACTGCTGGCCGTTATCCGCGTTCGCGCCGGGCGCTTCACCGTACTCGAAAGCAATGGTCGGCTGGAAGAGATGCGGGCCCGCGGCGATGGCGCTGTCCGCCATCTGCTCCAGCGGCGCAATGTCCACGATCCAGATGCCCCGCCCGTGTGTCGCCGCGATCAGCTCGTGGTCGCGCGGCTGGATCTTGAGATCGTGCACCGGAACGGTGGGCAGATCGGTCATGAACTTCTGCCAGTGCGCGCCGCGATCGAGCGACACATAGGCTCCCACGTCGGTGCCCGCGAAGAGCAGGTCACGCGAGACCGGATCCTCCCGTATCACGTGGAGGAAGTCCGGCCCGCCCGTGGGCAGATTGTTGACGATCGAGCGGAACGTCTTGCCATAGTCCGTGGTGACGTACAGGTACGGCTTGAAATCGTTGGTGCGGTGATTGTCGAACGCCACGTAGAACGTCGTCGTGTCGAAGTGCGAGGGCTCGACGCGTACGACATACGTCTTTGGCGGCAGCCCGGGGAAGCGGCCCGTGAGGTTCTCCCACGTCGCGCCATCGTTCCGGGTGAGCCAGAAGTTGCCGTCATCAGTGCCCGCGTACAGCAGCCCCGGACGGATCGGCGATTCGGCGAGCGTGGTGATCGTGCCGTACGTTTCCGCGCCGGTGGCGTCGTTGGTGATGCCGCCGGTGGTCTTGATGCTCACCTTGATCTTCGCCCAGTCCTGCGTGGACAGATCCGGGGAGATCGGATAGACGTCGTCGCCGCGGTTGGTGGACTTGAGCACGCGGTTGCCGCCAATGTACAGCGTGCTCGGCGAGTGCGGTGAGATGAAATACGGCGTGTCCCAGTTGTAGCGCATGTCGAGGGCGACGGAATCCATCCGCTGCTGCGCGCGCAGCGCGGTGACGTGCTTCTTCACATCCCGGGATTCGGGCTTCGTGGTGTCACCGCGTGTGACCAGAATCGAATCCTCGAACTGGGTGTAGTGCGGCCGCCATTCCGGCTTCACGATCTGGCTGCGCTCTCCTGTGGAGTAGTCCAGCCGTCCAATGGCGCCGCCCTGGGACTCGGCGTAGATGATGTTCGGATTGCTCGGATCCTGCGCGGTGTAGAAGCCGTCGCCGCCACCAACGGTGAACCAGTCGGAATTCGTGATGCCACCGTCGCGCTTGCGGCTCGGACCGCACCAGCTCCCGTTGTCCTGCAAGCCACCGCAGACGCGGTAGGGAACGGCCATGTCGTACGATACTTCGTAGAACTGGCCGATCGGGAGCACATCCAGAAAGTCGAAGTTGCCGCCGCGATCCCAGGTCTGCGAGACGCCGCCATCGTCGCCCACCACGAAGTGCTGCGGATCGTTGGGGTCGATCCACATGGCGTGATGATCCACGTGAATCCCCTGCGTGGCGTTGCGCACGGTCTTGCCGCCGTCAGTCGAGAAATTGACCGGCGTGGACGACCAGTACACGCGATCTGGATCCTGCGGGTCCACGCGGACCTGCGAGTAATAGAACGGACGCACATCCTTGTCGTTCATCCAGCGCCAGGTCTTGCCGGCATCGTCCGAGCGATAGAGTCCGCTGAGCAGCCGATTCGACCGCGACGCCTTGGCGTTGCCGGAATCGCTCAGCGGAACCTGGAACGGCGCCTTCGCGCCGCGCACGGAGTCGGCCTCCACGAGCGCGTAGACGATGTTCGGATTGCTCATGGAAATGGCAAGGCCGATGCGCCCAAGCTGCGTGGCCGGGAATCCGCCGCCCTCGATCCTTGTCCAGGTGGCGCCTGCATCGGTCGTCTTCCAGAGTGCACTGCCCGGGCCGCCGCTCGTATAGGACCACGGCGTGCGGATACGCTCATAGCTCGACGCGTAGAGCGTGTTCGGATCCTTGGGATCCATGGCAACGTCAATGAAGCCCGCGCGGTCGCTGATGAACTTGATGAGCTTCCAGCTCTTGCCGCCGTCGGTCGTCTTGTAGAGCCCGCGGTCCTTGTTGGGCTCCCAGGCATGTCCCAGGGCCGCGACGTACACGACATCAGCGTTGCGCGGATCGACCACGATGCGTGCGATCTGCTGCGTGGCCTCGAGCCCCATGAGCTGCCAGTGCATTCCGCCATCGATGCTCTTGTAGATGCCGCCACCCGGCATGATGGAATTGCGCGAGTTCTGCTCGCCGGTTCCGGCCCAGACGATGTTCGTGTCGGATGGTGCGATGGCGAGCGCGCCCATGGACACCACGCGCTCGTGCTCGAAGATGGGGCGGAAGGTGGTGCCCGCATTGGTCGTCTTCCAGATGCCGCCGCCGGCGGCCGCGACGTAGAACGTCTTGGACGGGCTGGGAATGCCGGCGATGTCCGCTACACGTCCGCCCATGTTGGCGGGCCCGATGTTGCGCCAGGCCATGCCGGCGAGCGTGACCGAATCGAGGCGGGGCGCTGCATCCGGCGCGGCCGGCGCCTGCTGCGCCACCAGGGGTGGTACCGCGGCTGTCATCACAGCCAGCAGCGTGGACACAAGTGACAGATGTCGCATGGGCGAGGACGGGAGAAGGAGTGGGAGACGGCGTGGAGACTCGCGCCTGCGTGGCGATGGCGATCGCCGGCTGATCACGCGGCCTGCGGCGCATCCAACACATGTACGCGGGGATGATGCCAATCGTTGGGAACGCTTGCAATGGCACGTCTGCGCGCGGCCGGCCGGGCGCACGGTGCAGTCCCGGCGCGGCACTACCCCACCATGGCCGCCGGCGGCTCGGCCGGCGTCTCCTGCAGATGGGCTTCCACGCGTGCAGTCGGAAGCCGGAGCGCCACGGCCATCCACATGATCAGCGCGGAGAACACGGCGATGACGAGAATGGCCCAGCCGAAGCCGAGGATGCCAAGATTGCCGGCGTAATGACTCGGCTCGGGATAGGAACCGATCCAACTGATGATCGCGAGTCCCGCCAGCCAGGCGAGCACCCACGCGCCAGAGCGGAACTCCATGGGGGGCGTGATGTCGTGATGCCGGATCTCGTACGTCACGAGCACCAGGTAGCCGATGATCACCGCCACGAACAGTTTCCAGTCGGTGTCCCACCCCGACCAGTACACGATGAGGTTGGATGACAGAAAGGCGAGGTACGCAATCGCGATGACCGCCGGCAGCCGGAAGGGACGATCCTGACGCGGGATCTGCTTTCGCATGGACACGAGTGCCAGTGGGCCGGAGCCGAACGAGAGCACCGTAGCCGACGTCACGAACCCCACGAGCTTCTGCCAGCCGGGAAAGGGAAGGAAGAAGATGAGCCCCATCACGAACGTCAGGATGACACTGACCCAGGGTACGCCCCGGGCGTTGACGCGCGCGAGCGCCCGCGGCACGTTGCCGTTGCGCCCCATGGCGTACGAGATCCGTGCCGTGACCGTGGTGTAGATCAGCCCCGTATCCGCGGGCGAGATGAACGCATCGATGTAGAGCAGCACGGCGAGCCAGGTGAGCCCCATCGCGCTGGCCAGCGCCGCCAGCGGTCCGTACGTGGCCGCGAGGTGATCCAGGCCGCCGGTAAAGCTCGTACCAATGTGCGCCCAGCCGTGCGCGACCGCATTCGGTGGGAGCGCCCCGATGAACGCGATCTGGAGCAGCACGTAGATGATGCCCGTGATCACGACCGAGCCGATGATGGCGATCGGGACGTTGCGTTGCGGATGGCGCGTCTCGCCCGCGAGCTCCACGCCCTGCCGAAAGCCGAGGTACGAGAAGACGATGCCGGCGGTGGCAATGGAGGAGAACACGCCGCTCCAGCCAAACGGCATGAAGCCGCCGGCCTGCGCGTGGTTGAAATTGCCCGGATGGAAGACGGTGACCAGGAACGCAATGATCACGAGCGAGATGATGCCGAGCTTCCACCAGACGAGCGCGTTGTTGAGTCGAGCGAACCAGCGAATGCCAATGACGTTGATCAGACTGAAGAGCGCGAGCATCGCGGCGGCCACGGCAAAGCCGGCCCCGGTGAGCACCGGTACCCCGTTGCTGAGGTGCTGGAGCCAGGGGATGTAGTTCGTGGCGTACTGCAGGGCCGCTTCCACCTCGATGGACGTGGTGGAGGCTACCGCGAGCCAGGTGATCCAGCCGAGCGTATAGCTGGCGAAGGAGCCGAAGGCATAGTGCGGGAAGCGCACCACGCCGCCGGATACCGGAAACATGGTGCCCAGCTCCGCATAGCAGAGGCCGATCAGGATGATCATCACCCCGCCAATGGCCCAGGCGAAAATGGACGCCGGTCCCGAGATCTGCGATGCGGCGAGCGCACCGAAGAGCCAGCCCGATCCGATGATCGAGCCGACGGCGGTGAAGAGCAGTCCGATGATGCCGATGTCCCGGCGCAGCCGGCGATCGTCGGCCGCCGCGCGGTGCAGGGTGGGGCCAGTCGTGTCCATGGTTGCCAGGTTCGAGAACGCGGAGGAGCGCGCCCCCGTCCGGTCACCAGGTCCGGCTACCTATGGGACGCCATACAATGCAGCATGGCGCCCCGCGCTGGCGCGCACAAGGGCAGCGCAGGATCAGGCGGCCCGCGCGTGCGCCTCTGTCATGACGTGCGCATAGACCATGCGCGAGATGTCCACGATGAGGGCGCGCGCCACATTTTCATCAGGAATGCCGCGCGTCATCACGACGAGGATGTACGGATCGACGCCATGGGGATACACGATGGCGGCGTCGTGCAGATGCCCGGTGATCCATCCCGTCTTGTGTGCCACGGGCGTCCCCGGTGGCAACCCCGCCGGAATCTCGGCGCTGAACTCCTGGTGCAGCAGGATGTCGCGCATGGCCGCGCAGCTCTTCGGTGATGCCGCGCGGTTCTGCAGGATGGCCTCCATGATGGTGGCGAGGTCGGCCGACGTGGTCATGTTGTTCATGCCGCGCTCGAAGGCCTTTTCATCCTCCACACCCCGCAGCACCTGGATCTGGTTCGCGCCGAGCGACCGCATGGCCTGCGTGGTCCGCTGCGCGCCCACGAGCGCGATGAGCGCGTTCGTGGCCAGGTTGCTGGAGCGCGTGATCATGAGGTCCATCAGCTCGCGCACGCTGACGCGATCGCCGGTCCGCGCGTACAGTGAACTGTCCGAGTCATCCGCCTTGCTCAGCGAGTAGAGCGAGCCGTCAACAATGGATCCGAACTGGTTGACGAGCAGGATGCGCTGGTCGAGCGAGAGGCCACCGCCGTCCACCTGGCGAAACAGCTCGATCATAACCGGCACCTTCATGGTGCTGGCGGCGTGAATCATCGTGCGTGCATTGATGTCGAGCGAGTCCCCGTGGCCGGGATGGCGAAATGACACCGCGACTTCGGCACCGGGCACCACGGCAATACGCGCACGAATGCGCGCCGCGAGCGAGTCGTCATGCATCGCGCCGCCGGCGAGCGCGAGCACCAACAGGAGAGCATGCATGGCACGCGAATATAGACCGTGCCGGCGCGATCGCCAGCGCGTGGTTGCGTTCGCCTCTCTCGATCGTGTTGCGTATTGTCGGCGCATCAATCAGTTTGCGCGGGACCCCCAGACCTGTCTTCATGACGCAGATTCAGAGCGAAAGCGACATTCCCGCCCCCGCGCTGCACGGCAGACGTGAGCGTCTGCGCTTCACTGCATTCCAGTTTTCCCGTGGTGCCGACGGGCATTGCCACGCGGAGGTGGAACTGGAATGGATTGACGGCCTTCGCGTCACGGGCACCGCACACGGCCCATCCAGCGCCACCGTGGATCTCCGTGTCGCCGCGGACGCGGCACTCCGCGCGATCGAAGCGTTTTCCGAAGGCGCAATGGTCTTCGAGCTCGTGGGCGTAAAGGCCATTCGGGCGTTCGACGCCACCGTGGTCATCGTCTCGGTGGCCAATCGCCGGGACGGTCCACCCAAGTTGCTCGGGTCCTGCCTGGTCGAGAACGATCCGGTGCGCGGCGCGGTCCTGGCCGTGCTCTCGGCCACCAACCGTGTGCTGGGCAACTTCATCGCCACGCGCTGACTCCGTTCGCCGTACGCCTCCATGTCCCCTTCCACCCACACGACCGCACCGTGAATCCTTCCCGTCTCTGGTGGGTGGCCCTGCTGGCGACCGCCGCGTGTCATGCCGCGCGTCCCAATCCGGCGCCCGCGCCCGTTGTCTCCGCGGCGCCATCCGCAGTCACCGACAGCGTCCTCGCGCACCGGACCGCCGACTCGCTCCGCGCAGTCGATACGACCAATGTCGCGCAGCATGATGTGACCAGCGAGGCGCTGAACATCTTTGGCGATACCGCGACCCCGCCGGCGGATTCGGCCACGCCCACCGATTCGGAACCGAGCTGGGACATCGACGTGCACTCGTACGAGACGCACAGCCGTGTCGCCTACTTCGTGAATCGCTATCAGCACGCCGCGCACGACCTGTTCGAACAGTGGATAGATCGCAGCGGGCGGTACGACGCGATGATCCGCAGCAAGTTGCACGCGGCGGGACTGCCCGAGGATCTGACGTACCTTGCGCTGATCGAGAGCGGCTACGATCCGGATGCGTACTCGCACGCCGCCGCCGTCGGTATCTGGCAGTTCATGGCGAGCACCGCGCGGGGCGTAGGACTGCGCGTGGACTGGTGGGTGGACGAGCGTCGTGACCCGGTGCGATCCACCGATGGCGCCGTCAAGTTCCTGGGCTATCTGAATGAACAGTTCGGCTCCCTGTACCTCGCGGCCGCCGCCTACAATGGAGGTCCGGGACGCGTGGCGCGCGGGCTCAGCCGCTACGCCGATGAACTTGAAGGACAGTCGGGCAACGACGCGTTCTTCGCGCTCGCGGACAAGGATTATCTCCGCGGGGAAACCCGCGACTATGTGCCGCGCCTGATTGCCGCGGCGCTCGTCGCGAAGGATCCTCGGCAGTACGGTTTCGATCCGCACTACGACTCGGCCTACGTCTACGACTCGGTGCGCGTCGGTCCAGCGACTCCGCTCGCGGCGGTGGCGCAGGGCGCCCGCGTGCCGGTGAGCACCATCACCAGCCTGAACCCCGAGATCCTGCGCGGGATGACTCCGCCGGGCGACTCGTTCTTCGTGCGCGTGCCGGTTGGTACTGCCACGGCGTTCGATTCCAGTTTCGCCGCGCTCCCGCACGACGCCAGGGTGGCGTACACGCGCCACGATACGCGCCGGAACGAGACGCTGCTCGCTCTCGCGCGACGCGCCGGCGTCTCGGTCAAGCAGTTGCGCTGGTACAACCCCAAGCTCAAGCCCAATCGGCACGGACGCCTCGCCGGCGGTCAGACCGTGATCTTCCCCACCGAAGCGGTGGTGGCCGCGGCTCGCGATGTCCCGGATCCTTCCATCGAGCGCTACGGATCGTCCAGCCGGGGTACTGTCTCGCACGTCGTCCGGCGCGGTGAGTCGCTTGGCCTCATTGCCCGGCACTATCACACGACGGTGTCCACGCTCATGCGGATCAATGGACTCCGGAAGAGCATGATCTTTCCCGGACAGGTCATTGTCATCAGTGGCTCGCGCCGCAGGACCCACCACACGACGGCGAGCCGCCGGGCATCCACCTCGCGCCACACGGCACGACCGGCCGCCGCCTCGAGCGGTGGCGTTCACGTCGTGCGGCAGGGGGAAACGCTGACGTCCATCGCGCGTGACTACGACACCAGCGTGTCGGCCCTCAGGAAAATGAACGGGATCCAGGGTGACTACCTGCGCGAAGGACAGAAGCTGCTGGTGGGGAACCAGGACTAGCGAGCACGTAAGCGCCGGCCGGCAGATGGCTGGACAGGATTGCCAGGACTACCGGAATTTCCACGGAGCGGTTCCAAGAGCAGTTGCCGCCATTCAGCGAACGGACTGAAACGTTGGGGATTGGCACCCAACAATCCACTCAATTCGGTCAATCCTGTAGTCCTGTCGTTCAGCTCTGTTCGTCGCGTCACTCCTGCCGGCTACGGTAAGCAGTTGCGGAAAACGCCCTGTGCCGCCACCAGCGTTTGCCGTCTCACGCAGAAGCCCCTGGTTCGCGACGCGAACCAGGGGCTTCTGTTCCTGTCCTGGAGCCGGAGCCTCAGTTGGAGAGACCCGTGCCCGTGTAGCCCTTCATGACGATGTGCTCGTAGCCGTTGCTCGGATTCATGCCGAGCGACTGGAGCGTTTCGACCGCCTGCGGCCCCCGATTATAGACCAGCAGCGCCAGCTTCACGTTGCCATGATTCTCGTCGATCAGCGAACGGAGGTAGCGGAAACCGAGATGGAGATTGGTCTGAGGATCGAAGAGCTTCTCCTTCGTGACGGTGCTGTCGAAATACCGGGCCGTGGCGGGCATGAGCTGGGTCAGTCCGATCGCGCCGGCAGGGCTTATCGCGTGCGGATTGAATTCGCTCTCGACGCGGACCAGCCGGAAGCCGAGCTCAGGGTCAATGCCCTCAGCCACAGCAACATCGTACACGGAACCGGCCACGTCGGCGCTCACCTTGTAGCGGGACGAATAGGCCATGATCGTGCGCGCCCGGGTGAGCTGGGCATTTGCCAGCTCCAGCGCGCCCCTGGCGGCATCCAGATCAGCCCGCAACTTCCGGTTCTGGCTGGACGATCCGAAGGCGAAACTCGAGTTCTCCGACGCCTGTGCGGCCCGCGGCTGTTCTCGCGGAACGAGTGCGACGGCACCCAGGAACACCACGACCAGCCCGACCTTCCGTAGCCGGTCCATCCGTCTGAGGCGATCGCCTCGATGAGAGTAGCTCTGTTGTGCGCTCTGCAATAGCGAATCCTCCCCTGCAGGATATCCCATAAGCAAACGGGGCTGTTTGGCCCCGCTGCTTCAGTTGACTCCGCACGGAGGGCGGCGCTACCCGCGCCTCCAGTTTCCAGACTTTCCTCCTGACTTCTCCAGCAAGCATATGTCCGTGATTGACATGTCCTTATCTATCGCCTTCGCCATGTCGTACACTGTGATCAGGCTTACTGCAACCGCCGTGATCGCCTCCATTTCTACCCCTGTTCGCCCGACCGTCCGGGCTGTTGCTTCACACCGCAGCCCAGGGAGCGATTCCACCGGGGTCAACTGCACTTGAATGTCGGTAAGCGGGAGCGGATGGCAGAGGGGAATTAACTCCGCCGTGCGCTTGGCCGCCAGAACCCCGGCCACTTTCGCTACAGATATGACGTCTCCCTTGCTCAGTTCGTTACCGCGAATGCAGGCAAGCGTTTCGGGTTTCATTCGGATGCAGCCGCTCGCCCGCGCAACACGATTTGTCACCTCCTTGGCCGTGACGTCCACCATGCGTGCGTCTCCCTCCGCATCTACATGACTCATGCCATTCATACGCCGAGCTCCTTCAGGTGCCGCAGCAACGCGGCCCCCAGCAGTTGAGGGTTGACGTTCCCGCCAGCGTGCGCGCGTGCCTCCTCGACCATGCCAATTGCCCTGGCGGCGCTGACCGCCGCTTTATCATTACCCTGGTCCAGGCTGGCGCGCTGGCGCGCAAGCAACATCACGGCAAGCGCATCGAGGACATCGGTGAAGAAGGCGCGGGCACCGGCTCCGCCCATGGCCAGCACGGCGCGCGCCTGGTCATCGCGTTCCGCGCCTGCTGATTGCAGCAGGCGTGCGGCGGCCGCGGCCGCTTCCCCTGCGGCTGCCGCACCGAACAATCTTCCTGGCGCCCCCCCGGCTGCGCGGACGCGATCAGGTGTTTTCCCCGGGACGCCATGGGCATCCAGGGCAGCCTGAACAACCGGGTCCTCCAGGAAGTGTTGCGCGTCCGCGTCGGTAAGGAGGGGGACACGCACCGAAACCACTCGCGACCGGATGGTGGGAAGTAATGAGCCAGGCTCGCTCGAGGTGAGAATTATCGTGGTATCCTGCCGCGGCTCCTCGAGCAGTTTGAGCAGTGCGTTGGCGGCGAATTCGGCGCCTTCCTGTGGAACCATGCGCTCGGCGTCGCCCAGGACAAAAATGGTGCGCGCTCCGAGCGCGGGCGCCAGCGACGCGAGGCGGACGACGGCGTGAATCGCGCCGACGAAGATTCCTTCGAGGCCGCTCGGTGGTGGGTAGATGCCGCCAGCCTTCTCGCGCTCCACGATGGCATCCGCATAGTCCGCCAGGATGTTCTCGACTGACGCATCGCCGTCGGAGAGTCGCGGCCGGGGGAAGAACCAGCGCACGTCGGGGTGCGCCAGCGCCCGCACATAGCGACAGGACACGCACGAATCGCAGGGGCGTTCGCCACTTCCGGTGCACACGAGCAGTTGCGCCAGCCAGAGGGCCAGGCGCTGTTTGCCTGCTCCATGCGGTCCGTGCAGGAGCAGACTCGAGGGGAGTGCGCCACGCGCGACCGTCTTGCGGAGCCGCTCGCGGAGTGCATGGTGACCGTACAGCGGGAGAATCGGCATGGGCGTGTGGAGATCCGGAACTGAATTGTGCGACGGCCGCCTTCAATATCGCATCACGTTCGGCCTCGCGATGTAGCGCCGCGACGTGCGGGACTCAACATTTCGGGAGTGGCGGGAAATACGGCGAGCGGTACGACGCCCGCAGGATGACGCGCGACGGAGGCGGCATGGCCAAACGGCACCACTGGATAGTTCGCACGACGCACTGGGTAAACGTGATCGCGTTCGTGATCATGGTGGGGAGCGGGCTCAGGATCTTCAACGCCTATCCCGCCTTCGCCCGGCGGGGCGAGAGCTTCTGCTGTTATCCATTCGCGCATGAGGCCATCCCTGGCTGGCTCACCTTTGGCGGATGGCTGGCCGGCGCGCGCAACTGGCACTTCGCCGCCATGTGGGTGCTGGTCATCAATGGGCTGATCTATCTTGGATTCATCTATCTGCACGGTGAGTGGCGCGATCTGGTGCCGCGGCGCGGCGACGTTCGCGACGCCTGGCAGATGATCCGCTACTATCTGTTCATCCGCCCGGATCACCCGAGGCAGGGGAAGCATAACGTTCTGCAGAAGCTCACGTATTTCGCGCTGCCGGTCTTTGGCGTTCTTGCCGTCCTCACGGGGCTCGCGATCTGGAAGCCGGTCCAACTGGCGCCGCTCACCTGGATCCTGGGCGGGTTCGTGTGGGCGCGCTACTGGCATTTCCTCGCGATGGTCGTGCTTGTGGCGCTGGCTCTGGCGCATGTCTTCATGGTATTTGTCGTGGATCCGTATTCCATTCCGTCCATGATCACGGGCAATTACAACCCGGCACTCTCTCCTGAAGAGCGTAACGCGCGGCCATTCTATCATCTCTTTCCGCCGAGGAGGGCGCGCGCGCCTGAGGAGAGCTCTGTCACCAACGGATCGTCTCCATGAACCGGCGACGCTTCATCATTGCGGGCGGGCTCTGGCTTCCGGCCGCCTATCTGGCCGCGTGCGATTCCGAAGGGCCGCGCGCGGCCCGGCCGCTGCTGCGCGGCGCCGAACGCTTCAACGAGAAGGTGGAGCGCGGCCTCTTCCGTCATACGTCGATGGACAAGGCTTCCGCGAGCGCTCGCAATGCGGGGACGGCCTTCCCGAAGTATTTCATCTCGGATTCTGTGCCGGTGTGGAACGAAGCCACCCGCGGCAAGTGGACGCTCGACGTCGGCGGAGCAGTGCAGCACCCGCTCAGGCTCTCGCTGGACGATCTCACGCGGCTGCGCGGCATCACGCAGCGGGTGGACCATTACTGTGTGGAAGGATGGACCGCGGTGGCCGAATGGACCGGCGTGCGCGTGAGCGAACTGGCCCGACTGGCCGGCCTTCATCCGGATGCGCGCTATGTGGACTTCCAGTCGTTCGACAAGGGGTACCACGAGAGCTGGGATCTGGAAAGCGCGATGCACCCGCAGACCATCGTCGCGTACGGGATGGACGGGCAGTATCTCGGGAGCCCGCACGGCGCGCCCGCGCGGATCAACTCACCGGTGAAGCTCGGTTACAAGTGCACGAAGTACCTGACGAAGATGCTTTTCCTCCCCGAGCGCAACGGCGGCTACTGGAGCGATCAGGGGTACGAATGGTATGGAGGGGTCTGAACTGGCGTCGCGTCGACAGCCAGCAGCCGAAACAACGATGCATCTCATCACACGAGTTCTTCCCGCTCTCCTGCTCTCCGCGATCCTGGCGTGCGCGCATTCGCAGCAGCAGCCGAACACCAGGGCAGAGCGGCCGGGGCCCACGCTGCTCAAAGTGGAGAACCAGGGGTTCGCGGACATGAACATCTACGTCCTCTCGGAGGGACGGCGCGTGCGACTGGGGATGGTGACCGGCAACTCGAGCGCCACCTTCACCATTCCGCCGGATCTTGTGGGCGGCGCACGTGAGATGCGCTTTCTGGCGGACCCGATCGGTGGATCGAGCCGTCCGGTAAGCGACAACATTTCGGTGCTGCCGGGCGATCAGGTCTCGCTGGTGATTCCGCCGTCGGCATCTCCCTGACGGCGCTGCGCGCTGGGCGGGTGCGGCAGTTACGCCTCTGTGCTGACGCGGGACCGGCGTCCGGTGGCCTCCTGCACCGCAACGCGGAAGACCACGTCGCGCTCCGGCACCGGATCGTTGGCGCCGAGCGACCCTGGGACCAGCCGGCGGAGGAGATCCACGGCTCGTGCCCAGGAGTGGTGGGCGGCGGGCGAGATCTCGTCGGGCGTCAGGATGTAGACGGCACCGTGCACCACGGCGCTGGTCCAGTCGAACAGCGCGGACACTTCATCCACCTCGAATGCGACCCAGCGATTCTTCATGAGCGTGGCGAACTTCGCGCCGTGCGAGGTGCGTCCGTAGAGCCAGCCATCCGCGTACACGTAGTGGATGGGCTGTATGTCCACGCGGTCATGCATGGAATAGGCAATGCGCCCGATATGGTTGCGGGACAGCAACGCGACAATCTCGTCGCGATCCAGCTCGTCGATCATGACCGAGTGAGGGGCTGACATCGATCCTCCGGCGGGGTAGTGGGCGCATCAGATGGCGCCGCGCTTCGCTTATCTTGTGCTGGCGACACGCCGAATGGTAGTCCACCCCCACGCATCGATTCATGCTCGCGCTGCACGTTGTCCTGCTGCTGCTGTCCGCACCACTGGCCGCCGACTCGCTCGGCAATCTCCCGCTGAAGGTCGTGCCCGCCGCGAGCGCTCCCGCGCAACGGCTCGCGGTCCTGTTCACGGGAGATGGCGGGTGGGCGGCGATCGACAAGGAGCTCAGCGATTCGCTGTCGGCGCATGGCGCGCTGGTGGTCGCCGTCAATTCCCGCGAGTACTTCAGCTCACAACGGACCCCTGACGGAGCCGCGCAGGATCTCGACCGCATCATCAGGCACTACGAAAGCTCGCTGGCGGCGCGCTCGCTGGTGCTTGTGGGCTATTCGCGCGGAGCGAACGTGCTGCCGTTCCTCGTGACGCGGTTACCGGCGGATCTGCTGGCGCAGACTCGCGTGGTAGCGCTGCTCGCGCCAGCCGTGAATGCAAATTTCAGGTTTCACCTCGTCGATCTCGTCTCCAACCACAGACGGAAGGACGATCTGATGACGGTGCCGGAAATCGAGCGAATCCATGGGCCCGCCGTGCTCTGCGTGTACGGAGACGATGAGAAGGACAGCGCCTGTCCACTGGTGAAGGCCGGTACGGCGACCGTGATCGATCTGCCGGGCGGACACCACTTCGACCGGAAGTACGGTGAGATCGCGAGTCGAATTCTCACGGCGATCGGGAGCTGAGCGACGGTGACCGCGCTGGCCTCCCCCGGCCCGCGATTGCGCTCGCAATGGGCGGCGCTCAAGGGCATGCCGGGCGGCAAGTGGCTGTTCAGCCGCCTGCTGGGTTTTTCCGTGCCCTACACTGGGACCATCCGGCCACTCGTTCAGGAGCTGCGCCCGGGCTATGCGCGCGTGCGCATGCATGATCGCCGGCGCGTGCGCAACCACCTCGGCTCCGTCCACGCCATTGCGCTCATGAATCTGGCGGAGGTGAGCAGCGGGCTGGCGATGCTTTCCGGCCTGCCCGAGGGAGTCCGCGGCATCGTGACCGGCCTCTCCATCGAGTATGTAAAGAAAGCGCGTGGCACGCTGGTCGCGGAGTCGTCGGCGCCGGAGGTTGCGCCGGGCGAACCACACGAGGAGCGCTGCGAGGCGGTCATCACGGATGCGACGGGCGACGTCGTGGCTCGAGCCACGGCGCGCTGGCTGCTCAGCCCCGGCACGGTTCCGACTCCGGCGGCGGTGTCATGACCTCAGCCGCGCTCGGCACGCCATTCACGCGCGCGGTGGGCATTGAAGTGCCGCTCATCTGTGGCGCCATGTATCCGTGCAGCAATCCCGAGCTCGTGGCGGCGGTCTCTGACGCCGGCGGAATTGGCATCGTCCAACCCGTGTCGCTCACCTACGTGCATGGACACGAATTCCGCGAAGGACTGCGACTGATCCGCTCACTCACGGCGCGACCCATCGGGATGAACGCGCTCATTGAGCGATCATCGAAGTACTATCACGAGCGGATGGTGCGCTGGGTGGACGTGGCACTGGAAGAAGGGATTCGCTTTTTCATTACGTCGCTGGGGAATCCGCGCTGGGTCGTGGATCGGGTGGCGTCGTCCGGCGGCATCGTCTATCACGATGTGACGGAGCGGAAATGGGCGCTCAAGGGACTCGATGGTGGCGTGCACGGACTCATTGCCGTGAACAACCGCGCGGGCGGCCATGCGGGTCCCTGGAGCGCCGCGGCGCTGCTGGCCGAGCTGTCCACCCTTGGCGTTCCTCTCATCTGCGCAGGCGGTGTGGGTGACGCCGCGGGGTTCGTGCAGGCAATGGAGTCGGGCTACGCGGGTGTACAGATGGGTACGCGCTTCATTGCCACCACGGAATGCCGCGCCTCCCAGGCGTACAAGCGCGCGATCCTCCGCGCCGGAGAAGATGACATTGTGCTCACCGAGCGCATTACGGGCGTCCCGGTGTCGGTAATTCGCACGCCCTACATCGAGCGCATGGGCACGCGAGCCGGTCCGCTTGCCCGCCGGATGTTGCGCGGCAGGCGGACCCGGCGCTGGATGCGGAGCGCGTACGCGCTCCGGTCCCTGTGGCGCCTCAAGCGTTCGTCGCTCGACGAATCGGGCGACGACTTCTGGCAGGCGGGAAAGAGCGTGGCAGCGATCCATGAGGTAGAGCCGGCTGCCGTGATCGTGCGGCAGTGCCGTGACGCACTCGCCGCCACGAACGATCAGCGCGCGGTCACCGGCTGATCACCCCGCACGCAATGCGGGAGCCCGCGTTCCCCGCCGGATCGGTGTAGTAGTCATCGGCTCCGGCGTGAATCACGAGCGCCGCGCCGTCCGCATCCAGAATGGGGTTGGTGCCGGTGGTGAGCGATGCATCGGGCACGAGCACGTCAATGCGTACGCTGCCACTCTCGGGTACGTACAGGTTCGGCAGATCACCTTCGTGCATCCCGGCGGGATTGTCCATCCCGTGCTGGCGGTTGAGCGGATTGAGATGCGGTCCCGCCGTGGTGAACGGGGGCTGGCACAGCCCGACGGCGTGGATGTGGAAGCCATGAGTGCCCGGTGGCAGATTGGAAATCTGCGCCGAGATGAGCACGCCATGCGGGGTTTGTCTGAGCGTGGCGACGCCAACGCTCTGCCCGGACACGTTGTGCAATTCTGCGCGTGCCGACTGCTGTCCCGGTCCGGGCTCCGGCACGCGGATCACCCGGGTACAGCCGGCGGCAGCACAGGCGAGGAGCGCGGCGATGGAGAGAATGGGCTTCATGGTTCGCTCGGGGTTCGGTGTTACTCTGGAAGAAGCAGCGCGCGCGCCTCGCGCGCCCGTGTGACGGCGTCAGCGGCCGTTGTGCCGACCGCGCCGAGGTGCCCCATCTTGCGTCCGGGACGCGGGGCCTTGCCGTAGAGATGAATCCGGACACCCGGCATTGCGAGCGCGGCCTCCCACCGCGGAGCCGCCTCGTGCAGCCAGAGATCGCCGAAGAGATTGGCGATTGCCGCCGGTTGCACGACATCGGTAGCCCCGAGCGGCAGATCGCACACCGCCCGAATGGCCTGCTCGAACTGGCTCGTGAGGACGGTCAGCTCTGTGTGATGGAAGCTGTTGTGCGGCCGCGGAGCGAGCTCGTTCACGGTCAGTGCGCCGTCGCGAGTGAAGAACAGCTCGGCGACGAGCAGCCCGACCACATTCAGTGATTCGGCGATGCCGCGTGCTATCGCGGCGGCGTGCTCGGCCAGCGCACCGGGAACCGTGGCGGGGATCACGGCCCAGTCGAGCACCCCGTGTTCGTGATGATTGCGCGAGGGTGCGTACACGGCCGACTCGCCGCCGGGCCGCCGGGCCACCAGCACGGAGAGTTCCTTCTCCAGCTCCAGCGCGCGTTCCACCACGCACGGTGCAGAGCCAAGGGCGCGCCAGGCTTCCGATGCCCGCACCGCGGGTCCCGCACGCAACTGGCCGCGGCCATCATAGCCCCCGGTGCAGGATTTCACGAACGCGCCATCACCTGCTTCGCGCATGGCGGCCTCGAGTTCTTCCTCGGATGTGACGCTCCAGTACGGGCCCACCGGGAACCCATGCGTCACGAGCCACTCCTTTTGTCGCGCCCGATCCTGCACGAGGTGCAGCACGTGCGCGCCGGGACGGAGCGGGGCGTGCGCGGCCGCTGCCTCCAGCGCGGGGTACCCAATCTTCTCGATTTCAATGGTGACGACATCGGATGCGCGCGCCAGCTCGGCGGCAGCCGCACAATCATCAAAGCGGGCGACGATCACGCGATCCGCGACCGCGGCGGCGGCGCAGTGGGCATCCGGGTCGAGGACGATGACGTGATAACCCAGCGTGCGCGCGGCCAGCGTCATCATGCGACCGAGTTGTCCACCACCGAGTATGCCAATCGTTCCGCCCGGCAGTACCGCGGTCAAGACACACCCTCGCTGTCCAGCACGTCCTGCGTTCGCGCCGCGCGCCAGGCGCGGAGTCGTTCGCGCACGTCTGCGCGGGAGAGCCCGATAATGGCCGCAGCCAGAATGGCCGCGTTCGCGGCGCCAGGTTTCCCAATCGCGAGCGTGCCGACCGGGACACCCTTGGGCATCTGTACGATGGAGAGCAACGCATCGAGTCCGTTGAGGACGGTGGCCGGCACCGGCACGCCGAGTACGGGGAGCACCGTATGCGCCGCCACCATGCCCGGCAGATGCGCCGCACCGCCCGCGGCCGCGATGATCACCTGGATGCCCCGCGCTTCGGCCTGCGTCGCGTACTTTGCCATCCAGTCGGGCGTGCGATGCGCCGAGACGATGCGTACTTCATGCGGAATGGCGAGCTCGGTCAGGAGCTCGGTCGCTGGTTCGAGCTGTTCGAGGTCGCTCCGGCTTCCCATGATCACCCCCACCAGCGGTGGCTCCGTAGGGGATGCTGATGAAGAATTCGTAATGGTGGAGTGTTCTCGGCGCACACGCATCTCAGATGAGGCAGGAATCTGGAATAATATTTGCACGCAGTGCGTGCGCGCCAGTCACGGTTTGTTCCACTCTCAGTTTTCTTCGTTTCAATCACGGTTTCAATCACGCGCAACGCGTGACTCGCTTCACTTCAGGTCGTCCACCCTACGCATTGATTTGCGCAGATTTCGCCGGCATGATCGCTCTGGGCTGATGCCCTTGCGACAAAGGCACACTCGTCGAAAGGCGAGGCCGCAAAGCCACGAGGCTACCGCACGCAGTCGCGCGCCATGCTCGTCGGGCCGCCGAAGGGACCATCAGCCGAGAGCCGACGCATGCATCTCACCGATCCCCTCCGACTGTTCGCCATCGCCACTGGTGTTCTGGCGATTACCGCCTGCGTGGACAGCACGTCCTCGCCCACCGAGCTGCACAGCACTTCCCCGGATGCATCGCGCGTCAAGTGGGTGGTTGTGTCGCCAGCGACTGCCGCCATCCGGAGCGGCGCCACGGTCACGCTCAATGTCCAGTTCCAGGATGCATCGCGCGAGAAGCTCGATGTCTCCCCGCCCCAGTGGACCTCGTCGGACACCACCATTGCGGTTGTGTCGGATACGGGTGTCGTGACGGGCCGGAAGCCCGGCCGCGCGAAAATCCGGGTCTCCGCCGCCACACAGGGCGCGTATGCGGAAGTGCAGGTCACCGCGGCACCGCCGCCGACTGTCTCGGTCACCGTCTCGCCTGCATCGGTCGCGTTGGCCGTTCCCGGCACCAGGCAGCTCAGCGCCACGGTGAAGCTGTCCACCGGCAGCACCGTCTCCAATCCAGCGATTACGTGGCTCTCGTCGAACACGAAGGTCGCCACGGTATCGCCCGCCGGACTCGTCACCGCCGTCGGCGCCGGATCGGCCACCATCACGGCCCAGAGCGGAACCGGGAAGGGCACGTCCGCCGTCACCGTGACGACCCCCGCTCCATCGACGCCGTCGCAACCGTCGTCATCACCGCCGACCGCGGCTCCGACGCAGCCGCCGCCGGCCACCGGATCGCTCTTCAGCGGCTACAGCTTGACGTCGCCGCACTGGCAGCACATCCGCACGATGATGACGGATTTCTATTACAACTGGACGCCGACCGAACGCGCATGGGCTGGTCAGCACTACGATTTCGCCATGTCCGGGGACGGATCGGCATGGACCGCCGCGAATGCCACCGTCCAGCAGTATCCGTACACGCTGCTGTGGACCACGCAGATTCCAGGCAGCGTCGGTGTGAACATCACCGGCGCGTACTACGGCGACATGGTGCAGTGGTACGCGGCGCATCCCGGGTACCATCTGGAGAATGCCTGGCTGCACGTGCGCGGCGTGACGCCCGACTCGGCAAACCGGCTGGTCGTGCACATCTGGGACTCGTCGCGCTGGATTCTCAACGCCGCCGACGCGGGCGCGCGCGCGTACACGGCGGACCGCTACGCACGCATTGTGTCGGGGCACTCGGGCGCATTCGTGGATGAATCCACCTCAGGCGATATCGGATCGCGCGTCGGTAATGCCGCCGAGTTCCCTGATGCGGCATCGTACATGACCGCGTACGCGGGATTGGTCGCGACCGTGAAGCAGGCGGTGGGGTCCAAGGTCATCATGCTCAACACGGCGACGTACACCACCAACGCGGACTTCGCCGATGCGGTCGCGGCGGGGGCGGTACATATGGAGAAGGCGAACAACCCGCTGCACTCCGGCATGCCGGACCAGTGGATGTGGGTGGACAAGCTGCTTGCCGCCGGCGTGTTCGTGGATTTCGTGAATGCGTACGACTATCCGGATGCCGTCGTGCTGGCGCCGAAGTATCCGGCGGGCAACTCGACGTCAACGTACGAGCGGCTGAAGATGTGGGAGCTCGCGAGCTACTACATGGTGGTCCCATCATCGCCCGACCACCTGGCGCTGCAGCTCGTGAACATGTGGAACCTGCCGTACTCGTCGCTCTGGCTGAAGGCGCAGGAGGCCAACATTGGGCATCCCACCGCCGCGCGCAGCATCATGTTGCAGGGTACGGATCCGACGGGCCAGGCCTACACGATCTACTCGCGCGATTTCGATCGCGCGCTGGTGCTGGTGCGCATGCAGCGCGGCTGGGGTGCGCAGACGTATCTCGACAATACCGCGGTGAGTGTCCTCCTGCCGGCTGGCGAGACATGGCTGCCGCTTCACGGCGACGGCACGCTCGGCGCCGCGGTGACGAGCGTGACGCTGCGGAATTCCGAGGCCGTCATCCTGATCAAGCAGCGGACGATCTCGTAGCCACACCGGAAAGGGCACACCCGTATTGCCGACAGGGGGTCGGGCCCTGACAAAAGGTCAGACCCTCACGACGCGGTACTCCGCTTCATGAGGGTCTGACGGAATGCTGGTGCAGCTCCCGAGGAGGGACTCGAACCCCCGACCCGGTGATTAACAGTCACCTGCTCTACCACCTGAGCTACTCGGGAATGACAGCGAAAGCTAGACCGCGCGCGAACCAGGGTCAAGGAATCATCATGATGCGCGCGTGAGTGCCGGCGCGCGTCCCGGCAGCACCGTGCGCAGCCACTGTCCGGTGTGTGATGCGCTCACGCGGGCGACGTCTTCGGGCCGGCCGGCCGCGACAACCTCGCCGCCCGCGGCGCCCGCTTCCGGCCCCAGGTCAATCACCCAGTCCGCGAGCTTGATCACGTCGAGATGATGCTCGATGATGACCAGCGTGTGGCCGTGCTCCACGAGCCGGTCCAGCACGCGCGCGAGCTTGCGCACATCGTCGAGATGCAGCCCGGTCGTGGGTTCATCCATGATGTAGATGCGCCGGCCCGCGCTGCGGCTGGACGTCGCCAGCTCTCGCGCGATCTTCAGGCGCTGCGCTTCGCCACCCGATAGCGTGGGCGCGGGCTGACCCAGTCGCAGATAACCGAGTCCCACCTGCTGCACCTGCCAGAGTGCCTGGCCGAGCTTCTCTTCGCGCAGGAAGACGCGAATGGCTTCGTCAACGGTGAGATTCAGCACGTCGTGAATGTTTCGCCCGTTCACGGTCACCTCCAGCACCTCAGGCTTGAAGCGCTTGCCGCCGCATTCGTCGCAGGGAACAAAGACGTCCGCCATGAACACCATCTCCACGGCGAGATGACCCGCGCCCTCACAGGTCTCGCACCGTCCGCCGGGGACGTTGAAGCTGAAGGTGCCCGCGGTGTAGCGCCGCTTGCGCGCGAGCGGCTGCGCCGCGAAGATGCGCCGGATCTCGTCGAACGCCTTCACGTATGTCACCGGATTGGACCGCGCCGTGCGGCCGATCGGGCTCTGGTCCACCAGTACGACATCGTCGAGTGCCTGCCATCCCTCAAGGGCATCGAACGCCCCGACCGGTTCGCCAAGGTGCTGCTTGGCGCTGTGATCGCCGTGCAGGCGCATCTCCAGCGCGTGATACAGCACATCGTGCACGAGCGTGCTCTTGCCGGAGCCGGACACGCCAGTCACGACGGTCATGGCTCCCAATGGAATCCGCATGTCCACGCCGCGCAGGTTATGGGCGCGCGCATTGGTGAGGGTGAGCCAGCGCGGGCCAAGCGGTCGCCGCTCCGCCGGCACCGGAATGCTCTTCGCCCCGCTGAGATAGGCGCCGGTGAGCGGGCTCGATTCCGCCAGAGCGGCCGGACCCGCGAACACAAGCTGTCCGCCATGCTCGCCGCTCGCCGGTCCCAGCTCCACCATGTAGTCCGCCGCGCGAATGGCTTCGAGATCGTGCTCCACGACCAGCACGGTATTCCCCGCATCGCGCAGCCGGTGGAGCAGCGCCAATAGCCGGCTCACGTCGCGGGGATGGAGCCCGATGGAGGGTTCGTCGAGCACATAGAGGGTGTCCACCAGGTGCGCGCCGAGCGAATTGGCGAGCGCGATGCGCTGGGCCTCGCCGCCGGAGAGCGTACGCGTGGCCCGGTCCAGCGAGAGGTAACCGAGGCCCACATCCACGAGGAACCGTGTCCGGACGCGAGCCTCGCCGAGGATGTGCGTGGCGATGCGTTGCTCGAATGGCGAGAGCGGCACGGTCTCGAGCCAGGGCGCAAGCTCGTCCACCGGCAACTGGCTGATTTCCGCGATAGTGCGCGAGGCGATGCGGACGTTCAGTGCATCAGGCTGCAGTCGCGCCCCATGGCACGCGGGGCATTCCCGGGCACTCTGATATTGTCTCAGGAAAACGCGGATGTACTGCTTGTAGCGCTTCTCCTCGAGGTCCTTGAGGAAAGGGAGTATCCCTCTGTAGGTGCGCGTGCGCGCGGTGAGCAGCAGCTCCCGGTCCGTCGCGGCGAGTTCGCTCCAGGGCGCATCCATGGCAATACGGTGCGTCCTCGCGAAATCGGCCAGCGTCCTGCGACGCCCCTCGTAGCGTGGTTTCGTCCAGGGATCTATCGCGCCGTCCCGGAGCGAGCGCTCCGGGTGCGGGACAATGAGCGCTTCATCGTACTCCAGAGTCGCGCCGAATCCGTTGCAGGTGGGGCAGGCGCCACGCGGATTGTTGAAGGAGAACAATTGCGGCGTCGGCACAGGTGCCCGCGTGCCGTCGTAGGGACACTCGAACCGCTCGGTGAAGCGGAGCCGGGTGCCGGCGGCCGTTGTGCCTCCAGGTGGCGCGGCCTGCAGCAGAATGACGCACTCTCCATCGCCTTCCGCGAACGCCGTACTGACCGCGTCCGTCAGCCGGCGCGCGGCCTCGGGTCCTGCGACGAGGCGGTCCATGACGACGAGCAGCTCCGCCGCGAGCGTGAGATCGGGCGTGGCGCCGCCGAGATCGTCGACGTGATACATGACGCCGTCCGCGGACACGCGCAGAAAGCCCTGTTCGCGCAGACTGGACACCACGGCGTCGTGCGTGACCGCCGGGCTCAGTCGCAGCGGGAAGCACACCGAGAAGCGCGTGCCGGCGCCGAGCGCGAGCACCGCGTCGGTCGCGGACTGCACCGTGTCCGGACGCATCTCGCGGCCGCACATGGGACACACGGTATGCCCCACGCGCGCCCAGAGCAGGCGCAGGAAGTCGTAGATCTCTGTCGCCGTGCCCACGGTGGAGCGGGCGGATCGGACAGGGTTGCGTTGCTCAATGGCCACAGCGGGCGAGAGACCGTCAATGAAGTCGACCGCGGGCTTCTCCATGCGCTCCAGGAACTGCCGCGCATACGCCGATAGCGACTCCACGTAGCGGCGCTGGCCTTCCGCGTAGATGGTGTCAAAGGCGAGTGAGGACTTGCCGGAGCCGGACGGTCCGGTGATGACGGTGTACGCTCGGCGGGGGATTTCGACGTCGAACCCCGCGAGATTGTGCTGGCGCGCGCCCCGGACGACGATGTGCGACTTCATTGCCACCAAAGATAGCGCGTCGCACCCCGTAGAAACACCGATAGCCGGCTGCCGTCACCTCCGGCGCACGACGATCCGACCCGCCGTGAGCAGCAGGATGGCACCGAGCGTGGCGAGCCCGACGGAGCGCAGGTCGAATCTGGTCTGGCTGATGCGGCCCCAGCCCAGCACGATGCCTGCCCAGCCGCCAATGAAGGCGCCGGCGACGCCGAGCGCAATCGTCACCAGGCACCCGGCAGGGTCGCGCCCGGGCATGATGAACTTGGCGAGGGCGCCCGCAACCAGACCGAGAATGATCCAATGAAGCCACAATGGCATGATGGATGATGCACGACTGGAGATGGAGATGGGAATGAGCACATGGGTAGACGCCGCTTGCCTGCCGATAGGGGCCGCCATACCTTCGTGCGTTGCTTCCTGTATCGTTCCTTCATACCGACCGGCGCCGGGTCGTACGGAAACGGCCGGGCGTCCTCATGCGTAGATCTTCGCGAAGCCGTCACGATGACGAGTCTTCAGTCCGCCTTTCCCCTTTGATGAATTGCTTGTGCGGCTCGATGTTGGGCAGGCCACCAATACCGGGATGATCCGGTCGGGCAACGAGGACAGCCTGTTCGCGGATTCGCGTTCGGGGCTCTTCGTCGTCGCCGATGGAATGGGCGGGCACGCTGCCGGCGAAGTGGCGAGCGACATGGCCGTGCGAATCGTCTCGGCGGAGCTGGCGCGGGTCACGGACACGGGCGATGACGCACGCGAGCGGATTGCCGACTCGTTGCGTCACGCCAACGTGGCCATCTATGAGCGCACGCTGCTGGAGTCGGACAAGCAGGGGATGGGCACCACGGCCTCGGTGCTGATGCTGCACGGCGGTCGCTATCTCATCGGACACGTGGGCGATTCGCGCGTCTATCTCCTCCGCGACGGCGCGCTCCGGCAGCTCACGAAGGATCACTCCTACGTGCAGGAGCAGGTGGACGCGGGTGTGCTCACGCCGGAGCAGGCACGCTATCACCCGTATTCCAACGTCATCACGCGCTGTGTGGGAGCGTCCGGCGATGTGCAGCCGGATCTCTACGCGGGCGAAGTCAAGCGGGGCGACACGTTCCTGGTGGCCAGCGATGGCCTCACGGGCATGGTAGACGATCGCCGGCTGCAGCAGCTTCTCATGTCGCGCGCCACGGTTCAGCGCATTGTGGACGCGCTCATTTCCGAGGCCAACGGGCGCGGCGGTCTGGACAACATCACGGCCATTGTGGTTCGTGTGCAGTCGCTGGACGATGACGGCGACGCCCCGCCCGAACCCGGCGACGACGCGCGCGACTGACATGGAGGAGCAGTCGGTCGGCACGCTTGCCGAGCTCTATCTCGGAAACATTCTCTATGCGCTCGAGCTGGCCGCGATGTCGCTGGAATCCGAGGGGCGTGGCGACGACGCCGGGTTCTATCGCGGTGTCGCCCGTCAGCTCGCCGAAGCACGCGGCCGGGAGCGCAGGGCGCAGGGCGAGTAGCGTCGCCGCAGCGTCGCCGCGGCGCTAGCCGGCGCGCATCAACGTCCGGATGCGCTCCGGCCGCAGCGTGACTGGACGAGCGACGAACACGCGAAAGACACGCGCGGTGCGATACAGCTGCTCGCTCAGGAGCGGCAGGTTGATCGCGCCGGGCCAGCCGTCCATCGTGAGTCGCCGTACACTTCCGTCGCGCTGCTGGACGGGAATATCGAGGCCCAGCATATGGGGCTTCACCGGGAAATCCAGCAGCAGCTCACCGGGCTCGAGTTCGAACTCCCTGGCCAGCTCATCTTCCACCGCGCGTGTTCGATCGGGGTCCTCCGCGATCCAGTCTCCGTCCTGCGGCAGCTCTTCGGCCACGCACTCGTACGCACGTTTGTAGAGGCGGCGTTCCCGCAGCGCGTCGAGCAGCGACGAGCGGCCGGACGAGCCTTCGAGCGTATGCAGCAGTCCCTCGTCGGTGAACGAGGCCAGTGCGCGCTCGTCGATCGTGCCAGCGCGCAACGCATCGTCCACGAGACGCTTGTACATCGCCGTGGCGCTGCGCACGGCATGATGCCAGTAGACATTGCGGTACATCTGGTACTTGGCAAACAGGAGGGATTCGAGCGCGGAGAGCCCCTTCTCGTTCACGCCGACGGTCGGTCCATCGGTGCGCGGGTCGCGCACAACGGTGAGCGCATTGAGCAGGCGATCCACGTCGATTTCCCCGTAGGGCACGCCGCACATGAGCGCATCGCGCTTGAGATACTCGATCTTGTCGAGATCGAGTGATCCTGAAATCAGGCCCTGCAGGGGGCTCTCGCTGTCGCCGCAAATGAGCTTGTAGACGCGCTCGGGCGCGTCCGGCGCGATCAGCTCGCGCAGGGCAGCGGCAGCGACACCTTCAGTGACGAGTGTGCGCGCCACCGCCTCGTGGCGCAGCGCACCGATTTCCTCGAGCGCGTGGGAGAAGGGATAGTGGCCCACGTCGTGGAGCAGGGCAGCGGCGCGAACGACGGCCGGTTCGTCGGGCGCGATCTCGTCCAGGTCGCCGCGTTCGGCGAGGAGGCCGAGTGTGCGGCGCGCCAGATGGTATGTGCCCAGCGCATGCTCGAATCGCGTGTGCGTGGCACCAGGGTACACCAGATACGCGAGCCCGAGCTGCCGCACGTAGCGCAGTCGTTGAAAGACCGGCGTGTCAACGAGTCGCAGCGCCTGTGGATCGACCCGAATGTTGTTCCAGAGCGGATCGCGAATGATCTCGGACGGCAGCATGGTGCACTTCGGTCGTTGGTCGCCAGTCGTTGGTCGCTGGTAGCTGGACTCCCCACTCCCATCCAGCAATCAGCGACCGTCGTCAAACCAGCAGTTGAGGACTCGACATTACCTGCCGCGTTTGCAGGATTACAGGAAGTCCAGGATTCACAGGATCATTGGGCGCCGGAGAGTCCGGCATCAATGAGTTCGCCGAATCAGCGCAACTATTTGGAAACAGCACCGAGCGAATCCTGTTCATCCCGTAAATCCCGAAATCCTGTTCAGCCGTTATCGCGGTCAGCGGAGGTGAGCGAGGAATAGCGAATCTGCCACGGCGTCTGAAGCAGCGACCAGCGACCAGCGACCGCTTCCAACCCAGCTACCGCCTGGGCCCCGCGTTCCGCACGCTCTCGCTCACCTCTCCCCCCAATTGCGCGAAGTTCTTCCGGAACATCTCGGCCAGCTTCCTGGCTTGCGCCTCGTACGCGGCAGGATCGCTCCAGGTCGCGCGCGGATTCATGATCGCCGGTCTCACGCCGGGCACGGACTTCGGCACCGCGAGCCCGAAGATGTCATCGGTGAAGGTCGGCGCGTCGTCGAGCGCCCCCGTCAGCAATGCGCGCACCATCGTGCGCGTATCGGCGAGCTTCATGCGTGATCCCACCCCGTAAGGGCCGCCGGTCCACCCCGTGTTCACGAGCCAGACGCGCGAGCCGTGCTCGCGCAGCCGTTCGCCCAGCATTTCGGCGTACTTCGCGGGGGGCCACACCAGGAAGACATCACCGAAGCAGGCGCTGAACGTGGCCTGTGGTTCCGTGACGCCGCGCTCGGTGCCGGCGACCTTGGCGGTGTATCCCGACAGGAAGTAGTACAGGGCCTGGTCAGGCGTGAGGCGCGCGATCGGCGGCAGAACGCCGAAGGCATCCGCCGTGAGCAGCACGATGTTGCGGGGATGACCGCCACGGCCACTGGGCACATGGTTGCGGATGTAGTGCAGTGGATACGACACACGCGTGTTCTCGGTGAGCGAGATGTCACGGAAGTCCGCTCGCCGCGAATTGGGATCGAGCACGACGTTCTCGAGCACCGTGCCGAACATCTGCGTCGTCCGGTAGATATCCGGCTCCCCGTCCTCCGACAGGTTCACGGCCTTGGCGTAACAGCCGCCTTCGAAGTTGAACACGCCTTCATCGCTCCAGCCATGTTCGTCGTCGCCAATGAGCATGCGCTCGGGATCGGCGGACAGAGTGGTCTTGCCCGTGCCGGACAGGCCGAAGAACAAAGCGGTGTCTCCAGCCGGTCCGATGTTGGCCGAGCAGTGCATGGAGAGCACACCCTGCCTCGGCATGAAGTAGTTCATGACCGTGAAGATGGATTTCTTGAGCTCGCCGGCATAGCGCGTTCCGCCAATGAGAATCTGCCGCTTGGCGAAGTTGAGCACGATGAACGTGCCGGTGCGAGTGCCGTGGCGTGCCGGATCCGCCTGGAACTCCGGAGTGTGCAGCACGCTGAAATTCGGCGCGAAGGTGGGCAGATCGGACAGCTCCGGACGGATGAACATGTTGCGCACGAACAGCGACTGCCAGGCATTGGGCGAGACGAACCGCACCGACAGCCGATAGCGCGGGTCAGCGCCCGCCCACAGGTCCTGCACAAAGAGATCGGACTGCGCACCGAGATAGGCCTGCACGTCGGCCAGGAGCAGCTCGAACTTCTCGGCGTCGAGTGGCCGGTTCACCTTGCCCCACCAGATGTCGCCTTCGGTCGCGGGCTCGCGGACGATGAACTTGTCCTTGGGGGAGCGTCCGGTATGCGGGGTCGTGATGCCGACGAACGGCCCCATGTCCGCGAGTGTCCCTTCCTGGCGTTGCGTCGCCAGTTGAACGAGTTCAGGCGCCACCAGATTCCAGTGGATCGTTCCCGACGGAGAAAGGCCGAGCTGTTCCAGTCCCGTAGTACCCTTGCGTGCTGCCGCCTTGTGGTGCGGCTTGGTTTGTGTGGCCATTGAGTCGAAGTCCGGTTTGCAGTCGAAATCAGGGAAAAGCAGTGGCATGCCCGAACACGGGCATCCTTCCAATTGTACCGCAGGCGCGCGCCCTGCGCGAGGCGCGCGTCACACGTTCAGCCGGTCACCGGGCCGGGCAACCAGCGCATACAGCGCGGGCACCAGAAACACGCTGATCAGCAACTGCGAGAACAACCCGCCAACGATGACGAGCGCAAATGGTCGCTGCGAATCGGACCCAACCCCATGCGAGAGCGCCGCTGGCAGGAGACCCAGCGCGGCAACGAGCGCCGACATCATGATGGGCCGCAGCCGCAGCAGCGCGGCCTCGCGTGTCGCCGCGATGATGTCCACGCCGCCCTTGCGCAACTCGTTGGCGTAAGAGATGTAGACCACTGCGGTTTGCACGGAGACGCCAAACAACGCGAGAAACCCGATGCCGGACGACACGGAGAATGGCGTGCCCGTGCTCAGCAGTGCGAGCAACCCCCCAACCGGGGCGGACAGCACGACGCCCACTACCGTGATCATGGGGAACTTGACGTTGTCATACAGGGCAAACAGCAGCAGAAAGATCACGACGAACGTGAGCGGCAGTATCACACGCAGTTGCGCCCGCGACGCGGTGTACTCGGAGTACTCGCCGCCCCAGACAACGCGATAACCCGACGGCGCCTTCACGGCGGCTGCTACCTGTCGCTGCGCATCCTGCACGGCCCCGGCCAGGTCGCGCCCGGTCACGGAGAACTGCACGCCAATGAATCGGGAATTGTTCTCCCGGTAGATGAACGCGGCTCCGCTCGACACCTGGATGGTCGCCAGGTCCTTCAGCGGGATCTGCTGGCCATCCGGAGCCGGCACCAGAATCGAGCCAATCTGCTCCGGTGTTTCGCGGAACTGTGGCTGGAGACGCACGACCAGATCGTAGAGTCGTTCACCCTGTGCCACCTGCGTGGCCACGCCCCCACCCACCGCCGCCTCGATGAGCGCGTTCACATCGCCCGCGTTGATTCCATACCGCGCGATACGGTCGCGATCAATGTCAATGGTGAGTGATGGCTGGCCCAGCTCCTGCACGAGCGTGACGTTGCTGATACCGCGCACCCCGCGGAGCACGCGCTCGATCGCTCGCCCCTTGCGCTGGAGCACCGCCAGGTCCGGTCCGAATATCTTGACATCCAGCGCTCCCTTGAGTCCGGTCTCCGCCTCGTCCACCGCGTCCTCGGCGGGCTGTGAAAAATTGAACGTGATGCCGGGGAACGTGGCCAGCTTCCGGCTGATGGCGTCAATCAGCGCCGGCTTCGTCCGGTACGGGCCGGTCCATTCGCTGTACGGCTTGAGGCCGACGAAGAATTCCGCGTTGAAGAATCCCGTTGCGTCGGTTCCATCATCCGGCCGGCCGTGCTCGGAGCCGACATCGGTCACTTGCGGGAAGGACTTCAGGATTGCCCGGATCTGCGGCACGATCTTCGACGAGGCGTCGAACGAAATGGTGTACGGCATGGTTGCCCGCACCCAGAGCGCGCCTTCATCCAGTTTGGGCATGAACTCCGCGCCAACGGCCGGAATGAGCAGCATCGATCCGGCGAAGACGAGCGCCGCGGCGATCGTCGTGAACCATGGCCGGGCGAGGCACCGGTCCAGTCCGCGCGCGTACAGGGCACGCACCCATTCGAATACCGCGTTGCGTCGCTCGCGGATGCCACGCCGGAGCAGCCAGGCACACAGCACGGGAATGAGCGTCAAGGTTGCCAGGAGCGAACCAATGAGCGCGAAGATGGTCGTGTCCGCCATGGGGCTGAACAGCAGCCCGGATGGGCCCGAGAGCACATAGATCGGCAGGAATCCGACGACGATAATCGCGACTGCGTAGAAGATCGGGCGGTCCACCTCGGATGCAGCGCCGACAATCACGTCGGTTACACTGTACCGGGTGCCATGCCGCAAGCCGAGCTGTCGATGGATGTTCTCCACCATGACCACCGCGCCGTCAATGATGATGCCGAAGTCGATGGCTCCGATGGAGAGCAGATTCGCCGGGATGTGGCGGACATCCAGGCAGATGAACGCAAAGAGCAGCGCGACGGGGATCGCCGCCGCGACAATGAGCCCGGAGCGAACGTCGTACAGGAAGAAGATCAGCACCACGACCACCAGGAGTATCCCCCGCACGAGATTCGCTTCCACGGTGCGCGTGGTCAGGTGAACGAGGTCGCTCCGATCGTAGAATGGGTGAATGCGGACGTCCTTCGGGAGCACGGAATCGTTGAGCTGCTGCGTCATAGCTTCGACGCCCTTGAGAACCGTCTGCGTCTGCTCGCCGCGGCGCATCAGGATCACGCCCTCCACGGCGTCATTCCGCCCGTTGAATCCGAACTGACCCAGCCGGGGTGCATTCCCGATGACGACACTGCCCAGGTCCTTCACGAGAATCGGCGTCCCGTTGTGCACGGCGACGACGACGCTGCCAATGTCCTCGACCGTATGCAGCCGTCCAAGGCCACGGACATAGTAGAACTGGCCGCCTTCGGAGTAGAAACCGCCGCCGGCGTTGCCATTGTTCGCGCCGAGCGCGTCGGCGATCTGGGTGACAGACAATCCCGATGCGGCCACCCGGCCAGGGTCGAGCAGCACCTGGTACTGCATGGTCTCACCGCCCAGCGGCGAGTCGTCCGCGACGCCCGATACCGACTTGTACGCTTTCGTGATCACCCAGTCATTGATGTTCTTCAGCTCCATGGGAGACCGGTCGCGACTGTCGAGCACGTACCGATAGACCAGTCCCGACGGCGAGGAGAGCGGACCCACGCTCGGCGAGACGCCATCCGGCAGGTCCACGTCGGGCAGCCGCTCGAACACGCGTTGCCGCGCGAAGTAGTCGTCGGTGTTGTCCTCGAACGTGAGCGTGACATCGGAGAGGCCGTACAGCGAAATGCTGCGCACGACCTTGAGTCGCGCGATCCCGTTCATCTCCACTTCGATGGGAACGGTGATGAGACGCTCCACCTCCTCCGAGGCGTGGCCCGGCCACTGCGTGATGACTTCGACCATCGTCGGAGCGAGATCCGGATATGCATCTACCGGCAGTCTTCGGAACGACCAGATACCCGCCCCCACCAGCAGCAGCGAGAGCATCGAGACGAGAAACGGCTGGTCCAGCGAGATGCTGATGACACGGTTGATGAGGGACTGCTTCCTGACCGGTGTGCCCTCCTGCTGATGCGGCTCCGTCACTGGCTCTGCGCGAACTGCAGGAACAATCCGCCCTCCGACACGACCTTGTCCCCCGGCACGAGCCCCGCGGTGACCTGCCACTGGTCATTCACCCGCGCGCCGAGCGTGATTGACCGGCGCTCGTACGCGCCGGAGGTATTCTGGATGTAGACGAACGGCCGGTTGTCTTCATCGCGCAGGACGGCGGAGACGGGCACGAGCATGCCGGTGTGCTCCCGCCGGGAATGGATCGCCACGCGCACGTACATGTCCTTCTTGAGGAGTTGCTGCGCGTTGGGGACGACAACGCGCACCGCCGTGGCGCGCGTGCTCGAATCCACCTCCGCGGCAATGTTGTCCACCGTACCGCGAAACGTGCGCGGCGAGGCGGTCGTGACGACATCCGCCGGGTCACCCAGCCGGACATCGGGCAGGTCCGTTTCGAAGACGTCCGCGAGCACCCACATGCGCGAGAGATCCGCGATCGTGAAACACATCGTGGACCCCGCCTGCAGCAGTTGACCGGGGCTGACGAGGCGCTCCACCACCGTACCGGCGATGGGCGCGCGAATCACGCCCTGCACGTTCGCAACGGGGTGATTTGCCTCCAGCTCCTGGAGCGTGTGGTCCTCGACACCGAGTGCGCGGAGCTGCTCGAGCGCCGCATCGCGGTCGGCGTTCGCGGACACGGCATCCGTCTGCGCCTGCTCGAGGTCGCGCCGCGCCAGGGCGTCGTTCTCGAACAGCTTCTGGTCCAGATCCGCGATGCGCTGCAGGTTGCGCGCGGTGGCCGCAGCCTTGCGATAGGCGGCAACCGCCGCCGCGAAGTCCGGCGAGGACACGTACGCCAGTGGCGCACCGCGCGCGACGCGCGTGCCCGGTTGTACCAGCACGCGTGTGACGGGTCCGGAAATCGTGGCGAGCACCGGCGTGGACAGGTCGCCGTCGAACGCGACGGTTCCGGTGACGCGTACCATGGGCCGGTACGCCACGTTCTCTACCGCCTTCACCGTCAGGCGCTCGCGCTGTGCGGCCGGCAGCACCAGCGCGCCGGACGATGTCGCGGTCACCTCGCCGCCCGCGTCCGATCCGGACGCATTGTCGCGCGCGCATCCGGCCATGATGGCCGTCACGACGGCGGCCGCCGCCGCGACGCGAAAGAGATGCTGCCTGATCATTTCGGACCTCCGGAAGTGCCGGCGTCGAGGGTCGTGCCGACAGCGAGCTGCAACTGCGCAACGGCGTCGTTCGCGGCGCCGAGCGCGTCGGTGTACTGGCTCTGTGCATCGAGCAGCGTGCGCTTGGCATCGAGCACCTCGAGCGCCGAGGAGCCGCCCAGACCGTAGCTGACGGATGCGATGTGGTAGGCCTGCTGTGCTTCGGGAAGCAGCGCGTCCTGGAGATACTGCGCCTGCCGCAGTGCGGTACTTGCGGCGGCATATGCGACGCGTACCTCCTGGCTGACCTGCGCGCGCAGATCGCGCAGGCTCGCCGACAGCTCCAGCTCGTGATGCCGTGACTCGGCGACCTCTCCACCGCTGTGCTGCCAGAAGAAGATCGGAAAGCCGATGCCGAATCCGGTGTCGAACGTGGTGGGCGTGCCGTTTACAGTATTTCGTGAGACTGACACGCTGAGGTCCGGGAGCCAGAACTCCTTCGCCAGCGTCGTGGCGGCGCTTGCCCCCGATCGCTGGGCGGCCAGGCTCTGCACTTCGGGACGATGCGCCAGCGCCGCCGCTTCCAGACTGTCGAGCGGAGGAAGTGTCGACGGAATCGCCAGCGAATCGGTTGCTTCCACGGGTGCACCGAGCAACCGGCCGATGAGACGGTTGAGCGCAGCGCGTGCGTTGGACACCGTGCGCTCGCTGGCGATGAGGTCGTTCTGCGCCTGCGCGACGTCCACCCTTGCCTTGATGACGTCGAGCTTCGGCGTCGTGCCGGCGTTGAAGCGCGCCTCGGTTCGCGTGAGGAAATCCTGGGCGAGTTGTCCCGCCTGCTGGAAGTCCGCCCGGTGACGCAGGGCGACGAGCAGCGAGTCGTACGTTTGCGACGTCTGCGATGCGATGCTCTGCCGCAATTGATCCAGGGAGAACTCCGATGCATGCACATCCGCGGCGGCGACCTTTCCGCGGAGGCGGATGCGATCAGGGAAGGGTATCGTCAGCCCCAGCGCGTAGTCATGCTCGCCCGCGCTCCCAGGTGCAAAGGCGCCGCTCTGTCCGACGATCGTGGCCGAGAGGCTCGGATCGGGGAGCGCGGTGGCCTCGGTGACGCGGGCACGCGCCTGCGCCACCTGCTCCCGGGACGCCGCAAGCTGCGGATTGCTGGCCAGCGCCAGATTGATCGCCTGCTGGCGCGTGAGCCTGAGCACCGCACCCGTATCGGCTGCTACCGGCACGGCCTGTTGTGCGGTGGCGGCGAACGCGGTGCAGGCAAGGGCCAGCGTGATCCCACTGAATTTCAGGTGCATGTTCTCCCGTCTCGTCATTCGCGGAACTGACGCAGGGGCGCGCTCCGGGCCGTACGCATCCGGGGCAGTGCGACCCGCGTGGCACCGGAGAGCGTTCAGGCGGAAGAGCGATGCGCCTCGCGCCGGAGAGAGCC
>DASVWN010000070.1:0-4711 GCA_036393195.1 Gemmatimonadaceae bacterium | reverse complement strand
GAGCAGAAGGGCGCCATGCCGGTCACCGACGCGATCAGCATTCTCCGCGATGTCGCCCGCGCGCTGGCCTACGCCCACGCCAGGGGCATCGTGCATCGCGACATCAAGCCCGAGAATGTGCTCATTGCCGGCGGCTCGGCGGTCGTCACCGATTTTGGTATCGCCAAGGCCATCAGCGCATCGCGCATGCACGCGCCGAACGCCACACTCACGCAAGTGGGCACCTCGCTCGGGACGCCGGCGTACATGGCCCCGGAACAGGCCGCCGCCGATCCGGCCACCGACCACCGCGCTGATCTGTACGCGTTCGGCTGCATGGCGTACGAGCTGCTCGCCGGTCGTCCGCCATTCATGGGCAGGACGCCGCAAAAGCTGCTCGCCGCGCAGATGGGAGAGACCCCGCAGCCGATTCTCGAGCTGCGGCCGGATACACCGGTCGAGCTGGCCGGGGTCGTGATGCGCTGCCTCGCCAAGGATGCCGACGATCGCCCGCAGAGCGCGGCCGATGTGGTGCGCGTGCTCGACACGGTGACCAGCGGCCGCGGACACGCCGCCATGCCACCGATTCTGCTCGGCGGCAAGCGTGCGCTCGGCCGGGCGCTGGCCATCTACGCAGTCAGCTGCGTAGTCGTCGCGCTAGTGGCCAAGTCGGCGATTCTCGTGATCGGGCTCCCCGACTGGGTATTCCCGGGCGCGCTCATCGTGATGGCCTTCGGGCTGCCGGTGATCCTGTTCACCGGATACGTGCAGCACGCGGCACGCCGCATGATCACCATGACGCCGACCTTCACGCCCGGTGGCTCCTCGGCCGGGCGCGGCACCATGGCGACGATCGCCATGAAGGCGAGCCCGCACATGAGCTGGCGACGCACGGCCATGGGCGGTGCGTACGCGCTCGCCGCATTCGTGCTGCTCATTGGCGCGTTCATGCTGATGCGCGCATTCGGCATTGGCCCGTTCGCGTCGCTGCTCGCCGCGGGCAAGCTCGACGCGCACCAGCCGCTGCTCGTCGCGGACTTCGCGGCCAAGGGCGGCGCCGACAGCGCGCTCGGTGGCGCGATCGCCGAGGCGGTGCGCACCGACCTCAGCGAGTCGAACGCGGTGACCGTGCTGCCAGCCAGCGCGATCCGCGATGCGCTGCAGCGCATGCAGCTGGCGCCCGACAGCAAGGTTGACGCGAAGCTCGCGCTCCAGATCGCCCCGCGCGCCGGAGCCAAGGCCGTCATCACCGGCGACCTCACGCCGCTCGGCGCCGGCTTCCTCGTGACCGCACGCATCATTGCCGCGGCCACGGGCAACGAGCTCGCGTCCTTCCAGGGCACCGCGAACAGTCCGGCCGAGTTGATCCCGACCGTCGGCAAGCTGAGCAAGCAACTGCGCAGCAGGATCGGCGAGTCGCTCCGCTCGGTGCAGAATTCGCCACCACTTGCCGACGTGACCACTGCGTCGCTCGAGGCGCTCAAGCTGTACAGCGAGGGAGCGCGCGCGAGCGACGATGGCGACTACCCCAAGGCCGTGGCCCTGCTCAAGCAGTCGCTCGTGCAGGACAGCGAATTCGCCATGGGCTGGCGCAAGCTGGGCGTGGCGTACCTCAATGCGGGCATGTCGCCGGATCTCGTCGATTCGGCGCTGTCCAGGGCCTATCGCTTCCGTGACCACCTGACGGATCGCGAGAAGTACACGATGACCGGGTCGTACTTCGACATGGGTCCGCGCCCCGACCGCGCGAAGTCCATTCAGGCCTATCAGACGGCCGCGAACCTCGGCGACCTCACCGTCGCGGCCGGCAACCTGTCGAACCAGCTTCGCGCCGTGCACCAGTACGCGGCGGCGGAGTCTCTCGCGCGTGTGATCATCGCGCACGGTCCCGCCGTGTCGCCACTCACTTACCAGCAACTTGCCCTCGCCTTGATCGACCAGGGCAATTGGCGCACGGCCGATTCGGCGGCGCTGGCCGGCAATGCGCGGTTCGGCGTCAACTTCCAGGACGACTTCGCTCACGCCACGGCGCTGTACGCGGGCGGCATGGTGGACTCCGCTCGTGCCGTTGCGGCGCGCTGGACGACGTCTCAGGATCTCGTCGCCAGGTTCAACGGATTTGGAATCCTGGCGTCCATTGACGAACTGCACGGCCAACTCGACGCCTGGCGCCGCGATTACTCCGCGTCGATTGCGGCCAACCGCGAGGCCAATGGGTTCACACCTCCGCTCATTGATTCGGTCCAGGTGGCGTTCATGGACGCGTGGTTCCGCGGACAGCCGGAACGGGCGGTACACACCCTCGATGCGGCGTTGGCGGCAACTCCGATTGCAACGCTCCCAGTGCCGGCCCGGCCTTATGGCCTCGTGGCGTCGGTCTATGCGCTCGCCAATCGCCCCGACAAGGCGCGCGCGGTGCTGGCGTCCATGGATGCGGAAGTCCGGGACTCGCTGCTCCGGCGTCCTCTGGAGCAGGGAGCACACCAGGCCAGGGGGCTCATCGCGCTCGCCGAGAATCATCCGCAGGATGCACTGCGGGAGTTTCGGACAGCGGATACACTGTCCGACGCCCCGCAGTCGGTGGCCGAGTGCGACGGGTGCGGCGCGTTCTATGTCGGGATGGCATTCGACCGCGCCCAGATGCCCGACTCCGCGATTGCGGCGTTCCGGCGTTTCGAGGCGCTGCACTCCTGGCTCGGGTTCTCCAACCGGGGCGATCTGCTCGCGTACACGTACCGCCGCCTCGGCGAGTTGTACGAACAGACGAACAACCCGGGCGAAGCGGCGGCGTATTATTCCAGGTTCGTGGACCTCTGGAAGAACGCCGACCCCGACCTCCAGCCGCAGGTGAAGAACGTGAAGCAGCGACTCACCCACCTGCGTGACACCGAGAAGCGAAAGACGTCGTGACGGGTGATAGGGGTCAGAGGCTGATAAGCCTCTGACCCCTATCAGCCTCTGACCCCTTTTGGTCCTTTTTGGTCCTTTGTGGAATTGCCAGAAAGCGCCGATAATTCTTGCTTGTGACCCGTTCACGCAGGCATATTGCCGACAACACTGTCCGCGTTCACCACCCATGGATACATCGCCAACTGTCAAGAACGCCGCGCGCCAGCTCGTCGAGCGCCTGCCCGAGCACGCAACCTGGGATGATCTCATGTATGAGATCTATGTTCGACAGGCCATCGAGGCAGGTTTAAGCGACGCCGATGCCGGCCGCATGGTCTCGAGCGAAGAGGCACGGCGGCGGCTTCTCGCGCCGCGTTGAAGGTTCTCTGGACCGAGGCGGCGCTTGGTCACGCTGCGGCGATTCGCGATTACATCTCCCAGACCTCGCCGTTCTACGCCGAACGCATGATGCTCCGGCTGCTCTCCCGAACGGAGCAGTTGGAATCCTTCCCTGAATCAGGACCTCGGGTGCCCGAGGCAGAACGCCCTGAGGTGCGCGAACTCCTGGAGGGACCCTATCGCATCATATACCGCATCGCCGAACAGCACATCGAAGTCCTTGCGATTGTCCACGGGGCTCGGGCGCATGTGTGGCCGCTCCCCGAGCGGTAGCAGGTGATGGGGTCAGCCAAGGGTCGGAGTCGATGGATTCTTCGATCGACTCAGACACCATAGTTCCCTGCTGCTATTGACTTTCTATCATAAGCCGCTTATGATGTACTCATGTCTGAACTCAAGCGCTACCTCGCCGAGATCGGCGCGCGCGGCGGCCGGAAAAGCCGTCGCACTCTGAGCCCCGAGGCAGCGCGCGATATGGTCAAAGTGCGTGAGGCGCGGCGCGCCTTTCACCGGTTTCGCGCCACCTGCTTCTGGTCGTACCGCCCCGACCTGGTCATCCGCAGCGCCGACGTTCCGTGGGTCGCCGAGCAGCTCAGGAAGCATGGCAACCGCGATGCGTGGCAGGTGGCAGCGAAGCTGTGCCGCTGACCGAATTCCAGCTCGCGTTGCTGTCCACGTTGACGGCCGCGCCGAATGACGACCGCTACCTCGCCGGTGGCGCCGCCCTGCACTTCTCTCCCACGTCGGCGCGCTGCAGCGACGGCCTCGACTTCTTTCACGACTCCGAAGCACGCGTGGCAGCGGCGTTCGCAGCAGACCGCGCGCGCCTCGAGCACGCCGGATACCACGTCGACGTCGAGTTGACTCTGCCGGGATTCGTGAGGACGGTCGTGCGGCGCGGTGACGACTCGACGCGTGTGGACTGGGCCCGCGACTCTGCCTGGCGCTTCATGCCCCTGCGCCGCCACCCAACGGGAATTCTCCTGCTGGATCCCACTGACCTCGCCATCAACAAGGTACTTGCCCTGGCTGGTCGTGATGAATCGCGCGACTTCGTCGACGTCCTCATCGTGCATCGTCACGTGCTTCCCCTGTCGGCGCTTGTCTGGGCGGCGGTCGGCAAGGACCCCGGGCTTACGCCGCTCTCGCTGCTTGAACTGCTCAAGCGCCACGGCCGCTACCGGCCTGAAGACTTCGAGCGTCTTCACCTCGCTCAACCCTTCGATCTCAGAGAGGCCAGGCAGACCTGGCTCGCCGCGCTCGAGGCGGCCGCGACCTTTGCGAGCGAGCGCCCGCCCGGGGAGATTGGCTGTCTCTACTACTCGACCCCCGAGGCCCGGTTCGTCGTGCCCCGGGCTGATATGCGCCTCGCCGATCAGGGAGTACAGGTGCACTTCGGCGCGCCCGGCGGCGTGCTCCCGCAACTGACAAATGCGAGCATCGA
>DASVWN010000069.1:0-27947 GCA_036393195.1 Gemmatimonadaceae bacterium | reverse complement strand
GCCGGTTCCGCCAATTGCCATCTCGCGTGCTGGGGACAGGAGGAAGCCGCGGGCCTCCACACACACGAAGATAACCCGCGTGTCGCGGGATGGGGAAAGGGGCAGGGGATGGGACGTCGGGTTTCGTGCGCGCGACGTTGGCGCCGCGCATGCCGCGTGCCGCGTCAGGGGAGCGTGAGCTGCGCCTGCTCCTTCACGGGATGATTGCTGCTCTCGAGAATGCCGATCACCGTGTAGCGACCGGGATGCGCGGGACCACTCCACTTCTCGTCGTAGCTGACGGTTTCCTTCGCGTCGAGCAGCTTGTTGCGCAGCGACTGCGTGAACATGCGCCCCTTGCTCCAGCGCCACACTTCGCGGCCGAGTGAATCGAGCACGACGAAATCGTGCGTCTGCCCATTGGGGAAATTCACTTCGAGCGAATGGTCGGCAACGTTCGTGATGTGGAGCGAGAGTGCCACGCCGTTGTGCACAGAGATGGCGAGCGACGATGCGATGGCGCCGTCATCGGGGACGGGCTGGGTGGAGGCCGCGTTGTTGACATCGGCGGCGCTGGCGGATGAATCGGTGTGACGCGCGAAGGGGCCGCAGGCGAGGATGAGCGCGCCGGCGCAGAGGAGCCAGATGAGCAGATTCGACTTCAGAATGCGCGGAGACACCAAATGGCCAGGTGTGTGACAGCGACTCGGTGGAGGTCACATTTTTTGAGGAAGTGCAAGTAATCAACATCGGGACGATCCGTCAAGCACGGAGTAACCCGTAAGTGGGCTTGCGGCAGACACTTGGTGACATGGGTCACGGTCTTCGGTGTGTCTTCGGCACGGAGCGTGACTCCGGGATGGCGGGTGCTCGGCGCGACGTTGGCGCGAGCGTGCTTCGAGCTTGCGAAAAATTTCACAAGCGCCTAGATTCCGCGCGGAATGAAGCGCCAGACGCGGCACTTTCACCCCGGCGGATCGGCCGGCTCAGCAGGCGCGGACAGCTCCAATCCAGCCGTGAAGTTTGCCGGACTGGGCATTCAGTTCGCCGTTCTGATCGTCGTCTTCCTCTACATCGGGAAATGGCTGGACCAGAAGTTCGGCACCTCGCCGCTGCTCCTCATCGTTGGCGTGTTCGTGGGCGCGGGCGCGGGATTCTACGGGATGTATCGCGCGCTGATGGCGGCCATGAACGTGAAGCAGCCGCCGGAGCCCAAGGACCCGTGATGAAGCGCACGCTGATCTTCGCGCTCATCTCCGCGGCGATCATTCTCGGGATCGCCCTGATCATGGCGATGCTCTTCCCGCTCGCCGCCGAGCACCGCGCCATTCGCCTGAGCGCGCTCGTCGCCTGGGGCGTGCAGGTGTTCGGCTTTCTGATCGTGAAGGTGGTGCGTGGCGGCGCGACGCTCATGGCCGCCTGGGGACTCGGCATGCTGCTCCGCTTCGTGGTGCTCGTGCTCTACGCGTTTCTCGTCGTGAAGGCGCTGGCCCTGCCGGCCGAGGCGGCGCTGCTCAGTCTCGTGGCGTTCTTCTTCCTGACCACGCTCGTCGAACCCATGCTGCTCAAGTCATGACGCTCGGCACGGTTGTTCTTTCGCTCTCGCTCGCCGCGTCGGTGCTCGCCGGTCCCGCGCTCGCGCAGGCCACGGACCACACGCGGCCGCCCGCAGTCGCCGGCACCGTGGCCGATCCGCAGGTGAACGTCGGCGAGCGCGGCGACCGGCTCACCGGCAAGAAGGCCGAGCCGGTGGACATCATCACGCCGCACATCACGGATTCGCATCACCTGGACCTGCCCACCTGGCGCAGTCCCTACGTGACGGAATGGGAACTGCCGCGCTGGACGCCCATTCGGATTGGCGCGCTGGAGGTGGACCTCTCGCCGACCAAGCACGTGATGATGCTGCTCTTTGCGGCATTTTTGTGCATGGTGATACTAATTCCCACGGCCATCGTGCACGAGCGCCACACCAGCCAGACCGGCTCCCCGAAGGGTTTCGCCGCCGGCATCGAGGCCGTGGTGCTCTACATGCGGAACGAGGTCATCATTCCGAACGTCGGCCCGCACGGCAACGCGTACGTCCCGTTCGGGCTCACGCTCTTCTTCTTCATTCTGTTCGCGAACCTGCTGGGACTCGTGCCCTACGGGTCCACCGCCACGGGCAACATCTCGGTGACGGCCATGCTCGCCATCATCACCTTCGTCGTGGTGGAGATCTCGGGGGTCCGGAAGCAGGGGTGGGGGTACCTGAGGACGATCTTCTATATCCCGCCCAAAGAGGTGCCCTGGTGGCTCTGGCCGGTGATGGTGCCGATCATGACGATCGTGGAGATCATCGGGAAGTTCACGAAGCCCTTTGCGCTCGCCATCCGGCTGTTCGCGAACATGACGGCGGGACACGTCGTGCTGCTCGCGCTGATCAGCCTCATCTTCACCTTCGGCAGCTTCTACATCGCGCTGGCGCCGGTCGCCATGGGCGTCGGCACGAGCCTGCTCGAGATTTTCGTGTCCTTCCTGCAGGCCTACATCTTCACGATCCTGAGTTGCGTGTTCATCGGGCTCATCAGGCAGGGCGGGCATTGAGCTGGTCGCTGGTTGGTGGTCGATGGTGCGGACGAGGCAGTTGGATTACGGTTGCGGGCTGAAGTTGGCGGACAGCAGTACCGGCTGGACAGGATTTACAGGATTCACAGGATGAACTGGATTGTCTCCGTGTCCCGGAACAGCGGCCGCCGTCATTCGACGAACTCATTGGGATCAGAGTCCTGGCATCGAACAAATTTTTTTTCATCGTGCAAATCCTGTCAATCCTGTAATCCTGTCATGTAGTTCATTGCTGGTTTGTCTATGGAAGCTGATGGTTTGTAACTGATAGCTGGTACGTGGAAGGGAGTGGGCAGTTCAGCGCGGGCAGTGCTCCAGTCCGCGCGACAGGTACCCGGTCGAGCGGCCGGGGAAGCTCGTTGGGGCCCGGGCCTCGTGGACGAGCAGCGTCCCGGCGGATCGCAGGATCCGGCGCCGGCGCGGAGCAGTGATGGTGAACCAGTGAACGTGGAGTTTGACAATGCATCTGTACGCTCTCATGCAGGCCGCCGCATCGTTCTCGCGTGAATACGCGGGCGCATGGGCGATGCTCGGCGCTGGTGTCGGCGCCGGCCTCGCAACGATCGGCGCTGGTATCGGTATCGGCAGGATCGGTGGACAGGTGGCCGACGCCATCGCGCGTCAGCCGGAGGCCAGTGGTCAGATCGCGACCCAGGGGCTGATTCTCGCCGCGCTGGTGGAAGGCGTGGCGCTGTTCGCCGTCGTCATTGCGTTCCTCATTCAGAACAAGTTTGCGTTCTAGCGTGCCGGTGCGCGGCAGGACCCGGGTCCTCCGCGCGCTCACGGCCCGCGTTCCGCTTCACACACCGCAGAGACTTCAATGCGCGCCTCGCTCCTTGCCACGCTGATCTCGCTCGCCGCCGCGCTTCCCGCCGCCGCGCAGGAAGCGCCCACCGCGCCGCCCAAGCTGCTGTCGCCGAACGCGGGCTTGATGTTCTGGACGCTGTTCATCTTCGTCGCGCTCATGATCGTGCTCACGAAGTTCGCGTTCAAGCCGATCACCGCGGCCGTCGAGGCGCGCGAGAAGGCGCTCGAGGACGCGATTGACGCCGCGCGGCGCGACCGCGAGGAGGCCGCGAGGCTGCTCGACGAACACCAGAGGCTCGTGGACCAGGCCCACGCCGACGCGCAGAAGTTCATCGTGCAGGGACGTGCGGCCGGCGAGAAGGTGAAGGCCGAGCTGCTGGAGCAGGCGCACCGCGAACAGCAGCACGTGATCGAACGTGCCCAGGCGGAGATCGCCAGCGAGCGCGAACGCGCGCGGCTCGATCTGCACCGCGAGGCGGTGGATCTTGCCGTTCGCGGCGCCGGACGTGTCATCGAACAGAATCTCGACACGGAAAGCAACCGCGCGCTCGTGGAGAAGTTCCTCGCGTCGCTCACCCCCGTCGCGAGCAAGGCCTGATGCGCGAGCCCACGATCTCGCGCAACTACGCGGAGACGCTGGTCGCGCTGGCGCGCCGCGCCAACGATCTCGAGGGCTGGGGCGGCATGATGGACGAAGTCGTGGACGCCATCGAGAGCGATCTGCGGCTGGAGCGCTTCCTCGAGTCGCCGCGCGTGAGCGCGGCCTTCAAGAGCGAGCTCGTTGCCAGGGCGTTCGCGGATCGGCTGCCACGGCTGTTCGTGCGCTTCCTGCAGGCAGTGATCACGCACCGGCGCCAGCACCTGCTTCCCGAGATTGCTTTGGAATATCACGCGCTCGTGGACGAGATCGAGCACCGCGTGCACGCCGACGTCACGCTCGCTGCCGAGCCCGATCGTGACGAGGCCGCGGCGGTCACGAAGCGGCTCTCGGTGCTGCTCGACAAGACCGTGGTGCCGCATTTCCGCGTGCGTCCCGAGATCCTCGGCGGCACGATCGTCCGCGTCGGCGACACGGTGATGGATGGCTCCGTGCGCCGCCGGCTGTCGCTGTTGCGAAGCAGGATGCTGCGGGGGGTAGGGGCCAGGGGCTAGGTGATAGGGGTCAGGGATTAGAGTCGAGTGATTTTCCATCGCCCCTGGCCCCCCTATCCCCCTAACCCCTATCCCCTGACATGCTCCTCCCCCTCCTCTTCCTCCTCCCCCAGATCGCGTCCACGACGCCGCCGTCGGGCGATACGGCGGGATACTGGCAGCAGCGCATCACCTACACCATTGTCGCGCGGCTGGACGAGCGCGAGCAGAACATCCATGCGCGCGGCGATCTGGTGTACGTGAATCAGTCGCCCGACACGCTGCACGAGATGTACTTCCAGCAGTATCTCAACGCGTTTCGTCCTGGGTCGCGGTGGAGCGCGGTGGATGAGCGCGAGGGGCGCGAGCGCTATCAGCACATGAAGGATCCGGACTTCGCGTACGAGCGCTTCACCGCCGTGCCGACGTTCGACGGCACGCCGGTGCAGCCCGAGTATCCGCTGCATCCGGACAGCACGGTCGTGCGCTTCGCGCTGCCGCATCCGCTCGCGCCGGGCGACTCCATGCGCATTCACCTCGCGTGGGACGCGCGGCCGTCCGCAAAGGTGTATCGCCGGCAGGGACGGCGCGGACGCGAGTACGATTTTGCGCAGTGGTATCCCAAGCCTGTGGTGTACGATCGCAGAGGGTGGGAGCCCAACGCATTCGTCCCGTCGGGCGAACTGTACGGCGAGTTCGGCACGTACGACGTGTCGCTGGAGCTGCCGCGCGACCAGGTGGTCGCCGCCACGGGCGTGCTCGTGCAGGGCGATCCGGGCTGGGAGCGGGTGAAGCGCTGGGGCACGCTGCACTACGTGCCCGGCGCGCGCGGCTCGGTCGCGCAATTCGCCGATGCCGCGCTGCCGGGCGACTACCGCATCGTGCGCTTCATCGGCCAGCACGTGCACCAATTCGCCTGGGCCACGTCACCCGACTATGTCTTCGAGGGCGGACTCTATCGCGACACGATTCCCGTGCACGTGCTGTATCTCCCGGCCGATTCGGCGCGCTGGGGGAACGGCATTGCGGTGCGCAACATCGAGCACGCTCTTGCCTGGCTCGAATCCATCTACGGTCCGTACGGCTATCCCATCGCGGTGGGCTTGCAGCGCCTCGACGGCGGCGCCACAGAGTTCCCCATGCTCGTGATGTACGGCGGCATGTCGCAGGGCGTGGTGCTGCACGAGATGGGACACCTCTACTCGTACGGCTTGCTCGCCAACAACGAGTGGCGCTCGGGATGGATGGACGAAGGGCTTACCTCGTATCAGACTGCGTGGGCCGAGAAGACCACACTGCCGGAGCGCGCGCGCGGCGAGGCCCCGCGCGTTCCATTGCGGGTGAGCGGCTACGCGGCGCACGCGCTCGTGCCCCCGCCGCTCGATCGCGGCGACCTGGGTCTGTTTCATCTCGACCTCATCCGTCGCGACCAGCCCATTGGCATTCCGGCCTATGAGTTCAGCGACTTCGGCGTGTACAACCAGATGGTGTATAGTCGCGCGTCCATGATGTACGGCGCGCTGCGCGATGCGATCGGCGATTCGGCGTTCACGCGCTTTCTGCACGACTACTACGCGCGCTGGCAGTTCAAGCACGTGGATGAGCTGGCGATGCGCGCGTCCGCCGAGCGCGCGTCGGGGGACTCGCTCGCATGGTTCTTCGACGAGTGGGTGCACCACACGGGGCTCATTGACTACGCGCTGCGCGACGTGCGCATCACGCACGACGCGGACGGCTGGCTCACGCGTGCGCGCGTCGTGCGCGTGGGCGAGTACCATCACCCCATGCCCGTGGGAGCGCGCACGAACAGCGGGTGGACTACGGTGCGTGCGTCGGCGCTGCGGGACGACCAGTGGGTCGAACTGCGCACGCGCGAGCGCCCTGTGGAAGTGAAGCTCGACCCGGAGCACCTCACGGTGGACTGGGACCGGCGCAACGACGCGCTCGCGCCGCCCGCGGTGCGCACCGTACTCGACTGGCCCTTTCTCGACCAGTCGTCGCGCGACGCGGAAGTCGTCGCCGTGCGGCCGATGCTCTGGTACACCGATCCCGGCGGACTCACACCCGCGCTCCGGCTGCGTTCCAACTACCAGGGCGACATGGATCGCTGGGAGCTGGGCGCGGCACTGCCCGTGCGCGCGCCCGCCGGCGACAGGCTTGGCCGCCTGCAGGGATGGATCGCGACGACCAATCCGAATCTTCCCTTCGCCGCGCGTCCCAGCGTGGGACTCTCCGCCGGCGCCTGGTTTCTCGATGGTCTCGCGAAGCTCGACCTCCGCAAGCAGTGGGACCTGAGTCCGTTCTACTATGCAAACGGCCCGCATCGCACACTTACGCTGGCGCTCACGTCCACGCTGCCTTATGACCGCGCGTGGATCGATGGCGCGCGCTGGGAGAATGCGCGCGTCACGGATGTGAGCGCCGCGTACGACTGGCGCGGACGTTCGCCGAGCGGGCTGAGCGCACGCGGATACGTGGACGGCGGCATCGCGGACGAGAGCGGACCCGGGAGCCGCGGCTTCGCGCGCGTGACGATCGAGGGCAGCCGAAGCGCCACCTTCGACAGGCAGCGAAAGTTGAGTGGCGCGCTTCGTCTTTTTGCCGGCACGAGCACCAACGCGCCGGTGCAACGCTCGATCGGCCTCTCGTCGCTCGACGCCACGGACACGTTCAGCGACAACCTGCTGCGCGGCGCGGGCGCGCCGCTTGCGCGGAGCGACGTGCACTTTCTGCCGTATGGCGGCGCCGGGGTGCGCGGCTACTCGCCGCTGCTGCGCGTCAAGTCGGCGACAGCGCTCAACGCCGACGTCGCGTGGGCGCTCAATGCGCCACGCGGGCGCTCGCTCGTGCCGCGCGTATCGCTCGGCGCCTTCGGCGACGTGGCCTGGGCGCAGCCGCTCGACTTCGCCGCGGCGCTCGGAGGGGCGCTCGGCGCGGTGCTCGGCGAACCGATGACTGCGTCGCACGTGTTCGCGGATGCGGGTGTTGGCGTGACGTTCGCTGGGCGACTGTACGATCAGCCGTACGCGATCCGGTTCGACGTGCCCCTCCGGGTGCGCAAGGCCGGACTTCCGGGCGCGGCGCGGGTGGGGTGGGTGGTGAGCTGGTGAACTGCGGCTCGCAGGGAGCGCGTCGCGCAGCCTGGAAGCGGTCGCCTGCGTCGCCCCCTACCGCTGCGTTAGCTTATGACCCCATGTTCGTGACGCGATCCGGTTTTCCGCAGCCGCGCTCCGCGCGGCTCTTCCCGCAGGCGATGCGCCGCCAGGCGTCATCGCCGCTTCCCGCAGGTTGCCGCAGGCGACCGCTTCCCGCAGGCGCGCGCAGCGCGCCGCTTCCCCGACCGACATGACCGGACCCTCCGACGTCACACGCGTCCCCAAGCCTTGGGGATACGAAATCATCTGGGCTCGCACCGACCGTTACGTCGGCAAGATCCTGCACATCAACGCGGGCGAGAAGCTCTCGGTGCAGTATCACAATCGCAAGGAAGAGACGGTCTACCTGCTGCGGGGCGAGCTGCGCTACTGGGTGTACACCGAGATCGATGCGCGCGGCAAGTCCGCCGAGGAGCTGTCACGGAACGGCATTCAGCTGCGCGACATGCAGCTCAGTACGGGCGACGCCTTTCGCATCACGCCGGGCACGATTCACTCGATGGAAGCGGTCACCGATTGCGACATCCTCGAAGCGTCCACACCGGAGCTCGATGATGTCGTGCGCCTCGAGGACCGCTACGGCCGCGAGGGGACGAGCGCGCCATGAAGGTGATCATTCCGCTGGCGGGGAAGGGCACGCGGCTCCGGCCGCACACGCACGTCACGCCCAAGCCCCTGCTGCGCGTCGCCGGCAAGCCGGTGATGTCGTATATCCTGGACGACCTGCAGCGACTGGGCGGCGTCGAGCAGGTGGTGTACATCACGGGGCATCTCAAGGAGCGCGTGGAGGAGTACGCGAAGACGAAGTACACGTTCCCCTCCGTGTTCGTCGAACAGGTGGTGCAGAACGGGACTGCGAGCGCGGTGGAGCTGGCGCGACCGTATGTGGACCAGCCGGTGCTCATCATTTTCGTGGACACCATCTTCGACACCGATCTCTCCGTCATTCACACGAGCAGCGCCGACGGCATCATCTGGGTGAAGGAAGTCGAGGACTACCAGCGCTTCGGCGTCGTGGTGACCGACGAGCAGGGCTACATGACGCGCATCGTGGAGAAGCCGTCCACGCCGATCTCGCGGCGCGCCAACATCGGGCTGTATTACGTAAAGAACTGGCGGCTGCTTTTCGAGGGGATCGCGCACGTGCTGCAGCAGCCGCCCAACAAGGGCGAGTACTATCTCACCGATGCCTTCCAGTACATGATCGATCGCGGTGCGAAGCTGCAGGTGATCGAGGTGAAGGGGTGGTATGACGCGGGGAAGCTGGACACCCTGCTCGCCACGAATCGCGTGATGCTCGAGCGTGGTCGCGCACGCAAGCCGTCGCGGACGGAAGGCTCCACGCTCGTCGATCCCGTGTACATCGAGGACAGCGTCGTATTGCGTCGCTCCACCGTGGGCCCCAACGTTTCAATTTCGGCGGGGACGGTGGTGGAGGATTCGACGCTGCGTGATGCGGTGGTGGGCGAGCAGACGACCATCCGGCACTCCGAGCTGCATGACTCCATGATCGGCGACGCGGTGGTGCTGGATGGCGTGACGGGGACAGTGATGGTCGGGGATCACTGCGAGGTGCGGCGCGGATAGTGGAGCGACGGCAAAGGGGCTGCCCCATGGGCTGCCCCTTTGCCGCCCGCCTTCAGCGGTTGTTTTCCACGGTCTGGCGCGGGCTCACGGTGCCCGCATCCAGATCATCCCAGTTCATGATCGCGTTGAAGCCGAGCATGAACGTCCCCTGCGTCTGCCAGCGCCAGAACGGGCGGATGGCGAACATCACGACGTGACCCTTGCCGAGCGGTTCGTCAACGATCTGCGCGCGATCGGAGAGCGCCTGGCCGCCGGTGAGGACGCCGGAGAGCAGCATGTCGGCCGGGTTGCGCGGGAAGCGCATGATGACGCGCGGCTGTCCAGCGGAATCGGGGGTGGCCGCCCGTGCTCCCGCCGGCGCGCCACCGGCGCCGTTGGCTCCCCGGGCACCGCCGCGTGCGCCGCGGCGACCCCCGCGACGTAGATCGCCTGATGCGGAATCGGCATCGGGATTCCACGGCGAGAGCGTGAGCGGCGTGGCCATGGGCGTAATGTTCTGGCTCACGCCCGCGCCGCCGCGCCCAAAGCCGAAAAACCCGCCGCGCCCCGTGCGGACGTCGAGCACCGGTCCCTGGTTGAAATACACCGGCAACTGGTCGCGGCCGTAGCCGTAGACGATGGGGCTCGTCATGTCAGCAATGACGCCGCGCATGATGCTGCCGCGCGCGAAGAGCGAGTCCGGCGTCTGCACCGTGATGCCGGGCGTGAGGTTGTAGTCCGGGAAGATCGTGGAGGTGGCGCCTTCCACGATGAGCGTGCCGCCCTGCTGCACGAACTGGTAGAGGTTCATCAGCCCTTCCACGCCCATGCCGCCCCGAATGTCCGCGGCGGAATCCGGCGTGCCGAGGCTGGGGTAGTGTGCAGTCCGGCGATAGGGGAGGGGCGTGTCGCCGGATTTCGCGATGCCGTTCACCATGGATTCGGCGCTCCCGCCCACGTGGGGGAAGATGATCACGTCGAACTTCTGCCGCAGGTTGCCGTCGCGCAGCTTCACGTCGCCGAAATAGCTGTATGGGATACCATACGTATCCAGCGCGGCGCGGACCCACCCTTCGTCCTGCGTGCGCGACCAGCTATGCACGTAACCGATGCGCGGGATGTTGAGGTCGTGCGTCTTCACGTCGGGCGCCGCCGCCATCGCGTAGCCGGAGAGACCCAGCGCGCCGAGCGCGGGCTCGATGACGGCGCGATTGGCGCTGGCAATGATCATCGCGCCCGCGCGGAAGTGGTGTCCCGCCGCGTCGAAGTCCGACTCGGCCGCCTGCATCTTCACTTTCGGAAACTCGAAGCGGAACTTCGCCACGTTGTTGTCGGCGGTATTGTCCACCACGATCACGGGACCGCTGCCCGTCACGCCGCCGGGCGCGCGCGCCGGCGCGCCGAGCAGCGTCATGGGCTGGTCGAGCAGCGACTTGTCGGTGACCGGCGTGATCGTGATGTCGCGCATGAGCGGAAAGGTCCAGCCGGTGTCGTCGTACGGGCTGGGGTTGCCCGGCGCGAAGTTCTGGAGCGCGAAGTACATGTCGGCGATCGTGCGGTAGGGCTGGTCGCCACGGATGATGTAATCGCCGGGCTGCACGCTCACGCCGCCCGCGGTGAACGCGGTCGAGGCGACGTGCACTTCGAGTCCCTGCGTGCGCAGATCGTTCACGGCGTCCGCCGCGTCAGCCTTGCGACGCTGCGCGGCGGGAATCACCCAGCCGAAGGTCGGACCCGTTTTCCCCTTGTCCACCGCGCGAACGCTGGTGCGCCAGTAGTTGTCCAGAAACGTCGCCTTGTTCTCCGCCACGTAGTGCAGCGCGAAGAGGAGCGCGGACTCCTGGATGTTGGTGTTGTTGCGCGGACCCCAATTGATGCTGTCGAGCGGCGGATTTGGCCGGAACCACTCGCGACTCGTCGTCGTCGCCCGCGGCTTCACCACGTAGTTGTCGGGCCCGTAGCTCTGCACCTCGTAGAAGCGCCCGACCTCGTTGTGCGTGTGCGCAATGAAGAACAGGTAGTTCGGCGTCCAGCCATCGTAGAAGCCGTACGTCCACACGCCGGGCACGCCGCGCTTGGTCATTTCCATCACATCGTTCTCGGCGAGCATCCACCACTCGTCGATCGTGATGGGATCGATCTGCTCATTGTACGGGCCGGAGCCGGTGGACGCATACAGATACGTCTGCGCCTCGTGCAGATCGTGCAGGATGGTCGGGTGCCAGTCGAGCACCACCTGCGTGGTGTGCTTCGTGAGATCGAGGAACTGCCCCATGCCGTCGCGATTGTTGTCGTGCTGCACGTACTTGCCCCAGTACATGAGCGGCAGGCGCTGGGCGCCCTTGGGAAGCGCCTTGTTGAAGTAGTACGTGTCCACTGCCTTGTCGCGCCCGTCGGGCTCGATGACGGGCGTGATGAGCGTGATGACGTTGTTGCGGATGTCCTGGACGAAGGGTGTCTCCTCGACGGCCAGGCGATAGCCGAGCTCCATGAGCATTTCCGGCCCGCCGAATTCGGGCGAGTGGATGCCGCTCGTGAGGTAGTAGATGGGCTTCGCGGTGTGGATGAGGCGCTGCGCCTCCTCGGGCGTGGTCTTGCGCGGGTCGCCGAGCGCCGCGTTCATGGCGCGATACTTGTCGAGATCCCGGATGGTGGCTTCATCGGCGATGGCAACGAGAATCATCTCGCGTCCCTCTTCGGTCTTGCCGATGCGCCACACCTTGACGCGCGGCGACGCCTTGGCGAGCGCGTCGAAGTACTTGTAGATGTCCGCGCTGTGGTCCAGGATGCCGGGCGTGCCCACGATGTGCCCGAGCACGGCGAGCGGCGTCGGCACCGTGGCGGACGCGGGGAGGTGGTCGACGAGCTCGGTGGAGATGCGTGGGTCCTCCAGATACTGCTTGATGCGCGCCGTGTAGGCGGTGTCGTTGGCCTGCTGTGCGCGTGCGCCGGGCGACGCCGCGAGAGCGGAGGCTGCCACCAGCAGACAGGCGAGGTGGCGCATGCGGAATGTGCGGGACGGCATCGTGTCTCCTTCCGGTGGGATCAGAGGGCGCCCCGGGGACGCGGGCACCGCGAGGACTCAACTCCAGCTACGCACAAGAGGCCGCTGACGTTCGAGCGTGGGGGCAACGAAGTCAGCGTCGATCGGACTTCGATCGACGCTGACCGCATTGGTCCCATTGGTCCCCATTGATCCTTATCTTCAATGGTGACCTTCGCCCACAGGATGCCTCTCATGTCAGTCAAGCACGCGAACGATGTGGCCCAGGTGCCGGTGACGGCTGGCACGCGCACGACGCGCCAGATGCTCATTGGTCCGGACGAAGGGCCGCACTTCGCCATGCGCCGCTTCATCATGCAGCCCGGTGGCGGCATGCCCCGCCACACCAACACCGTGGAGCACGAACAGTACGTGCTGCGGGGTAGCGCGACGATCGGCATTGCGGATCGCACGGTCGAAGTAAAGCAGGGCGACGTGGTCTACATTCCCGCCGGCACGCCGCACTGGTACGAGGCGCACGATGGGGAGCCGTTCGAGTTCCTCTGTGTGGTGCCGAATGAGGAGGACAGGATGGAGGTGTTGGGAGCAGCGGACCGGGGATAGGCGGCTAGGGGGCTGCAGACCGGATTGAATCCCCTGGCCCCTGGCCCCCTGTCAGGTACTTGTCGAACCAGCTCAGAATGTGCTCCAGCCTCTCCACCCGGTGCATGGGTTCGCCGGAGCGCGAGAGCTCGTGCGACTCGCGCGGGAAGAGCACCATCTCCGTCGGCTTGTGCTGAGCCTTGAGGGCGCGGAACATCGCTTCCGACCCCTGACCCGTTGGTGTGCGCAGGTCGGCTTCGCCATCGACGAGCAGCAGCGGCGTCGTGATCCGACTGGCGTACGTCGTGGGTGAGCGCCGCAGGAATTCCTGCGGGTCCTGGTACGGGTTGGAGCGGAACCACGTCGGCGTGAACAAGGTGAAGTCCGCCGAATACCAGAAGCCGACCCAGTCCGCTACGGAGCGCTGCGAGACGGCCGCCGCGAAGCGGTGCGTCTGCGTCACCGTCCAGTTCGTGAGCAGTCCGCCCCCGCTGCCACCGGTCACGCCCAGCCTCTTTTCGTCCACGTAGCCGCGGCGCACGAGCGAGTCCACGGCCACCATGAGGTCCTTGTAGTCGTCGCCCGGATAGCGGTACTGGATGATGTTGGCGAAGTCCTGGCCGTATGACGTGCTGCCGCGCGGGTTGGTGTAGAGCACGACGTAGCCCTTGGCGGCCATCCACTGGAATTCGTGGAAGAAGGTGTAGCCGTAGTTCGTGTGCGGCCCGCCGTGGATTTCGAGAATCATCGGGTACTTGTGATCGGGCGCGAAACCGGGCGGCTTGAGAATCCACCCTTCGATCTTCCGACCGTCGAAGCTGCGATACCAGAACTCTTCGGGCTGCGGAAGCGTGAGCTGCGCGAAGAGCGAGTCGTTGATGTGCGTGAGCTGCGTGAGACGCTTCGACTCAGGGGTGAACGCGTACACGTCGCCGATGTGCGTGGGGTCGCTGATGGTAAGCGCGAACGTCGCGGCGTCGGGCGTGGCGCTGTACGACATGATGTCGTGGTTGCCCGTGGTGAGCGCCTCGGCGCGTCCCGACGCGGCGTCGAAACGCATCAGGTTGGCCGTGCCATGTTCGCCCGTGACCGTGATGATGCTCCTGCCATCCGCGGACCACACGAGCGGCCGCTGGCCACCGCCGCGCGGCGCGGCCTGATCGCCGCCCGGTCCGTCGCCCACCGAATAGTCGTACGACGCCGTCAGATTCTTCGCCTGGCCGTTCGCGAACGCGAAGAGATCGGTCTGGTTGTCGGAGCGCGGTTTGGCCGGGTTGACGAATCCAGCGAACACGAACGACTTGCCATCCGGCGAGGGGACCGCGCCGCGGATCGGACCATCAATGTCAATCACCTTCTCGATGGCGCCGCCCGTGGCGGGCACGGCGTACACGTCGCTGTTGGGCGCGTAGTAGTAGGGTTCGGCGATGCGGTCGCTGGCGAAGTAGATGCGCGAGCCATCGGCGCTCCAGGTCACGCCGCCTTCGTCGAAGTCGCCGCTCGTCAGTTGCACCGCCTTCGCGGGCGCGTGCGCGGCGGGATCCACCGGCACGGTGAAGATGTGGCGGTGGCGCGTGAGATCGAGATACCCGGCGCCGTTGCTCCGGAACATCGCGCTGGTCACGACCAGGACATCGCTCGGCGGCTCGGCGTTCGCGCTGTCGGCGCCGCCGTGCGCGCCGCGCGCCGAGTGCGTGGAGTCCTCGAAGTCTGATGGTTTGGTGGAGCTGCTGAAGGCGATCGTCCGCCCATCGGGCGACCATTCGGGCGACGACGCGCCGCGCGGCGCGGTGGTGAGCTGGTGCGCTTCGCCGCCGCTCATGGAGAGCAGATAGATCTGCGGGCGGCTCTTTTCCTCGGCGCGTACGAACGCGAGCGTACGGGAATCCGGTGACCAGCGCGGTGAGGCGTCGCCCGTGCCCGCGGTGAGTCGCCGCGGCGGCGTGGACCCGTCGGTCGCCACGGTCCAGATGCTGGTTTCGTAGCCGATGTGGCGCTTGTTCACGCTGACCAGCACCCAGGCTACCTGCTTGCCGTCCGGCGAAATCTGCGGATCGGCCGCCCACTTGAACTGATAGAGGTCCTTCTCGGTGATGGGGCGCTGCTGCGCGCGGACTGGCGTGGTGGCCAGTGGCGCCACGAGGAGAATTGCGAGGAAGAGTCGCATGGGTCAGGTGGGAAGGGGGCAGCCCATGGGGCTGCCCCATGGGCTGCCCCCTGATGGCTCGGCAGGCATCAAATTATTTCGCTGCTCCAAGGTAGAGCCCGTTGAACAGGAATCCAAATGTGCCGAGCGGCTGGCCGCGGAACGTGATCTCGGGGCCGAACATCATGAGCGTCCCCTTGCCGACTTTCGCCTGGGCAATAGCGACGCTCTGGTCGAGCGCCTGTTCACCCCACGCCCAGCCGCTCCGCAGCGGATGGCCTGAGCTGTACCATGCTACCCTGCGCACGACGGCGCTGTCGGCACTGGACGTGAAACGGAAGGACGGGCTCTGGTCATAGAGCACGGCGACACTGTCCGGGATGCCATAGGCCAGCGCCTGGCTGGTGTCCACCTGTGCCATGAGCACCGATCCCGGAATGTAGAACTGCTCGTTCGTGAGCGGTTTCTTTGTCGTGGAATCCACGAGCGCGCTCGCGACCGGCAGCCCCAGATCGTACGCGAGATTGTTCGAGCTGCCGATGGTAAGCACCGTGCCGCCCGCCTCGAGAAATGCGCGAAGCTGCGGGACCGTCTGCGCCACGGTCACGCGGCCGATCCAGTCGCGGTACTCAGCCGGGACATCCTCCGGCCTGGGCATGCGACCGAATCCGCCACGCGTCGCGCCGTCGCGAACGGGAATCGCGCCGGTGGGGAAGAGCAGGACGTCGAACCGGTTCGCGAGATCACCCGCGTCGAGCGCCGGCGGATACACCACCTTGTACGGGAATTCGTACTGATCGAGAATCCAGCGGATCCACCCCGACGGAATGGAGCCGCCGTATTCGTCCCAGAGGCCAATGCGCAGCGGCTTGAGCTGGAGCAGTCCATTCTCCGGCGCCGTCGCGATTGCCGTGAAGGAGAGTCCGAGTTCGGCGGCCGCCCTCGTGATGATCGGCTGCGCCAGGGATGACGAAGGAATCCAGATCGTGCCGGCGGGATAGTGCGTGTCGCTCACGCTGAGTGGCTGCGTGAGCCAGTACACGGAGGCGCCCGCCTTGAGGAGCCGGTTCACCGCAATCACGCTGTTGTTCACCGCGTGACTCAGCACATAGCCCGCCGCGTGCTCGACCTTCGTGATCGTGCCCGGTGGCGGTGCGACCGTGTCACGAACTGGAGCGAACGGGCCGGTGAATCCATCCAGGATGCGATCGAAGCGGATGCCCATCTGCAGCGCCGGCGTCCACCCGGTGATATCGTAGGGCGGCGTAGGCGGCGCGCCGGGATAGCGGAAGTCGTTGGGATAATCCTGCGGCTCGAACATATCGAGCACGTGCGGGCGGAACGCCTGCGCCGCCTGAACCACGAACGATCCGGCGGGATAGCGCGCTCCGTTCACGGTGAAGGCGCTCGTGGCGCGCTGCACTTCCACGCCGCCCTTGATGAGAATGTTGACGAACTTGATTGCGCGCGGCAGGTCGGGCTGGTCGGCGGGAATGATGTAGCCGCGCGGGTCGCGGCGCGCCGGATCCCGGAGCACGTGAAAGAAGCTGTCCGGCACCGCACGGGTGAATGTGCGCGCCTCCGCCGCTTCACCGCCGCCGCCCGCGCTGCGCGCCCTTTCACGGGCGCGCGCGACCTCGGCCTTGAGCGAATCGACCTCGTCAGGCGTCACCGTCCAGTTGTCGCGACTGCCGCGGGCGATGGAGTTCGCTCCCATCTGATAGATGTTGTACAGGAAGTGCTCGCGATAGCGCGACGCGACGTCGAGTACCGCGCGGTTGGCGGTGAGCTCGTACTCGATGGATTGCCGGAAATGCCACACGCTGTCGGGCGCGATGGGCATGGGCAGGTCGCCGCGCGGCAACTGCTGGTCCGGGACGAGGGGAATGCGGATGGGAGTCGGGTTGCCCACGGCTTCGGTGAGCAGCCCGATCATGTTGTGGAAGTAGGGCATCGTGCGCAGGCCGCCGTTCCACCACGTGGAGTAATTGGCCCCGGACCGCATGGTGACGCCCGGCATGTCGTGTGCGAGAAAGCGCGTGTGCATGGCCGCGCCCACCAGATCCAGTTCCATGGGAACCAATGGATCGAAATTGTAGTTGAACGGGTCGCGGAACGGCGGCGAGAACATGATCGTGCCCGCCGGGCCCGTCTGGTGATGATTGTAGACGATCTGCGGAAACCACTCACGGTACATCACGGTATTCATGGCCTGTGTTTCCGGCTGGTTGGCCATGAAGAAATCGCGGTTGTCGTCGTGCCCCACGTACTTCTGGTAGAGACGTGGCAAATCCGATGTGGATCGCTTGAGCGTGTCCGCCTGGCGGTTGTACCAGTTGGAGACGAGATCCATGCCGTCCGGATTGCACAGCACGGCGAGCAGAATGTCGTCGTGCAGGAAGCGCATCGTCTCGGCATCGGTGCGACTCACCATTTCGTATACGGTTTCGACGAGCTGCTGCGAACCCAGCACCTCGGAGGCGTGGAGTCCGCCATCAATCCAGACCACCGCCTTGCCCTGGCGCGCGAGCGCGTGCGCCTGGTCGGGTGTGAGATCGCGCGCGAGCGCCAGTCGCTGCGCGATGCGGCGGAAGTGCTCGAGATTGCGCTGGTTTTCCGGGGACGTGATGATGGCCATCATCATTGGGCGTCCTTCGGCGGTGGTGCCGATGCGCACGAGCTTCATGCGGTCCGACTGCTGGTCGAGCTTCTTCCAGTAGGCGACCATCTGCTCGTAGTTCACGAGGTGATAGTCGGCGCCAATGTCGAAGCCGAATTGCTGCCGGGGCGTCGTGATGCGCTGCTGCGCGTTCGTGGCGGCCGCGGCGGTGAGCAGGAGGACGGCGACAAGCGCTGCGTGAATGGAGCGGAAGGAGATCACGGCGGTGTCGGGGGTGGGAGAGAACGGCGGGAGCGCGCTGGCGGTTCGTGGGCGGCACTCTTGTACAGCTAACGTATTGTAGGGACAGAATGCTGAGTGACAGGGGCAGCCCATGGGGCAGCCCCTTAGTTGCGCGGATGCAACATGGGCGCAACCCCTGTCGTCAGGATATCCAGCCGGCTGCACCCACCAGAATGCCCAGCGCGCGGGCGACGCCGAGCTGGCCGTCGGTGTTGTCGAACCACTCGCCGGCCGTGTGCGCGTCGCCCCCGCGCCCCCCACCGCCAATGGCGATGGCGGGAATGCCAAGACTGATCGGCACGTTCGCATCCGTTGACGCGGTCGCCAGCTCCGGCGTTCGTCCAATCAGTTTCGTTGCCTCCATCGCCAGCGCGACGAGCGGATCCGTGATTGGCGTCTCGCCGCTCGGGCGATCCCCAATCACGTCCACGCACAGCTCCAGCGGCGCGGTGGCATGCGCGCGCCGCGCGTTCTCCTCGTGTGCGGCCATCTGCGCGAAGTGCCGGATCTGCTGCGCATAGCGGTCCAGCGCGGCCGGCGAAACCGAGCGCAGATCCACCTCGAGCCAGGCCTCCTGAGCAATGGAATTCACGGATAGTCCGCCGCCGATGCGTGCCACCGAGAGCGTCGTGCGCGGCGAGGCAGGCAGCGTCAGCCGCGCCAGGCGCGCTGCGGCCAGCGCGGCCGCGTGTACGGGATTGGCAATACCGAACGCGCTCCAGCTATGGCCTCCACAGCCGCGAAATGTGATGTGAAAACGCCGCGAGCCGAGCGCACGATGCACGATGCGCTCGTCACCGGCGCCGTCCAGCGCGATCACGGCGCGCGCGCTGCTCGCATGTCCGGCAAAGAGCGCCTTGGCGCCGCGCAGGTCGCCGTGTCCCTCCTCGCCGGTCGTCGCCACGAAATCCACCGGCGAACGTGTGCGCAGCGAGCGGGAGCCGATGGTTTCGGCGAGCGCCAGCATCACCGCGAGTCCGCGCCCGTTGTCACCGATGCCCGGGCCCGCGAGGCGGTTGCCCCCGCGCGTTACGCGGGGCTCCGGCTCACCGGGAAACACGGTATCGAGATGGGCGCACAACACCACAGGCGCGCGAGCCTCCTGGCCGGGGCGCCGAGCGATGACGTTGCCCGCGGCGTCCGTGCGCACGTCGCACAGTCCCAGTGAATGAAAGCGCGCCGCGATCCAGGCAGCGCGGCGCGCTTCATTCCCGGTGGGTGCCGCAATCTCGGAAATGGCGATCTGCGTCGCCACGAGGGAGTCATCCCGCTCCGCAAGCTCGCCGCAGGCGCGCCGGAACGGCTCGCTATGCCAGAGGTCGTGCAGCGGGGTGCGGGGCATCGGCATGCTCTCCAAATGATGGGCAGACGCGCAAAGCGCAAGGCTCCCGCGAATGGCCAGCGGCTCGGGCCGTTGCCCGGCGCCGGTGGCCGGCTGACTCCGTGCAACGCGGTCTGACCCTCGGCGCTGACGGCAAAAGCAGCAAAAGGGGCAGCCCATGGGGCTGCCCCATGGGCTGCCCCTTCCGCCGCCGCGGCGTACATTTCACCGGTCCCTTGTCCCGTCGCTCATGCACGAACAGGACCTCATCTACGACTGGAACGAGATGGCGCCCGATTTCGATTGGGCGTCCGCTCGGGTGCAACTCAACGACGAGACGCTCCGCGATGGGCTGCAGTGTCCTTCGGTCACGGACCCGGACATCGCGGACAAACGGGCGCTGCTGCACCTGATGGCTGAGCTGGGCATCGCGTCCGCCGACATCGGGCTGCCTGGCGCCGGGCCGCGCGCCCGGGCCGACACGCTGGCGCTGGCTCGCGAAATCGCCGAGACTCGCCTGCAACTCGAGCCGAATTGCGCGGCGCGCACGATCCGGAGCGATGTCGAACCCATCGCGGCCATTGCGCAGGAAACGGGCATGCCCATCGAGGCCGCCACGTTCATTGGGTCGTCGCCCATTCGCCAGTACGCCGAGGACTGGACGCTGGACCGCATGCTGCGCTCCACGGAAGAAGCCGTGACGTTCTGCGTGCGTGAAGGCCTGCCCGTGATGTTCGTGACCGAGGACACGACGCGCGCCGCGCCGGACACGTTGCGCGCGCTCTATGGCGCGGCCATTCGCTGCGGCGCGAGGCGTATCTGCCTGGCGGACACGGTGGGCCACGCCACACCGGCCGGTGTGCGCGCGCTGGTCCGCTTCGCGAAAACGGAGATCATCGCGCCGAGCGGTGAAGCGGTGAAGCTCGACTGGCACGGGCACCGCGATCGCGGACTCGGTCTGGCAAACTGCTTCGCCGCCATCGAGGCCGGTGTGGACCGCGTGCACGGCACCGCCCTCGGCATTGGTGAACGCGTCGGCAACGCCGAGATGGATCTCCTGCTCATCAACCTCAAGCTCCTCGGCGCGCATCCATGCGACCTCTCGCGACTGCCCGAGTATTCGCGGCTCGTCTCGCGCGCCTGCGGCGTGCCGATTCCGCCGAGCTATCCGGTGCTGGGTGCGGATGCGTTCCGAACCGGGACCGGCGTGCACGCCGCGGCGATCATCAAGGCGCGGCGGAAAGGCCACGCCTGGCTCGCCGATCGCGTGTACTCCGGCGTGCCCGCGGGTGACTTCGGCCTCACGCAACGTATCGAGATCTCCCACGTGTCGGGCGTGTCGAACGTGAAATGCTGGCTGGAGGAACATGGTTTCGATCCCGAGGATCAGGGGCTGTGCCAGCATATTTTCGAGGCGGCGAAGCACGTGAGCCGCGTGCTGCATGACGACGAGATCGAAGCGCTCATTCGACAGTACCGCAGTGCGCCGGCGCACACGTGACGGGCACACTTCCCGGCATCTTTGACGGGTATCTGGACCTCTACTGGCGCATGCACCCGGAGGAGGCCTCGCATGCCGGCCGGCACGAGCTCGACGGGATGTATTCCCGCTTCGATGCCGAGTCGTTGCGCGCGCAGATCGCCGCGCTCACGAGCTACACGCTCGTGCTCGAAGAGGCGCCCGCCGATTCGCTGGCCGAGGAGATCGATCGGACCGCCGTGCTGCAGGATGCGCGGCATCAACTGTTGATCCTCGAACGCGAGCGGCCGTTCGCGAGGAATCCCGCGTATCATCTCACGCTCGCGCTTTCGGGCATTCACCTCCTGCTGGCGCGCAATGATGAAGATCCACCGCGCCGCGCCGCCGCGCTGCTCGAACGCCTGCGGGCGCTGCCCGAATTCCTGGCGTCGGCCGCGCAGACGGTCACGGAACCGGCGCGGCCACTGGTGGCGCTGGCGAGCGCCATGGTGCCCGGTGGGCTCTCACTCATTCAATCCGGGCTCGATGACGAGGCGGTGGATCTGTCGTCGCTCGATCCCGCCGAACTGGCCACCGCACGCGACGGTGCGATCGCCGCGCTCAGGACCTTCAGCGACGAGCTCGTTGCGCTCGAGGAGAATGCCCGCGACGGCGGCTTCGCGATCGGACGCGATCTCTTCGATCGCAAGCTGCATACGGCGCATCTCATCCGGGAGAACGCCGAGGAACTGCTGCGATATGGAGAGCGCCTGCGCGAGGAAGCGCTGGCGGAGGTCGTCCGGATTGCCGGTGAGATCAGGCCCGGCGCGAACTGGCAGGATGTCATCGCGACGCTGCGCGAGGATGCTCCCGCGCGCGAGCACGTGCTGGATGAATATCAGGATGCGCTGCGGTCGGCGCGCGACTTCGTTGCGTCGCGCGGGTTGATGCACGTCCCCGACGCCGATCTTCGCGTCACGCCCACACCGCGCTTCCTGCGCGCGCTCGTGCCCTTCGCGGCGTATCAGGGTCCTGGCGCGTTCGACGCCGCGCAGGTGGGACAGTTCTACGTCACGCTCCCGAACGGCGATGCGAGCTGGCGTCCCATGGCGCGCGCCGAGCTGCGCTCCACCGTCGTGCACGAGGCGGTGCCCGGTCATCACGTACAGGTCGCCACGGGCAATCGGCTGCCCAGCGTGGTACGCCGCGTGCTGTCCACTCCCGCGGCGCGGGAAGGGTGGGCGTTGTATTCCGAAACACTGATGGCGGAGTCCGGTTTCCTCTCGTCCAAAGCGGAAGCGCTCTTTCACGCGTATCATTTGCTCTGGCGCGCGCTTCGTATCATTCTGGATATATCGCTGCACACGAAAGGCATGGCGGTCGAGGCCGCTGGTCGTCGTCTCGTGGACGAGCTGGGATTTCCGGCCGGTCAGGCCGCGGCGGAAGTGATGCGCTACTGCGCGTATCCCACCTATCAGCTCTGCTATGCGGTAGGCCGCCGTGATGTGCTTCGGTTGCGTGACGACGCCCGCCAGGCCCGCGGTGACCGCTTCGCGCTCGCGGAATTCCACGACGAGCTGTTGTCGTACGGCGCGCTGCCAACGGCGCTGGCTCGGTGGGGAATGGGGCTGGGGCGATAGCAGGGAGCGGGGCACGGGGTGCTTCTGCGTCGAGCTACCGAGTACCAACTACAAGGAACCAACATGACCACAAACTTCATTCGTGCCTCCGCCCTGTCGGCGGTCGCACTGTGCGCGGCATTGGCGGCGTGCAAGGGAGGCGAACAGAGGCCCGCGGGATCGGAGAGCACCGCGGCGGTGACGAATGCGGCGGGCAATGCCGCGGGCAATGCGGCGCCGGCGGCGTCCACCGGACCGCTCGTGTACGTGAGCAATGAGGACGGGCACAGCGTCACCGTGATCGATTCGCGCACGGACAGTGTCGTGCGCACCATCAATCCCGGCCAGCGGCCGCGCGGCGTGCGGCTCATGCCCGACGGCAAGACGCTGGTCGTCGCCGTCAGTGGGTCGCCCAAGGGCGGTCCCGGCGTGGATGAATCGAAGCTGCCGCCCCCCGATCGTTCGAAGGACGGGATTGCGCTCGTGGATCTCGCCACGGACAGCGTGCGTCGCCTGCAGGGCGGACACGATCCCGAAAACTTCGACATCACGCCGGACGGCAAGTTCATCTACGTCTCCAACGAAGATGCCGGCACGGCGACCGTGCTCGATGTACCCACCGGCAGAATTGTCGCGACGATCAAGGTGGGCGCCGAACCGGAAGGCGTGAAGGTCACGCCCGACGGGAAGGAGATGTGGGTGACGAGCGAAGGGCGCGGCACGGTGACGGTGATCAATGTCGCGAACAACAAGGTGATCGCGACGGTGAAAGCGGGGAAGCGCCCGCGCTCGCTGGTGTTCACGCCCGATGGCGCCAAGGCGTACGTGCCCGCCGAGGTCGGCGGCGATGTGACGGTGGTGAACGCGAAGAACTACAAGGTGCTGAAGACCATCAAGGTCACGAGTCCCGACGCCAAGCCGATGGGTTCGGCCATCTCGCCCGACGGCAAGTTCGTCTACATCTCGAATGGACGGGGCGGCACCGTGTCCGTGATTTCCACCGCGGCGGATTCGATCGTCACGAACATTCCGGTAGGCAAGCGCCCCTGGGGCATCGGCGTCACGCCGGACGGCAAGACGCTCTGGACCGCGAATGGACCGGGCAACGACGTATCGGTCATCGATCTCGCCACGAATGCCGTTCTCAGGCACATTCCCGCCGGAAAGTCACCTTGGGGCATAGCGATTTCGCAGTAGGCACGCCGGATGCGCTGAGCGCTGTCGCCGCGTGATCGAGCGGCAGCGTTCATTCGCGCCCGTTGCCGCGTGGATGATCGTGGCGGCGTGCGTCGTGACCGCGGCGGCGGCGGCGGGCATTCCCTTCGCGGGCGCGGACTACGACTCGGGGATCTACCTGGATCTCGCGCGCTCGCTGGCCACGGGCCACGGGTACCGTCACCTGCTGCTGCCGGGCGCGCCGCACGGCGTGCACTTTCCGCCGCTCTATCCCGCGGTACTCGCGCCATGGCTCGCCGTGGGCCCGCACACCGGCCACGTCATGGCCACGATCGCGTGGGCCGCCGCGCTCAATCGCATACTGATCGTGCTCGCGGTGGGCTTCTGGGTGGCGTGGGCCGTGCGCGAGCGGCTCGGCGTGTGGGGCGCGGCGATGATGGGCGCGCTCGCTTTCACACCGTACGCCGCGTCGTACAGCGTGTCGTTGTATGCGGAGCCGCTGTGCTGGGCATTGCTGGGCGGCGCGGCGCTGTGCCTGAGCGGCGTGCGTGACGAGGGCAGCCGCGCGGCGCGTGCCGGCTGCCGCGCCGGCGCGCTGGTGCTGCTGGCCCTGCTTCCGCTCGCGCGTACGGCGCTGCTTCCGTTCACGCTCGCCGCCGCGTTCTGGCTCTGGCGCGACAGACGCACACCCGCGTGGCGCCGCTGGTCCGGAGCATTGCTCGTACTCGCGCCGACGCTCGGGTGGATTGGGTGGGGCGTGATGCATGCGCATGAAATTCCTGTCGCGTGGCGACTCGACTACGGCCCGTATCTCGCCGTCGTGCGCGCCGCGCATTTCAGCGCCGGCGACTGGATTCATCTTGCCGGTCTGCAGTTCACCGGCGGATTGATCGGACTGGGGCTCGCCATTGCACCCATCGCGTGGGGCGGCGTGCTCGCCGGTGGCGCGCTTGGATCTCCGTTCTCCCGCGTGCGCACACTCTGGCCGCTCGCGCTCGGTGCGCTCGGCAGCGTGCTGGTGCTCGCCGCGTGGCCCGCGGTGCAGACACGATTCTACGCGGCGATCGTGCCGGTCGTGCTCGCGGTGGGTGCGGCCGGGATGCCGGGATTCCTCGAACGTGATCGCCGCGGCGACCGGCGGCGCATCGGTGCGCTGCCGTGGGTGGCACTCGGGGCGCTCAGTATCGGCTGGCTCGCGCTGGTGGTGCAAGGTCAGATTGGCGGAGCGCGCGCCATACGGGCCATGACCGCGCCGGACTCCGCACTCGTGAGCTGGATTCGCGCCCGCCCCGATGTCACACCCATTGCCGCGGAACGCGAACCGGAGCTCGCACTGCGCAGCGGTCATGCCATCTACCCGGCCGGCGAGTTGAATCCGCGTTCCGCGCTGGACCGCACACCGTATTTACGATTCTCGCTCTCGAAAAGTCTCTGTACTGTGGCGCGCGGCTGGCTGCTGGTGTCGGACACGAGCGGTGCGCTGGGCGCGGCCTGGCGCACGCTCGCCGCACGAGCGGACTCGCCAGTGTCGTTCGGCATGCCCGAGCAGGTGGGTGAGAAGGGCGAAGCGGTGATGTTCAGGTGTCGCGCCGCTCCGGTTTCTTCGCCACAGCCGCTCGCCACTGGCCGCTGACCACGTCCACCGGGCGCTACCAGCCAACGCCCACCCGGATTACACTTCCCCCCACCTGATCCAGAGTCCTCCACGTGAAGCGTCGCATCGTCGTCCTTGCACTGCTCGTTGCCGCCGGTGGCGGTGTGTTTCCCTCTGCATCCGCCGCGCAGGAACGCGACCATCCCCTTGCCCCGTTCGCGACGCGGCACGTGGTGGTGCTGCCGGTGCACTTTCTCGGAATGGGTGATTCGCTGGGCTTTGCCGCGCAGATACCGGATACGCGCGCGTATCTCGACGAGGTGGACGCCGAGATCCACTTCGCGCTCTCGAATGTCGGCGTCAAGGACGTCTGGGTATTTCCCAAGGCGCTCGTCGCGATGTCCAGGCGCAATCCGGGATATCTTCCGAATCCGTACGAGCTCGCCGCGCAGTGGCTGCGACCGCCCATGAAGAAGAAGCTTCCACCGCAGCTTCCGGAGCCGTTCGGGTCCCAGATCCGCTCGCTGGTCGCCATGGAGGATGAGGGTCAGTACGTGCTGTTTCCCGTCGAGATCCGTTTCGAACCCGCCGGTCCCGGAACGGAGCGTGCGGTAGTTCGCGTCGTGCTGCTCGACGCGCGCCGCTCCCAGGTCCGCTGGATGGCGGACATCCAGGGCGATCCGTCGTCGTCCTTCTCGCCCGCGCTCGCGGCGAGCGCGGCCGAGCATCTCGCCGATCTCGTCGGCGACCGGTAACCCCGCGGTGGCTGTGACGACAACCGTTCTGCACGTCTCCGACCTGCACTTCGGCAACCCCGCGGTGCCGGAGCTGATCGATGCGATCGAGGCGCTGATCGCCGAGCGGCGCTTCGATGTCGTCGCCATTTCCGGCGACCTGTCGCAGCGCTCGCGCGCCGGCGAATTCCTCCGCGCGCGCGCGTTCGTGCGCGACGCGCGGCGCGTGAGCCAGGTGATCGTGATTCCCGGCAACCACGACGTGAAGTGGTGGCGCGCGCCAATCGGCATTGGCAGCCACCGCACGATGTTCGCGAACTACAAGCGCTACATCTCGCCGGACCTCGAGCCCGTGCTGCACGTGCCGGGCGCGACGTTCGTCGGGCTGCTCACCGCGCACGGTGTCAAGGCACACACGCTCACCTGGAATCCGCGCGACATTGGCGTGGTGGGCGACGTCCGCCGGTCACAGATCGAGCGCGTGAAGCGCGAGTTCGAGCAGTCGCCGCGTGACGATCTCCGCGTGATCGTCATGCACCACAACCCGCTCAAGGGCGAGCTGTCGCAGCGCCACGGACTCGTGCACACGCGCCGCGTGCTGGGCGCGTTCGCGGATCTCGGCGTGGACCTGGTGCTCTGCGGCCACGATCATCAGGAGGCCATTGACTACGTGGAGCACACGCGGCGGGGCACGGTGGTGTCCACCGCGGGCACGGTGTCGAACCGCTCGCGCGGCGGGAGGCCATCGTCGGTGAACCTCATCGAGATGTCGCCCGCGCGCATCCAGGTCTCCACCCTCATCTGGGCCAGCGAGAAGAACGGCTTTCAACCGGGTCCGGTGCGCACGTTCTCGCGATGAAGCGGCTGCGATCACTGTTCGCGCGCACGCCAGCGCAATTGCAGCTCGAGCTGGACGTGCCGCCCGCCAACGCCGACGAGCTGCTTGCGCGGCTGCGGACCATGGGCCTCAGGGACATCGATCGCTGCAGTCTCACACGCAACCGGGCCGTCATGGTGAGCTACCACGGCAGCGCCCTGCGCATTCACGAGCGGTATCTCCGCGCGCCGGACGACGTACACCGGGCCATCGCGCGATTCGTGAGTGGGCGCACACGAACGGAGCGCGCCGCCGCGCGTGCCGTGATCCTTGCCTGGGCGCCGGGATCCGGTGAACGCGAGGCGCCCTCGCGACCGCGACGCACCGAGCGCATGAGTCCAGCGGATCGCGCCCACGTCCGGGCGCTCACGGCCTGTCATGCGGAGCTCAACGCCAGCCATTTCGGCGGCTCGCTGCTACCCATCCGCATTCGCGTATCGGGCCGCATGCGCAGCCGGCTGGGCCAGTACACCGCGGCCACCGCCGCCGGTGAGCCACCCGACATCGCGATCAGCCGTGCGCACATCCGTCGTCATCCGTGGCCGGAGGTGGTGCATACGCTGCTGCACGAGATGGTGCACCAGTGGCAGGCAGAGCATGGCCACCCGCTCGACCACGGGCGGGCCTTCCGCCGCAAGGCCCGGGAGGTCGGGATCGCGCCGCGCGCGGTGCGACAGGGATAGGGCCCGCCGCCGCGCCGCATTAGCTTTCCCCGCATGACAACCGACTTCTACAGCATTGATCACGTCCTCTCCGAGGAAGAGCGCGCCGTACGGGACAGCGTGCGCCAGTTCGTGACCGACCGCGTGCTGCCGGTGATCGGCGACTGCTACGTCGAAGGGCGCTTTCCGAAAGAGCTGGTTCCCGAGCTGGCCGGGCTCGGCGTGTTCGGTGCGAACCTGCCCGAGAAGTACGGCTGCGCGGGACTCAACAACGTGTCCTACGGCCTCATCATGCAGGAGCTCGAGCGCGGCGATTCCGGCGTTCGCTCCTTCGCCTCGGTGCAGGGCGCACTCGTGATGTATCCCATCTTCGCCTTTGGCAGCGACGCGCAGCGCACGCACTATCTGCCGAAGATGGCGTCGGGCGAGATCATCGGCTGCTTCGGGCTCACGGAACCGGACTATGGCTCCAACCCCGCGGGGATGATCACGATGGCGCGCGAGCAGCAGGACGGGAGCTGGATCCTCAACGGCGCCAAGATGTGGATCACGAACGGATCCACCGCGCACGTCGCCGTGGTGTGGGCCAAGACGAACGACGACCGGAACGAGAGCTCCATTCGCGG
>DASVWN010000068.1:0-69852 GCA_036393195.1 Gemmatimonadaceae bacterium | reverse complement strand
TCCAGCGAGGACATGGTGCGCGTCCTGGTGCGCCCACGGTGTCGCAGGTTCCTGAGGGCACAAGGCCAAGCGCCGGAAGCGCAGGACTTCCGGCCGCCTGGCCTGCCGCAGGAGCAGAACGCGAACCCGCGACTCCGGCATTGCGAGCGCCGTGCTCCAACCAGCTGAGCTACCCTTCCCTGTCTGCAACGCCCGCAAAATCCAACGACAGGCTCGCGGATGCTGCAGACCGCACGACTTTGCGGTTACCCTGCCAGCACGAGCAGGGTATCCTCGTCCGCGTTGGCAACGTGCAACACGCCGTCGCGTCCATCGTCGCGCGCAATGATCGCGACTTCCGTCGGTCGATCAATGGTACGGGTCAGATGCCCTTCAGCTCCTTCGAGCGGCCCGAGCATGATCGAAATCCGGCGATCGTGCCAGTCATACGAAACGCCTCGCAGCGGCGCATCGAGGGTCTCTTCCTGCGCGCCGAAATCGCGACTGTCAACTTCCATTCTGGCCGTGCGGCCCGCGTTGCGCTCCGTGAAGCGCGCGAGGGCGCCGGCCCACTGCTCCTGGCTCAGAGTCCTGGTCATACGTCCTCCTGTGACTGGGAATTGTATGGGCGCGCGTGCTCCCAGGGCCAGCGTCGGCGTCACGCCCGCTCCATGCGCAACGATGCTTGCTGACGCAGCGTGCATCCATGGGAAAAGCCCTGAATCCATGTAAGGGAAATGACCGCTGAATTGCTCCGCCCCCACGCATATTCTTCGGGCATGCCAGATTCGGGCGCGCCAGCGCTGCTTCGCGAGCAGCGTTCTCCTGCACCGGACGGCGGCACGCCCGCGGGGCTGACCACCGCCGACGCCGAGCGCCGCCTGCAGTCCGTCGGCGCGAACGACCCGCTCGCCATTCGTGGCCCGTCGCGAGTGCGCGAATTCGCGGCGCCCTTCGCCGACCCGCTCATTATCACGCTCATTCTCGCGAGCGGCATCGCCGCGTCCGTGGGCGAGGTGGCCAGCGCGAGCATCATCGTGCTGATGGTCCTGCTGAGCGTTGCGCTGCACATCACGCAGACATACCGCTCGGGGCGCGCGGTAGAGCGCTTGCGCGCCGCCGTCGCGCCGACGGCCTCCGTGCTCCGCGACGGCCGCTGGCAGGAGCTGCCCCGGCTGCAGCTCGTCCCCGGCGATGTCATCCGTCTTTCGGCCGGTGATCTCGTGCCCGCGGATGCGCGCCTCGTCCTGGCCAAGGACCTCCACGTGCAGCAGGCAGCGATGACGGGCGAATCGCTCCCGGTGGAGAAGTCGGTGGCGGACGCCGAGCAGGCCGGACCCGCCAAACGGTCACCGCCGCACGCCGAACAGCACCTGGTGATGCTCGGAACCTCGGTGATCAGCGGCACAGGCGTCGCCATCGTCACGGCGACCGGCAAGGCGACGGCTTATGGCGACATCGCGCGCCGCCTCGCATCGCGACGTCCGCCCACCGAATTCGAGCACGGGATGCGCGACTTCAGCATTCTCATTACCCGCGTGGTCGTGGTGCTCGTCTTCTTTCTGCTGCTCGTGAGTCTCCTGCTGCGCCGCAACGCGCTCGAGTCGCTGCTCTTCGCCGTGGCGCTGGCGGTGGGACTCGTGCCCGAGTTCCTCCCCATGATCACGTCGGTAACGCTTGCCAACGGCGCGGTTCGCATGGCGCGCGAGAAGGTGATCGTCAAGCACCTGCAGGCCATCCAGAACCTGGGCAGCATCGATGTGCTCTGTAGCGACAAGACCGGTACACTCACGAGTGGACAGATGCGCGTGGTGCGCGTGCTTTCCGCGGGCGCCGGCCAACCGGGTGACGTCCTGCGACTGGCCTGGCTGAACAGCCACTTCGAGACGGGAATCAGGAGTCCGCTCGATGCGGCGATTCTTCAGGAGAAGGCCCCCGCGGATTTCGCCGCATTCGCGAAGCTCGATGAGATCCCGTTCGACTTCGAGCGGCGGCTGCTCTCGATCGTCGTCGCGCACGGCGATGCGCGGACGCTCATCGCGAAGGGCGCGCCCGAGAGTGTCCTCGAGCGCTGCAGCAGCTACGACGATGGCGACGCGACGCGCCCGCTCGATGACGCGGCCCGCGCGCGGCTGCTCGGCGTCTTCCACGATGCGAGCGCGCTCGGTGAGCGACTCCTCGCCGTGGCGTCGCGCGCGGTGCCGTCCCGGTCCGCCTGGACCAGGGCCGATGAGACCGGACTGACGCTCGCCGGCTTCGTGGCATTCAGCGACCCGCCGCTCGAGGGACTCGCGGACACACTGGCGGCGCTCGCGGCCGATGGGGTCCGCGTGAAGATCCTCTCGGGCGACAATGAGCTCATCACAGGGCACGTCTGTACGCAGGCCGGCCTCGACACGGGCACGGTGCTCACGGGCGAGGATCTCGATCGCAGCTCCGACGCCGCGCTTGGCCCGCTCGCCGACCGCACGACCGTGTTCGCGCGTGTGTCACCCGCGCAGAAGAATCGCATCCTGCTCGCACTCAAGGCACGCGGTCACGTCGTGGGATACCTGGGCGATGGCGTGAACGACGCGCCCTCGCTGCACGCGGCCGACGTGGGTATCTCCGTCGCGTCGGCCGTGGACGTCGCCCGGGACGCCGCCGACGTCGTGCTGCTCGAGCACAGTCTCGATGTGCTCCACACCGGCATTACGGAGGGACGCAAGGCGTTCGGCAACGTGATGAAGTACCTGCTCATGGGCACGAGCTCGAACTTCGGCAACATGTTCAGTATGGCCGTGGCGTCGGTGGTGCTGCCCTTCCTGCCGATGCTCCCCATGCAGATCCTGCTCAACAATTTCCTCTACGACGTCGCCCAGGTCACGATCCCGACCGATCGCGTGGACGCCGCCCTCACCCGGAAGCCGCGCCACTGGGACATGCGGCTCGTGCGCCGGTTCATGATCACCGTGGGCCCGGTGAGCTCCATCTTCGATTTTCTCACGTTCTACGTGCTGCTCGCCGTTTTTCATGCCCCCGAGGCATTCTTCCACACTGGCTGGTTCGTCGAGTCGCTGGTGACGCAGACGCTCGTGCTGCTCGTCATCCGCACCGCCGGGAATCCGCTGCGCAGCCGTCCCAGCAGAGCGCTGGCGGTGTCGATCGGTGTCATCGTGCTGGTGGGCGTGGCGCTGCCCTATCTGCCGCTGGCGCCGCTGCTCGGGTTCACGCCCCTCCCGGTGCGCTTCTTCGTCATGCTCGTGGCATTCACCACGGGCTATCTGCTGCTGGTGCAGACGGTGAAATCGCGCGTGCTGCGGCGCTGGCTGGCATGACGGAGCGTTGTCACATCTCTGCTTCCGGTCTGTGCGCAAGCAGCAGCAGCGCTTTCCGCTGCCTCCGCTGCTCGGGCGTCTCAATGTTGGGCAGAAAGGCCGTCAGCAATCCCATCGCGGGGAGAAATGAACACACCTTGTACACGAACTCGATTCCCGTCCTGTCCGCCATCCATCCGAGTACGGCGGCGCCAATCCCTCCCATCCCGAACGCCAACCCGAAGAACATCCCGGAGATCGCTCCCACCTTCCCCGGCACCAGCTCCTGCGCGTACACGAGAATCGCCGAGAAGGCCGAAGCGAGTATCACGCCAATGATGACGCTCAGCACCGCGGTCCAGAAGAGATTCGCGTAGGGCAGCACCAGCGTGAACGGCAACACGCCAAGAATGGAACACCAGATCACGTACTTGCGTCCCACCTTGTCGCCCACCGGGCCGCCAATGATGGTGCCCGCAGCCACGGCGCCCAGCAGGATGAAGAGATGGATCTGCGACGACTGCACCGACACGCCGAACCGGTGGATGAGAAAGAACGTGTAGTAGCTCGTGAGGCTGGCAAGGTAGAAATACTTGGAGAAGACGAGCGCCATGAGCACCACGAGCGAGCGCCGCACCAGTCTGGGTGAGAGCGTGTGCGCGACCGCCTGGCTGCCCCCACCCGCGCGCGGCGCGATCCGCGCGACACCGTGCTCCCGATACCAGCGTCCCACGTTGAACAGAATGACCATCGCGGTGAGCGCGGCAATCGAGAACCACTGCACGCTGCGCCGTCCGAAGGGCAGCACGATGAACGCCGCGAGCAGCGGCCCCAGCGAGGATCCCGTGTTGCCGCCCACCTGGAAGAATGCCTGCGCAAAACCCAGCCGGCCGCCCGACGCCATGCGCGCCACGCGTGACGATTCCGGATGAAAGACCGCCGAGCCCATCCCCACCATTCCCGCGGCGAGCAGCAGCACCGGAAAGCTTCCGGCGCGCGAGAGCAGGATCAGTCCGGTGAGGGTGAAGCCCATGCCGGTGGCCAGCGAATACGGCTGTGGCCGGTGGTCGGTGTAGAGCCCCACCAGCGGCTGCAGCAGGGACGCGGTGAGCTGGTAGGTGAACGTGATGAGCCCCACGTGCACGAAATCCAGCCCGAATGCGCTCTTCAGCATCGGATAGATGGCCGGCAGCAGCGACTGCATCATGTCATTCAGCAGATGACAGAAGCTGATGGCGGTAAGCACCGCGAATGCCGTGCGCCCTGCCTCTTGCGCCTTGTTCGCTCCGGGTAGCGCGCTCACGATGTCATCCGGCCTGGAGATGACGAGGGTCGCAGAAACAATCCGGGCACCCCATGCTGAGGTGCCCCGTCGTGCCTCGAACGATAATGTTCACCACACCAGCATGCAGCCACTCACCATTCTGCTCTTCGCCACCAGCGCGTTCTTCGCCTGGAGCATGGGAAGTCATTATACCGGCGCCGTCATGGGCGCGGCCTATGGCGCCGGCGCCGTTTCGCTGCGCACCGGCCTGCTGCTCGTCGCGGCAGCGGCGGTGGTGGGGAGCGTCGTAGCGAGCGTGAAGGTGGTCGACACGTACGCGTTCGGCCTGGTCTCGAGCGCCTCGCCGGTGGATGTGACCGCCGCACTCCTGGCCGCCGCAATCACCACCACGGTGTCCACCGCGGTCAAGCTTCCCACGTCGACGATTCAGATCTACGCCTCCACGCTCGTGGGCGTCGCACTCGTGGGTCATCTCCCCATCCACGCCGCGGGGTTCGGCCTGCTGATACTCGCCTGGATCGTGGGACCGCTGCTGGCGTTCGTGCTCGGCTTCCTGATCTCCCGCGCCGGACGCGGGCGGGCGCACGGGAAAGGTCGTCTGCTCAGGTGGTTTGTCATCATCGTTTCAGTGTTCAGCGCACTCACGCTGGGCTCGAACGACGTGAGTAACGCGGTCTCGTCGCTCGCCATGCTGCACCTGCTCACGCCGCGGATGGCGGGACTCTTTGGCGGCGTGTTCATGGCGCTGGGCGCGCTCACCTGGGGACAGCGGCTCCTGCATCGCATTGGCAAGGAGATCGTCCCGGTGAGTGTTCCGCTCGCCGCCATTGCGCAGCTTGCGCAGGCGGCCACCATTTCGCTCATCAATGGCGTCGGCTACAATGCCTCGATCAACCAGACCATCGTTGGCGCACTGGCCGGTGCCGGGAGTGCGGCAGAGGAGCCGCTTGTCGACCGTCGCGTCCTCCGCAACATCCTGCTCGGCTGGCTCTGGAGTCCGCTCCTTGGCGTGAGCGCGGCCGCGGCGGCGAGCGTGGTGCTGCGCAGGGTACTTCATGCATAGCGCTACCGGAGCATCAGCCACGCCGGGTTTCATGTCGAAGGCAACGGAGAGAACAACCCATGAGTGAACTGCCGACAACGCGCCGGGACTTTCTCCGTCTGGGCGCGGTCGCCGGACTTGGCGCCGCACTCGGACGTTCACGCCGCGCGAACGTGGACGCGGACGGCACCGGACCGGGTGCCCGCGATGCGGACGCCGCTGCGATGACAGGAATTCAGCCCGCGGATGTCACGATCCGCATTGCGCCGGTGCTCGTCGAGCTCGCACCGCATCGCATCATCAGCACCATCGGATACAACGGCAGCGTGCCCGCGCCGATCATCCGGCTCCACGAGGGACGCGCGGTCACTGTCGAGCTGATCAACGACACGGACACGCCGGAGCTCGTGCACTGGCACGGCCAACTCGTTCCGTCGGACATCGATGGCGCTGCGGAAGAAGGCACGCCACCGGTTCCACCGCATGGGACGCGGCGATACACACTCACGCCCAGACCCGCTGGCACTCGGTGGGTGCACACGCACACCTTTGCCGGACCGGACCTGCATCGCGGCATGTACACCGGACAGTTCGGCGTCGTGTACGTGGAGCCGGCGAACGAGCCCGGGCGGTTCGACCGCGAGGTATTCCTCGCCACGCACGAGTGGGAACCCTTCTTCGGCGCCGAGGAGATGAACACCGCCGCGGCGACGTGGCCACAGGGCGCGTTGCGCCCTCCGCCTTCGGCCAGCACGACACCGAATGGCTACGAGATCGGCTATCGCGCGTTCTCGATCAATGGCAAGTCGCTCGGACACGGCGAACCGGTACGCGTGAAGCGCGGCGAACGCGTGATGTTCCGCATCCTCAACGCGAGCGCCACCGAGAATATTCAGCTTGCGCTCGCGGGGCACGAGTTCGAGATCGTTGCGCTCGACGGCAATCCGGTACCGACCCCGCGCAAGGCGCACGTGCTCGCGCTCGGCGTGGCCGAGCGGATCGATGCGCTCGTGACGATGAACAACCCGGGCGTGTGGATTCTCGGGACGCCACACGACGACGACCGCCACGATGGCATGGGCATCGTGGTGGAGTACGCCGGCGCCACCGGCGCGCCGCGCTGGATCGCGCCGCGCGCAGCGGCATGGGATTACACATCGTTCGGCGCATCGCGTAGCGCGCCCGCACCGGACGAGACGATTCCGATGGTGTTCGGCAAGATCAACGGCGGCGCGCATGACTTCAACCGCTGGACGGTGAACGGGCAGCAGTACGACCACAGCACGCCAATGGAGATTCATCCAGGGAAGCGCTATCGCCTCGCCTTCCAGAATCTGAGTGACGATCCGCACCCCGTCCACCTGCACCGGCACCTCTTCGAGGTCGTACGCGTGAATGGCCGGTCGACGTCCGGCGTGATGAAGGACACGATCGTCGTCCCCGGGTTCGGCGCGGTCGACGTGGATTTTGTCGCCAATGACCCGGGCGCGACGCTCTTCCACTGCCATCAGACGCTGCACATGGACTACGGCTTCATGCGACTGTTCCGGTACGTCTGAACCCCATTCGTGTGCCGGCCCTGCAAGGATCGCGATCGGACGTGTGGCGGGGTGAATGGCGGCGAACGGGCACAGGGCAACACCGATGGCCGTAACAGCAAACAGGGCGCCTGCCAGAGGCGCCCTGCCGAATGCTGTGTACGTCGAGATGTTCAGTTTTCCTGCGTCGAGTAGCGGGGGCGGGATTTGAACCCGCGACCTTCGGGTTATGAGCCCGACGAGCTACCAGGCTGCTCCACCCCGCGTCAGTTGGTGAAATATCGCGTCCGGCCAGAGGCGAGTCAAGGCTTGGACACGCTCACCTGCGTCGACCCCGGCTCGGCGAACCGGTACAGAATCTCCTTGTCGCCCTTCACCATGCCGAACTCCTCGCGCGCGATACGCTCCTGCGTTGCGGGATCGGTCTGAATCGCCTTCTTCACGCGACGCAGCGAGTCCACGTCGCGCTGGAGCGAGTCAATCTGCGCGACGAGGCGCTTGTGCCTGGCCTTCTGGCGGAACAGGTCGCTCGTACCATACTCTCCGCCCTGTACCGCGAATATCGCCGCGCCCACGATCACCACGAGCAGTACGATGCGGCCGGCGCGCCAGTTCGCCTTGCCTCGCTTCTTCACAGGCCGTACATCGCTCCACCCGGATACTCGGCTGCGTCGCCAAGCAGTTCCTCGATGCGCAGCAACTGGTTGTACTTGGCCAGCCGGTCCGTGCGCGATGCCGATCCGGACTTGATCTGGCCCGCGCCCGTGCCCACCGCCAGATCCGCGATGAAGGTATCGGCGGTCTCACCCGAGCGATGCGAAATCACCGACAGGTAGCCGGCCGAGCGCGCCATCTCGATGGCTTCGAGCGTCTCCGTGACCGTGCCGATCTGATTGAGCTTGATGAGAATCGCGTTGGCCACGTGCTTCTCGATTCCCCGGGCGAGCAGCTCGGTGCTGGTCACGAAAATATCGTCGCCCACGAGCTGCACGCGATCGCCCAGCGCGGTGGTGAGCGCCGCCCAGCCATCCCAGTCGTCCTCCGCGAGGCCATCCTCAATGGACACGATGGGATACTCGTCGAGCCACTTCGTGTACAGCTCGATCATCGCGGCCGAGTCCTTCGTGCCGGCACCGCTCTTTCTGAACGTGTACGTGCCGTCCTTGTACAACTCGCTGCTCGCGGGGTCCAGCGCGATCGCCACCTGGCGCCCCGGCGCGTACTTCGCCGCCTCGATGGCCTCGATGAGCACCGTGAGCGCCTCCTCGTCGCTCTTGAGGTTGGGCGCGAAGCCGCCCTCATCGCCAACGCCCGTGAAGAGTCCGCGCTTCACCAGCACCTTCTTGAGCGCGTGAAAGACCTCGGCGCCCATGCGCAATGCCTCGGCGAAGGTGTCCGCACCCACCGGGACGATCATGTATTCCTGGAAATCGACGGTGTTCGTGGCATGTGCGCCGCCATTCAGCACGTTCATCATGGGTACCGGCAGCGTGCGCGCCATGGGGCCGCCCAGATAGCGAAAGAGCGGCAGCCCGACATCGTCCGCCGCGGCACGGGCCGCGGCCATGGACACGGCAAGAATGGCATTCGCTCCCAGACGCCCCTTGTTGGCCGATCCATCCAGCTCGATCATGGCGCGGTCCAGCGCGATCTGGTCCTGAGCGTCCATCCCGCGCACCGCAGGAAGAATGGTTTCCTCGATGTGCTGCACCGCGCGCAGCACACCCTTGCCCCCGTAGCGCTTGGGGTCCGCGTCGCGCAGCTCCACGGCCTCATGCTCGCCGGTGCTCGCGCCGCTGGGCACCGCAGCGCGACCGAACGCGCCGCTGGCCAGCACGACGTCGGCCTCCACGGTGGGGTTGCCGCGGCTGTCGAGAATCTCCCGCGCGCGAATCTCTACGATGTCGGACATGGATCCCTGCGTTGAATGGGTGTGCTGTGAATGCCCTTCTCCTCGAGGACGGCGGCCATGCGATGCCACACCATGTCAACGAGCCGGTCGCGATCGTCGTACTGCATGCCCTTCGTCTCGATGGGCTCCAGGAACGTCAGCTCGCACACACCGGGATGCACGGCGATCTGCCCCTTGCCCTGCACTTCGCGCGTGCCCCAGCTCACCACGGGGACCACCGGGACCTGCGCGGCGATGGCGAGCACGAATGGGCCCTTCTTGAAGGGGCGCAGCTCGTACGAGCGGCCGCGCGTGCCCTCGGGATACACGGCCACGGATATTCCGGTACGAATGAGCTGTGCCGCGGCCTCGTATGCCTCGAAGGCCGCCTTGCGGTTGCCGCGATCAATGAAGATTCCGGCGACCTCGCGCGCCGCGCGACCGAATACCGGCAGCGACAGCAGCTCCTTCTTGGCGACGAATCGGCAGGGTGGCAGCACGCTCGCCAGACCGAAAATCTCGAACCAGCTCACATGATTGGAGACATATACGCGCGGATCGGCGCGGGTGCCAATGAATTCGGAGTGGCGCGTGACCACCTGCACGCCGGACAGCCGGAGCACGACCCTGGACCAGATCCGCGGCGCCCGGCCCAGCAGACCGTCCGGCGAGATGCGAACGCCGAGCAGTGTGAGCAGGATGACCGGGACGCCCAGCAGCAGGGTCATCATGATCATGGCGGGATAGGCAACAAGCGCGCGCATGGTCACGAAAAGTGATCGAAGCCATCCAGCGGCGCAACGCGTGCGCCACGCAGCGAGGCGTGCACTTCCGCGGCGCCCGACTCGACGTGCCCGATGCGCGTAAGGGGAAGCGCGAGCGCGCACGCGAACGCGGCCGTATCGAGGGCGGCGGGCGCGGCCACGAGCAGTTCGTATTCCTCGCCGCCGCGCGCGGCGGTGACGGCGTCCACGCCGGGCAGAACTGGAAGCACATCGAGATCCATCACCAGTCGCACACCGCTCGCGGCAGCGACGTGACCGGCATCGGCAAGAAGACCATCCGAGATGTCGATCGCCGCGTGGGCATCGTGGGCCTCGAGCCACTGCGCGGCTCTGAGCCGCGGCTCGGGCCAGGCGAAGCGATCGCGCGCCCGGCGTGGCGGTGTCTCGCCACGTTCCAGTGCGCGCAGCGCGGTGACCGGTCCGCCAAGCCGGCCCGTGACGAAGAGCGCATCCCCGGGAAGTGCGCCGCCGCGGCGCAAGGGGCGCGCGCAGTGCCCGAGCACCGTCGTCGCCACGTTCAGCTCGTGCGCGCGGGCAACGTTGCCGCCCACGATGAACGTGCCCGCGCTGGCCACGGCTTCGCCAATGCCGTCCGCCAGATCCTCCACACGCGGCAGCCACGCCTCGGGGAGCGAGAGTGACACCAGCACACCCAGCGGCGCCGCTGCCATGGCCGCCAGATCACTCAGCGCCGCCGTCGTCGCGCGCCAGCCGATCTCGCGAGGCGTGAACCAGCCGTCACGAAAGTGCACACCTTCCACGACGCTGTCCACGCTGGCCACGAGCACGTCGCCCGGTGGCACGTCGAGCAACGCGGCATCGTCGCCCACGCCGCGCGCCAGAGTGCCCCAGCGGTTCGTGAGTGCGCGAATGAGATCGAATTCCCGCCCGGGCCCCAGTGCGGTGGAGTCGTTCACGGCGTGAGCGCGGGAAGCTCGGCAAGCACAGGATACACCGGCTGCTCCACGTGAGCGGACCACACGCGCGAAATGGCCTGCTCAATGTCACCGAGCGTGATGCCGCGCGTGGCGCGAGGCGCGAGGCCATGCGCGCCTGAAGGCGTGGCTCCACACGCGCGGTCAGGGCCGCTGATGCAGTCCGCGGCCAGTTCCGCCGCGCGACCGTGCACCCAGGCGGCACATGCGCCCGCCGCGTGGGCATCCTTTGTCTGCGCAAGGAGCGTGGCCGCGATGCCACCGAGCAGGTCGCCGCTTCCCGCGGTGGCGAGCGCCGGCGTGCCGGCGGCGCTCACGTATGTCGTGCCATCCGTTGCCGTGATCACGGTGGGCACGCCCTTGAGCAGGACCGCCGCGTGCGTGCGCGCCGCGAGCGCGGCGCCCGCCTCGAAGCGCCGGGCCAGCACGTCGTCCACGCCCCCGCCAGCGAGCCGCGCGAACTCCATGGGGTGCGGCGTGAGGAGCGCGGGGCGGCCATCCAGCAGGGTACCCATCGCACCGGCATCGCCGGCGAACACGTTGAGCGCGTCCGCGTCCAGCACGACGGGCCCGCGCCAGGCGCGAAGCACGCGTTCCACGAGACGACGGCTGTCGGGACCCTGGCCGAGCCCGGGTCCGATCAGCACGGCGTCCGCCCAGGTGGTAATGGCGTCCTCCATGTCCTGCGCGCCCTCGCCGGGCCACACGGCGGCCAGCGCTTCGGGAAGCGCGGCCTGCACGATGGCGAGGTTCTCGCGCGCGACACTGAGCCGCACCATGCCAATGCCGCTTCGCATCGCGGCGCGCGCGGCCAGCATTGGAGCGCCAGCCATTCCAGTGTGACCGCCCACGATGACGAGTTTTCTGCGCGATCCCTTGTTGGCGTCCGGCGCGATGGCCGGCACGTGCGCATGCACCCAGGGCGCGGTAACCAGTCGGCCGCCGCCGTGGTCGTCGCCTTCATGCGAGAGACCGATGTCGAGCACGACGATGCGCCCGGCGTGCCCACGCGCCACGAGCAGGCCACGCTTCATGCTGCCAAACGTGGTGGTGAGGTCGGCGTGCACCGCCAGTGTGGCGGCACCGCTGTCGGCGTTGACACCGCTGGGCACGTCGAGTGCGACCACAACGGCCCCGCGCGCGCGCCGCTCAGCAATGGCCCGGATGGCATCGCCCACTGCACCGCGCGGCTCGCCGCTCGCGCCCGTACCCAGCAGCGCGTCCACGATGATACCGGCATGCACTTCCGATGCATCCGGAGTGCCCGCGCTGGCCAGCACCCTGACGTGCGGCTCCGCGAGAGCCCGTTCGGCGCGCGCGTCGTCGGTGCGGGCGTCGCCACTGGCGGCGACGCTCACGCTCACCCCGGCAGCGGCAAGTGCGCGCGCAACCACCCAGCCATCGCCGCCGTTATTCCCGGGGCCGCAGCAGATATGCACACCGTGCGACAGTTGCCCGGCATACGCGCGCATGATCTCCGCGGCCGCCCCCGCGCCTGCGCGCTGCATGAGCGCACGGGATGGCGTGCCGGCGGAGATGGTCGCCATGTCCGCCGCCGCGGCCTGCGCCGGCGACACGACGTGCACCACGGGCCAACGAGAAGCGGCGGCTTCGTCAGCCGCCGCCCTGGTGCCGCCCACCGCAGCATCCGTCATTTGTGCGATTGGCTGATCGTCCGCCCAAAGCTGATCTCGCCGTTGTCAATGCGAATGTTGAATCCGCATTCGGGATTGTTGCACACCCATGCCTTGTAGGTAATGGGCGCGCCTTCGCGTCCATAATCACTGAGCGGAAGCATGGTTCCCTTGCCGCATTTGCGGCAGTCCGGCAGCTCGCGCACATCCATTGCTCCTCACCTCCTCCCGTACGTCACTCCGAGACCGCGCGTGCACTGGTGCGGCTCACCCGATCCCGACCACGCTCCAGGGGTACTCCCGGTCAAAGGCCTGGTCGAAGTCGAACACGTCGCAGAATTCATCGCGCGTATCCGATGGCTGGCTGATGAGCAGGCCGAGATCCACGAGCGTGAAGACAATGTCGCCCAGGTCCGCGGTGGTGACCACACCCCAGTGTTCGAGCACGAGCCGGGCCATCACGCCGAAGCGCTCGAGGGCGAGGTCGCGGCAGGCCTCTGTCAGTTCACGGCCGGAAATGTGACGGCGCTCGGGCAGCCTGACCTGGCAGAATTCCAGCGCGGCGAGCACGAAGAGATACGCTCCTTCATCGAAGCGCGGCTCGCGAGCCCGAATGCGGTCCATGATCCCATCGCGGAAACACAACTGCGACAACGCGAACTCTCCCTCGATCCAGGGTTCCGGTCGCGGCGGCGGGCGCCGCCGGCCAACTCGGGGCAAAGATGAAGACCGGGGAGAAAAATCACAACCGCCCGGCAGCCTCTTCGGCCACGGTGTACAGCGGAAAGGCGGCCGTCAGTTCGTGGACCTCCGCCCGGACGCTCCGGGCAATGTTCTCATCCGAGGCATTCGATAGCACACGATGGATGAGATCCGCGATGCGCCGCATCTCGGGCTCGCGCATGCCGCGCGTCGTCACCGCCGGCGTCCCGATGCGCACGCCGCTGGTGACGAAGGGTGACCGCGTCTCGCCCGGCACCGTGTTCTTGTTCACGGTGATGTGGGCGAGGTCGAGCGCGGCTTCGGCCGCCTTGCCCGAGAGGTCACTGCCACGCAGATCCAGCAGCATGAGATGGTTGTCCGTGCCGCCCGAGACGATCCGGTAGCCGTGCGCGATGAGCGCGCCCGCGAGCGTCTTCGCGTTGGCCACGACCTGCGCGGAGTATTCCCTGAACGACGGCTGCAGCGCCTCGTGCAGCGCCACGGCCTTGGCCGCAATCACGTGCATGAGCGGCCCACCCTGGATCCCGGGGAAGATCTGCTTGTTGATGAGCGCCGCGTGCTCCTGGCGGCAGAGGATGAGTCCACCGCGCGGCCCGCGCAGTGTCTTGTGCGTGGTGGTGGTCACCGCATCCGCGTGCGGCACGGGCGAGGGATAGTGTCCCGTGGCCACGAGGCCGGCCACGTGCGCCATGTCCACCATGAACCGCGCGCCCACCTCGCGCGCGATCGCCGCGAACGCGGGAAAGTCCAGCGTGCGCGAATACGCGCTGAAGCCGGCGATGATCATTTTTGGCGCATGACGGCGCGCGAGGTCACGCACTTCGTCCATGTCGACGAGCCCGGTGTCCTCGCGCACGCCGTAGGGCACGATGTTGTAGAGGATCCCCGAGAAATTCACTGGCGATCCGTGCGTCAGATGCCCGCCGTGCGAGAGGTTCATGCCGAGTACCGTGTCGCCCGGCTTCACGAAGGCGAAGTACACCGCCATGTTTGCCTGGGCGCCCGAATGCGGCTGCACGTTCGCGTGCTCGGCGCCAAAGAGCTGCTTCGCGCGATCAATCGCGAGCTGCTCCGCCACGTCCACCACCTCGCATCCGCCGTAGTACCGCTTGCCGGGATACCCCTCGGCGTACTTGTTGGTGAGCGGCGACCCCATGGCTTCCATCACCGCCGGGGAAACGAAGTTCTCGCTCGCGATCAGCTCCAGCCCTTCCCCCTCGCGCCGGATTTCATCCTCGATGACCTGCGCAATCGCGGGATCGGTCTGGCGGAGTGCGTCGCCCGGTGGGCGATGGGTCCAGCCTGTCCATGGCAGCATGTTGATTGCGGGTTGCGGGTTGCTGGTAGCTGTGAATGACGGCCGTGGGGCGTACCACCTGCCAGCTACCGGTTCGGCCACTGCGGCCAAGTCTTCACCAGGGACCCTACCGCCTTCAACCGCCGTTCGGCCAGTCGGTCGGCTGCCTCATAGGTCGGGATCCCTTCGGACCGGGCAATCTCGAAGACGCCGAGTGTGGTCGTGTAGATCTCGTCCGCCTTCCGCAGTGCGCGACTGGAATCCCAGTTGGCCAGCTCACTGTACACGTTGATCACGCCGCCGGCATTGGCGACGTAGTCCGGTGTGTAGAGAATGCCCCGGGCTTCCAGCGCGTCACCGTGGCGCTCCTCGAGCAACTGATTGTTCGCGGCACCCGCCACGACTTCCACCTTGAGCTGCGGGATGGTGTTGTCGTTGATGACGGCGCCGAGTGCGCAGGGCGCGAAGATGTCCGCCTTCACGCCGTAGATCTCTCCCGGCTCAACCGCGCGCGCACCCAGTTCGGTGACGGCGCGACGCACACGCTCCGCATCGATGTCGGTGACGATGACTGTGGCGCCGGCGTCGCGCAGCTCCTTCGCCAGATTGTAACCCACGTGCCCGCAGCCCTGGATGGCGACGGTCTTCGCCGAGAGCGCGTCGCTCCCCCAGCGGTGCTTCGCGGCGGCCTGGATCGCGCGGAACACGCCGTGCGCCGTGACAGGCGACGGATCGCCCGACTTGCCGGCCAGGCCCGTGACGTAATCGGTCTCCATGTGCACGAAGTCCATGTCGCTCGTGCTCGTCCCGACATCCTCGGCGGTGACGTAGCGGCCGCCCAGTCCCTCGACGAAACGGCCATGCGCCCGGAAGATCATCTCGCGGTTCGGCGTGCGATTGTCTCCGATGATCACCGACTTGCCGCCACCCAGGTTGAGGCCGGCCACCGCATTCTTGTACGTCATCCCGCGCGCCAGCCGCAGCGCATCGATGATCGCCTCGTCGTCGGACCCGTAGCTCCAGAACCGGGTGCCGCCCAATGCGGGCCCCAGCACCGTGCTGTGCACGGCGATGATGCCTCGATATCCGGCGGAGGGGTCGCTGCAGAGCACGATCTGCTCATGCCCCATCTCCGCGAGGCGGTCGAAGATGCCCTGCTTTGCGACTGGCTTGGGGATTTCAGTGAGTGTCATGTCTGCTCAGGGGATAGGGGGCAGGGGATGGGGATCAGGGGATAGGGATCAGGGGATGGAGGATAGGAAAGACGAGCGCGCCCTCGGCGACCTGGGAGCGGTTCCCTGTCCCCTATCCCCTGGCCCCCTGCCCCGCATACAATTCCTTCGCGATCACGATGCGCTGAATCTCGGACGTGCCTTCATAGATCTCTGTAACCTTTGCATCACGGAAATAGCGTTCCACCGGATAGTCGCGCACGTAACCGTAACCGCCAAAAATCTGGATCGCCTGCGTCGTGGCCCACATGGCGGTCTCGCTGGCCATCAGTTTGCTCATACTGCTGAACTGGGTAATCTCCTCGCCGCGGTCCTTCGCGGACGCGGCAGAATAGAGCAGCGAGCGCGCGGCGGTGATCCTGGTAGCCATGTCGGCGAGCTTGAACTGGATGGCCTGGAACTCCTTGATCGGCTTGCCAAACTGACGGCGTTCCGCGGCGTACGCCACCGACGCGTCGAGCGCGGCGCGCGCGATGCCGATCGCCTGCGCCGCGATGCCGAGTCGCCCGCTGTCCAATGACTGCATGGCGTAAAGGAAGCCCATGCCTTCGGCGCCGAGCAGGTTGCTCGCCGGCACACGAAGATTGTCGAACACGAGCTGGACGGTGGGCGATGCGCGGAGTCCCATCTTGTCTTCCTTCTTGCCGACGCGAAATCCAGGCATGTCCGGCGTGATGATGAACGTCGAGATGCCGCGTGGGCCGCGCCGGTCGTCCGCGCGATCGGTGCGCACCATGGCGAGAATCACTTCGGCCTCGCTGCCGCTGCTCACCCACGCCTTGGTCCCGTTGATCACGTAGCAATCGCCCTCGCGCACAGCCTGCGCGCGCATGGCCGCCGCGTCGGAGCCCGCCTCGGCCTCCGACAGCGCGAACGCGCCCAGCCATTCGCCGCGCGCCATCGGAGCGAGATAATGCGCTTTCTGCTCTGGCGTGCCCCAGCGAGTGAGCATCTGCGTGGGCAGCGAGTTGTGCACACTCATGGCGACGGCAACGGCGGCGTCAACCGCCGCGATTTCCTCGAGCGCCACAAGATACGTGCAGGTATCGAGTCCGAGTCCGCCGTATTCCTCCGGCACCATCATGCCGAGGAAGCCCAGCTCGCCCATCTGCGCAATGGTCGGTCGATCGAAATAGGCGTCGCGGTCCCACTGATCAGAGTGCGGCGCGATTACCGTGTGTGCGAACTCCCGCGCGGTGCGCTGGACTTCGAGTTGTTCGGGCGTCAGAGGAATGAGAGCAGCTGGCATCTAATCAGAGCAGTCGGTGGTCAGGCGTTCCGGTAGTCATAGAAGCCCCTCTCACTCTTGCGCCCGAGCCATCCCGCCGCGACGTACTTTCGCAGCAGAGGACAGGGGCGGTACTTGGGGTCGCCCAGGCCGGCGTGAAGGACGTTCAGGATGTTGACGCAGGTATCGAGTCCGATGAGATCCGCGAGAGCGAGCGGACCCATGGGATGGTTCATGCCGAGCTTCATGATCGTGTCGATCGCCTCGGGAGTTCCCACGCCTTCCATGACGCAGTACGCCGCTTCGTTGATCATCGGCATGAGCACGCGGTTGGAGACGAATCCCGGGTAGTCGTTCACCTCCACCGCGGTCTTGCCGAACCGTGTGGCGTAATCGAGCACGGCCGCGGTGGTCGCGTCGGACGTGGCGAGGCCACGAATGATCTCCACCAGCTTCATCATGGGAACGGGATTCATGAAGTGCATCCCGATCACCTGCGCGGGGCGGCGGGTACGCGCGGCGATTTCCGTGATCGAGATGGAGCTGGTATTCGACGCCAGAATCGCGTCGGGACGAACGATCTGGTCCAGCTGCTGAAAAATGCGAAACTTGAGCTCCGAGTTCTCCGTTGCCGCTTCCACAACGAGTGCGGCATCGCGCGCGGCATCGAGCGCGCCGGCGGTACTGATGCGGCTCAGTGCCGCCGTACGCGCGCTCTCGTCCATCGTGCCCTTCTGCACCTGGCGCGCCAGATTCTTCTCGATGGTCGCTCTCCCCCGCAAAAGCGCGTCGCTCGAGACGTCAATCATCGTCACGGGGAAGCCGGATGCCGCCGCCACGTGCGCGATGCCATTGCCCATCTGTCCCGCGCCTATCACCGCGATCTGTTCAGTCATGCCACCTCTCCCGGACGCGTCTGCGCGGACGCCGCACGTCGGCGCCAGGCAATGAAGATCCCCATCATCACCAGCATGCCCACCGCCGCCCCGGCGCCACCCTCCGGACCCCAGACGCCGCCGGTGAGCCAGTCGGGGCCATTATCAACCACCGCGTAATCGGGCGCCGGCAGCGGCAGTCCGCTCACCGCCGTATGAAGAAGTGCCGCCATCGTCCAGTTCCAGGCGCAGTGCGCCATCCACGCCGCATACAAACTGTCAGTGAGCAGCACGATCCCGCCGAGGAAGAGGCCCGCCAGCACGACCAGCACAAACGACCGGACGTCCGCGCCGGGATTGGCAAGGTGCAGCGCACCGAAAATGACGCTCGTCAGCACGAGCGCACCCTTCCAGCCGATTGCCTCGCGCGCCGTGGCCATGAGGTAGCCGCGCATCATCATCTCTTCCGCAAGCGACTGCGGCAGAAAGAACGCCAGCAGCAGCAGCGCGAACGTCCACCATGATCCGCTGGCCGCGGGCTTCACGGCCAGCCAGTGTCCCGCCATCAGCAGCACGGACGGCACGCCAATGCCGAGCATACCGAGCACCCAGCCTGTGCCGAGCTTGTGAGTGGTCACCTGTGCCCGGCCCATCCAGACGTACGACCACGGCAGGTGATCCACCCACCGCAGCATCACGACGTGGGCAATTGCCACCGCCACGAGGAACGCCACGAAGCCTTCCGCCTGCGCTTCGAGCATGCCATGCGGCCGATACACGAGGGAAATCAGCAACTGCAGAACGAACGCCGCCACCAGCATGACGAGGACGAATCCGATCCACCGCCACGCCGCCCGCAGCGATCCGCTGGGGGCGTAAAAAAAAGCGCGCGCCGTCAAGCGCGCGCGCGTTCAGTTCTCGCGGTGGAAAGCGCTCCGGCGAGCAGCGCCTTCACCGCGTCCATCCCGAGAAACGGCACGGATCCCAGCATGATGGCCCTGGAGAGGCTGCCCGTGATGAGCGTAAGCTGCGCGACGCCGCCCACGTGCAGCAGCAGAATGCCGAGCGCGGCGGCGAGCGTGCGCCCCGCAATGCCGGAGCGCCGTTGCGCGACCGCGCCCGCCACCCACGCCGCAACAGGATACGCCCAGATGTATCCGCCCGTCGGGCCAATGAGACGCAGCACGCCCGGCGCACCGAACGGCGCAAACACCGGCAGTCCCGCCGCACCCGCGAGCAGATACAATATCATGCTCGCGGCGCCGGCCCGGGGTCCGAGCCACAGCCCAGCCAGCACCACCACCAGCGGCTGCAGCGTCATTGGTACGGCCGTGCCGGGAACGGGGATGGCAACCTGCGAAGCGGCGGCGAGGGCCGTCGCAAAACCGACGATGCCGGCAAGCGTGATCCAGCGACCACGAGTCTGCGCTACCGTTGCATTCATCATCAGTTCATTCGCTCCACGCTGAGGGCCACTGCGTTTCCACCGCCCAGGCACAACGTGGCCAGGCCGGTGTGTGCATCGCGATCCTGCATGGCGTAGAGCAGTGTCGTGAGAATGCGCGCGCCACTCGCGCCAATCGGGTGCCCGAGCGCGATGGCTCCGCCGTTCACGTTCACCCGGTCCCAGTCCCAGCCCAGCGCCCGGCCATCCGCCAGCGCCTGCACCGCGAACGCCTCGTTGGCCTCGATGAGATCATAGTCACCAATGGCCGAACCGGTGCGCCGCATGAGATTCTGCACGGCAACGATGGGCGCGAAGAACAGATCGCGCGGTTCGCCACCGCCGGTCGCATATCCGGTAATGCGCGCCATGACTGGCAGACCATGCGCGCGGGCGTACGCCTCGGAGACCACGACCAGTGCTGATCCCCCGTCGTTGAGCCCGGGCGCGTTGCCCGCCGTCACGCTGAGGTCCTCGGGCCTGATGTCCTTTGGCGCGTCGCTGGGAAACGCCGGGCGCAGCTTCGCGAGCTGCTCGAGCGAGGTATCGCGCCGCGGCCCTTCGTCCAGGCAGACACTCGTGGTCCCCTTGCGGCCCGCAATCTCCACCGGCACGATCTCGGCGTTGAAACGCCCTGCATCCATCGCCGCCACGGCCTTGCGGTGGGACGCCAGCGCAAATTCATCCTGTTCCCGGCGCGAGATCCGGGCCTTCTGCGCGGTGTACTCGGCGTGACCGCCCATGTGCACGTCGCAGAATGAGCACCAGAGACCGTCCCGGATCAGGCCGTCCACGAGCGTCTGGTCGCCGAACTTCACCCCGGTACGCAATCCGTACATGTAGTACGGCGCATTCGACATGGACTCCATGCCGCCCGCCACGACCACCTGCACGTCGCCCGCCTTGATTGCCTGCGCGGCGAGCATCACCGCCTTGAGCCCCGAGCCGCACACCTTGTTGACCGTGACCGCGGGGACAATGGCGGGAATGCCGCCGCCGATGGCGGCCTGTCGCGCCGGCGCCTGGCCGACGCCGCCCTGCACGACGTTCCCCATGATGACGTCTTCAATGTCTTCGAGCGGAACGTGTGCGCGTTCGACCGCGGCACGAATGGCGGTGGCGCCCAGTTGCGGAGCCGTGACGCCGGCAAGCGCGCCCAGAAACTTCCCTATGGGTGTTCGGGCCGCGCTGGCAATGACTGGAGAACGATCGGGATCTGGCATGGTGAAGGCCTGAGAGTCGGGCGACGCAATTCACGCCGCGTTCGATGCAACAGTGTAAGGTATTCGGATGCGAATCGGCGAACAACGCGGCAGGATCACCTGCACCGGTGACGCTAGACTGCTGCCGCCGCCAGAGATTCGCTCGGCATCCCGGGGAGGACGCGCGACTTCACCTCGCGCGTGAGTCGCGCCACGAGCTCATCCACGGGAATCACCTGCGGTTTCTGCTCGCGACCCAGTCGATGCTCGCGGAGCGACACGGTTCCGGCATCACGCTCGCGTTTGCCGATGATCGCCATGTAGGGCGTCTTGAGACGCTCGGCTTCCGCAATGCGGTAGTTGAGCGTCTGCGCCCGGTCGTCGAGCGAGACGCGCAGTCCCGCCGCGCGCGCGCGATCCGTGACGGCGAGCGCCGCATCGCGCAGGTCATCCGTGATGGGAATGACGCGCAACTGTTCCGGCGCCAGCCAGAGCGGGAACGCGCCCGCGTAGTGCTCGATGAGACCACCGACGAAGCGCTCCATGGAGCCCACGAGGACGCGGTGCAGCATCACCGGACGATGCGCGGTGTTGTCGGCGCCGATGTACTCGAGCTGGAACCGCTCCGGCAGGTTGAAGTCGAGCTGAACGGTAGGTCCCTGCCATTTGCGGCCGATGGCATCGATGAGCTTGAAATCGAGCTTGGGGCCGTAGAAGGCACCGCCACCGGCATCGATCGTATAGGACTGTCCCCGCTGTTCGAGCACGGCCGCGAGCGTGCGCTCGGCCTGCGCCCACACCTCGGGACTGCCGAGTGCGTTCTCGGTGGGGCGCGTCGAGAGCTCAATGCTGTAGGGATAGCCGAACACCGCGAGCATCTCGTCCACGAGATCGAGGAGGCGCGCGATTTCGGACGGCACCTGCTCCGGCGTACAGAACACGTGCGCATCATCCTGCGTGAAGCCGCGGACCCTGAGCATGCCGTGCAGCACGCCGCTGCGCTCGTAGCGATACACGGTGCCGAACTCCGCGAAGCGGAGCGGCAGGTCGCGATACGAGCGCTGGTGCGACTGATAGATGCAGATGTGACCCGGGCAGTTCATCGGCTTGGGACGATACGCCGCGCCCTCCACGTCCATGGCCCCGAACATGTTCTCGCGGAAATTCACGAGGTGTCCCGAGATCTCGAACAGTTTTTCGCTCACGACGTGCGGCGTGTACACGAGCTCGTAGCCGTGGCGCAGGATGAGCTCGCGCTCGAAGTTCTCGATCTCGCTGCGCACCGTCGCGCCGCGCGGGTGCCAGAGGATGAGTCCGGGTCCCACCCGCTGATCGGTGGAATAGAGATCGAGTTCACGCCCCAGCACGCGATGATCGCGCTTGCGGGCTTCCTCCAGGCGGTGCAGGTACGCATCGAGTTCGGCGCGGCCAAACCACGCCGTGCCGTAGATGCGCTGGAGCTGCTGGCGCCGTTCGTCGCCGCGCCAGTAGGCGGGCGCGGTGTGCATCAGCTTGAAGTGCCGGATGCGGGACGTGTCGGGCACGTGCGGCCCACGGCACAAGTCCACGAACGGGCCGTCCGTATAGACCGAGATGACCTCATCGTCGCCCAGCTCCGAGAGCCGCTCGAGCTTGAGCGGGTCGTCCGTGAAGCGGCGCTCCGCCTCGCTCCGACTCACCTCCTCGCGCACGAACGGATACTTCGCCTCGACCACCTTCTGCATCTCCGCCTCGAACGCCGCGAGATCTTCCGGCGTGAACGGTTCGGGAACTTCGAAGTCGTAATAGAACCCGTCTTCGATGGACGGGCCGAACCCGATTGCGGCGCGAGGGTGGAGCCGGCGTACGGCCGTGGCCAGCACATGCGCCGTGGAATGGCGCAGCACATCCAGCGCGCTCGCATCCTTCTCCGTGAGCACGCGGAAGCTGCCACTCGTCCGCAGCGGCGTCATGAGATCCTGGATCCTGCCGTTCACTTCCACGGCGAGTGCGGCGCGGAGCAGCCCGGCGCCAATCGAGGCCACGACGTCGCGCGGCAAGGTGCCGTAAGCCACGGTGCGCATCGAGCCATCGGGCAGCGTGAGCGTCAGCTCCGGGGCAGGTTGATCTCTCATCATGACGTTCGAGTATGGCCGGTGCGCACCTTGCGGCGGCGCGGAGACACTGCTTGCGGGAGGCCCCTCCGGCGGATTACGCTAAGTTATCCGGATATCACTACCTCCGCCACGGGGTTACGCCATGTCACCCATACGATATCGAGAGGACGATCCCTCCCTTGGAGGCATCATTCTCGGCCTGACGGTTGGGACGCTGGCCGGGTTCGCGGTGGGCGTCGTCGTCGCGCAGGAAGCGGGCGGCATTCCGGGTGTGATGAAGGTGCTGCGCCGCGGCCTCGCCGCGATCGAAGAGGAGATGCACGGCGCCGACCTTTTCGACGAGGGCGACGACGACTACGGCGACGATGATCTGGACGACGTCGAGCTCGATGAAGCACCGGAGGACGAGGAATACGCGAGTGACGCGGACCTCGCGCGTGGCGACGACGGGCCTGCCCGGCGCGCGGACGGCACTTCGCTCGAGGAACACGTCCTGGGTGCCCTCGAGGAGGACCCCGTGCTCTGCGAGCGTCCCATAGACATCGGTGCCATTCGCGATGGTGTCATCGAGCTGTCGGGGTTCGTGAGCACGCCCGAGGAGGCGGATCTCGCGGCGCGCGTGGTGAAGCGCGTGGCCGGAGTGGAGTCGGTGGTGAACCGTCTGGAGGTGGGCGGCGGGTTGTAGGGCGCGAGCGCCTGGCACCCAATCGCGCATCATGGCAAACGATCCCGCTCAGCAGGACGCTGAAACCTACCGGCGCTGGATGGACGCGGAGGTGTTCACGGCGCACGCCGAACGATCGGCGCGCGCCGGCGGAGCGCGCGCGCCGTTCACCATCGTGATGCCGCCGCCCAACGTGACGGCGATCCTGCACATGGGGCATGGTCTGAACAACACGGTGCAGGACGTGCTGGTGCGCTGGCGGCGCATGGCCGGCGACGAAACGCTCTGGCTGCCGGGGACGGATCACGCCGGCATCGCCACGCAGAACGTGGTCGAGAAGCAGATCGCGCTCGAGGGGCACACGCGCTTCGACGTGGGGCGCGAGGCGTTCGTGGAACGCACGGTTCGCTTCGTGGAGCACACCGGCGGGGTCATTCTCGAGCAGCTCAAGGCCATTGGGGCGTCGTGCGACTGGACGCGCACGGCGTACACGCTCTCGCCGGAGCTGTCGCGCGCGGTGCGCGAAGCGTTCGTGCGGCTCTACGAGGATGGGCTGATCTATCGCGGACATCGCGTGATTCACTGGTGCCCGCGCTGCCTCACCGCGTTGAGCGACGAAGAGGCGGAGTTCCAGGAAGAATCGGGATCGCTCTACTACATCAGCTACCCGCTCGCCGGCGACGCGGCGCAGGCGCTCGTGGTCGCAACCACGCGTCCGGAAACCATGCTGGGTGATGTGGCGCTGGCGGTGCACCCGGATGACGAACGGTATCTCGAGCTCGCGGGCAGCCGCGCGGTGCTGCCCATCACGAACATCGAGATCCCGATCATCGCGGACAGCTACGTGGATCCGTCGTTCGGTACCGGCGTGGTGAAGATTACGCCGGCGCACGACGCAAACGACTTCGAGGTGGGACTGCGCCACCATCTCGGCGCGCCCGTGGTGATCGATCCATCGGGGCACCTCAACGAGGGGACGGACGCCGACGGGCGTGTCCCCGTGTCGCTCATCGGGCTCGATCGGTTCGTCGCGCGCGACCGCATCGTCGAGATGCTGCGCGCAGCGGGGCGGCTGGTGAAGATCGAGCCGCACCAGCATGCGGTGCGCCACTGCTACCGCTGCGACACGGTGGTCGAGCCGCGGCTCTCGGACCAGTGGTTCGTGAAGATGGCGCCTCTCGCCGCGCCCGCGTTGCAGGCGGTGCACGAGGGGACCATCCGCATCCTCCCCGAGCGCTGGCATGCGGTGTACGTGAACTGGCTGGAGAACATCCGCGACTGGAACATCTCGCGCCAGCTCTGGTGGGGGCATCGCATTCCCGTGTGGTACTGCGATGCGTGCGGCGGCGCGCCCCTGGTGAGCCGCGACGACCTCGCGGCGTGTCCCGCGTGCGGCGGTCCCGTGCGACAGGATGAGGATGTTCTCGACACCTGGTTCTCCTCCTGGCTCTGGCCGTTATCCACGCTCGGATGGCCAAATGAGCACGCGCCCGATTTGCGCGCATTCTATCCCACTGACGTCCTGGTGACCGCGCCGGAAATCCTGTTCTTCTGGGTGGCGCGCATGGTCATGGCGGGCTTTCACTTCGCCCAGCGCTCGCCGTTTCACACGGTGTACCTCACCGGCACCGTGCGCGACATGCAGCACCGCAAGATGTCCAAGTCGCTCGGGAACGGGATCGACCCGCTCGACGTGGTGGGACTCTACGGCGCCGACGCGCTGCGCTACACGGTCATCGGCGGACTCGGCATGGGGGCCGACGTCATGCTCGATCCGGACAATCTGGAACAGTCCTTCGCGTCCGGTCGCAACTTCGTCACCAAGCTCCAGAACATCGGCCGCTTCCTGGTCACGAACGTGGGTGAGGACGGCGTGTCGCCGCTCGAGGCGATCACGCCGGAGCGGCTCACGCGCGCCGACCACTGGATCCTGAGCCGGCTGGACGCGGCCATTGCGGAGTGCGACGCCGCGCTGGGTCCGGCGCGGCCGGGCGTGCGCGGAGTGTGGACCGACGCCGAACGCGTGGCGGGACTGCGATTGAGCGAGTACGTGGAGAGCGCGCGCCGATTCGTCTGGAACGAGCTCGCCGACTGGTATCTGGAAACGACGAAGCCGCGCATGTCGGCGGCGGCGTCCGATCGCGACGTGGCGCGCGCCGTTCTGGCGCACGCGTTCGACCGTGCGCTGCGGCTGCTGCATCCGGTGGTCCCCTTCATCACGGAATCGCTCTGGCAGCAGCTGCCGGGACACGTCCCGGGTGAGTTTCTCGCCAGGGCGTCGTGGCCCTCGGCGCGCGGCGGCGACACGGTGCCGGGGCGCGAATTCGAACTGGTGCGCGAGAGCGTGATCGCGGTCCGCCAGTTGCGCGCAGAGTACAACGTGCCGCCGGGGAGAGTGGTCACCGGCGTCCTCGTGGGTGCCACGGCAGAAGCGCGCGCGGTGCTGCAGCAGGAGTCTGCGCTCATTGGCCATCTCGCGCGGGCGCGCTTCAGCGTGGCGGACACACCACCGGCCGGCACGTACGCGCACGCCCTGATGAGCGATGGCTCGCATGTGATCATCTCGCTCGCCGGCGCCGTGGATCTCGAGCGGGAATGCGCCCGGCTGAGCAATGACCTCGCCCAGCTCGAGCAGCAGCTCGCCGCGCTCGATGCACGGCTGCGGAACGCGAACTTCACGCAGCGCGCCAAACCGGAAGTGGTTGAAGCCGAGCGCCGGAAATACCAGGAGTGGTCCGTGCGCCGGGAGCAGCTCGAAGGCAAGGTGAAGGCGCTGTGCGGCGCCTGATCCTGGCCTTCGTCCTGTTCGGCTGCGCCCAGCCAGGGTATCCACCCGGCGGCCCCGAACGAAAACTTCCGCCGCAGTTGCTCGCCGTGAAACCCGAGAGCGGCGCCGTGAATGTCAAGGCGAACGAGGTCTCGCTGCAATTCGACGAAGTGCTGAACGAGAAGCCGGGCGGCGTGCAGAATCTCGGGCAGCTCGTGCTGATCTCGCCATGGGATGGCGAAGCCAACGTCGGGTGGCATCGCTCGAGGCTCACGGTGAAGGGGAAGCACGATTTCAAGCCGAATACGGCATATGTCATCACGGTCCTGCCGGGCCTCGCGGATCTGCGCGGGAACGTCCGCAAGGAAGGGGTAACCGTGGTTTTCTCCACCGGGCCGACGATTCCACAGACACGCATCAGCGGCGTCGTGTTCGACTGGGCCGCTGGCACCGCACTGCCGAAGGCTGCGGTAGAAGCGATCCATCTGCCGGACAGCACGACGTACGTTGCGCGGACGGATTCATCGGGACGGTTCTCAATGGACTTCCTGCCCCCCGCCACCTACACGCTGCGCGCGTTCACCGATCAGAACAACACGCTCACGATGGAACGGCGCGTGCCCTGGGACAGCGTGGACGTGAAGCTGGCAGATACGCTGCGCGTGGAGCTGTACGCGTTCATCCATGATACGCTGCCGCCCACCATGGAAACGGTGGCGAGCTCCGATTCCGTCACCATCCGGGTGAAGTTCAGCCAGCCCCTGGACACGGCGCAGAAGGTGGACACCAGCCTGTTCACGCTGCGGCGTGCGGATTCCACACTCGTGCCGCTGAAGCTGGCGCAACCGGCTGCGGTATATGACAGCCTTCGCGCCGCCGCGGCCCCCCCCGACACGACCCACAAGCCCCCCCAGGGGCAGCCCAAGGGGCAGCCCCAGGGGCTGCCCCTGGGGCTGCCCCTGGGCCGCCGGGCGGCCGGAGACACCACGCACCGCGCGATGGGCCCGCGCCCCACACGCCGCATTCCGGTGATGAACGTCGTGGTCGTTCCAGCGCAGCCCCTCACGGCCGGCGCGACGTACCGGCTGGAAGCCCGGTCGCCGAAGAATCTGCTGGGGATTGGTGCGCCCACGTCGCGCACCTTCGAGGTGCCCAAACCAGCGCCCCCGCCAAAGTCCGACACGACGGGCCGGGCGCCGCGCGATACGACGCATCGCAAGCCACCTGCATGACCGACGATCCACGGCGTACCCTGCCCAGCGTGCAGAGCGTGCTGGAGCTCTCCGGCGTGCAGCAATTGCTGGATCAGGCGCCGCGCGATCTCCTCGTCGGCGCGGTGCGCGACGCGATCGAGCTGGCGCGCCGGCAGCCCGCGCGCACGCCACGCGCGCCCAACGAGTGGCGCGCCGCCGTGTCGGCCGCGCTCGCGTTGCGCGAGCAGCCGTCGCTGCGGCCGGTGCTCAATGCCACGGGCGTCGTGCTGCACACCAATCTGGGGCGCGCCCCGCTGCCGCAGGCCGCGCTCGACGCGATCGCATCCGTGGCGGCGGGCTACTCCAATCTGGAATACGATCTGGAGCAGGGCGCGCGCGGCAGCCGCTACGCACACTGCGTGGCGCTGCTGCGCGAGCTCACGGGCGCGGAGGACGCGCTCGTGGTGAACAACGGCGCGGCGGCGCTCGTGGTGACGCTCAACACGCTCGCCACGGGTCGCGACGCCATCGTGTCGCGCGGAGAGCTGGTCGAGATCGGCGGCAGCTTCCGTATTCCCGACATCATGGAGAAAAGCGGCGCGCGCCTCGTGGAAGTCGGCACCACGAACCGCACGCACCTCCACGATTATACCGCGGCGCTGGGTCCGGACACGGGCGCCGTGGTGAAAGTCCATCGCAGCAACTTCGCCATGGCGGGCTTCGTGAGTGACGTGCCCGTCTCCGAGCTCGCCGCCGCCTGCCGCGTGCGCGGCGTGCCGGTGGTGCACGACCTGGGAAGCGGGCTCTTTCTTTCGCTCGAGCCATGGGGACTCCGCGGCGAGCCGGTGGCGCGCGAAGCGATCCGCGACGGCGCGACCGCCGTCACGATGAGCGGCGACAAGCTCCTGGGCGGTCCGCAGGCGGGGATCATTCTCGGCGACGCGCAGCTCATGACGCGAATCCGGAGCAACCCGCTCACTCGCGCGCTGCGCGTGGACAAGCTCACGCTCGCCGCGCTCACCGCGACGCTGGCGCTCTATCGCGATCCGGAGCGCGCCGTGCGGGAAATTCCTGCGCTCGCCCTGCTCTGCGAGCCGGTTGAAGCGCTGGCGGTGCGCGCCGGGCGAATGCGCGACGCGCTGGCGGCGGCCGGGTGCGCGGCGGTCGTTGTGCCCGGAGAAGGCAGCGTCGGCGGTGGCGCATTTCCGGCGGCGACGCTGCCGTCCGTGGCGCTCGCACTCGCGGGCGACGCTCGGGCACTCGAACGCGCCCTGCGCGGCGGGTCACCTCCGGTGATCGCGCGGATCGCCAATGACCGGCTGCTGCTCGACCTGCGCGCGGTGCCCGAGCGCGACGACGCGCGGCTCGTGGCAGCCGTCATCGCGGCGTGGCGTGCCGCCGCGACCGGCTGATGGCGTCAGACGCCGCCGTCTTCCTCGATCGGGACGGCACCATCAACGTGGACACGATCTTCGTGCGGCGCGCGAGCGACGTGGCGCTGCTGCCTGGAGTCGCGCACGCGATCGCGCGACTGAATGCGGCGAACGTCCCGGTCATCGTCGTCACCAACCAGTCAGGCATTGGTCGCGGTGTGTTCACGCGCAGCGAGTACGACGCGGTGGCCGAGCGCATTGACGAACTGCTCGCGCACGAGGACGCGCACATTACGGCGACGTATGTCTGCCCGCATTCACCCGACGACGGCGCGTGCGACTGCCGCAAGCCGGGCACCCTGCTCTTCCGTGCGGCCGCAACGGACCTTCATCTCGACCTCACCGCGTGCTGGTACGTGGGTGATCGCTGGCGCGATGTGGCCCCGGCGCTCGAGCTCGGCGGGCACGGCGTGCTCGTGCCCACCGCGCACACGACGGCCGCCGACATCGAACAGGCCCGCGCGACGGCGCTCGTGATGCCCACACTCGGCGATGCGGTCGACCGGATGCTCATGCCTGGCGGGCTACTTCCCGACGCCGACCAGGCGCCATAACATCGCTGCATGCGAACGCGAATTGCCGTGCTGGCGTCGGGCAACGGCTCGAACCTGCGCGCCCTGTTCCGATTCTTCGGCGAAGGCGCCGCTGTGACGGACGCGGAGATCGCGTTCGTCGCTTCGAACAAGCCGGAGAGCGGCGCGCTGGCGCTCGCGCGAGAACGGCGCGTGGCGGGCGCGGTCATCAGCGGGCGCGAGGACGACGCGGCGGAGCTCGCGGCGCTGCTCGAGCAGCATCGCATCGACCTCATCGTGCTCGCCGGCTATCTGCGCCTTGTTCCCGCGGCGGTCGCGCGAGCGTTTCGCGGACGTGTCATGAACATCCATCCGGCGTTGCTGCCGGCGTTCGGCGGCCCGGGGATGTACGGCGAACGCGTGCATCGTGCCGTCCTTGCAGCGGGCGTTCGCGTCTCGGGTGCCACGGTCCACTTCGTGGACGAGATCTACGACCACGGCGCCTGCATTGCCCAGTGGCCGGTGCCGGTCTATGCCGGCGACAGCGCCGCCACGCTCGCTCTGCGCGTCCTGCGCGTGGAACATCTCCTCCTGCCGCGCGCCGTACATGCGGTTGCCACGGGAAGCGTGCGGCTCGACGAAACGGGCCGCGTCACCGGCAGCCTTCCTTCCCCCGATCCCGCGGCGGCGTATGCGCTGCTCGCCAGAGAGGACGCCGACATTGCGCGCGACATTACTCGCCTTTTCTCTCGCTAGCGCCGCGGCCATCGCGGCCACGACCGGGCTCCGTGCACAGGACAGCGTTGCCGTGGCCGGCGGCGGATCACTCGACGCCATTGCATCGTGGATCGCCTTGCCGGCCTCGCCGGGGCGCGAACGCGCCGCGACGGATGCCATTGTCAGGGCAGAACCGGCGTGGCATCGGGATGCCATCGGCAATCTCGTGCTGCAGCGCGGGCGAGGTCGCCCACGCCGCGTGATCGCCTGCGGACTGGATGAACCCGGATATGCGGTGAGCGAAATCACGAGCGATGGGTATCTCCGCGTGCAGTACGCGGGCAACGCACGGCGCCATCCGCTCTGGGATCAGTTCAACGAGGGACAGCGCATGCGCATACTCACGAGCGGCGGCGCGCTGCCAGGAGTGATGGGCGTGCGCAGCGTGCACCTGTCGCGCGGCCGCGATGCGCGCGACGCCCCCGTGTCCATTGACGATCTCTGGCTGGACATCGGTGCTCGCTCGCGCGCCGAGGCCAGCGCACTCGGCGTTGCGCTGCTCGATCCGGTGGAGCGCGATTGGCCGCACTGGACGTACGCGGACCAGGTGGCCGGACCCAATGCCGCGGACCGGACGGGGTGTGCCGCGGTTGCGGCAGCGGCGTCGAAGACCCCCGCGACGGGCGAAACGGTGTACGTGCTCTCCGTACAGAGCAGCTTCGGCTGGGCGGGGTTGGCCTATGCGGTGAAGCAGGCCGGTATCGTTGACACGCTCGTCGTCGCATCCACGCGATTCTTCCCGCAGACTACAGCAGCTGAAGGCGCCGGTGTGCAACGCCGCGCCATCCGTGCGCCCGTCGCCGCACGCGCCAACATCGTGGTTCCCGCCACGCTTGCCCTGACAGTGCGGCCGCGGTTCCGCGGATCATTCGTGGAAAGCGTGCGCGCGTCGGACGCGGCCAGCTACCTCGACCAGGTCGCCGATGCTGCGGGTATCGCGCCAGCGAAGCGAAGCGCGCTGGCGTTCATGCCTGTCGGTGATGCCATGCGCGCTGTGCCCGCTCGGACCCAGCCGTCGCTCAGGGCTGCCGCCACGGTGCTGGCGACCTTCGCGGACCGCTACGCCGTGTCGGGCCATGAGAGCGCGATGCGCTCGGCGGTTCGTGCGCAGCTTCCAGCATGGGCCCGCTCGCGCGTACGTGAGGACAGCGCTGGCAATCTCGTCCTCGCGCTGGGGCCGGATCGCGACACGGTGGTCTTCATGGCGCACATGGACGAGATCGGTTTCGAGATCACGCGTATCGCGCCGGACGGGACCGTGGAGCTGCGCCAGCGCGGCGGCTTCTACCGCTCACTCTGGGAAGGCGAAACCGCGCTGCTCCACCTGGACAGCGCTGACCTGCGCGGCGTGTTCATTCCCCGTGACAGCGCGAGCATCCGTGAGCCCGGCACGCTCAGTGCGTGGTTCGGCATGGATTCCGCGACGCTCGCCGCGCGCGGCGCGACGGTGGGAAGCTCGCTCACGAGTCTCAAACGTTCCACGCCCCTCGGACCCACGCGCTTCACCGCGCGATCACTCGATGACCGTACCGGATGCTCAGCGTTCATTCTCGCACTGCGTGCGATCAATCCCGACCGGCTCACGCACAAGGTGATTTTCATCTTCTCCGTGCGCGAGGAAACGGGGCTGGATGGCGCGGCCGCCGCGGCGAACGAACTCACCGGCCCCGTGCGGCGCGTGTATGCCGTGGATACGTTCGTTTCGTCGGACTCTCCGCTGGAGAGCCATCGCTTCGCCTTCGCGCCGCTGGGCAACGGTGCCGTGGCGCGCGCGCTCGACAACTCGAGCAGCACGCCGCCCGGCGAGATCGCCCGCGTCGTGGCGGCGGCGCGCGCCGCGGGCATTGCGCTGCAGGTGGGCACGACCAATGGTGGCAACGATGGGAGTGAGTTCGTGCCGCACGGCGTGGTGGACGTGCCGCTGTCCTGGCCCCTCCGCTATTCGCACTCACCCGCTGAAGTGGACGATCTGCGCGACCTTGTTTCGCTGGGCCGGCTGATCGCCACGCTGGCCACGCACTGAGCACATTCTTCGTCACTTTCGCAGAGGACCTGATCGTACATGCCTCGTGCCCTGTTGTCCGTTTCCGACAAGACCGGTCTGGTCGAGTTCGCCCATGCGCTGGCCAAAATGGGATGGGAGCTCGTGTCCACGGGTGGCACCGCCCGCGCCCTGCGCGAGGCCGGCCTCGCGCCGGTGGACGTGAGTCGCATTACCGGCGTGCCCGAAATGCTCGATGGGCGCGTGAAGACATTGCATCCGGCCGTGCATGGCGCGCTCCTCGCGCGGCGCGATCTGCCCGAGCACATGCAGACGCTGCGCGATCAGGACATCACGCCCATCGATCTCCTCGCCGTGAGTCTCTACCCGTTTCGTCAGACGGCTGCGCGGCCGGGCGTGACGGCTGAGGAAGTCATCGAGCAGATCGACATCGGCGGACCGTCCATGATCCGCTCCGCCTCCAAGAATTTCGCGTCGGTGTACGTCCTCGTGGATCCGGCGGACTACGACAAGGTGATTGCCGCCCTGCAGGCGGAAGACGATGATCTCGATCTCCGCCGCCACCTCGCGGGCAAGGCATTCGCGCACACCGCGGGCTACGACGCCGCCATTGCCGCGTGGTTCGCGGCGGGGCGCGACGACGCCTTTCCCGAGCGGCTCGATCTTTTCATGGAGCGTGCGCAGCGGCTTCGCTACGGCGAGAATCCCGATCAGCGCGCGGCGTTCTACGTCGAACGGCCCGACGCGGGTCTCGGAGCACTGCGGCAGCGCGGCGGAAAGGAACTGAGCTTCAACAATCTGTTCGACCTGGAAGGCGCGTTGCTCGCCACGGACACGTTCGGCAACGAACCTTGCTGCGCGATCGTCAAGCACACCACGCCGTGCGGGCTGGCGGTGGGCGCGTCCGCGCTGGAGGCCTTCCAGAAGGCGCTCGCCTGCGACCCGGTCTCCGCCTTCGGCTCGGTCATTTCATTCAACGTCCCGGTGGACGATGCGGCGGCCGAAGCCATTTCCAGTCTGTTCGTCGAGTGCCTGGTGGCGCCGGCGTTCAGCGATGCGGCGGTGGAGATCCTGGGGCGCAAGAAGAATCTGCGTGTGCTCGAAGGACGCGCGGTCTGGCCCGCTGGCGCGCTGGACATGAAGCGCGTGCGTGGTGGATTGCTCGTGCAGGATCGCACCGTGGTGCAGCCGGACGACACGGAATGGCGTATCGTGACGCGGCGGGCGCCCACGGCACAGGAGCGCGCCGACCTGCTCTTTGCCTGGCGCGCCGTGGCCAACGTGAAGTCCAATGCGATCGTGCTGGCGCGGGACGGCGCGACGATCGGCATTGGTGCGGGGCAGATGTCGCGCGTGGATGCGTCATTTCTCGCGGTGCACAAGGCGCGCAGCGCCGGCCATGCGACACCGGGCGCCGTGCTCGGCTCGGATGCCTACTTCCCGTTTCGCGACGGGGTGGATCAGGCGGTCGATGCCGGGATCACCGCGATCGTGCAGCCGGGCGGGTCCGTGCGCGATCCCGAGGTGATTGCGGCCGCGGACGAGCACGACGTCGCGATGGCATTCACGGGGCGGAGGCTGTTTCGGCACTGACGTTTTCGAGTCGCGGCCCCTGCAGTCCGCGGCTTCGCGTCGAGGGCGGACACGGGGCGCTGCGATTCCCCTGTCCATTCGCTCCGTTCTGACCCATCTTAATAGGTTCTCGCCCCGCGCCATGCGGGGCGTGTCATGTGTGAGACCACTGCATCCATGCCATCGACCTCCTCCGCATCTTCTTCCGAACTCGACTACCGGCCGTCGTATCTTGCCGCCGCGATCACCGCCGCTGCGGTCCTCGTGCTGTACCTCGTGACGTTGTCGCCGTCCACCGCCATGTGGGACACGTCGGAGTACATCGCGGCCGCCTACGTTGTCGGTCTGCCGCACCCGCCGGGCAATCCGCTGTTCGTGCTCATTGGTCGCGTGTTCTCCATTCTCCCCCTCGGTTCGCTGAGTGTCGCGGTGAAGATCAACGCGCTCGCCGCGCTCACCAGCGCCGTCGCGGCGGGCATGTGGTTCCTCGTGGCGGAGCGGGTCTGCGTGTCGTGGCTCGCGGAGCGCTGGCAGCGGATCACGGGTGGCGTGGTGGCCACGATCATTGGCGCCACCGCCTTCACCGTGTGGAATCAGTCGGTGGTGAACGAGAAGGTCTACACGGTTTCGCTCATGGGGCTGGCGATCGTCTCCTGGCTCACCGTGCGATGGTGTGACGATCCCGACGGTCCTGCCGCCGACCGCACGCTTGTCCTCATCGGATATCTGCTGGGACTCGGCAACGCGAATCACATGATGGGGCTGCTCGCGTTACCCGCAGTCGTCGTCGCCGTACTGGTGCGACGGCCCGCCACGCTGCTCCGGTTCAAGCTGCTGCTCGCGATCGTCGGCGTCTTCATCCTGGGCAACACGCCATTTCTCACCCAGCCGATTCGCGCGGCGCACTTCCCCGCCATCAATGAAGGCGAGCCGACCAACTGGCATGCCTTCTGGTACAACTTCAACCGTGGCCAGTATGGCAAGCCGTCGGTCTTCGACCGACAGGCGCCGTTCATCGGACAGCTCGGCATGTACTGGCTGTATTTCCGCTGGCAGTGGTTCCGCGACATGCTGGACAAGGCGCCCACGATTCAGTGGCTCATGGCCTCCGTGTACATGGTGCTCGGTCTCTTTGGCGGCTGGGTACACTGGAAGCGCGATCGTCGCTCGTTCTGGTACTTCGGCACGTTCATGCTCACCCTCACGCTGCTGCTCATCCTGTACTTGAACTTCAAGTACGGGTACAGCCAGTGCGCGGCCATGGGCAACCCGTCCGGCGTGCCCTGCGAGGTGCGCGACCGTGACTACTTCTTCCTCGTCAGCTTCTCCGCGTGGGGCGTATGGGCGGCGCTCGGCCTGGTGTATCTCTGGGAGTCCATCGCGGCCATGATGGGCTTACGGCGCGTCAAGATGGGAAAGGAGTTTCTCGAGGTGCCAACGCGGCGTGGCTGGCTCTGGGCCTGTCCGGTTCTTCTCATCGCGATCATACCGCTTTTCGCCAACTGGAAGGCCGCCTCTCGCCATGGGCAGACCGTCACGCGCGACTTCGCGCATGATCTGCTCGACTCCGTGGAACCCTACGGCGTCCTCGTCACCGTGGGCGACAATGACACCTTCCCGCTCTGGTACGCGCAGGAGGTGGAAGGAATCCGGCGGGACGTCGTCGTGGCGAACACGTCGCTGCTCAACACCGACTGGTACGTGCGGCAGCTCATTCGTCGCCCGGTGTACGCGTATGATGCCGCGAAAGGCCCGGCCATCTACCGTGGCCGGAACTGGCCCAAACCAACCGGATCGCCGCTGCACATGACGACGGCGGAAGCGGATGCCATGCCGCCGGTGATGGACCTGCGGGAGCCACAGAGCTTTCAGAAGGATGGCATCAACGCTACGATCCGGCCGCAGTTGCTGCAGAAGGCCGATCTGGTCGTCCTGCACATCATCAAGGACGCGTTCCCGCAGCGGCCGGTCTACTTCAGCCGGACATCCGGGAACTACCCGTCTGATCTCGGCCTGTCGCAGTACCTGCTGAGCCAGGGGCTCGCACGCAAGCTGCTCCCGGAGGCGCCGAAGGCGGGCAAGGATACCGTGCTGGTGCCGGGTGAGGGCTGGCTCGACGTGAAGACGTCGCAGTGGCTCTGGTCCAACGACTTCCAGGCGCCCGCATCCATCGTGCGGCGCGGCGGCTGGGTGGACCGGGCATCGGTGGGCATTCCCTATCTCTACATTGCCACCGCCGCCACACTCGCGGATGTCACGGACCAACTGGGTGACCGCAGCCAAGCCGAAAAATACGTCCAGCAGGCCCAGGCCATGGCAGGTGCCACCGGACTCGGCAACCTGTTCCAGCAGGCGCCGCTACCGCCCGCCCAACCCGCCGTTCCGCTGGGTGGCGATACCACCAAGCCCGCGGTAGGTGATTCCGGCAGAAAACCCTGAACCAGTTTGCTGGCATTCAAGTTGTTTTTACACAACGCTTAACGATCTTGATTCAGCGCAGCTGATGTGCGATACTCCGTGCTCCGGAGGGCTAGACCTAACTGGTAAGGCAGCGGTCTTGAAAACCGCCGGGCGCAAGCCCTTACAGGTTCGAATCCTGTGCCCTCCGCCTCAGGGCACTTCGAATCGATGCGTGGCCCGTCGCACCAGCAATCTGTTATCTGCGATCAGCGCCCCCGGGAGTGGTGGCCGAGAGGCTGAAGGCGGCGGTTTGCTAAACCGTTATAGGGTTGAAAAGCCCTATCGAGGGTTCGAATCCCTCCCACTCCGTCAGCAGGCCCGTCGCAATGCCGGCGGGCCTGCTTTTTTCGTCTTGCTGTCCTGCACCTTTGCCCGGTCACCGCATGACTTCCAGTACCTCGCCTCGCGTTCGATTCGCGCCCTCGCCCACGGGCTTTCTGCATGTGGGCGGCGCGCGCACGGCGCTTTTCAACTGGCTCTATGCCCGCAAGTTCGGCGGGCAGTTCCTGCTCCGCATCGAGGACACCGACCGCGCGCGCAGCACCGACGAAAGTACCCGCGCCATCTTCGAAGGTCTCGAATGGCTGGGCCTCGACTGGGACGAAGAGGTCGTCTATCAGGCACAGGGGCTGGCGCGCCACCAGGAGGATGCGCGACACCTGCTCGATACCGGCGCCGCATACCGCTGCTTCTGCACGGCTGCCGAGCTCGAGGAGCAGCGCCGCGCCGCGGAGGCGCGCAAGGAAAGCTTCAAGTACGATCGCCGCTGCGAGCGCCTCGATGCCGGCACAGTCTCCCGCCGTATCGCAGCGGGTGATCCCTTCGTCGTGCGCTTTCGCATTCCGGATGGGACAACCGGGTGGGACGACGTCGTGCATGGCCACATCCAATTCCCCAACAAGGACATTGAGGACTTCGTCATCCTCCGCACTGATGCCACTCCGATTTACAACATGGCGGTGGTGTCGGATGACATCGCCATGCGCATCACGCTGGTGATGCGCGGCGACGATCACATTTCCAATACGCCCAAACAGATCCTGCTCTACCGGGCGCTGGGACACGAGCCACCCGGCTTTGCGCACGTGCCCATGATCCACGGACTCGACGGGAAGAAGCTCAGCAAGCGCCATGGGGCGACAGCGGTGGCCGACTACCGGAATGAGGGCATTCTGCCAGAAGCCATGGTGAACTTCCTTGCGCTGCTGGGCTGGTCGCCGGGCGGTGACCGGGAAGTCATGACACTGGCCGAAATGGTCGAGCTGTTTTCCGTCGAAGGCCTGCAGAAGAAGGCCGCGATCTTTGATCCGAAGAAACTGGAATGGATGAACGGCCAGCATCTGACCCTCAAGCCGGCGGCGGCACTGGAGCCGCTGGTCACGACCGAACTGCAAGCGGCCGGGCTGGCCACTGCCCAGGAACTGGCCGCACGACGCGACTGGTATCTGCCGCTGATCGATCTGCTCAAGGTGCGGGCGAGAACCGTGCATGACATCGTGCGGCAGGCCAGACCCTACTTTGTGATTGGCATCGACTACGACCCGGTAGCGGAAGCGAAGGTATGGAAAGACCGGAGCGGTTCCGCGGAGCTGCTGCGTGCGGTAAGGGAACAACTGGCGCAGACCTCGATCTGGGAGCCGGCAATGCTGGAGGAAGCGCTCCGCCAGCTCGCCGAATCGCGTGGCGTGGCGGGCGGCAAGCTGTTCCAGCCGCTGCGACTGGCTCTCACGGGCATGTCGGTGAGCCCGGGTATCTTCGACGTCCTCATGGCCATGGGCCGTGAGCGGTCGCTGGCCCGCGTGGACGCCGCGGTGGCCCGCCTGGATGCACAGGTGGCCAGCGCGTGAGCCGGCGGCGCGAGCCGCAAGCCCCGCTGACAGCCGGTTGCCAGTTGACCGTTCTTGATACGCCATGCTATCATTGCGCGCCGTCGAATGTCGGGGACGCCGTACATCGCGGCGGCAGCCCGAATTCGCGCATCGCGGGAGTCCCATGACTGACGCGCTGACACCCATTGAACGAAAGGTCTATCAGTACCTGCTCGATTTCCTCGCCGAGCACACGTACCAGCCAAGTGTGCGCGAAATCGGCCGGACCTTTCAGATCAAATCCACGAAGACCGTTTCGGAGATTCTGCAGTCCATCGCGAACAAGGGGTTCATCGAGCGTGATCCGGCGCGATCGCGTGGTGTTCGCCTCATAGGGCTCCAGGCATCACGGCGCGTCATGCCGGTGCCGGTACGGACGCAGCTCGCTCACAGCGACACGCCGGAGCTCGCCGCCCGCCCGGAACACTACATCACGATGGATCGCCGCTTTCTGCCAGGTGAGACCGTGTTCTTCGCGCGGGCCGCGAATGGCGGAGCGCCGGAGCTGGGTATCCTCAGCGGCGATTACGTACTCGTGGATCCTGCCGCGGTTCCCGCACCTGGTGATCTCGTTGCGGAGCAACATGGCGACAGGGCGGTCGTGCGAGCCATGACGCGTGCCCCTGTCGCGACCGGGGCGCTGGCCGCGCCCGACGGCCATCACGGGGTCACCACACTCACGGAGGAGCCGGTGCTCGGCGTGGTACGCGGAGTCTTTCGACCGCTATTCGACGCGGACGGCGGCGTATCGGAATCAGCCGACGTGCTGTGATGCCAGATCGGCGCCGGTTTTCCGGCGCCGATTCGCGTTCTACGGCTGCACCACGGTGGAGGGCTGCGGCTGCGGCTGCGGCTGCGGCTCCGGCTTCTTCTGCTTTTCGCGCTCCTTCATTTCCGCGTCATGCTCGCGCTGCTTCCGCTCGCGGATGCGCTTCACCGCTTCGCGAAACTCCGCCTCGTTCATCGCCCGCTGCGCCTGCTCCATGATCTCGCCGCGCTGGAAATTGAGCGCCCGGTCTTCCCGCACCTGCTCCGGATTGCTCCCTCCCTTGATCGGCAGCAACGCCAGGATTGCCGTGGGAATGGAGAACTTGCCGAAGTGAATCCACTTGGGATCGATCCCGTACTTCTTCCCGTTCTTCTCGAACGTCCAGTCGCCCGGCGCTTTCCCCGCCGTGGCGCCGAGCGCCTGCATGGAGTCCAGGTGCGCGGCGAACGTTGACGCGAGCGCGCTATCCAGCCGCTGAGCCGTGGTCTTGTGCGGCTCGGCCACGGGGCCCGGCGGCAACCAGATGCGCGGATCGTTGTACGATGGCGTCACGCCCTCTCCTGCACCACCGGCACCCACGACGGGCCCGGTGCCTGGCGCGCTCTGTGGCCGCGGGTTGGCCGGCGCCGGGGGAACCGTCGACGGAACGGTAGTGGGCGGAACAACTCGGGGCGGGCGTGCCTCGCGCGTCACCGATTTGTTGTTGCCGCCGCTGCGCCCCACCCTCGATGGTTCGGACGACGGAACCGCAACATAGGTGATGCGCTGCTCCGGCACTGGCTGTGCCTGCCAGCTCTGGAGCCATGAACGGAGCGGCGTCGGAATGGACAGCACCCACACCAGCAGCGCGCCCAGCACAATGTGCAGGCCGATGGAGATGATGAGCGCGCCATTGACTTGCCGTCTCTTCCTCAGCATCGCATACCCCATGAGACTGGCCGCATCCAGTGCAATCTAACCCGTTCAGCCTCGCCGGGCCGCACCGGAGAGGATACCCCGCACGGGCGCATCGGCTCCCTCGCAGTAGAAGCGCTCGATTTCGTGGCGCACATTCTCCCACTGTCCTGTTACGCAGCGCGCCGGTGGCAGCGTTGCGAGCAGCCGCCGGCCGTAGTTGCGCGTCACTACGCGCGGGTCGCAGAGCACCACGACGCCACGATCGGTCGTGCTGCGGATGAGCCGGCCAAATCCCTGCTTGAGCCGCAATCCGGCGAGCGGCAGCATGTACTCGCCGAACGCGTCCTCTCCCCGTGCCTCGATCGCTTCACAGCGCGCTGCGGTCAGCGGCTCGGTCGGCACGTTGAACGGCAGCTTGGCGAGGATGAGCGCGCGCAGCGCATGGCCGGACACATCCACGCCCTCCCAGAACGATGCCGTGCCGAGCAGCAGCGCCCGGCCCGATTCACGAAAGCGACGCAGCAGCGCATCGCGCGAATCCTCCCCATGGACAAGAAGCGGCCAGTGCTCTTCAATGTTCCGCTCGCGCAGTTCCGCGGCCGCGGCGCGCAGGTCGCGGTGGCTCGTGAAGAGTGCGAACATGCCGCCGTCGCAGCAGCCCAGCACGTCAATGAGAATGCGGCGCACCGCGGCGGCGTGCGCAGCCGCGTCACCGTTCGGGGGCGCCACGTCCGTCGGCACCACGAGCAGTGACTGCAGCGCGTAGTCGAACGGCGAAGGGAAGATCGCCATCTCCGGCTCGACTTGCGGTTCGTCAAGTCCGAGTCGTGCGCGCAGGAAATCGAAGCGGCCGTCCACCGCGAGCGTCGCGCTCGTGATCACGGCGCTCTCCATTCGCTCGAAAAGGTCCGCCCGCAGAATGGGCGCGATGTCGAGCGGGACCGCAGTCACCGCGACATTGCCATCGCGCCCGCGCGTCTCGACCCAGCGTACGAGCGGTGGACCACCGTCCGGTGGACGCAGCGCGCCCTGCAGTCCGTCGCCAATGCCCTCCAGACGTCGAGCGACCGCGCGCATTTCGGACAGCAGTGACGCCAGGTTGTCGTTCCGTCCCTGATCGAGCTCCAGGCGTTCGCGCACCGTCGTAAGCCCCTGCTTGAGCATCGCGATCTCGCGCAGCAGGTCGGTGAGCGCGGTGTCCAGTCCCGCGCGCCAGACAGGATGGTCCGCGAAGTCCTCCGTGAGGCGTACAACGGGAGCCTTCGCATCGCGCAGGAACCGCTCGAGGATGTCGAACACGAGCGCGCCGCAGTCGCGCGCGGCGTGCACCGCCGGCGCAAGACGGGCGCGCACGAGATCGAGGCTGGCGACGCTGAGCAGATCGTCACTGGACGCAAGGCGTGCCAGGAGCGCGTTCAGCAGGCCCTTGCCGCGCCGGTCCAGGCGCGCGAGCTGCCGCTGCAACGCGCGGCGCGTGACCGTATTCCCGAGATGTGATGCCGCCGCGTCCTCGAGGTGGTGCCCCTCGTCCACGACCAGGCGGCTGTACGCGGGCAGCACCGCGGCATCGTCCCAGTTCTGCTGCGCGCGCCGCACCGCAAGATCGGAGAGCAGCAGATGATGGTTTACCACAATGACGTCGGCCTGCGCCGCGACGCGACGTGCCTGGAAGAGAAAGCACCGATCGAAGTGCGGACACTTGAGGCGCGTGCAGAGATCGGGCTCGGCGGCCACTTCATCCCACACCTCTGGGCGCGGCGGCGTCGCGAAATCCGAGAGCGAGCCATCGGCCGTCCGCTCGGCCCATGCGCGCAGGGAGGCGAGCTGCGCCACCACGTCATCATCGAACAGACCGGGCCCCTCGGCGCCGGCGTTCTCGAGGCGCTGCAGGCAGACGTAGTTGCGCCACCCCTTGAGCATGGCGAAGCGCACCGGCTGATCATCGAGCGAGCGCTCGAGGAACGGGAGGTCCTTTCCGATGAGCTGCTCCTGCAGATTGATCGTATTGGTGGAGACGATGGTGCGCTCACCATTTGCCGCCGCCCAGCGCAGCGCCGGCAGCAGATAGGCCAGCGACTTGCCCACACCGGTGCCGGCCTCGAACAGGGCGATTCCGCCGCCGTTGTACAATCGGGCGATCGCGCCGGCCATGGCGCGCTGGCTGGGACGGTCCTCGTAGCAATTGAGGTGCGCGGCAACCGGTCCGCGGGGGCCGAGGTCGCCTGCGACATCGGCCTCAGCGAGGCGACGGCGTGGTCTGTCGCGCGGCACCTCGACCACCACGTACAACCTCGTGGCCGAGTTGTCCACGATCGCGAACCCCACACCACCATCGTGCAGGCGCGCGGCAATTTCCAGGTCGGCATCCGACGGCTCGAGATCGCCCGATGGGTGATTATGCACGAGCAGCTCCCCGCGTTCGGCGAAACCCGGGAGCGCGAGCACGCTCGCGACGCCGCCGCGCGCGACGACGCGCGCGGTGCGCACCACGCCGTCCTCGTCCAGACCGGCGACGAAGCATACCTCGCGTCCACCCGCGAGCCGGATGGCCGCACGGATGGCGGCCGCCGCGGGCGGAGAGAGGCGATCGTCCGTCACGTCTTCAACGGCTTCTTCTTGGCCGCGGGGAACAACACGTTGTTCAGAATGAGCCGGTAGCCTGGTGAGTTGGGGTGCAACGACAGATCAGTGGGCGGGTTGCCTATTGCGTGCTGGGGATCTTCGGGATCGTGGCCGCCCAGGAACGTCCAGCTTCCCTTGCCGTAGTCTCCATGAATGTACTTCACCCACGGCGCACCCGGTTCATCGGCCAGCACGGTGACGCCGGGCTTCAACCGGTTGCGCATGAAGCTCGTGGTTACCCCGTAGAAGTCGGGGATGACGTTCCGATGGTCCTGGACGAGCATGGAGGCAACGGGGTCGAACTTCGCGCTGAACGCGAAGAGCGTGAAGGTGCCGAGGGGCTGACGCCGTCCCGGCACGTTGGCCTGATGGCCATCAATGTCGCTCATCGCATTGACGTACGGGGACATCTCGAGGTGCGCATCGCGAAACGCCAGCGCGCGAGTCCAATCCATTTTTGCATCGGCGTTCGGATCCATGGGAGTACCGTCGGCGAACTCCGACGCGATGTCCACGTTGGCGCCGGCCAGCGCGAGGTCGAGGGTTTCGGTGGCGCCGCACATCGCGAAGAGAAATCCGCCATTGGACACGTACTGCCGGATCTTGTCCGCCACATCCTTCTTGAGCGCCGGCAGATTGGCGAAGCCCAGCTTCCTGGCCATGTCGAGGTTGGTCTGGCGCATCGCCTGGAACCACGTGGCACCGCGATAGGCGAGATAGAACTTGCCCAACTGTCCCGTGAAGTCCTCGTGGAAGAGATGCACCCAGTCGAAGTTGGCCAGGTCGCCATGCTCCACCTGCTCATCCCAGATGGGCGTGTACGGAATGCCCGCGTAGCGCAACGCGAGGATCACGGCGTCGTCCCAGGGGGGCGTGTAGGGTGCCGTGTAGACCGCAATACGCGGCGCCTTCTCGAGCGGGATGGCGTCCATGTTGCCACCCGCCATGTCGCTGCGGATCGTGGCCAGCGCCGCGTCATCCACCGGCTGCACGGATACGCCGTCCAGCCCGGCACGACGGCGGATCTCCGGCGTGTCGGGCAGCAGGAAGGACCCACCCCGATAGTTCAGGAGCCATTCGCCCCTGGCGCCATCCTTCAGCGCATTGTATGTGAGCCCATACGCTTTGAGATGATTGGACTGGTCATCATCCATGGGCACGAGCAGATGCTGCGCTCGCGCGGCGGCGGGAAGCAGCGCCATCAGGACCACCGCGATACCGCGAAGCAGACGCATGGGCAGCACTCAGAACGTGGAAGGAATCGCGGACCGCGCCAGCTCCAGCTCGCGTCGCGCCTGCGGCACCAATGCGCTCTCCGGATAGGTGAGGATCATGTGTTCGAGATGCGTCACGGCATCGGCGGCATGACCGCCGCGCCGCAGCGAGCGGGCCCAGCTCAATTCCGCTTCCGGCGCTTCGGGAGTGGTCGCCATGGTCTCGACGATGATCTTCCAGATCGCGGCGGCCCGTGCGTCCGCGTTACGGGCGTCGTAGAGGCGCGCGGCGCTGGCCAGCAGCAGCGATGCCGCCTCGGGGATCGTCTTTGCGGCCTGCTCGAACTTCGCTGCGGCGCCCAGTGTGTCGCCGCGGGCAAGCGCCAGAAACGCCGCGCCCACATCGGGCGACTGGTCGGCGCGCGTGCGCTCGAGCAGCGCGACCGCAGACAGTCGTTCCACGGAGGCATCCGCGGCCGGTCGCAGCGCCTTGCGCGCGCCGGCCAGATTCCCGGAGTACAGCGCGATCCACCCCTCGGTCGCGGGATCATCGCCACCCGACTGGCTGAGCATCTGGCGTGCACGATCCAGGTCACCGGCACGCACCCACGCCATGGCGAGCAGCCGGCCGGCGTCCGCCTTCTGGCCAGGATCGAGGTACGGCAGATACGCCTCCATCACGCGCTGTGCATCGGCCGGCTTGCCGAGCGCGCCGAGCGCGCGTACGTGCACGGGAAGGAGTACCCGCGCAACCGTCGTGGAATCGAGAGTCCGCTCCGCATTCGCGGCGAGCGCCGCCGCCGACGCCGGGTCATCGCCCGAGAGCGCATCGGTCGCGGCGCGCGCCGCGACGCGCGCATCCGGCCGCGCCGCGTTCACCGCAACGAGCGCATCACGCGCCACGAGCCAGGCTTCACTCTCCTCGGCGCGACTCGCGAAGTCGAGCCACACCGCCACGGCAGCGCTGTCGGCGCGCAGTGTCCTCAGCACTTCCCACGCCGCGCGCGGTGCGCCCCACGCCAGGTGCAGTGCCGCCGCCACGTGCAGGGTCTGTGGCGTGGCCGGGGGCGCCAGGAGCGCGCGCTCCACCGCGTCGCGCACGGAGTCGGGCGTGGGCGCAAGCGCGAAGATGGCAGCCTGGTCGAGATACGCGTTGTTCGCGACGGCTTCACGCCACGATTGTGCGGATGGCACCCAGAGTCCCTTCGCCGCACGCAGTTGCGCCAGCTCGTAGGCGAAGTCGCGCCGCGAACCAGTCGCGGCCTGCCCCTCGCGCAGCACCGTGTCCGCGCTGGCGGTGAATCCCGCGTCGATCAGCGTACGCGCGAACTCGCGGTACGGCGACGGATCATTGGGCACATCGTGACGCCACTGCTCGAAGGCCGCGCGCATCCGATCGCCGTAGCCGAGGGTACGCAAGGTGCGCAGCTGCGCGATGCGAAACGCAGTCTCGCGAGGCGCGCGCGCAATCGCGGTGTCCAGCACGGGGAGCAGCGAATCAAGTCGTCCGAGCTGCGCATAGACGCGCTCCAGTCCGAGCACCGCCGCCACCGACGCCGGTGCCTGCGACACCGCCTGCCGGTATGCGGTGGCGGCCTCCGGATACTGATTGCGATCTTCCAGCGACTCGCCGCGCAGGTAGGCCTCCCCGCCCTGCGGGCGCGTGGGGGTGTTGCCCTGCGCCTGCAGCGCGAGGGGAACCGCGATGGACACCCCCGCGAGCGCCCCGAGCAGCGCCACACGCATCGCGTTACGGGTTTGGTGCATTGATCCGCTTGAAGTAGTCGAGCACCGCGCGCCGCTCGTCCGCCGTCAGGCCGCGCAACTCGCTCCAGCTCGGCTCCCTGAAGCGCTCCGCCGCCGTCCCGTGCACGGCGGGCCCGTTGTTGATCACGGCGTCATCACCGCCAACCTGGGATTCCCGCTTCCCGGTATCCTCGCGCTCATCCTTCTCCAGCGTGAGGCCCGCGTCGAGCAGTCGATGAAAGAGTCGCTGCTGCCGATCCAGCAACTGCTGATCCACGCGGCCGCGATCCAGCGATGCCGCGATCTGCCGCATCTCCCTGGCCAGCTCGGCGGCACGCGCTTCCCCGCCGTTGCCGGCGTCCTCCAGCTTCTGGGCGATCGCGCGCTGCTGATTGGCCAGGGCCCGCGCATCCGCCATCATCTGCGCACTGGGCTGCGCGCCGGGTATCGGCAGCAAGCCCGCCGTCCCCGAGTTGACGCCGCCCTGGGCCTTCGCGGCATCGCGCATGCGCTGCAGCATCTCGGCGAACCCGGACGCGGACGACCCGTTGGCGGCGCTGGTGCGATCCTTCATCATCTGCGCCGCCGCACGATTGAGCGCCTGCGCCGCTTCGTCCATGGCCGAGGCGACCTGCGTGCGATCACCTTCGCCCGTGGCCGCACCTGCCGCGGCGCTCCGCGTGGCCTCCTGCACGCGCCGGCTCGCGTCGCCCAGCGCACCCTGTGACTGCGGCGAGATGTGCGCCGACTTGCGCGCGGCGTCCTGCAACCGCTGCTGCACCTGTCGCACGCCCTGCTGCACCGCGCTCTGATCAGGACGGAGATCGGAGTTCTGCTCCGAGCGCGCGCGGTCGGCGAGTTGCTGCTGGCGCCGCGCGAGTTGCATGGTTTCCTGAATGGACTGATCCAGCTCGCTGGTGAGCTGACGCTTCCATTCCTGGATCTGCTGATCGCGGGCGCTGGCGAGCTGTTGCGCGGCCTGGTCCATCTGCTGCGCACCCTGCTGCGCATCCTGCGTGCGCTGCGCCTGGCGCGATGGATCCGTCGTGGCCACGCGCTGCATGGCGTCGCTGGATGTGTCGGCGTGCTGGGGAACGCCGTTCATCGTGCTGGGCCCCGCCTGCGCCTTCTCCTGCTGCAGGCGCTTCTGCAACTGCTGCACGTCCTCGGCGAGATCACGCGATTGCTGGCTCAGTTTGCTCGCGCGCCGGGACAGCGCCGCCGTGTCCGCACGGGAATTCCGATGCGCGAGGGAGTCTGCGAGCGCCTTTTCGTTCTGCGCGATCTCCTTTGCTTCGTCGCGCAACGTCTGCATGGAGCCCTCAAGGCCGGCGCGGCGCAGCATCTCGGTGCTCCGCTCCAGCGCATCGCGCAGCCGCTTCTGCTGCTCCGCGAGATTCTGCAGCGCCTGGCGGGCCTGTTCCGGCGACAGGCGCTGCGTTGCCTTGAGCACGTCGTTGAGCTGCTGCTGGAGTTCCGGTGTCAGGGCGTCGCGCAGCATCTGCTGGACGTCGTGCAACTGGCTCGCGAGCGTGCTGTCAAGGGCGCCGGCCGCCTGGAGCTGGCGCTCGAGGTCCGACGCCTTCGCCTGCGCGTCACGCACCTGGTTCTGCAGCGCCTGCTGGTCGCGCGCGATCTCGCGTGCCTGCTCCGCGCTCTGATAGGACATCGTGCGCGGCTCCGCATCCTGGGGGCGCTGCTGCGACCAGTCGGACTGCGAGGACGAGGACGATGCGGACGGCCGGTCGCCTCGCGTACGCGCCGCCTGACCGGTACGCTCGGCAAGCTCGCGCTCCGACTTCGTGGCCGCCGCCAGCTGGGCGACGGTGGAGTCGGCGAGCGCGCGCGCCAGCTGGCGTTGTTCGCTCAACGACGGCACGCGCAGCACCACGGTGCGACTTCTCGCGGTCTGGCGCCAGGGCGAGTTATCCGTCGCGACCACCGAAACCTGCAACTCATCGCCGGGCTGCAAGCCGCGAGGCGAGAGATCGAGTGGCTGTGATCCGGACCATTGCGGGGCGTGCGGCGCCGCGAGGGTCTGCGCGAGCGCGGGCATGAGGGCACCGTCGCCAATCTTGCGTCGCGTCTCGAGCGTGATGTCGGACAAGCCATGGTCATCGCTGGCCACGACGCGCAGCGTCAGACGCGCGTCGGGCAGCACGATGGTATCATGCGCGGGGGCCAGCACCTCCACCTGCGGCACGGAATCCGTCACCACCTCGAGATCGAGTGGCTGCGGCAGATCCGGAATGGCGCCCATGGCGCCGTTCGCGAACCAGGTGAAGTGTCCGCTCTCGAGCGCGACCAGACGCCCGGCGAATCCGTGTCCGTCCGGCTCGAGTCGCACGCTGTCCTGCTCGCGCCGCAGCCCCACGCTGCGCAGGTCCGTGGACGCACGCCCCGAAATGGTCAGCACGGTGCCGCGTGGCACCCGCGCCGGTTCGCCCAGCGGTACGGTCTCCGCCGGACGGCCCAGGTACGCCGGATACGTTGCGCGCATGGCGACGTCACCCACGAACGGACGGTCGGTCACGCGGATTGCGACGGTATCGCTGCTGACACGACCGTCGGTCGCCACGATCGTGAGGTCCGCATCCAGCGGACCCAGGACGGTGCTGCCGGCGCCATGCGACAGGGGCAGGTTCAGCGTGTCCCACGCCGTGCCAGTCGTGCGCACGTGCAGGTCCAGCGTGCGCCGCTCCGGCGCCGTGACGCGCACGCGCACCTTCTCGCCGCGCATGACGAACCCCGGTGGATGCTCGATCTCGATGGGCGGGAGCAGACTCCCGGTGAAGGCGCCCACCGGGTGTCGCAGCGCCAGCCAGCCATCCGGCGCGGCGTTACGCGCCGCGCCGAGCAGCAGCAGCGCGGCGACCGCACCGACCGCGGCAACGACACGATGGCGCGCGACGCGGCGATGCAGCGAAGGCGCGAGCACCGCGCCCGCCGACGCGAGGTGATGCGCCAGGGTGTCCGCGGCGCGCTGCGCCAGCGCGCCGCGCCCGCTCAGCTCCAGCGCGCCGCGCAGCGCACCCGACCGCAGCGCCCCATCCCGTTCTATCTCGCGCGCCACCTGCGCCGTCGCCGTGTCACGATGCATCGCGCGCTGCGTCCAGATCAGCGCGGCGACGGCCAGCACGAGCGCAACGCCCCACACCACCAGCGGCACCGCCGGCCAGGCGATCCAGCGCGCACCGCCCAGTGCCACGACGGCCGCCGCGAGCACGAAGGCAATGACGGCGACGCCCGCACCCGCGCCGCGTGCCACCAGCACCGATCGCAAGCGCGTGCGCTCGCGGCGAACCAGCCGCTCGACGGTCATGAGATGGGCCGGCTGGTTACCGCGTACACGAACAGATTCACGCCCATGCGCAGTGCCGCTTCATGCTTCGCCGGCGGATCGTTGTGTACACTGGGATCTTCCCACCCATCGCCGAGATCGGTCTGATAATCGTAGAAGACGGCAAGCCGGTCGCCCAGAAAGATGCCCAGCCCTTCGGCGGGCTTCCCGTCGTGATAGTGAATCTTGGGAAGTCCCCTGGGGAAATCGTAGACGATGTGGTAGATGGGGTGCGAGAGCGGAACATCCACAAGCGGCCGGTCGGGATAGACGCGCGCGATCTCGCGCCGGAAGCTCTCGTCCATGCCGTAGTTGTCGCTGAAGTGAATGAAGCCGCCTCGAGCGAGATATTCGCGCAGGCGCGCCACTTCCGCGTCGCTGAAGTGGATGTTGCCGTGCCCCGTGACGAAGATGTAGGGATAATTCCAGAGGCGATCGTCCATGAGCGTAATGCGCGCTTCGGTGCGCTCCACCTTCAGCGTGGTGCGCGTGGCGATCGCTTCGAGCAGATTCGGCAGCGCGGAGGGATTGGAATACCAGTCGCCGCCGCCGTCGTACTGCAGGCGCGCGACCGTCATGCGCAACGCGTCGCGCGGCACCGGCGCCGCGGACGCGTCCCGCGCGTGCGAGTGCGCCGGGCGTGATGCCGGAACCAGCGTGACAAGCAGAGCGACTGCGACAGATCGAAACATCATGAGGGCATCCTGCAAGACACAGGCGAAGCGAGCTACTCGGGTTCGTGCGTGAGCCGATAGGCCAGGTTGCGCGCCAAGCCGTGCTCCTCGATCAGCGCGCGCGTCACCTCGCGTGCGCTGGCGCCGCCGTCGCGCAGCGCCCTGGCCCGCTGACGCGCATCCTCCTCGCTCATGGCGACCTGCGGGCTGGCGCCAGCCAGCACGATCACGACTTCCCCGCGCGGCGGCGATGCCTCATGGTACCGCGCCAGTTCCCGCACCGTTCCACGACGCAGCTCCTCGAATCGCTTGGTCAGTTCGCGCGCCACGACTGCCTCGCGCTCCCCGGCGCCCATCGCGTCAAGCGCCGCCAGCGTAGCGGCGACACGAGTCGGCGCTTCATAGATGACCGCGGTATGCCGGAGTGCGACAATGTCTCTGAACAGCTCGTCACGCTCCCGTCCCTTCCGCGGCAGGAACCCATAGAAGGTAAATCGATCGCAGCCGATGCCGGAGGCGACCAGTGCCGCAAGCAGCGCCGATGCGCCGGGGACCGGCACGACCGGGATGCCGGCGTCGAGCGCCGCGCGAACGAGCCGCGCACCCGGGTCGGAAAGCAGCGGCGTGCCGGCGTCGCTGATGAGCGCAATGTCCTCGCCCGCCACCAGCCGTGCGATGATCGCGGGCGTCGCGCGTGCTTCCTTGTGTTCATGATAGGACTGCAGCGGCGTCGTCACGCCCACCCCCGCCAGCATGGGCGCCGAGTGTCGCGTATCCTCGGCCAGCACGAGCTGGACACTCGCCAGCGTCTTCACCGCCCGCGGCGACAAATCGCCCAGATTACCGATGGGTGTGCTGACGATGTAGAGATGGCCGGGCATCCTGGGAGCTGGTAGCTGGTAGCTGGTAGCTAGCGTGTGGATGCCCAGGAAAAAAGGGGCTGGCGCCGGGCGATCCGTTGGTGATCGCCCGCCGCCAGCCCCTCCATCAGCCGGCGCTAATTCAGGTGCTGCTGAATCCTGGCCTCCAGCTTCGCCTTGGGCAGAGCGCCAATGATGGTGTCCACGAGCTTCCCGTTCTTGAAGAACAGAATCGTGGGAATGCTGCGCACGTTGAAGCGCATGGCCGTGCTCGGATTGGCATCCACGTCCAGCTTCGTGACCTTGAGCTTGCCATTGTACTCGGCCGCCAACTGGTCGAGAATGGGAGCGACCATGCGGCAGGGACCGCACCAGGTCGCCCAGAAATCAACGACCGCCAGTCCCTCGTGTTTCTCGATCTCCTGCGCGAAATCGCTATCAGTTACCGCCATGGCACTCGACATCGTCCTGACCTCCACAGTAAGCGGCATGCGCCGCGATGTAGTCCGCGTGTACATTACGCTCCGATCGCGATCTCTGACGGAGCCTCCTCATGTCTTCCCCCACTCGTCCCGGCGCACGCATTGCGCACATCGGCATCGCCGTGCACGCCCTGAACGAGATGCTGCCCTTCTACCGCGATGTGCTCCAGCTTTCCGATGTGCCGCTGGACGATGCCGACGGAGCCCGCATTGCCGGGCTGGCCGCCGGTGATTCGCTGGTGGAATTACTCGAGCCTGAACGCACCGGATCACCAATCGCCAGATTCATCGAGAAGCGCGGCCCCGGGATTCACCACATCTGCTTTGCCATGGACGACCTGGATGCCGCACTGGACCGCTGCCGGCGGGCGGGAATCCGCCTGATTGACGAATCACCCCGCGTGGGTGCAGACGGGAAACGCATTGCTTTCCTGCACCCGTCCGCCACCGGCGGCGTACTCATTGAACTTACTGAAGAATAACGGCAAGGGATGCGCTTTCGTTCCACCAACTCGCACGCCGGGACCGACTCAGGGCTGCGCGCACAGGTCGCGTACCGGCTCCAGCTGGGCGTCGAGGACGTACCAGCGATCCGAGGGCCCCTGAACGGCCGTGAACGTGGTCTCGCGCGTCAGGCGACCCTTGGTGAGCCGCACCTGAAGCTGGTGCGTGTCGGCCTTGGTCGCGACGTCGTTGGCGATCACGAAGCTGTCATGACTCAGGTAACACTGCATGATGAGCTCGCGCTTTTCGAGCTGCGCGCGATCCACGACGTCACGCGCCGGTCCCTTGGAGGTTCCCCACACGGACGACATGGCCTGGAGGTCCTGCGCCTTGACGGCACCCAGAAACGTCTCCACGGCCCGGCGTGCATTCACGGCGCCCGTGAGCTGTCCGGTACTGGTGGTGGCCGCGCCGCCACCACAGGCGGCCAGCGCGAGCGCGACGAGAACAACGATGCAGTGCTTCACTCGTGTCACTCCTTGGTGAACCGGTACGGTCAACCGGTGCGAACCTAACGGTCGAGCCCCATGCGAGCAACCCGACAGCGATTGTACATCAACGTGGACCACATCGCGACCGTGCGACAGGCGCGTCGCACCGACGAACCCGACCCCGTGGAAGCCGCCCTGCTGTGTGAGGACGCAGGCGCCGATGGCATCACCGCGCACCTCCGCGAGGACCGGCGTCATATACAGGACGACGATGTGCGCCGCCTGGCACGGACCATTCGAACGGTACTCAATCTCGAGATGGCGCTGACGCCCGAGATGCTCGGCATCGCGGAAGCATTGCTGCCGTATCAGGTCACGCTCGTACCCGAACGGCGGGAAGAGGTGACCACGGAAGGCGGGCTCGATCTCGGCCGCGGCCCGGCGCGCATGGCGGATGGGATTGCGCGGTTGAAACGCGCGGGGGTACGTACGAGTCTGTTCATTGGCCCGGATGAGCGCACGGTGCGGTCCGCCAGCGAGCTCGGGGCCCAGGCAATCGAGTTGCACACCGGGGCGTATGCCAACAGCGGCGGCAGTACATCGACGCTCGAGGCGCTCGCTGGAGCCGCAGCAGCCGCCGCGACCGCCGGATTGGCGGTGCACGCGGGCCACGGGCTCACCGTTCGGAACGTTGGACCCGTCGCCGCCATACCGGAGATCGAGGAACTGAACATCGGACACTCCATCGTGAGCCGCGCGGTCCTCATCGGACTCGCGGCGGCGGTGCGCGAAATGCGCAGCGCGATGGATGCCGCGCGCGACGCCGTGCGTTGACGATTTCACCTGAAGCGCTAACTTCGTGCTCCGTTCAAGCCTGGGGAACTCATGAGCTCGTCCTCCCGCGTGCTGGACTACTTTGTCGTGGAGGCGTCCGAGTGCATCGAACGACTGGATAGTCTGCTTGCGGCCGGCGCGGCGCGCGCGCCCGATCCGGACGCGTTGCTGCGTACGATCAAGGCGCTGCGCGGAAGCGCAACCATGGCGCACCAGCAGATGCTCGCCGATCTGGCGGCGGCCGCGGAGCGCGTCGCTCGCGGTGTGCGCGACGGACGCGCGCCGTGGGGCGTCAGCATGCATGCGACGCTCGTCGCCACGATTGACGACTTCCGGATTCTCCTGCGCGATGTGCGCAGCTGGAGCGCCGCGGATGCGGAGCGGGCAGTCCGCCGCACCCGGGAGCTGGCGACGCTCGTTCCGGATGCGCCCTCGTCCGGGACCTCCAGAACCCCGGCGGGTGACACCCGGGATTTCCTGTCGGCCGAGACGGCGGACCTGGCACGGGCTCTCGAGCAGTGCGCGCCGCCGAGCGCGCCGCCCGAAGCCATTTCGGCCGCCATCGAGCGCGTCCGCGCGCTGCGCGGCGTGGCGGAGCTCAGGGATCTGCCGCCGCTGGGGGAAGTACTGGAGGGCGTGGACACGGCGCTGCGACCGCTCGAGAGTGCATCCGCGACGTCCGCGACCGTACCGCAGCGCGCGCTGTGTGCGGCGGCGAGCGTCGTGCTGCGGCGGGCCTCACGCGAAATGGCGTCGCGCGGGCGGCCCGATCCGGATGTACCGGAACTGGCCGAGTTTCGCCGTGCCCGTGCCGCGCTGCAGGCCGACAGCTCCACGATCGTGCGCATCATACCCATCTCGCATCTCTTCCACGATGACGCGGGACCGCACGTGATCTCCACCGCGGCGCATCCGCCAACCACCGCCGACGAGCGCTTCCGGCTGGAGGTGGTGAGTCTGGCGGAGCACGTGCGCGGCGTGGTCGCCGACGCGCGCGCGCATCCGGGTGAAGCGGATCGCGAGCGCATCGCGCGCGACATGCGGGGCGCGCTGCGCGCGCTGGGCAGTACGGCGAACAGCTTCGGCCAGAAGCCTGTGGCGCGGTTCGCCGCCACCTGGAGCGTGCGCGTCGGCACACTGGACGCCAGCGCGCTTGCCGCGATCGATGCCGCCGCTGTCCTGCTCGCGAACCCGGCATCCAGTGCGCGGGACCTCGCGCACGGCCTCGATCGCTTCGCCGCGCCGGCCACCCCCACTCCGGCTGCCGCCGCGCCGACTGATCCGCGGGCCGGCATGCGCACCCCCACGGGCGGCCAGCTCCACGACCTGCTGCAGCGCGGGATCGCGAGCTTCGCGCCGCTCGAGGCGCGGCCGCTCACACCTTCCGCTCCACTGCCGGACGAACAGATCGTGCCCATTGAACAACTTCTGTATCGCGGGCGCCGCGCGCTCGAGCGCGCGGCGGAAGTCCGGGCCGACATTCTCCGCGCCGGAGACGCCGCCGCGCGCTCCGCCGTGCTCGAGCTCTGCGATCTCGTGAGTCTCGCACTCACCGAGTGACGCGCGAGTGAAAACTCACCTGCGGAACGCGCTCGGCATCCTGCTGAGCGTCGCGTTCCTCGTCTGGACGCTGGCCAACGTGAACGTGGGCGATGTCGTGCAGCGGCTGCGCGAGTCGAACATCCTGTACTTCGTTGCCGCCATGATCACGGGGACACTGATCTTCCCGCTGCGCGCGCGCCGCTGGCGTCCCATCCTGCATTCCCTGGCTCCCTCCCTTCCCCTGGGGCCACTCTGGCGCGCGACCGCCATCGGCGCCATGGTCAGCAACGTCGTGCCGGCCCGCGCGGGCGAGATCGCCCGTGCCTACGCGCTCACGAAGGAGACGCGCGTCGGATTTTCCGGCGCGTTCGCATCCATCGCGGTGGACCGTGTCTTCGACGCGTTCGTCGTGCTGGCGCTCATGATCGGGGCGATGTTCGCGCCGTCCTTTCCGCGCCATCATCTCGTCGGCGGCCACCCCATGATTGACTACGTGGCGACCGGCGCCACCGCGCTCGGCCTGGCGGTCGTCGCGCTCTACCTCATCGTCTTCTTCCCGGGCCGCGTGATCCGGCTGTACGAGCTCGTTGCCCGTCGCGTGGCGCCGCGCTTCGAGCAGCACGGACGCGATGTACTGACCTCCTTCGCCGGCGGCCTGGGCGTGCTGCGCCATCCCGGCCGTTTTCTGGAAGTGCTGTTCTGGGCCGTGCTGCACTGGCTCATGTGCGCCTTCTCCTTCTGGCTCGCCTTCAAGGCCGTCGGCATCAACGCACCCTACAGCGCGGCGCTGCTGCTCCAGGGGCTCATTGCCATCGGCGTGTCCGTGCCCAGCGCGCCGGGGTTCTTCGGCGTGTTCGAGTATCTGGGCCAGCAGGGGCTCGCGATCTACGGCGTGGACGCAGTGCGCGCCACGAGCTGGGCCATCGGCTATCACATCATCACGTTCCTGCCGATCACCATCATCGGTCTGTATTACTTCGCACGACTCGGGCTGCACTTCCGCGAGCTGGAGCAGAGGGAGGAGCAGGTCGCAAGCCATACGACGACATGAGCGGGCGCGTCGCCCGGGTTGCGGCGCACGCCAAGCTGAACTTGTTTCTGCGGGTGCTCGCGCGGGAACAGGATGGCTATCACACCATCGAGACGCTCTTCGCGCGCATCGCGCTCGCCGATGCGGTGACGGTGCATGTTGACACCGCTGACCGCACGATTGACTGCGGACTCGCGAATGCCGGCCCGCCGGAGCAGAATCTCGCGTTCCGCGCGGCCGAGGCGTTCCGCACGGCGACGGGCTGGCCGCGGGGATATCACATCGAGATCGCGAAGCGCATCCCGATCGGCGGCGGGCTGGGCGGGGGAAGCGCCGATGCCGGAGCGGTGCTGCGCGCGCTCGCCGCGCTCTCGCCCGTACCGGTGCCGGGTGATGCGCTGTTGCAAATGGCCATGCCGCTGGGCAGCGACGTCCCGTTTCTCACGACCACCGCGCCATGGGCGCTCGCATGGGGACGCGGAGAACGGCTGCTCGCGATCGCGCCACTGGCGTCGCGACCGGTGGTGCTCGCGCTGCCGCCCTTTGGCGTGGGTACGGCCAACGCATACGGCTGGCTCGCCGGGACGCGCGCGCGATGGGAGCCGCACCCCACGCTGTTCACGCTGGAAGCGCTGCGCTCGTGGGAGCACGTTGCGGCGCTCGCCACGAATGACTTCGAGCCCGTGGTGTGCGCACGGCATCCGCAGCTCGCCAGCATCATCGCTGCGTTGCGCGGCGCGGGATCCGCCATTGCCACCCTCTCCGGATCGGGCTCGACGGCGTTCGGCATCTTTGCCGACGCGCCGGACAGAGACCTGCTGCAGCAGGCGCTCGGCGTGCCGATCAGTGTGACGCGGACCCTGGACCGGATCGAGCCCGTTGATGTGATGGGCTGAGCACGCGGCGCGCGCTGCCGGGTGACAACGTTTCCGGTCCAGTGTAGCTTGCAGCGTCGCCTGCCCCTTCGTCCAATGGCAGGACACCGGACTTTGGATCCGGGAATGGTGGTTCGAATCCACCAGGGGCAATTCACCTGCATTGACCATCCCCCAGAGGGGCATTATCCTACATGGCTGCGGCAATGGATGAGCTGAGTATCCCGAAGCGGGGATTCAAACTCCTGTCGGGTACTGCCAATCGCGCACTGGCGGAGGAGATTTCCCGCTGCCTGGGCGTCGAGCTCACGAAGGTCACGCTGTCACGGTTTGCCGATGGCGAGATCTTCACGCGGATCGATGAAAATGTCCGCGGCGCGGATGTCTTCATTGTCCAGCCGACGAATCCGCCGGCCGAAAACATCATGGAGCTGCTGCTCCTGATCGACGCGGCCAGACGGGCGTCGGCGGCGCGCGTGACCTGCGTCATGCCGTACTACGGCTACTCGCGCCAGGATCGGAAGGACCAGCCGCGGGTCGCGATTGGCGCCAAGCTGATGGCGAATCTCATCGTCACGGCCGGCGCCAATCGCGTGCTCGGCATCGATTTCCACCAGCACGCGCTGCAGGGGTTCTTCGATATTCCGGTGGACCATCTGTATGCGGCGCCGGTGTTCGTGTCGCACTATCGCAAGAAGCAGTTGCGGGACCTGGTGGTGGTGGCGCCCGATGTGGGGTCGGCGAAGATGGCCCGCGGATTCGCCAAGCGGCTCAACGGCACGTTCGCGATCATCGACAAGCGGCGGCCCACAGCCAACGTGGCCGAGGTACTGAACGTGGTAGGCGCAGTGGAGGGACGGGACTGCATCATTCCCGACGACATGATCGACACCGCGGGCACGGTGACGGAAGCGGCCCGCGCGCTCAAGCAGTTGGGCGCGAAGGACATCTACGTATGCGCCACGCACGCGCTGCTCTCCGGCCCCGCCGCCGAGCGGCTCAGCACGGCGCCAATTGCGGAAGTCACGGTGACGGACTCCATCGCCATTCCGGCGGAGCGCCGGTTCTCGACGCTCAAGGTGCTTTCCGTCGGCGAACTGCTGGCCAAGGCCATTCGCTATACGCATTTCGATGAATCGGTAAGTTCGTTGTTCGAATGATTGGTCACCGAGCGCCGGCTGCTGGCTGCCCGCCTGCACACCCGGCAGTTCCCGGCGACCCGCCACCAGATACGAGACACACGACATGGCAACAGCAACCCTCGGCGCCACGCGGCGCACAACAAGCGGAAAGGGCGCGGCGCGCAAGCTGCGCCAGGCCGAACAGGTCCCGGGCGTCATCTACGGACACAATCGCGAGCCCGAGATGCTCACACTCGATGCGCGCGCGCTCGACCAGTTGCTCGACCGGTTTTCCGCCGATACGACCGTCGTCGAACTGAGTGTGGACGGGGCGTCCACGCGCACGCTCATTCGCGAAATCCAGCGTCACCCGTTCAAGCGGCGCGTCCTGCACGTGGACTTCCTCGCGCTCGTCGCCGGCGAGAAGGTGGCCGTGGATATTCCGCTCGTGCTCATCGGCACGCCGGACGGCGTCAAGAACTCCGGCGGCATTCTCGACCAGATCCTGCGTGAGCTGAGCGTCGAGGTGGACCCCGCCGAGATGCCCAACCACATCGATCTCGATGTCACGGCGCTCGGCCTGAACGACTCACTGCACGTGCGTGATCTCAAGTTGCCTGCGGGACTCGAAGCGCTGGCCGATCCGGACGCCACGGTCTGCGTCGTCGTCCCGCCCCGTGTCGAGGCGGAGCCCACGCCAGCAGCCGAGACCGAGGAGGTCGCTGCGGAGCCCGAACTCATTCGCAAGCCGAAGGGCGAGGACGAAGAGGAACAGGGCGAATAGCCCGGGATGCGGACGCATTGGTCGTGATGCGTCCGCCCACGGACCAGTATGAAAGTGATCCTCGCCCTGGGCAATCCGGGTCGTCAGTACGAACGAACACGCCATAACGTCGGCTGGTGGGTCGCTGACCACCTGGCCGACGTTTGGCATTTCGGCGGCTGGCGCAGCGACGGCCAGGCGCTCGCCTCGACGGGACGCGTGCGCAATCTCCACGTGCGTCTCGTCAAGCCCACCACGTACATGAATCTGAGCGGCACCGTACTCTCGTCGTATCTGCGCCGCCCATTCTGGTCGGCCGCAACGGACCTGCTGGTCCTCGTCGACGACGTGGCGCTGCCGGTGGGACGCTTTCGCCTGCGCGCGCGCGGCAGCGCCGGCGGACACAACGGGTTGAAGAGCGTTGAACAGGCGGTGGGCGGGCGCGACTATGCACGCCTTCGCATCGGGATCCAGCCCGCGGACCCCGAGCGACGCATCGGCGACCTGGCGGATTTCGTCCTCTCGCCCATGCCCGCGACGGAACGCGCGGAGATCCTCACCCTGTTGCCACGCTTCACCAGCGCGGTGGAATGCTGGCTGCACGATGGCATCGAGGCCGCCATGAACCAGTTCAATCGAGAGCCCGCGTGACGATGCTCGTCCTGATTGCCACGATCGCGGTCGGCGCCGGTCTCGCCGGGCTGCTCATCGCGCTGGCGCTCTACCTCGCGGTGCGGCGCAGGCCGGAGGGATCCGCCGCCATGCGCGCGCTTGCCGAACAGATCCATGGCGGTGCCATGACATTTCTGCGGCGCGAATATTCCGTCCTCGTGCCCTTCCTGCTCGTTGTCGCGGCGCTCCTCGCCTGGGCGGTCGGCTGGCGCACCGGCGTCGCGTACATCACGGGCGGTAGCTGTTCCATTCTCGCGGGACTCGCCGGAATGGAAGCGGCCACGCGCGCCAACGTGCGCACGAGCGAGGCGGCGCGTGCACACGGGCAGGGCGTCGCCTTGCGTGTGGCGTTCAGTGGCGGCGCCGTGATGGGCCTCGCTGTCGCCAGTCTTGGCCTGGTGGGCATTGGCGGCGTCACGCTCTGGCGCCTGGCCGGCACGGCGGGCGCCACGGGCGCTGACACGCTCCGCGGCTTCGCCGAAGTCATTTCCGGTTTCGCCATGGGCGCCAGCTCCATCGCGCTCTTCGCGCGCGTGGGCGGCGGCATCTACACCAAGGCCGCGGATGTAGGCGCCGATCTCGTCGGCAAGGTCGAAGCCGGCATTCCCGAGGACGATCCGCGCAATCCGGCGACGATCGCCGACAACGTGGGCGACAACGTGGGCGACGTGGCCGGCATGGGCGCCGACATCTTCGAGAGCTACGTGGGAGCGATCATCGCCACCATTGCGCTGGCTGCCTCGAGTGCCGGCATGGCGGATCCCCTGCGCGCCATCGCGCTGCCGCTCGCGTATACCGTCGCGGGACTTGTGGCGTCGCTCATCGGCATCGGCGCCATGCGCCTGCTCGAGCGCGCCAGTGCGGCTGCCGCGCTTCGTCTCACATCGGTAATTGCCGCCGTGCTGTTTCTCGCGTTTGCCGGCTTGCTCACATCATGGATCGGCGTGGCGCAGCAGCGTCCGGATGGATCGTGGTATCCGGCCGCAGGCCCGTTCTGGGCGGTCCTCGCGGGCACGGTCGCCGGCATTGTCATTGGCCTCGTGACCGAGTTCTACACCGGCTCCCGCCCCGTGCGACGCATTGCCGACGCATCACGGACGGGTGCCGCCACGAACATCATCACCGGACTCGCGGTCGGCATGGAGAGCATCGCGATTCCCATTCTCTGCATCTGCGTCGCGATCTGGGCGTCACACCTCTTCGCCGGCCTCTACGGCATTGCGATCGCCGCCGTGGGCATGCTCGCCACCGTCGGCGTCACCATGTCCGTGGATGCGTACGGCCCCATTGCCGACAACGCGGGCGGCATCGCGGAAATGTCACGCCTGGGTCCGGATGTGCGCCGCATTACCGACGGACTCGACGCACTGGGCAACACGACCGCGGCCATTGGCAAGGGCTTCGCGATCGGCAGCGCCGCGCTCACGGCGCTGGGATTGTTCAGCGCCTACGCCACCGCCGTGCATCTGGATGCGCAGGGCATCAACCTGGTGAGTCCCATGGTGGTGGTGGGACTCTTCCTGGGAGGCATCATGCCTTTCTTCATCAGCGCCGCGACCATGACCGCCGTCGGGCGCGCCGCGCAAGGCATGGTGGAGGAAGTGCGGCGGCAGTTCCGCGAGATTCCCGGGCTTCTTCAGGGCACGGCGACTCCGGACTCCGCCCGCTGCGTGGATATTTCCACGCGCGCCGCGCTGCGCGAGATGATCGTGCCCGGCGTGAGCGCCGTGCTCGTGCCGGTGCTCGTGGGCAGATTCCTCGGCGTGGAGGCGCTGGGTGGGCTGCTCGCGGGGGCGACGGTCACGGGCGTGACGCTGGCGCTGTTCATGGCTAACGCGGGCGGCGCGTGGGACAACGCCAAGAAGCTCATCGAGGGCGGCGTGTACGGCGGCAAGGGATCCGATGCGCACAAGGCAGCAGTCGTGGGGGATACTGTCGGCGATCCCTTCAAGGACACGTCCGGTCCCAGTCTCAACATTCTCATCAAACTCATGGCCGTGGTGAGTCTCGTGCTCGCGCCGTGGTTTCTCATGTAGCGCGGTCACGCACCGCTCTGTCTTCATTCGCATCGCTCATGCTGTCACTCGGTATCGTCGGTCTTCCCAACGTCGGCAAATCCACGCTGTTCAACGCGCTCACGTCCGCGCAGGCGGATGCCGCGAACTATCCGTTCTGCACGGTCGAGCCGAACGTCGGCATCGTGGAGGTGCCCGACGCCCGCCTCGGCGTGCTCACACAGCTCGTCAAGCCGCAGCGCACGGTGCCCGCCGTCGTGCAGTTCGTGGACATTGCCGGACTCGTGAAAGGTGCGTCGAGCGGCGAAGGGCTGGGAAACAAGTTTCTCGCCAACATTCGCGAGACGGACGCCATCGTGCACGTCGTGCGCTGCTTCGACGACCCCGATGTGCTGCACGTGATGGGCGACGTGAATCCCGTCCGCGACCGCGAGGTGATCGAGTTCGAGCTGGCGCTTGCCGACCTGGGCACGGTCGAGAAGCGACTGGATCGGGTGCGGCGCGCCGCCAAGTCGCTCGACAAGGACGCGCTCGCGGAGCTGCCCGCACTGGAGAAGGCGCACCAGGCCCTTTCAGAGGGCCGCGGCCTGTGGGACGCGCGGCTGAGCGCGGAGGAGCGCGCATGGCTGGCGCCGCTCGCGCTGCTCACGATCAAGCCGGTGCTGTACGCCGCGAACGTGAGCGACGCCGAGCTGTCGGGGGCGGAGGGCCCGCATCTGCGCGCCCTGCGCGAGGCGGTGGCGCAGAGCGGCGAGCCCGCGCGCATCGTTCCCTTCTCGGCGCGCATCGAAGCGGAGCTGGCCGAGCTGTCCGCAGATGACCGTCCTGAGTTCCTGGCGACGCTCGGACTCACCTCGGCCGGGCTGGACCGGCTCATTCTCGCGAGCTATGCGCTGCTGGGGCTCGAAACGTACTTCACCGCGGGCGAGCCGGAGGTGCGGGCGTGGACCATCCACAAGGGCGACACCGCTCCCAAGGCCGCGGGAGTCATTCACACGGATTTCGAGCGCGGCTTCATTCGTGCCGAGACCGTCTCGTACGCGGACTTCGTGGCCGCGGGCGGCTGGAAGGGCGCACGTGAGCGCGGTGTGGTGCGCAGCGAGGGCAAGGAGTATGTCGTGGCCGATGGCGACGTCATGCTCTTCCGCTTCAACGTCTAGCGGGGGAAACGGCGCTCACCGCCACGTTCACGGCCGGAAGAGATAGCTCACCTTCAGAAAGAACCCGTCGCTCGTGCGCTGCAGCGCGCGACCAAAGGCAAACGCGGCGGGCTCAGTAAACAGCGCGCCGTATCCCAGGAAGAACACTGTGCCCGGCGTCGGCTTGTAGGAGAGCAGCACGTCGTTCTGGAACTGATTGGACACGATCGCGCCCAGCGGCGTGTATCCGCCCGCTGCAGTCGAGTCCGCGACGACCAGCGGCGCACCGGATGCGGGGTCCACGAGGGCCGTCTGGCGCTGCGCCACGTACTGGCCGATGTAACGCAGAAAGATCGAACGGCGGAATTGGTACTCGATCTGCAACCGCGGAATGTTGGCGACGGCAAACTCGCTGCCGTCACGCGCCCGCGTGATGCGATCGTGCACCCAGCTCGCGCTCACGCGCCAGTTCGGCGTGGGGCGCCAGGCCACGTCCAGTTGACCGGTGGTCTCGCGCCCTTCGGCGGCTTCCGCGAAGATGACGGACTGGCCGTAGCCGAGGTTCACGCCCGCGGTGAGCGCGCGGTTCGGGGTGGAGAGGCCCACCTTGCCGCTCATGAGATTGTACAGGCCGTGCGGCAGCGCGAACGCGCTCGTGTCGGTGGCACCGGCCACGTGATACCCGCGATAGTCCACCGAGTCGAACCGCTGCAGGTTGTCGTTGAGCGATGCGCTGAGCACCCAGCCGCCGCGCATGGTCGCCGCCCAGGAATTGGAGAGGCCGCCTTCGAAGGCGCCGCGCAGGTGCTGAAAGTCGTTGTAATTCCAGAGCGGCGAGGCGGAGACGATGGTGGTTACCTCCTCCACGCGTGCGCCCGGGCTGCCGTACCAGGTGAAGCGATTGAACAGGCGCGCCGTCACGATTCCCGTGCGATTCACGAACCCGCTCGCCGCGGCAAAGTCCGGACTCACGCCCTGCAGCTCGAAGTGATTGCCGTACGCGCGCCCCGTGCGATCCGCGAACGTGAGGTCCCAGAGCGTTCCCCGGCGCACGCCCGCCGCGTCGCGGGTCCACGACTCCACCGCCTGCGCCTGCGAGAACCAGATCTTGCCCCATATCACGCGCGCATCCGCGCCGCCCACGTGATTGTAGGCGCTGCCATCCAGCCGATTCGTGTACACGACGCCAAGCGTCGAGCTGGCACCCAGGTCGCGCCGCAGGCGCAGCAGGTTGAACACGGGGTGACTCCCCGACAGCGAGTCGGCCTGATCCACGGCCGCCAGATAGGCCACGCTCGTCTGGCCGACCTTGCCGGTGAGCTTCGCTCCGGCATCGGGCTGCGTGATCTGCCGGGTGTAGATGAGACGATTCGGCGTGTCGAAGCGCTCGAGTCCTTCGAGAAAGAACGGGCGCTTCTCGGGGTAGAAGAGCGCGAAGCGCTGATTCACGGTCACCTGCGCGACGTCGGCTTCCACCTGCGAGAAATCGGGGTGCGCGGTGGCGCTCAGACTGAGCGCGCTCGTCATCCCCCAGACGAGCGTGCCACCAACTGCGGGGTGCGTGCTGTAGCCGTATCCCGCGCCGCTGGAGTCGCCGTCCACGTGCGTGGTGAATTCCGGGATCAGATCCATCACGAGGCCGCGGTGCAGATCGGTGAGTCCCATGAGCCGGCCGGCCTGGATGAGAAAACTCGCGTTGGCGCGCACCGTGGGTGTCCACGTGTCCTCGTACCCCGAGTGCTGCACCTCGCGCACGACCTGCAGTCCCCAGTTCTGCGGATCCGCGGCCTGGTAGCGAATGCTCTTGAACGGGATGCGCACTTCCACTTCGTAGCCCCATGGCGTCACGTGGCCGCGCGACTCCCAGACAAAATCCGGATTGAGATCCACGACGCCGTCGAACCGCGCAGTTGCACCACCGCCGCCGCCGGCCGCGCCGGCATCCTGCCCTTCGCTGCGCACGCCATCTTCCTGCACGCCCAGGGGATTCACCGCGAAGAGCAGCGCGCGCCGGTGATCCGCATACGTATCGAGCAGGATCTGCACGTTGTCATCCGCGTCGATGTTGTCGCGGTCGGCCAGCGTTGCGCGCACCGCGCCGTGGGGTTCGAAGGCGCGAATGCCGAAGTACATGGCATCGCGAGCGTACCATACGAGCACCTGCGTGGAGTCCGTCGCGGGCAGGCCATCAACGGGACGATACTGTGAAAATCCGGTCAGCACGGCGGCCGAGCGCCACACAGCCTCATCGAGCGACCCGTCAATGACAGCGGTCGAATCCATCCGGGGGATGGCGACGTCGAGCTGGCGCGCGCGCCCGTTGTACACGGCGCCGGAATCTCCGGCAACGGTGAGCAGCGCAAGAAGGAGGGAAAACATGCGAGCAGTTTACACGGTCGTTGTGGCGTTGGGGAGACAGCGCCCCGTGCTCGGCCGCACCCGCTGCATCAATTGCACACGGTCCGGTCGCCAACCATACTGTGCAGCGCAGGCAATTGCACACACCAATGAGAGGAACGATGCACCTTCGCCGCAGGGGACATTCCTGGATCGGCGCCGCATGCCTGGCCGCCGCGTTAGGAACCGTGCCGGCCAGCACGATCGGCCTGGCCGCCCAGGACCCTGGCCGCGCCACCTTCGATTCGATCGGCGCACAGTCGCTCGCCAACGGCCGGGCGCCGGGGTTTTCCATGGCCGTCGTACTGCACGGCCGGATCGTCTATGCCCGGGGTTTCGGGATTGCCGATCTCGCGCGCAGGACGCCGGTCGCGACCGGTACGCGCTTCGCCATCGGCTCACTGAGCAAGCAGTTCGTCGCCGCCGCCATCCTGCGACTGGTGGAGCGCGGCTCACTGTCGCTCGATGACCACCTGGCCGGCTATCTGCCGCGAATGCCCAATGCGCAGCGGATCACGGTGCGCGAGCTGCTGAACCAGACGTCGGGCCTGCACAACTTTCCACGCACGGACGAGCACCATTGGCCGCTGCAGGGCGTGATTGCGCCGGCGTCGCTGTTCAGCATCCTGCGTACCGACACCGCCGATTTTGCGCCGGGCACGCGCTGGGCGTACAGCAACACCAACTACGCCGCGCTCGCCGATATTGTCGCGCAGGAGGCCGGCCGGCCCTACGCGACCTGGCTGCGGCGCGAGATCTTCGCGCCGCTGCACATGGACGCCAGCGGCGCCGGCTACGCCGTACAGGCCGGCACGGCCACGCCCTACCAGGGCACGGGCGTGTTCACGAAGCAGTTCACCCTGAGCCTCGATCTCTTTTACGGCGCCGGCGACATCGTATCCAGCGCCACCGACCTCGCCCGCTGGGACATCGCGCTGCTGCAGGGACGCGTGCTCGACGCCGCGTCCATGCACGACCTCTGGACGGCGGGACAATTGGCGGATGGCACGCCCGTGAACTATGCCATGGGCTTCGTTCCGGCATCACTCGCGGGGCATCGCGAAGTCTGGCATAACGGACTCGCGCCGGGCGCCGGCGGATACTGCTACAACGCGATCTTCCCCGACGACGGGCTGGCCGTGATCGTCCTGAGCAACGGACTCAATTTCGCCGGTGAACCGGAACGCATGGTGCGCAGCGTGCTCGAAGCGTACTTCCCCGACGCGCGCCAGACCAGCAGCGCGCGCGCGGCCGAGGCCTCAGTATCGCGCGCGCAGGCCCAGTAGCAACTGGCCATCGTTGTTGCTGCGTGCCCCGCGCCGCCGCGCCTCGCTGTCGTACGTGTCGTACAGCGAGGAGGTGAGCGCGAACGTCTTGTTGAGGTCGAAGGCCAGTGTCGTGGTGGACGTGAATGTGAAGTGTCGCATGGCGCGTACACTGGGCTGATAGAAGCTCACGTGCGTGAAGTGCACGCGCTCGTCGAGCGTGCGACTCGCCTTGAGCCGGAACGACCAGCGCAGCCGGGACGCGTCCAAATTCGTCGTCGAGTCGGGCACCGTGGGCGCGGTGTATTCCCAGAGCAGCGCCAGGCTCGTGCTCAGCGCGGCATCCGGTTTCTGGATGACTGACAGCTTGCCGCCGGCGCCCGCCGAGTAGCGGCGCGCGATGCGCTGCTGCAGGCTGGACTCCGCGCTGCCCTGCACGAATGGCGACAGGTGAGCATACGGAGCCCAGTCCGCCCCGAGGGACACCAGCCACGCCCGGTGGCTGACGACGCTGCGGCCGGAATCGGTGGCGGTCTCCGCATAGTCCGCGTGAAGCTCTCCGCGCACCTCGAAGGCGCTGTCGCTGTAGGCGAGCTGGGATCCGCCGGCAACCACCCACTGGCTGGTGTTGCCGAAGAAGAGCGTGGCGCTGGCGTCCGTCGTCCCCTTCCAGCCGAGCGTCTGCGCGGCGAGGGACGGGGTGACGAACACGACAATCGGCATCATGACCGTGCGACACGCACGGCGGAGGTGGGTGGAGAGCACGCGGGGAGATCGGTTGAGCGGGCGGGTCCGGATGGGATACGCGGCACACGCGACAGGCCGGCAAACACGGACCAAGGTCCCGCAAAGTGCATCGATCGGCCGGAGATGGAAAGGGGGGGGCGCTTGACGCCACGCGCAGAAGATAAAATATTGTCACCATGCGGCAGGAAAAAGTCTCCGGCCGCACACGTCCCGCTGCCCCCGGTGTCATGACGCCAGTGCCCCGCCCCTCCTCACCGCCCACCGCCATCACGCTCAGCCGGCGGGAGCGACAGATCATGGATGTCATCTACCGGCTGGGACGGGCGTCGGCGGCCGAGGTGCACGAGCGGCTTCCCGATGCACCCTGCGCTGCCGCAGTGCGCACGATGCTGCGCATTCTCGAACGCAAGGGACATCTCCGGCATGCGAAGGAGGGGCCGCGGCACGTGTACACGGCCACGACGCCGCGGAGTGTGGCGCGGCGATCCGCCCTCCGGCATCTCCTCGGCACGTTCTTCAACGGCTCGCGATCGGCTGCCGTGGCCGCGCTGCTGGACGCCTCCGAGCGGCCGCTCGACCGGAAGGAGCGACAGGAACTCGAGGCCGTGCTGCGCCGCCTGCGCGACGAGGGGCGCTGAGGATGGTCGTGATGGCCGGAACGCTGTTCGCGCCCGCGGACAGCGCGCGCGCCGTGGCGCAGGTGTACAGCGTCTCGCTGGTGGCGACGGCGCCGCTCATCGTCGGGCTCGCCGCTGCCACGCTGCTGCGCCGCGCACCGGCCGGCACTCGCGCACTCGTCTGGCGCGCGGCGATGATCTCGCTGCTCTCCGTCTGCCTGGGTCGGTGGCTCCCGCTGCACTGGATGGCCTGGGTGGTCCCCGATGCACTGGCGACGCCGCTCGTCGCACTCGGCCGCGTGCAGATGGCGCTCGACCAGGTCGCGCTGCCGCTGGCGCCGTCGTCCGGAGCTGCGCGGATCATACGCGAGCTCGCGGCGCTCTACTGGGCCGGCGTCGTGATCGCGGTCTGCCCCGCCCTGCTCGGATGGTGGCGGGCGAGGCGGGTCGTGCGATCGTCCCGGGTTCCCGCCGACCCCTCATGGAGCATCCTGCTCGACGAAGTGCGCGCCGCGCTTCATGTCTCGCGGCGGATCGAGCTGCGCATCACGAAGGGCGACGGCGTGCCACTCACCTGCGGCACGCTCCGTCCGGTGGTGCTGTTGCCGGCGCGGGCGCGCCACTGGAGCCAGATCCGGCGTCGCACCGTGCTGCTGCACGAGGTGGCGCACGTCGCCAGCGGCGATGTGGCATTTTCGCTGGCCGGCCGGGTGGTGTGCGCACTGCTCTGGTTCCACCCTGGCGCCTGGTGGGCGGCGGCACGGCTGCGCGGCGAGTGCGAGATGGCGTGCGACGACCGCGTCCTGCACGCCGGCGTCCGGCCGAGCGACTACGCGCGGCTGCTGGTAGAGACGGCAGCCGAGTGCGGAATGCCGCGCTGGGCCGCGCCGGCGGCGCGGGCGCTCGTGTGGCACGTCGGCCTGCGCGCGCGACTTGCCGCCATCGTGGTACCGCACGATACCCGGGGACCCGCACGGGCGGTTCTGGTGCTCACGGCGTGCCTGACGCTCACGCTCGCGACGCCGCTGGCCGCGGTGCGGCTCGCGCCGACCCGCCAGGTGCTCACGGCGTTGATGCATGATGCGCGCTGGGAGTCGCGCGCGTACGCCGTGACCGGCCTGGCGCAACGCAGCGACACGGTCGCCGTCGCGCGCGCCGCCGCGACGAGCGATCCGAGCCCGCGCGTGCGCGCGTGGGCCGCGCTGGCGCTCGGGACGCGGCGCGCCACACCCCATCCCTGACACGCGGCTGATCCCATGACGCCCCAGCGATCCATCCGGCGGCCGGCGCCGGCCAGTGAGAGAAAAATTTCTCTCGAACCGTCTGCGGCGCGGCGGCCGCGGACTGCGCCGCAGCCCGTCGCCTCATCACGGCTGATCGCAGGGCTCGTCGCGACGGCCGTCGCCGGCCTCTACCTCGCGACGCTGGCTCCCACGACCGCGCTCTGGGACACGAGCGAGTACATTACCGCCGCCTACACCATGGGACTCCCGCATCCGCCCGGGAATCCGATGTTCGTGCTGCTCGGACGCGTGTCCACGATTCTGCCGCTGGCGCGCAGCATCGCCGTGCGGGTGAACATCCTGGCTGCTCTCGCGAGCGCGGCGGCGGCGGGACTCTGGTTCCTGGTCACGGAACAGGTGCTTTCCACCTGGGTTGCCGAGCGATGGATGCGAAGGCTGGGCGCGACGCTCGGGGCCCTGCTGGGCGCAACCGCGTTCACCGTGTGGAACCAGTCCGTGGTGAACGAGAAGGTCTATACCGTGGCGCTGGCCGGGATGGCCGTCATCTCCTGGCTCGCCGTACGCTGGTCGCGCGATCCGGATGCGCCCGGCGCCGGACGACTGCTCGTGCTGATCGCGTATCTGTGCGGGCTGGGCTACGCCAACCACATGGCGGGGTTCCTGCCGGCGCCGGCGGTGCTCGTCGTGGTGCTCGCGCGGCGCCCCCGGACGCTGTACCGCTGGCGGTTGATGCTCGCCTGCACCGGAGCGCTCGCGCTGGGGGTGACGCCGTTCGCCACGCAGCCCATCCGCGCCGCGTTCCACCCGCCGCTCAATGAGGGCGAACCCACCGCCTGCCGCTCCGGGCTGCACTTCTCCTGTACGTTCTCGTCCGGGACATACAGGGCGTTCCTGTTCAACCTCAACCGCAAGCAGTACCCCCAACCGAAACTCACGGAGCGCCAGGCGCCCTTCACTGCGCAGGTGGGGATGTGGTGGTACTACTTCACGTGGCAGTGGATGCGCGACCCGCACGGCGAACACCCGCGCCTGCAGTTCGCGCTGGCGGCGACCTTCCTGCTGCTCGGCCTGGCCGGTGCGCGCCTGCACTGGCGGCACGACCGATCCAGCGCCTGGTACTTCATCCCGTACGTGGTGATCGTCTCGATCGTGCTCGTGTACTATCTCAACTTCAAGTACGGCGCGACCCAGCCGGCCGCGAGCGCCGCCGTGGAGCGCGAGGTGCGCGACCGCGACTATTTCTTCATCTGGAGCTTTTCAGCGTGGGGCATCTGGGTGGCGCTGGCGCTCGTGGCAGCATGGCGCTCGTGTGCCGCCTGGCTCGGCGCCGCGCTCCGCAGCGCGCCGCGTTGCACCTCGCACCTCGCGCGAACCTCGGACGCACGACTGCGTGCGGCGACCCTCGCGGTGGCGGCGCCGTTGCTGCTCCTGGCCTTCGAGCCGCTGGCCAGCAACTGGCATGCGGCATCACGTCGCGGCGATACGACGGCGCTGGCGTTCGCGCACGATCTGCTCGAGTCCGTCGAGCCCTACGGTGTCCTCATCACGTACGGCGACAACGACACCTTCCCGCTCTGGTACGCGCAGGACGTGGAAGGCATTCGCAAGGACGTGACCGTCGCCGTCCTGTCACTGCTCAACACGGACTGGTATGTGCGCGGCATCGTGCGCCGCCCCATCTACCCGTACGATGCGGCGCGCGGACCGGCCATCTACCGCGGCCGGGCGTGGCCCAAGCCATCGGGCTCGCCGTTGCACATGACGCTCGCGCAGGCGGATGCCATCCCGGACTACGTGGAGCTGCGGCAGGCCGCCATCCTGCGGAAGGCGGGTCTGACGGTACGCGTGGATCCGCGCACCCTGCCCCAGCTCGCCGACGGCGGAGGCCTGCTCGAGCGCAAGGACATTGTCGTCCTGCGCATGATCGCCGACAGTTGGCCCGAGCGTCCGGTCTACATCAGCCGCACGACGGGTGACTACGCACAGCGCATGGGGCTGGGCGATTCGATCCTCGCACAGGGGCTGGCAAGCAAGGTCTTCGTTCCGCCGGCGTCGCCGGGCGGCGACACGCTCCACGTGCGCGGCGGCGGGTGGTACGACCTCGCGCGCTCGCGTGCCCTGTGGAGCGATGTGTTCCGGGGCCCGGCCGCCATCATCCGGCACGGCGACTGGGTGGACGAATCCTCGGTGGGAATTCCGCTCGCGTATGCGTTCACAGGCGCGCAGCTCGCCCAGGTGCTTGCCGCCCGCGGCGAGCGCGCGCCGGCATCCGCGGTCATGCGGACGAGCGTCGCCATCGTGCACGCCGTGCATCAGGATGGC
>DASVWN010000067.1:0-4333 GCA_036393195.1 Gemmatimonadaceae bacterium | reverse complement strand
AGCGGTGTAGAGCGCGCGCGCCGCATTGCGATCGAGGGTCACCGCCTCGGTGGTGCCATCCGGATGTACGAGCTCGAGCGGCGCCTGTCCATCGCACACCAGATCGCAACGGGACCGCAAGGCATAGCCGCGGGAATCCTGCTCGGCGAGCGCCAGGAGACCGAGTGCAGCGAGAAGGCTCCGGCCGGCGCTGTTCTTCTCTGGGCTCCCGAAGCGTAGCCGGCGGAGTGCGGCGAAGCTCAGGACAAACGTGTGCTCGGCGTAATCACACGTAACGCCGAGTGGCGCAACGGAAGGGGCGATGTTCCCATGGTTGATCTCGGAGGGCCTTACCTGCTTCGCGTTCTTGCCGGCACCCTTCAGTGTCGTGTCCCATCCCGCGTCGCCTTTGAAGACTTCGACTTTTCTCAAGACACCGAGAGGGTCGATCCGGCTCCCCGTACGACGGCCGGAGGTCCGAACGTCTGTCTCACCCGTCCGCCTATCAACGACTTCATCCACCGGAACATCGATACCCACGATCTCGGAGATAAGACAGCGCGCAAACTTGGCGCCAAGCCCTCCGCCTTCACCGGTCGAGTGCCACGCTCCGAGGAGGAGCGAAGTCGGTGATATCTCGAGGAGTGCCGATGCGTCCGTTGGCGTTGCCTTGGCTAGGCGCTGCCCGACGGAGCTGCTCATGAATGCCTCTCCTTCCAGCAGGCTGTCGCGCAGAATGGCGTCATAGACGCGATGCGGTGCCTCAAGTGAGGTAATTCGCGTGATGCCATCCAGATTCGCATTGCTGAAGTCGACGACCACGTGCGGGACCCGCACTCCATCAGCAATCGCGTCGAGCAGGCACTCTTCAAGCCTGTTTGCTTGCGACTGTACACTATCGATGAGGACACACCAGGTATCCTGGCCGTCGCGGCGTCGGCGCTCGTAGACGTGGCGGGGCGGAGCGTTTCGACCTTCGCCTGGATAGGTCGGTGGGAAAATCTTGTCGCCCTTCCCACCCGATGGCTGAAGTGTTTGCCGGCGCCGCAGCGCGGCGTCCTCGTTGACGATGTGACCAAGTCGTGCGATGTCCATGGAAGAGGCCCTCTGTTAGCGATGAGCGTACGGGACAGCTAAACAAGAGTGCGAAGACCTACTGACAGCCAAATCAGACGTAGCGGCGTTCAATGAGGCCGCGCGTTGAAGAGCGCGGAACGGCGGGAGTGAACGATACAGAACTCTGAGCAGAACCACCCTTCAATGAGGCCGCCCAGAGATCCAGCGTCTGGTCGGAAGGTCGTTCTTGGTCTGTCACACGCTGCAGCTTATCATGTACATATGTCACATGTCAACTCTTAGAAGCACCACTAAGCATAATTGGTATACTCTAGTTGCATCGCGGGGGCCAACCCGACACAAGTACTCTGATCACCACACTGAGAAGAGCTTCTGCAATTCAACCACCCAATGGCCCAGCTCCAGGTTTACGAGAATGCGCGGTCTCGCGGTCTGCAAAAAGGTGCAAAATCTACTGATCTGCTCCCGTCCCTACTTCCCCCTCCCCTTATGCACCGCCCCCATCGGCATCAGATGCATCTCGTACCGGAACCCCCGCCCGCTCAGCATCACCGGATCCGCCGCCGTCAGCGCCCGCGCTTCGGCGTCATCGTCCACTTCAATGATCCCCATCCCGAACGCCGCCGCCGGATCGGCCACGACGCCAAACACCACCGCCTTGCCTCGCTCCATGCAACCGCGCCAATAGACCCCATGCTCCTGCATCAGTCGCCGCTCGTCGTCACGCATGTCCTGGAGAAACGTCGCCCGCGGCGGAACGAGCCTGCAGTAGTAAGTCTTCATTGCACCGTGTAGTTGAGGGTCACCATCCCGCTCGGATACACCCGCGAATGCACCAGCGTGAGCGCCGTGCGACCGGCGCCGAGGGCCAGCAGCGGCACGCCCGCGCCGAGCAGCACGGGCACCACCGTTACCTCCACCACATCCACCTGCCTCGCCGCGAGCAGCGTGGCGAACAACTGACCGCCGCCAAAGAGCCAGATCTCGCCGCTTCCCTCCTCGTGTCGCAGCGACTCGGCCAGCGCTGCAGGGTCGTCGCGCACCACCGTCATGTCTGCGCGCTCGCCCGGCGCCAGCGTGCGCGACACCACGTACACACGCGTCCCCTTCTTCCACGCCGGCCCAGTCTGTGCGCGCATCACGTCGTACGTGCGCCGCCCCATCAGCACGGTGTCAACGTGCGCGAACAACGCGGCGAAATCCACCGCGGGATCATGTGGAATCCAGTCGAACCCACCCGCTGCGTCGGCAATGTAGCCGTCCAGGCTCGCCGCAACGTTGTAGCGCATTTTGCGCATGACATCCCTCCTCGTACACGTGTCCTCGCCCTCGTGCGATGCGCGACAGCGGCTGAACGAGATCCATCGCGGTCAACTCACCATCGCACCCGCCGCCCTCGCCACCGGCTCACACATCGCGGCCCAGATCTGCCACACACTCCGCGGCGCCAATCCGGGAAAGTAGTGGCGATCCAGCCAGGCCGCCCGCTTCACTTCCTCACGCACCGCATCGTCGAGCACATCCGCGCGATACATGGCGTTGGGCACGAAGCGCGCGAACGCCACGCACTGGCGGCCGTCGAGTGCGCCCGTACCCCAGGCGCCGAGCATTGCGCTCGCACTGGAGCTGTCGAGTTGCGCGCGCTGCAGCTCGCTCGCCGTTCGCGCGAGCGTCGCGTCATCAGCCAGCCACGGAATCGTCGTGAACATGACCATACCGGCGCCCAGCCATGGATGCCGGACATTCGGCTGGCACCGGATCACGATCGTCTCGCGCTCGCCGAATGATGCATGAATGGACAGCGTGCCATCCGGCCGCGTGACGCCGGCGCAGCGTCCGTCCAGGTTCAACTTCGCGAGCGAAAATCCCCGGCTCACATCGCGAAATCCCGAGGGGTGCGTTCCGTCCGGCAGGAACCGTGTGCGCACCACGTCGAGCGGCGCCGCAGAAATGCGCCGCGCCCGGCGTGCGGTATGGTCGCGTTCCGCCACGCGTGCGCCGAGTGCGTCGGCGATACGGTCGGCCTCACGCTCTGCCTGCGCGAGCTGCAGTACGGCGTAGTCAGCGAGGTCGTTGCAGCGCTCCCGCTCGAGCGGCACGCTGACATGATCGCCGGCCACCAGCTCGATCGTGCGCGCAGCGGGATCGAATACGTACGCGCTGCCCACGGCGAACCAGTTGAGGCGCGCAAGGTACGCAATGACCTCGTGCTCGCTCGCCCGCACGTCGTTCGCCACCGTGGTCGCGACGCGCACCGGCGTCACCGGTTCGGCGGCGATTCGCGACGGCAAGCCCACGACGACCTTCTGGCCCAGCCGATTGCCGATCCATGTCAGTGAGCGTTCGCCTCGGGTCGTCCACCGTGCATCGACATCGAGGCGCTCACGAATGCGCGCGAGCACGCGCTTCTCGACGCCAGTGTCGCGGCCCGCGGCAGCCGACCGCAGCCGCACAACGGGACGGCTCAACGCAGGCGCGCCACCCTGCGTCCGGTTCAGCAGCGCGCGCACCAGCCAGATGGCGAGCACCGCGGCATCCGGTGCACGCGACGCGTCATGCGGCTGCATGCGGCACCTCGCCTGCAGCGGCCGAAAACGACGGGAGCGCGGAACGCAATTGTGTTGTCATGTGCATGCCCTTTCGCGAGAAGAGAAGTTCCGTCTCGTTCGCGCATGGCTCCGATTCCGCAGTTGCGGAACCGGCCGGCATTGCCACCGTATGCCTCCCAATGTGGAGGCCGGGCTACGGTCTGGCGGACGGGTCGCGGAGCCGGTGCTCTCGCCGCCCTCTGCATGCTGGCCGCCGGGACGGAGGCGGCCGGGTCCTTCGATTGTACGCAACGTACGGGAACAATATCTGGTCCGTCTGACACCCCGTCAATTCATCGTTTCCTGCCACGGGTTGCGGAGCCCTGTGACACCGCAGCAATTCCTCCAGCGCAAAGCGCGTCTTCGGCCGCACGTGCTCTGCGTCGAAGTAGCGCAGCACGATGGCCATCGCGTCGTCCAGCATCGTGATGTTCAGATAGCGGAGCAGGAACCGCACGTCGTCCAGGTCGTGGAACTCCTCGCCCAGCCGCATGGCCACGGCCTTCATGGCCAGCAGATACTCCGGCCGGGCCACGTAGACGCGCAGGTGCGACAGCTCGATGAACGGATCGTACGTGCCGCGCGGGCTGAGAAATCCCTTCACCGCATCGTTGAGCCACGACTCGGGCAGCTCCGCGCGCGCGGCTACGCGTGCCGCTGCCTGACGGATGGCGCGCGCGGGGCGGAAA
>DASVWN010000066.1:0-5323 GCA_036393195.1 Gemmatimonadaceae bacterium | reverse complement strand
ATCCGGATGGAGGGCTCGCAGGACGGTGTTGCGTCATTCGACCCCATTCTGCGCGTGTGCTGATGCGGCCCCACTTCGCGGTCCAACATATGGACCGACGATCCGCACAGCAATCCGACGCTCCGTTTTTGCATCGGCCCCACCACACTGTCGACTCAGACCAGGAGAGCCCGCCATGTGCAACGAGATCCAGCCACTCACGCATCAATCCGACAGCGCCCATCTGCGCCGTGCTCCAACACGGAGTGAGTGGCGCATGCTCGCGACAATCGCCGCGGCTGCGATGGCAGCGGCGTGTAGTGACCAGCCGACGTCACCGCCGCCTGCGCCAAGCGTGTCGGCGGCTCCACTGGCCGGGCACGCGGCAGCACAACCGCTCCGTTACGAGATCAGAGATTTGCAGCCCGATCTCGACGCAGCCGGCTTCGACGGATCGTTCAGCAGCGCCTTCGACATCAGTAACGCGGGCCGGATAGCGGGCGCCGCGACTGTTCCCGGCGGGTACCAGCACGCGTTCCTCTGGGTGAATGGTACGGCAACGAACGTCGGCACATTGGGGGACGACCAGTTGAACAGCCAGGCAGGCGGGCGCGCTGGCAGCAGCGAGCTGGCGATACTCTCGGAGATAACTACGGAAGATCCGCTCGCGGAGAACTTCTGCGGCTTCGGCACTTCTCTCATCTGCCGGGCCGGTGTCTGGCGCGATGGCGCCATGACCACGCTGCCGACGCTCGGCGGCAACAATGCCGCGGCCCTCGGGGTCAATAGCCAGGGTCAGATCGTCGGGGTGGCCGAAGACGGGATCCTCGACAACACGTGCATCCCGCCGCAGAAGAGCCATTTCCAGGCTGTGTTCTGGGAACGAGGAACGATCCACAAGCTCCCGCCACTACCCGGTGACGAGGTGGCCATGGCCTCGAGGAACAACGCGAATGGTCAGGTCGCCGGCACGTCGGGACTCTGCTCGAACACGGTCTATGGCGGAACGGGAACAGGGCCACACGCCGTGATGTGGGACCATGGCACGCCCACGTACCTCGGCAATCTCGGCGATCCAAACGTCGGCTTTGCCGCGGCCATCAACAACCAGGGAGATGTTTTTGGGGCGGCCAGCTACCCTGATGGCACCCTTCACGCTTTCAGATGGACACGAGCGACCGGCATGCAGGATCTCGGTGTGATGAGCTCAGACCCTGCGGATGCGCAGAATACACCCTTCCAGGCCAATGATCGCGGGCAGATGGTTGGTGCATCGTGCGACGCGCCCTTCGGCAGTTGCCGTGGCTATCTCTGGCAGAACAACGCGTACACGGATCTCAACACGCTCATCCCGGCAGACTCGAAGCTGTACATCGTGCTCCCGTTCGGGATCAACGAGTCCGGGCAGATCGCGGGCATGGCCGTGAACACGGAGACTGGCGAGCCGCACGCCTTCCTGGCGACGCCCATTCACGGTGCTGTCAGCGCGAGTGTTGTTGTCGCGGCGCAGCGCGCAGCCAGTCCGCCCGCGCTCCCTGTCAATCTCCGCAAGATGCTCCTGCGGTCGCGTGGGATCCGTTAGCGCTGGATCTCGCCGAGCGGCGAATGGTGGAGGGGCGGTGCGTGCACTGCCCCTCTACCTGTCTCGATCGCGAGTGGCTGGCCGGCAGAACGGCAGTCGCGTCATGGCGGTGTCTCCGGCCGACCCGCCTCAGCGCCGCCGTCACTAACGTCACCGATCCACCTGCGCCATCTGCTTCTCGTTGTACCTCGGCCCCGCCACCTTCTCCGGCGCGAGGGCCGCATCGAGCGTCGCCATTTCGTCAGGCGTGAGCCGCACGTCGGCCGCGGCGACGTTCTCCTCGAGGTATTTCCGCCGCTTGGTCCCCGGAATCGGCACGATGTCCGGCCCCTTGTGCAACAACCACGCGAGCGCGATCTGCCCCGCTGTCGCGCCCTTTCGCGCCGCGAGATCGCGCACGACCGACGCGGCGCGCATGTTCGCGTCGAAGTTCTCCCCCTGGTAGCGCGGATCACCGCGACGGTAGTCGCCCTCCGGGTACTCCTCGGCGCGCTTCACGTTGCCCGCGAGGAATCCGCGCCCGAGCGGCGCGAACGGCACGAGGCCGATCCCCAGCTCGCGCAGCAGCGGAATGAGGCGCGGCTCGAGGTTGCGCTCCCAGAGCGAGTACTCGCTCTGGAGCGCCGAGATCGGGTGCACCGCGTGCGCGCGGCGGATCGTCTGCTCGCCCGCTTCGGAGAGACCGAGGAAGCGGACCTTCCCCTCGCGCACGAGACCGGCCATGGCGCCGGCGACGTCCTCGATCGGAACGGCGGGATCGACGCGGTGCTGGTACAGCAGGTCGATGTGGTCCGTCTGCAGCCGGCGCAGCGAGCCCTCGACAGCCTCGCGGATGTGCGCGGGCCGGCTGTCCATGCCGGATATGGCGCCGTTATTGTCAAACGTGAAACCGAACTTCGTTGCGATGACGACGCGGTCGCGCGCGCCGCCGCCGAATGCCTTCAGTGCGCGGGCCAGCAGCTCCTCGTTCGCGTACGGGCCGTACGCCTCGGCCGTGTCGAAGAACGTCACGCCGAGCTCGAGGGCCCGGTGGATGGTGGCGACGGACTCGCGCTCGTCGCGGTCTTCGGGGGCGCCATAGGCATAGGTCATCCCCATGCAGCCAAGGCCCAGCGCGGAGACGGTGAGCCCCTGGGTGCCGAGTGTGCAGGTAGTCAGCATGTCTGGTCCACGGGTTAGCGGTTGCGGGAAGGCGTGGCGCCGTACTGATCGTCACTGACCTTCTCCATCCAGTCGACGGTCTTGCCGCCGAGCTGCTCCTGAATGGCGATGTGCGTCAGAGCCGTGGTCGGCGACCGGCAACGCTGAAGATAGCTTTCACGTCATCGGGACTGGGAGGAGCGCCATGCGTGTTGGGATATTGGGTTCAGGACTGATGGGCGGCAAGCTCGGCACGATCTTCGCGCGTGCCGGTCACGACGTGGTATTCAGCTATGCGCGTAGCCAGAAGAAGCTGGTGAAGCTGGCGCGCGATGCGGGAAAGAACGCGCGGACCGGCACGCCGGCTGAGGCCGCACAGGACGCCGACGCACTGCTCCTCGCGGTGCACTGGTCGCGCGTGGACGACGTGCTGCATCAGGCAGGAAATCTGTCGGGCAAGGTCATCGTGAGCTGCTCGCTCCCAATGAACGCCGACGATACCGAGCTCATCATCGCGCACATCTCCTCCGGCGCGGAGGAGCTGGCAAGAAGATTTCCCGGAGCGCGGATTGTCTCGGCGTTCAACACCGTGCCGAGCGAGGTCCTGTTCGGCGTGTTCGAGGCCCGGGACCACACTTCTCGACCCAGTCTCGTGTATTGCGGCGACGACACGGACGCCAAGGGAGTGACAGCCGGGCTCATTCGTGACGCCGGATTCGATCCGGTGGATGCGGGCCCGCTGCGCATTGCCCGGTACACCGAGCCGTTCGCGCTGCTCGTTGCACAGCTCGCCTACGAGCGGGATGGTGGGCCCGAGCTGGCGTATCGGTTCGAGCGGTTCGCACCGCGGGAATGACGCTGGCGCGGTAGCGCCCGACCCTTGACAGCGTGATACGTGCATATACACCTTATATCCATGCTTACGGCGCCCGACCTTCGCCGCATCGCCGACTGCCACTGCCTGGCGGCCCGGCGCACCGCGCGCGCGATTACGCGGCTCTACGATGAGAAGCTGCGCCCCCAGGGGCTCCGCGCGACGCAGTTCTCCGTGCTCGCGGCGCTCGCGATCCAGGGGCCGACGCCGGTTTCCTCTCTCGCTGAGGGACTGGGCATGGATCGGACAACGCTCACGCGCAGTGCCGCGCTGCTCGAGCATCGCAAGTGGATCACGACAGCGCCCTCTGCCGACCGCCGGCGCCGCGCATGGAAGCTCACGCCGACGGGCATGCGCAAACTCGAGTCCGTATTGCCCGCCTGGCAGGCCGCGCAGGATACGGCCAGCAAGGCGGCGCGCGGGGCATCACGCCCCGCGTCTTCTGTCGGACGGGCAGGCTAGTCCCGGCCCCCAACGCTCCGGATCTCCATGTCCGCCGACGCGCTCGTAATTACGTGCATATACAGTCATGGATGCATCCCATGCTGGACCTGATCGGCACCATCTTCGGTATGCCCGTGCTGCTCGTGCCGCTCTTTCTGCTCATTCACCTGGTGATTGCCGTGAAGCTGCGGCGCACGGCGGCCGTGCTTCCGCTCGTGACAGAGAGCTGACTGGGGCGCCGGGTCAGCGTATCGGAGCGGACCGCGATGCTGGAAGTGGCAGGGAATTCAGCGAGTATGCCATGACGACGCCAAGCTGTTCCAGATCGAGCAGAAATCGCTTGCGTTCGAGGCCGCCGGCGTAACCTACAAGCCGCCCATCGGCGCCGATGACGCGGTGACACGGCACGATCACGGCAATGGGATTCCGCGCGTTCGCCACGCCGACGTCGCGCGCGAGCGCGGCGTCGCCCAGCTCCGCGGCAAGCTGCCCATACGAGCGCGTCTCTCCGCGGGGAATGCGCTGCAGCAGCGCCCACACGCTCTGCTCGAACGCGTTCCCGCGCGGCGCGAGATGCAGCTCGAACCGCGTGCGCTCGCCGCGGAAGTATTCGTCGAGCTGGCGGATTGCATCGCCGAACGCGGCGTCGTCGCGCGTGCCCGGCGCCGGTCGCGCCGGCCACCGAGTGCGCGCATCGAAATGGACTCCCGCGAGCACCCCATCATGCGCCACGAGCGTGAGCGGGCCGAGTGGCGACTCGGTGACTGTATGGGTGATCCTGGCGGCGGCACGCGCACCTGGTCTGGCGTCGAGCATCATGGCAGAAATCTATGCTTCGCCCGCGCTGCGGTGCTCGCCATTTTCGGACAGGACGATCGAACGCCGCGGAGCTCGGACAGAGAGAGCGCGAGGCCGCACGCGTGCCTCGTGCGCCAGGAGCCAGCGCTTGCGTTCCAGCCCGCCGCCGTACCCCGTGAGCGATCCGTTCGCGCCCACGACGCGATGACACGGGATCATGATGGAGATGGGATTGCGCCCGTTGGCCGCACCCACCGCGCGCACCGCCGCGGGCGCGCCGATGCGTCGCGCGATGTCGGAATAGCTCACCACGTCGCCGAACGGAATCTCGCGCAGCGCGCTCCACACCCGCTGCTGGAACGGCGTTCCCTCGGGCGCGAGCGGCAGGTCGAACGAAAGCAGCTTGCCCGCAAAGTACGCGTCGAGCTGCTCGCGCGCTTCGGCGAAGCGCGCATCGTCGCGCTGCCAGCCTTTCGTATCCTCCGGACCCCAGCGACGCACTTCCA
>DASVWN010000065.1:0-4434 GCA_036393195.1 Gemmatimonadaceae bacterium | reverse complement strand
TCGGCATCACGCACGCCGTTCAGCCAGGGCACCAGCGCGACATTGCGCACCACGCGCCAGTGCGGCAGCAGCCCGCCCTCCTGCGGCACGTAGCCGATCGCGCGGCGCAGGGCTACCACGTTGCCCTCGCGCACATCGTGGCCCGCGAGCAGCACGCGTCCCGCATCCGCATCCACCAGCCGGTTGATGCAGCGCAGCAGCGTCGTCTTGCCCGAGCCGCTCTCGCCCACGAGGGCCAGGCACTGGCCCGCCGGCGCGGACACCGAGACATCATCGAGCGCCTGCACGGCGCCGTACCGTTTGGCCAGATGCTCCACGACGAGCGACGGCGGCGTACCGGCCGTCGCTGCCGCGATCGCGCTCAAGGGCGAAACCCGGGCGGGAGCGACTCGGTGTCCAGGGGAGGGCCCATCCCTTCCAGGAGACAGACATACTGGCGCATGGGCGGCATTCCCACGGCGGCGCGGCGCGCATCCATGTGCGCGACATCCTCGGCGGCGGCGAAGTGGAAGCGCTTGTCCGCGCCCATCGTGAACTGTGTCCCGTACCGCTGCGGCTTGCCCTGATGCACCCGCACCCGGTCCTCGAGCATGGCCACCGCCTGTGGTGAAAGCTGGCCCGGCGGCAGCGAATCGGCGAGCGCCAGCACGCGCTCCTGCAACTGCCAGTTGTGCTGCACGATCAGCATGGCGGCATCGGCGCCCGCCGCGCCCACCATCTGCCGTGTGGGCAGGCCATACCGGTCGAGAATTCCGGCCATCGTGCGGGCCAGCGTGGAGTCGAGCGCCATGAGCTGATGCCCGTACGTCGTGTCCGTTACGCGAGTGCCGAAGTTCTTGCGCATCGACTGGTCCGTATCAGCGAGCGCGAGAAGCACCTGACGCAGCGAGTCATTGCTCCATCCGGCAGCGCTCTCAGTGGACCACGCCCGATTCACGCGCGCCCACGCGGCCGTGGTATCCAGTGGAGGACAGGCATGCGTCTGCGCCCGCAGAAGCGCCGCCGGCGCGGCCAGCAGGGCCAACGCGGCGGCGAGCAGGACCAGAGACGTTCGAATGCGCGGCTCATTCACACGTACAATCCTCCGTTGCATTTCCCCGGGCGCGCACGCCCGCCACGACGCGAGGCGCAGGCGGTGCGGGCAAACATGGCGTCGCCGAATTCACGTCCACCAGGTTTCCGAACGATACCACCCGGTGAGGTTCCCGTCGAAGGCCACCCGCGGGATCAAGGGGAGTCGAAGGGTCAGACCCCTTCTGACTTCAGCTCCCTTTGATTTCTGGCGCGATCGCGGCAGCAGCCACCATAGCAGCACCAATCTTGCCTTACGCCGGCTCATGGCATCGACGATCGCCGGCGACACGCCGGCGCAGCTGGCCCACCGCCAGGTCCTCATCGCCTTCAGCGGCCTGCTGCTCGTGCTGCTGCTGGCGGCGCTGGACTCCACGATCGTTGCGACCGCGCTTCCCACCATCGTCGGTGAGCTGGGTGGACTGGCGCATCTCTCCTGGGTGGTGACGGCGTACCTGCTCGCCCAGACCGTCGCCACGCCGCTCTACGGAAAGCTTGGCGATCTGTACGGACGCAAGATCGTCCTCCAGAGCGGCATCGTGCTCTTCCTGCTCGGCTCCGCGCTCTGCGGCCTGAGCCGGAACATGACGGAGCTCATTCTGTTCCGCGGACTGCAGGGATTGGGAGGGGGCGGTCTCGTGGTCACCACGCAGGCGGCGGTCGGCGACCTCGTGTCGCCGCGCGAGCGCGGCCGATATCAGGGGATCTTCGGCGCGGGGTTCGGCGTCGCGAGCATCGCGGGTCCACTGCTCGGCGGCTATTTCACCACGCATCTCTCCTGGCGCTGGATCTTCTACATCAACCTGCCGCTCGGCATCATCGCGCTCGTGGTTCTCGGCGTAACGTTTCCTGCTCTGGCCACGCGCGTGTCGCATGCGATCGACGTCGCCGGCACCGCGCTGCTGGCCGTCGTGATCTGTGTGATCACGCTGCTTGGCGATCTGGGGGGCACGGCGTACTCGTGGTCCTCTCCGCTGATCCTCGTGCTGCTCGTTGTCACTGCGATTGGCATCGGGTGGTTTGTCGTGGCCGAGCGCCGCGCGAAGGAGCCCGTGCTCCCGCTGCGGCTCTTCGCGAATCGCAGCTTCACGGTGAGCGCCGCCGTAGGGCTCGTCGTGGGCTTCGCGCTGTTCGGTTCGGTGACGTACATGCCGCTCTTTCTGCAGGTGGTGCAGGGGGCGAGCCCTACCGCGTCGGGACTCGAGATGGTGCCGATGATGGGCGGCATGCTGCTCACGTCCATCGTCTCCGGCCTGTTGATCACGCGCACCGGGCGCTACACGATGTTCCCCATCGCGGGAATGTTCATCTCCGCGCTTGGCCTGTTCCTGCTCTCGCGCATGACGGTGAGCACCGGCGTGGTGTCCGTGATGCTCATCATGCTCGTGCTGGGGCTGGGACTCGGCATGGTGATGCAGGTGCTGGTGATCGCGGTGCAGAACGCGGTGGACTACCATGACCTCGGCGTCGGCACGTCGGGCGCCACGCTGTTCCGGCTCATCGGCGGCTCGCTGGGTACGGCGGTGCTCGGCGCGATCTTCGCCGCGCGACTCGACGCACACCTCGCGCAGCTCGTTGCCGCGGGTACGGTGGGCATCTCCACGCACATCGGCGCGGGCATGGATCCCGCAACGCTCGCGCAGCTTCCGCCGGGAGTGCGCGCTGCCTACGCCACGGCGTTCGCGAGCTCACTGAGCACGGTGTTCCTGGTGGCCACGGTGATCGCGCTCGCGGGATTCGCGCTGGCGTGGCTGCTACCGGCTCTTCCGCTGCGTGAGAGCGTTGGCGCAGACTCCGGCAATGTCGGCACGGGAGCGGGCCACGCCTTCCCAATGCCGACACCGGCGAATTCGGCGCAGCAGCTCATGCCGGGGCTCGCTTCGCTCATCAATCGCGACATGCGGCGTGAGTGGATCAGGCAGATCGCGGCGCGCGCGGGCGTCGATCTCGCGCCGGGGCCGGCGTGGCTGCTGGTGCAGCTCGCCCGGAATCCGCGGCTCGACGAGCGTGAACTCGCGCGCACACGGCACGTCGATCCCGAGCGGCTGGTGGACGCGCGACGCGAGCTGCTCGAGCGCGGCTTCATCGTCAACGCTGTCAGTGGCGAGTCGCCGAATGGCGCGGCGCTCACGCCAGCGGGACAGGACGCATATGAGCGGCTGGTGGAGGCGCGGCGCGTACGGCTCGCGGAGTTGCTCGGCGACTGGGAGACCGCGACGCCCGACGAGCTTGCCGCGCTGTTGCGGCGCCTGGCCCGCCAGCTGGTGCCCGACGCGCCGCGCGCAGGAGGGAAGCAGGACGCTCGTACGTAGAGGATCAGGGGCTGGGAGGGGTATCCAGCGCAGCCCAGTCGCGAGCTTGCGCCGCCACGCGCGCCGGGGGGTGCTCCGATGCGGACGTGATGCGACGTATTCCCCGTTCTGAATCTGCCCGTGCCTCGGTTCCGTACAATATCACCGGACATCATTCCCGATGCAGGCACGCACCGCAGCATCATCGCCGGAGTATCTCCGTGGCACGATCCATCGCCGCATCCTCGTTGCATGTCGGGCTGCAGGCTCTGCACGCCAATCCGCTCAGGACGATACTCTCCACGCTCGGCGTCATCATGGGCGTCGCCTCGATCGTCGCCGTGCTGGCGGTTGGCGATGGCGTCGAGCAATTCGCGCGCGCGCAGATCGAGCAGACGACTGATCTCCAGACCGTCACGATCTCACCGATCACGTACGTGATGATGGATCGTGTGCGCGTGCCACGCACCGGCTATCCGGTCTTCGCCGCGAGCGATGCGGACGCACTGAGCGCCGCGCTGGGCGGTTCGGCCGTGGTATCGATCCTCACCGCGGGCCCCGCGCTGATCTCGCGCTCACCCGGCGCCCCACCGCGCGCTGCGGTGGTGACCGCGACCGTGCCGTCGGTCGCTGCGCTGTCGCGCCTCGGCTACGCCGCCGGCGGATTCTTCACGGACGCGGACGAGCGATCGCGTGTGCCGGTGGTCGTTCTCTCGCACGGACTTGCCGCGGCGCTCGCCGACTCCAGCACTCGTGGCTCTTCCGCTTCCGCTGTGCCCGCCGTCGCGCTGCTCGGCCGGACGGTGCTCATGCAGGGTCACCCATTTCGCGTCGTCGGCATCACGGCACCACGGGAGGGAGACGACGAGCGGCTCACCGCGATCGTCCCCTTCAGCGTCGCGGGAGATGCGCTGCTGCCGTCCGCCGAGGCCCGCGCGGCGACGATTCTGGTCCGCGCCAATCGCGCCGAGGACGTGGCCACGATTCGCGCGCGCACCGAGCGGTGGCTCACGTCGCGCTATGGAGCCTGGAACGACCGCGTGCGCGTGCAGAGTGAATCGAAGTCCCGCCT
>DASVWN010000064.1:0-18401 GCA_036393195.1 Gemmatimonadaceae bacterium | reverse complement strand
CTACAGCTCGGGACCTTGCGCACGAACGCAGACGGCACGACCTATTACCTCACGCTCGTTGGGGCCGCGACTATGGCGTGGCGGCTGTTGCCGCCGTCGGCGTCTGTCCTCCGGATGGTGACTCGGCGCCGAGCGCGCGGGCTGCGAAAGGCGTTGGAGCCAGCTCCGCCGCTCGTCAAATGAAGCGCTGAACGTGACTGCCAAGCTGGGGATTGCCGCTGCTGCGGAGCCGCTCTTTTTGTGGTTGTGCGCAAGCTGGCGCTGGCGTCAGTCGTGTCCGACTGTCGTGTTGGTGCCGAAAAGCGCTATGCGATTCTGTATCACGACATGGTCGTCGGCCATTCGACCTTCGAGCAGCCTTTCCTGCTCGTCGGTATGGCGCGAGGACAATTCGAGCCCGCATCTGCCTTCGAGCGGTTGCGCCCACTGTTGTCGGCGCGCGCACGCCACGCCGGCTGACGATGTGGACGCGGAGCGCGCAAACGAGGAGCACCTCGACCCGATGAATCCGATGGTCGAACAGTTGCCGCTCCGAGTGGCCGATTCCCACGGCCGCGTGCTCAACGCCCGCATCTGTGGGCTATGGACTGACGCCGAGGAGCTGGTGGTGCTTGCCTCGATCAATGACGCGGCATTTTGGCGCGGGGTCGCGGAGCGCTGAGCACTGTTCACGACCTCACGCCTCACGGAGCGCAGTGAAGACCTCGTTCGCATCATTGACGCCCCGGCGCCATCCGTCACGAACGCCATGACTTCGAGGCAGCCGCGTTGTAGGACTACATCAGCCACAAACTGTGGATCGGAGGACGATTTCCTGGCGGGCTACGACGAAGGAGCTCGAAATGAGTGTCGGCAACGACAGGGCAAAGGACGAAGCCGCGATCCGCGCGCTGGTCGAGAACTGGGCGAAAGCTGTGCGCGCCAGGGATCTCGACGGGGTTCTCCGTCATCACTTGGCGGACATCCTGATGTTCGATGTTCCGCCGCCACTGGCGTCGAAGGGCATCGACGCGTACCGGAAGACAGGGGACGGCGATGCACGAATATCACTCGGTTCCCGCTACGTGATCGGGGCGGTTCGCCGTGGACGTTCCGGGCCGCGACGTACTGGCTTCAGGCGGACAAAGGAGGGGGACGATGATGGAAAACACCTCGAGCAGCGAGACTGCTCACCGCTGGTACACGCGTCCGGTCTTCTTCGTTGACGACGTGAACCGCGCGGCCCGCTTCTACGTCGAGACGCTCGGCTTCGAAAAGGGGTGGCACGAAGGCGAGGGCGCTGGAACGGTCTGTCAAGTCAATCACGGCGAGTGCGAGATCATCCTCTGCGAGGACGCGACGCGTCGAGATCGAGGGCGCTTGTTCATCGAGCTCACCTCGGAGGGACTGGCCGATCTTCGCCGGGAGTTCGTTGCGCGCTCCGTGCCAACGAAAGAAACCTGGTGGGGCTACGACACGCTCCAGGTCGACGATCCTGACGGCAATGAGCTGTTCTTTCCTCGTCCCGACTGATTGCGCGCCGCTAGAAATGGTGGCCGCTACATGGGACGAGATGAGCACGAGCAATCGCACGGCAGCATCGACGCCGTCCGACTCCAGCGCACGACGATTCTACCATGGCACCCGGGCGGACCTGAAGCCCGGGGACCTGATTCAAGGCGGCTACTCCTCCAACTACACCGAGCGGAGGTCGCCCTGGGTTTACTTCAGCGAGACCCTCCACGCGGCTACCTGGGGAGCGGAGCTGGCAAAGGGCGAAGGTCCAGGCCGAATCTACCTGGTGGAACCGACTGGCTCGTTCATGGACGACCCCAATCTGACGGACAGGAAGTATCCAGGTAATCCCACGAAGTCCTATCGCTCCCGGGAGCCGCTGCGGGTCGTGGGCGAATACCTGGATTGGCAGGGACACTCGCCGGAGGAAATCCAGGCAATGAAGGACGGGATCGCGGGTAAGGAACCCATCGACGACTGAGCTGCTTTCCTCACCCCGATCTTGCAGACCGCACATCTTTCGGCGACCTCGAACCCTTGCCCGGCAATGAGCGCGTGCGGCCCGACGCCGAAGCCTGACGCGTAATCGATCTGGCAACCGCGCTATGGAAGCGGCGCATGCGGCGCATCAGCTTGTGGTATACCCGTGCACCCCTCACCCGCCATCATGCCTTCCGAACGCGACAAGATGCTGGCCGGCAACCTGTACGATCCCCTCGATCCTGATCTCGTCACTCGGCGCGCCCGAGCGCGCGATCTGTGTCACGCGCTCAACAGCGCACGAGAGGTCGAGAACGACCAGCGCCGAGCGCTCCTGCGCGACCTGTTCGGCAGTGGCGGCGAGACTGTCTGGATGCAGCCGCCGTTCTACTGTGATTACGGCGAGAACATTTACCTTGGCGAACGCGTTTTCTTCAACTTCAACTGTGTCGTGCTCGACGTTTGCCCGGTGCGCATCGGCGACTTCAGTCTCTTCGGCCCGGCCGTCCAGATCTACACGCCGCTGCATCCGCTCGCTGCCGCGGCCCGGCGCCGCGAAGAATACGGGAAACCGGTCGACATCGGGGCCGATGTGTGGGTGGGCGGCGGCGCGATCATCCTGCCCGGCGTCTCGATAGGCGCGCGCGCCGTCATTGGTGCAGGCAGTGTCGTCACGCGCGACATCCCCGCCGGAGTGTTTGCGGTGGGTAACCCGTGCCGTGTCGTTCGGGACATTGCTGAATGAGTCGGGGACGCCGCTCCGGCTGTCGATGCACTCCACCTCAGAGCGAGACGATGACGAACGCTGATTCCCGGGTCACGATCCACATGGCAGCGAGCCTCGACGGCTTCATCGCTCGACACGATGGCAGCGTCGACTGGCTGGAGACGTCAGACCGCTTCGAAGGCGGCGAAGTGATGGCACCCGAGTCCGTCGCAGGATTCCTCCGGACGATCGATTGCTACGTCATGGGTTCGCGGACCTATGAGACCGCGTTGAATTTCGAGGCCAGGGGACTGGGTTGGTCCTACGGCGACACGAAGACTGTTGTGCTCACCAGTCGCGAGCTGCGCAAGACCAGAACAAGTGTCGAGTTCTACGCGGGCGATCTCCGGCGCCTGGTGGAAGAGCGACTGAAGCCGGAGTTTCGCAACATCTGGTTTGTCGGCGGTGGCGCAGTCGCGGGCGAATGCCTGCGCCGCGGACTGGCCGACGAACTGCGCTATTCCATCCTGCCGATATTGATCGGTGACGGCAAAGCCTTCTTCGAAAGACTCGGCCGGGATGTTGCCCTGCACCTGCTCGAAGTGAAGGCATACCAGAGCGGCATTGTGGCGCTTCGGTATGAAGTGAAGCAGTTGCTTGCAGAGTCGAGCGCAGCCGATCCCTGAGGCCCCTCTGGCTGGTATGCCGTATTGGGGATAGATTCATCGGTCGTCATACGATATCCCAATCGATCGAGATTCCGATGGACACCGTCACCATCTCCCCGAAGTTCCAGGTCGTGATTCCCCGCGAGATCCGCGAGCGCCTCGGGCTCGCGCCCGGACAGAAGGTCCGGGCCCTGGCCTACGAAAACCGGGTCGAGTTCATCCCCGTCCGGCCCATGAAGCGCATGCGCGGGTTTCTCCGGGGGCTGGATACCACCGTCCGGCGCGAGCGCGACCGCGTGTGAGCGTCGCTCCCAGGCACGCCGGCCCAAACGTCGTCGACTCCTCGGCATGGCTCGAATACTTCGCTGACGCACCCGGCGCGAGGCACTTCGCGAGCGCCATCGAGGCGGTCGACCGTCTCGTGGTGCCGGCGGTCTGCCTGCTCGAGGTCTTCAAGGTCGTGCTGCGGCAACGCGGGGAGAGCGATGCGTTGCAGGCGGCGGCGCTCATGCAGCAGGGGCGCGTGGTCGATCTCGATGTGCCACTGGCTCTGGCCGCGGCCAAGGCTGGAGTTGAGCACAAATTACCGTTGGCCGACAGCATCGTGTACGCGACCGCGCAGGCGATGGATGGCGTGGTCTGGACGCAGGACGACGACTTCGAGGGGTTGCCCGGCGTCGAATACTTCCCCAGGTCAGCCGGCAAGTAGCGATCGTCTCGCCCGGGGGCTGACGCGAACCGTTGTGCACGCACCGATCACGTCCGGGCTGTCCTCATGGAAGCGCCAGAGTGCGCCCCTCGCCCTACCTCCCGCTCCTCAGCGCCCGCGCGATCGCCTGTTCCGCCAGCGGCGCCATCACGCGGTAACCCGCCTCGTTCGGATGGACGCCGTCGGTCGAAAGGTTCGAGCGCATCCCACCTCGCTCATCCGCCACCGCCGTGTAGTAGTCGAGATAGATCGCACCGTGCGCCGTGGCGTAGTTCCTGATCCACGCGTTGAGCGCGACGATCTTCGGCGCCGGCTCGAGTCCCGGTTTCCAAGGGTAGTCGAAGACGGGGAGCACGGAGCTGAGCACCACCCTGATGCCATTCGCCTGCGCCAGTTCGGTCATGGAGGCGAGATTGTCCTCGATCATCTCCAGCGTCGAAGGGCCGGTGTTGCCGGCGATGTCGTTGGTTCCTGCCAGGATCACCACGACCGCGGGCTTGAGCGCGATCACATCCTGCCGGAACCGCACCAGCATCTGGGGTGTTGTCTGTCCGCTGATGCCTCGTCCCACGTAGGGCTTGCCCGGAAACATGCTGTCGAAGTACTGCGCCCATGCGTCGGTGATCGAATTGCCCATGAACACCACGCGCTGCTCCCCCGCGCGCGGTGCCCCCAGTTGCACGTTCGCATCGCGGTAGCGGGCCAGGTCAGCCCAGTCCGTGTGAAGCTGATCGGTGGACTGCGCCGACAACGCGCCGGCATCAGCGATCAGCATTCCCGCCAGCAGCGCCATGGTCCCCCCACGAATCCAGTTCACGGTTCATCCCCGCTCGGCCCATAGATCTGCGGGACGGTGGACCCCATCGGCCGCAGATACGTCGAGATCTGCCCGCGGTGGTGCACGATGTCGAAGAGAAAGCTCCACGCCATGCACACGAGCTGCCAGGCGATCTCCTGCGCGGTGCGCGACCTGGGATCCGGACGGTAGGTGGATCCCTCCGGAATCCGGTCCAGCACCTTGTGCGTCGTCTCCGCTTCTCTCGTCCAGTGGTTCGTGAACAGCGTCTTTTCGTCCATGTGGTCCCCGTCAATCAGGTGGAAGATTCACGAACGCCGCTGCAGCGTGACGTGCATGGCCCGCTCGCCCATCGCGTGTCCGGTGCATTTGTAGCCCAGCTCCGGCAGGTTGAGCCCGGTGAGCAGCGCCTCACCGCGGCCGAGGAGGACCGGACGCACCGCGAGATGCAGCTCGTCGATCAGGGATGCCTTGAGATACTCGCGAATGGTGGCGACTCCGCCGCCCAACCGGATGTCCCGGCTGCCGGCCGCCGCGCGCGCTTCGGCCAGCGCGGCGTGAATCCCGCCGGTGACGAACCGGAACTCGGTGCCGCCTTTCATCGTGAGTGGTGGCCGTGCGTGATGCGTGAGGACGAACGTCGGCACGTGATACGGCGGCTCGTCGCCCCACCACCCCTTCCAGCTTTCGTCGGGCCAGGGGCCGCGGACGGGACCGAACATGTTGCGGCCGAGAATCCAGGCCCCGATGCCCTCGAACCCCTGCGCAGCCATTCGATTGTCCACGCCCGTCTCCCCTGCGCCGGCCTCGCCGTGCGTCTCCTGCCAGATCCGGGTGGGGAAGAACCACTCCATCAGCGCCTCGCCGCCGACGCCGAGCGGGTGCTCGAGGTCCTGATCGGGGCCGGCACTGAAGCCGTCGAGTGAGATGCCGAAGCTGTGCACGCGCAGCCGTGGCGGCGACGTCTCAGACATACTGATCCATATGGTGCTCCTGGTGAGAGGACAAGAGGTGCGGGACTGGAATTTCAATCGCACCGGCGGGCGCGCGCAATGTCTGACGAATTGGTCATAGCCTCAGGTGACGATGGACACCGAGGGAACATGCAGTATCTGACGGCTGACGAAGCTCGCGCCTGGGCCGCTCGGCGTGGCTAAACTGTGAATGAGTCGTTCGGGCATCCACTCGCGAGCGAGCTGCAGATGCGGGTTCGGAGCGCCCGCTCGATGAAACCCCTGGGCACGTCGCTCGCGTGGGCGAGAACGATGCCGGGTTGAGCATGCCTTGCCTGGCGATGCATGGCAGCTTGCCCGCGATCGCGTGACGGCGACAGATTCGTCTCGCGCCGTGCAGCGTCCATCCCCACCCTGACACCTGACCCTCCCATGGTGATCGATTTCAGTCGTCGCGTGAGCGGCAATACGGTGCCAGGGGTGCCTCCCACCCCGGCAGGCAACTCGGCGATTGCGCAGCGCTGCTTTAAGGCAGGCGCTGCCCTGGACTCCAGCGGCTGAGCCGCGCGGCGCCATGCCTGTCGCCGAGCCGCTCGCGACCGCGATCTTTCTCGCCACCGTCGGCATCCTGCTCGCGGTGAGCGTCCTGTTCAGCCGTACCACCGAGCGATTCTCGCTCCCGGTGGCATTGCTGTTTCTCGTGATCGGGATGCTCGCCGGATCCGAGGGGATTGGCGGCATTGCGTTCGAGAACTACGGGTTTGCCTTCCGCCTCGGCACGGCCGCGCTGGTCTTCATCCTCTTCGACGGCGGACTGAATACATCGCTCTCCGCTGTGCAGGAGGCGATACGCCCCGCCGGGGTGCTCGCGACGGCGGGCGTGATCGGGACAGCCGCCCTCACCGGCCTCGCCGCGCACCTGCTGGGATTCGACTGGCCTGCCGCCCTGCTGCTTGGCGCGATCGTATCGTCCACTGACGCGGCGGCCGTATTCGCGGTGTTGCGCGGCAGCGGCGTGAATCTCAAGCGCCGCGTGGGCACCACGCTCGAAGTGGAGTCGGGCGTGAACGACCCGATGGCGGTGATCCTGTCCATGTCACTCGCGCAAGGTCTCACACGACCCGGCTCGCTGTCGGTGTGGAGCATCGCGATCGACGTCGTCGTACAGATGGTGGTGGGTGCTGTGCTCGGATATCTCATTGGTGCGGCGGCGCGGTGGCTCATCGCGCGCGTGCGCCTTCCGGCCAGCGGCTTCTATCCCGTGCTCACCATCGCGGTCGCGCTGCTGGCGTTCGCTCTGCCCACGCTCGCCAGCGGGAGCGGCTTCCTTGCGGTGTACATCGTGGCGTTGATGCTGGGCAACGCTCCGCTGCCGTACCGCACCGGCCTGGCCCGCGTACACGACGCGCTGGCATGGCTCAGCCAGGTGGCCATGTTCCTCATGTTCGGCATTCTCTCGTTCCCGTCGCGGCTCATCGATGTCGCCGTCACGGGGCTGGCGCTCGGTCTTTTTCTGGCGTTCATCGCGCGGCCCGTCGTCGTCGCACTGTGCCTGCTGCCCTTCCGGTTTCCGCGCCGTGAAGTGAGCTACATTGGCTGGGTCGGGCTGCGCGGCGCCGTCCCCATCATCCTCGCGACCTTCCCCGTCCTCATCGACGCGCCCGGCGCGAAACGCATCTTCGACGTGGTGTTCTTCATTGTCGTGCTGAATGCCTTCCTCCCCGGTGCCACGGTTCCCTGGATCACGCGCCGCCTGGGGCTCGAAGCGCGCGTGGCACCCAAACCGCCCGCCGTCCTGGAAATCGAATCGCTTCAGCCGCTCGGCGGCGAGCTGATGTCGTTCTACATTGACGAAGCGCTGGCCGTGGCGGGCGTGCCGCTGGCGGATCTGCCCTTTCCGCAGGGCGCTTCAGTGCTGCTCATCGAGCACGGCCGCCAGCTCATCGCACCGCGAGGCGACACGGTGCTGCAGCCCGGCGATCACGTCTACGTGTTCGCCGAAGAGCACGCGAGGGGAGTCGTGCACCTGCTGTTCGGGAGTGAGTGAGCTGCCGTAGAGTCAGCGCTGCTAGAATTGCGGCACGGCCGACACCGTCCCCAGGAACATGTCCGCCACCTTCTGCCCTATCGTCCAGGGTTCGCCGCCGTTGCGATTGGTGAGGACGATCACGGTGAGACGCTGCTCGGGGTAGCGCAGGATGAAATTGGTGAATCCGCTCGTCTCGCCGTGATGGTAGAGGCGACGCCGGCCGCCGTCGTGATCCACGAACCAGCCGAATCCGTACTTCGTTGGCGCGCCCGCGGGCAGTACCGGCGGTGTCCAGGCAAGCTGCTGCGACGCCGCGCTCACGATCGCATTGGTCTCGAGCGCGTGATCCCACTTCACCAGATCCGCCACCGACGAGTACACGCCGCCGTCGCCGAGTACCGCACTCGTGGGGCTCTGATCCGTGGGCTGGAACACCGAATCCCGTTGCGTATAGCCGTACGCGCGGTGCGGCACCGTGGATACGCCCTTCTCGTATGCCAGCGTGGATGTCATCTCGAGCGGCGCGAAGATGCGATCGTGCAGGAAGTGCGCGAACGACATGCCGCTCGTTTTTTCCACGACGAGCGCGAGCAGCGCGTAACCGGTGTTGCTGTACCGGAAGTGCGTGCCGGGAGGGAAGTAGAGGCTGTCTGCGCGCGCGAGCAGCGCGAACATGTCGCGGTCATGCACCTGAACGCGCTGCGTGTCGGGCACGAAGTCCTCGTAGTCCCAGAGCCCGGACGTGTGATTGAGCAGGTTCCGGATCCGCACGTCGTGCGCGTACGCGGGCAGGCCGGATAGCACATCGCTCACACGCTCATCGTACGAGAGCCGTCCATCCTGCACGAGGAGCATGGTCGCGGTGGCGGTGAACTGCTTCGTGAGCGATGCGAGACGATAGTCGGTCTGGGCGTCGGCCGGGGTATGCAGTTCAAGGTTTGCGGAGCCGTAGCCACGCATGAAGACGACGGTGTCGCGCTGGATGACCACGATGCTTGCGCCGGGCGAATCCGGGTGATCGTACGGCGCGAAGAGCGCGTCGATGGCGTTCGCGAATGGGGTATGGCTGACGGCGGTGCGCGGCTCGCTGCTCATCATCGGGGCGCCATTCGCGTGCGCGCACGCGGCAACGCACACCGCCGCCACGAGCGGCATGAAGACGTCACGGATCACCGGGTCTCCCGTTGCGGGTGAATGTCTCGTTTCCGGCGGGGAAGATAGCCGAACAGGACGACGGGCGCCCGAATGCAGCGCCCGCCGTCCTGTTCGTTCCGCAGAGAGCGGCGGAGCGAATCAGTGCCGCCGCCCGGAGTTGCCGTGCGTATTGCCTGGCTCGCGGCGCTGGTTCGACGCAGGCTCCGGCTGCCGCTGCGGATTCGCGCCACGCGGCTGCGCTTCACGCGGCTGCACTCCCCGCGGCTGCGCTTCACGCCGCTGCACTCCCCGCGGCTGCGCAACAGGCTCGCCCTGCCAGCGAGGAGCCCGCGCCGCGCGCTGACCGCCGTCCTGCGGCCCCGTCTGCGCAGCGCGCCGCGGACCGCGCTGCTCCGGCATGGCGCTCTCACCCGCCACGGTCGCCGCGCGACGGCCGTGATATGGCTGTGATGCCGGTCCATGCGACGCGATTCCCTGCGGCGGTCTGGTCTGTGGCGCGAATGCCTGCGGCGATCCTTGGCGCCGCGCCACGCCCTGCGCTGCAGGATGTGTCTCGCCGGTTGCGCGGGTGCCCCGCGGCAGCGCGCGGCCACGCGGAGCCATTGCCGGCGGCGTCGCACCCGCGTTGAATGCATGGGTGGACCGTTGCCGCGACTCGACGCGCCTCGACAATGCGTTTTCGGGTGGACGGCTCACCGGGCCCGCAAACGCACTGCGTGCGCGCATGCCGTCGCGTCCGGGTGCGATGGCCACGCCACGTCCCAGCACAGGCGCCGCGTCCCGCTCGCGCGGCGACACGCTTATCACGGAGCGTCCCACGGGCCGGCCGCCGGCGAAGACGGTGCGCGGGACGGTCGTCATGCCACCGGCCACGCCGCGATTGGCGTAGTGTATGTTTGTCACGTTCACGTTCGTCACGTTGATGTTGGTGACGCGCACGTTGGTGATGTTCACATTGCGGGCGTACCGCTGACTCACGCGATACGACGGGAAGTAGATCTCGCCCGGCGCGAGGGGGATCCAGCCGACAGCGCTGCCGACGCCGACAGAGACGTGCCACCCGGGACCGCCCACGAATGCCACGAGCGCGGGCGCGTACACCGGGCGCGCCACGATGGTGCCCGGTACCCACACCCAGGAACCACTCCAGAACGCCCAGCGTCCATAGTGGAACGGCGCAAAGCCCCAGGGTGCATCGTCCACCCACGTCCACCCCCAGGGCCGCACGTACACCCAGTGGCCGTAACGATACGGCGCCCACCCCGGCGCGACGCGCCGTGGCATCCAGACCCTGCCGTACGCCGGTACCACGCGCCACGTGCCGTACGCATCGAGGTCATCGTATCCGGTCATCTCGCGCGACACGTACCGCGCCGACACCGCGTTGTCCTGCTGCTGGTCGCGCGCGAGGGCCCACTCGTCGAAGCCATCGAGTCCGGGTGCATCGCGCATGTCATACGTGCCCGCGTTCGTGCCGCTGATCACGACGCTGTTGCCGGCGGGAATCGGAAAGGTCGTTCCACCGGTGCGCATCTCCGCCTGGCCATGGCGCACCGTCACGGTGGTGTACTGGCCGTCGGGAGAGACGTCCACGCGCAGATCACCCGGCCGCACCATGGACACCGCACCGGCAGGCGTGTCGAACTCGGCGACTTCGTTGTCCGTCAGCTCGCGCACGCGCGCGCTCAGCGTTCCCTGCGTGATGCTCACCTGCGTCTGCTGATAGTCGAGCGCGGTGGTCTGGAGCGCGGTCTCGGGGCCGAGCTGCAGCGTCGTGGAACCGACCTGCAGCTCCGCGCGCGCTCCCGCATCCGTCCAGAGATAATTGTCTGTCGTGACGGGATAGTTGAGCGCTGCCTGCGACCAGTCGCTGGTCGCGTCTGGGCGGAGTGAAACAGAGCCCTGGATGTAGCTGATGCGCGCGACACGCGCCGGCGGGTCGACGTCACCCTGTGCGGCGAGCGAGAGCGGAAGCGCGAGAGCGCAGAGCACAAGACGAGCGGGTCGCATGAGATCATCTCCAGAAAACCGGTAGCCTGCAACGGCCTTATTCCAACGGCTACCCAGCTTCTCAGGCAACGAGCATTCCGGCACGACGTGCCCGGCGGCCGGCGCTGCATGCTGGTCCATCCGCCTGTCTGGCAATGGGTTGTGACAATTGGCCGCCGCGACACGCGGCGCTGCGCACGCACGACACTGTCAACGCGCGAGGACGAGCACTCGTCGCTGTCGGGGGACGGTGCGCGGGTGCGCGGGTGCGCGGATGTGCTGGTTCGCTGGTGCGCTCAGGTGCCGATGTGGCGCACCCGTGCTACGAGATCCTCGAACCCGCGCGGCATGAGCAGGTTGTCCGCAATGCCCGCGATTTCCTCGGCGTCGCGCCATGCGCGCTCGAGCTCATGCAGCTCGCCTTCCATCGCGCGCCGCTCGCTCTCCTCATGCGCCGCCATTTCGAGCGCGATGCGCGCCGTGGCCGGCAGCTCGGCCATGCGCCGGCTCATGCGGCTGGAGCGCGCGGTCTGCGAGAAGAGATCGATCGGCGTGTCCACGCGCTCGAGGAGCTTCACCGCATCGGACACCTGCACGCGCGTAGCGCCGAAGCGGTTGAGCGCGGGAAGCAGTTGCGACGCGGCGCGACGAGCCGTGTCGCCGGTGAGATCGAGGCTGCCAGCCGTGCGCATGCTGGTGCCGCGTCGCGGAATGGCGAGTGTCCACCCCAGCGCGTCCGATGATGACCGAAGCGTGAGCTTGCGCAGCTGTCCCCGCTGGATGGGCAGCACCACTCCGTCCGCCACCGCAACGCGCGCGATTACCGTGCGCGGGTTGCCCTGCACGATGAGCTGCCCCGCGCGACTCAGGATCCAGGCGAAGCCGCCCACACCGGCGCCGAGGGCCGCACCGCCGGCAACGACGCCGGCGAGTGCGCCCAATCCCACGCCGACCTTGAGCATGGTGCGGATGCGACGGCGTCCGAACTGATCGCCGTAGCGCCACGCGGCGAACTCCGGCCGCAGCGGCCGGCCGATGCGTACGAGCTCGAGCCCCTCGCTCAGCCGGGTCATGCCGATGTTGTCGGTGGAGACGCGCAGCTTCGTCATGCTGAAGCGCCGCTCGCACTCTTCAATCGCTTCCCAGCGCTCATCGAGCGGCGAGAGGTTCCAGCGCTCGCACTTTCTGCATACCACCCACAGCCGCCCCCGCTCGGCGTCGAACGCCAGCCGTCGCCCCACGGGGAACGTCTCGATCACCTCATTCGATCCGAGGGATGCGTGGCAGAAGAGACAGGTAGAAAACATCGGAGCAGCGCAGCATCCTGACCTGTGAGCCGTGAATCGCGTGGCCACCGCACGCGGCCATGACTCGCAGCTTATCGATGTGCATTCACCAGCGGTACCAGCCGCAGCAATCCGTGATTGTTCCCGGCATAGTTCAGCACGCCAATCTGCAGGCCGTGCAACTCGTGCGCGAAGTTGAAAATGCCGATGGTGAGGCCGCGCTGCGTACCCCTGACATAGTTGAACGCGCTCGCAGAGAGGCCCGCGAAGCGTCCACCGGACTCCACCCGGAAATACGCCGGCGCAAGGATCACGCCCGTTACCTGCTGGCCGCCCGCGGCAGTCGCCACCACGAGTCCCTTGACGCGCGGCGCGCCTGCAGCGCCCGCCGAAATTGCGATTCCCTCGAGCGATCCCCCAGCACCCACGCCAATCCCGGCAATCGTCAGGCCGCGAACGCGTCCTCCAGCGCCGGCACCAATGCCCGCGACCGTAATGCCGGTAATGTTGCCGCCTGCGCCCGCGCCGACACCGCCAATCGTGAGTCCTTTGACATTGCCGCCCGCGCCCGCGCCGACTCCGCCTACCACAATGCCCGTCATGTCGTTGCCCGCACCGACGCCCACCCCGCCAACCATCAGCCCGCTCAGCGAGCCGCCCGATCCGAGGCCGATGCCGGCGAGCGCGATCCCCGAAATGTCGTGTCCGGAGCCGGCGCCGACGCCGGCGAGGGTGACGCCGCGGAGGCGATTCCCCGCACCTGCGCCAATGGCGGCGAGTGTCACGCCGTCGAGGTCCCGGGCTGCCTCAATGCCCAAGCCCGCCGCCACACCGGCGATGTGCCGCGCGCCGGTAAGCGGCACACCGATCGCTACACCGCGCACCACACCCTGCGCCGGATCGTATGGCACCCAGAGCGTCACATTGACTCCCTGCACGTGTACGGGCCCGTCGTCCCTGAAATTCACGCGCAGGCCCGTGATGTCCGGTGAGTTGCCGATACCAACACCGGCATGATGCACGGCGAGATCGAGATGCCAGTGGTGCTGCGCGGCGACGGTGTCAGCCGCGGCTGGCGTGGGCGGAATGCTGTCCTGCGCGAGCAGCAATGCGGCGGCAGCGCTCAGGAGCGCAATGCTGAGCGCGAGGATCAGGACGGCAGAAGTCAGACGCATGGCTGTCGCGGGGCGGGTTCGCTCTCTGTACGAGCCCCGCGACAGGTGGTTTCACCTCGCGATCAGGCGTCGAACTGCTTGAGTGCGCTCCGATAGCTGGCGACGATGGGCGGGAGGTATCGGCCGATGGGCGTGTAGCGAACGCCGAGCGTCTCGCACGCGTGCGTCCCGTCCACATGGAATCCGGTGCCGGAGAAACGCGCCTCATCCATGGAGATCGCGGGCCGGCTTCCCGAGACGCGTGCCACCGCGGTGGAGAGAGCGGCGACGCCGAGTGTCAGTGTGCGCGGGCGCGGCATGGGCGCGGATCGCCCCGAGAGCTTCGTGACCCGGGACATGAAGCCGCGCACGCTCATGGTGTCGCCATTCAGGATGTACCGTGCGCCGCTCTGGCCGCTCTCCGCGGCGGCCACGACACCGGCGGCCGCGTCGTGCGCCCAGATCCATCCCATTGGAGTTTCCGCAGCGAGTCGCCGGCGTCCGCTCACGTAATCGGCGATGAGGCGTCCCACCCACCCCGGATCACCGGCTGACACCACGAGACCGGGATTCACCACCACCACGTCCATTGCCTTGCTGCGATAGCGAAGCACGTTGGCCTCGGCGGCAAGCTTCGACCGTTCGTAGGCGGTGAGCGTGTAGCCGCGGTGGACGGTGCGCTCCGTGCCGCAGAAGCCGGGCATCTCACCGATCGTGAGCGACGTGGAGACGAACACCGCGCGCGGCACTCGCGCCTCCACCGCTGCCGCCATGGTGTTCTCCGACCCATACACGTTCACCGCGTGGAACTGCGACGGCTCCGGTGCCCAGAAGTCGAAGAACTGCGCGACGTGAATCACCAGGTCGCAGCCACTCATGGCATCGGCGAGATGACGCGCGCGCGTCAGATCATTCATGACGGGCTCGGCGCCCAGGCGTTTGAGCGTGCTCACGCCGCTGCGGCGCCGGATCTGGCCGACCACCACGTTACCATGCTGCCGCAGCTCCTCGGTGATGGCGCGTCCGAGAGGACCGGCGGCCCCGGTCAGAAATACTCGCATGATTGGTCCGTCCTGTGGGTTCCCAGTAGAGACGATCAGGCCGCCGCGAGGTTGCGCCCGCGCCGCGCACCGCCACTTGCCGCCCGCGCCCGGCTCCCGTCTATTCTCCCGCTCAGCGAATCCTCGACACTCCAGGGAGCCAGATCATGCGTGGGACTCTGACCTTTCTCGCGGCCGGCGCGGTGCTGGCGGCCGTGCCGGTGCGCGCGCAGCAGCAGGACACGGCGTATGCCCGGCTCGTGCGGGCGTACACGACCGATGCCCGCTTTCTGCCTGCATCCCTGGCATCGCTGCCCGCGAGCGCGAGCGTCCCCAGCCCGGAGCGCTACTTCGGGACGATCGCCGGCGCGCCGGGCGTGATGCACCACGCGAGCGAGGTGTACGGCTACTTCCGGGCACTCGCGAAGGCGACGCCGCGCGTCCGCGTGGAGACCCTCGGCAAGAGCGAGGAAGGGCGCGAGATGATCCTCGTGATCATCGCGGACGACAGCACCATGCAGCACCTCGACACGTACCGGGCGCGGATGGCGGAATTGTCCGACCCGCGCCGGCTGCCCGGAGGGCCCGACAGTGTGATCGCGGGCGCAAAGCCCATTTACTACCTCAACGGCGGGCTGCACTCGACGGAGATGGGCTCGCCCGAGATGCTCATGGAGCTCGCCTACCGGCTGGCTGTGGGGACGGACAGTGCCACAGCGCGCATTCGCGACAACGTCATCACGATCATCAACCCGGTGAGCGAACCGGATGGCCGCGACCGCGCCGTGGACTGGTACTATCGCTACACGAAGGGGCGCAAGGAATTCGACGATGGCTTTCCGCGCACGCCGCCCTACTGGGGGAAGTACGTGTTCCACGACAACAATCGCGACGGGCTCCAGATCTCGCAGGCGCTCACGAAGGCCATCTTCGGCGTGTACTACGACTGGCACCCGCTCGTGATGCACGACCTGCACGAATCGGTGCCGCTGCTCTACATCTCCACGGGCACGGGGCCGTACAATGTGACGAACGACCCGATCATCACCAGCGAGTGGCAGCTCTTCGCCAACAGCGACATCACGGCGCTCTCCGCGGAGGGCTTGCCCGGCGTATGGACGTGGGGATTCTTCGACGGCTGGTGGCCCGGCTACGCCATGTGGGTGGCGAACAATCACAACGCCATCGGGCGCTTCTATGAGACCTTCGGCAACGCGGGCGCGGATACGTACGTCCGCGACCTGAGCCACGAGAGCTATGCGGGCGAGCCGGTGACGAGCCGCCAGTGGTACCGCGCCTGGCCCCCCACGAAGAAGGTGCGCTGGTCGCTGCGCGACAACGTGAACTATCAGGAAGCGGGCGTGCTCGCGTCGCTCTCCCTCACGGCGCGTGATGCGCCGGCGCTGCTGCGCGACTTCTGGCAGACCGGAGTGAACAGCCTCACGCGGGGCCGGACCACCGCGCCATACGCATACGTGATTCCGGGATTCGCGCGCCAGCGCGATCCGGGGCGCACTGCCTATCTCGTCAATCAGCTCCTGCGCCAGCACATTGAAGTGCACGAGCGCACCACGGGCGACTCCGCCGGCGACTTCGTCATCCAGCTCGACCAGCCCTATCGCGATCTCGCGGTGAACCTGCTCGAAGAGCAGCACTATCCCGAGAAGGCGCAGTATCCGCCGTACGATGACATTGCGTGGACGCTGGGCGATCTCTATGGCGTTGCGGTGCACGCGGTGAACGACAGCGGCGCGTTGCACTGGACCGGCCTGAAGGCGGTAACCGACACGGTAGCGGCATCACAGCAGGTCCGGGGGACCGGGAGTGTCTATCTCCTCCCGTACCGGGCGCAGACCGAGGTGATCGAGGCGCTGTACGCGCTCCATGGCGGAGCGGGGGGGCGGGGACGGTCGAAGCCGGGTGCGATGCCCGGGGTCTGGTCCGCGGAGCGGAGTTTCGCTGTCGGCACGGACAGCTTCCCCGCGGGTTCGCTGATCTTCGACGGCCTGAGCTCCGCCGCCGCGCGTGATCTGGCCGCACGCTACTCATTGCCGCTCGTCGCCGTGATGCGACAGCCGGACGTGGCCAAGCGCGCGCTCACGCTGCCGCGCGTCGCCATCTATCGCGCGTGGTACGATACGCAGGATGAAGGGTGGGCGCGCTACACGTTCGAGCAATATGGAATCCCATATACATCCATCGACAAGGATGACTTGCGCCGCGGCAAGCTGCGCGACCGGTTCGACGTGATCCTGGTGCCCAATCTGCGCGGCTCCGTGGACCGGCTCATTCACGGCATTGACCGGAGTTTCGGGCCGCTGCCGTTCACGAAGACCGCACAGACGCCGTCGTTCGGCGAGCCTGCGTCGAGTCCGGACATCACGGGCGGACCGGGATTCGAAGGGATGGCCGGGCTGCAGCAGTTCGTGGATGACGGTGGTACGCTCATCACGCTCGGCGGCGCCACGCGACTGGCCGCGGAAACGGGAATTGCGGCGCCGCTCTCGCCGCATGTCACGCGCACGCTCTTTCATCCGGGTTCCATCGTGCGCGTGCGGGCGCGCGGAGCGCCGTCTCCGCTGCTGTACGGCTATCCCGACACGACGACGGTCTTTCGCGGCAACGATCCACTCTACCAGGTGCAGCCGCGTGACAGCGCCATGCTGGTGCTGCAGTACGGAACGAAGCTGCCCGAACACAAGGACGAGGGACCGATGCTGGGCATCGTGGATTCCACCAGGCATGTTCCGGCGGACAGCACCACGGGCGCGTCAGGCGTGAAGGAGGGAAAGGCCGGGAAGGAAGAGAAGGAGACGAAGGAACCTCCCTACGTCGTGAGCGGCCTCGTGCGCGGCCAGGATGAAATTCTCGGGCAGGGCGCGATCTTCGACGTCCCGGTGCGCGCGGGGCGCGTGATCGCGTTCACCTTCGACCCGCTGCATCGCTTTCTCAATCACCATGAGTTTTCCATGGTGTGGAACGCGCTCATGTACTGGAACGATCGGCCCGGTACGCCGGTGAAGTGAAACACGTGCCGGCGCCCGCGCGCGCAGGGGGACAGGGAATTGTCCGTGTCACGGGACACCGTGCCCCCGGCGCCCACCGCGCGAATTGTCCGCAAGTGTGAATAGCGCAAGCGCATAGGCGGATTTGCGCGACGCGCGGCCGGCGTGGCACTGCGCGTGCGAATTCGGGTGTGCATGCGGTATCACGTGCACACTCGGGAGGCACCATGTCCACGCTGCGGATGACGGGCACCGGCACTGCGCTGGCGCTGGTCGCGGCGCTCGCCGTGCCGGCAGGCGCGCAGGGACTTCGCCCTGTTCAGAACGGAAGCGTATTCCAGTTGACGCCCTATGCGGGCTACATGATGTTCGGCAAGTTCCTGGAAGGTCCGGTTGGTACGTCGCTCTCCACGAAGAACAGCCCGATGTACGGTGCGCAGCTCGGTGTGCAGGTGGCGCCGAATGTCGCGCTGTATGGAAACGTCGGCTATGCCAGCACGAACCTGCAGGTGGGCGCCCCCATCCTGGGTCACGTGAACGTCGGCGACTCCAAGGTGTGGATGTACGACGGCGGGCTGCAGCTCGACATCCCCGTCTCGGAGTTCTCGCCGGTGAAACCGTTCGTGCAGGCGGGCGCTGGCGCCATGCACTACGACATCATGGCGGCAAACCTGCTCAATACCACCGCGACCAACTTCGCGTGGAACGCGGGCGCGGGATTCGACATCAAGGTGGCGCCGAGCATTGGCATCCGCCTCATGGCGAAGGATTACGTGGGGAAGTTCAACTTCCAGGACGCAACGTCCATCAGCGGCATCCAGGGACGCACGGCGCAGAACTGGGTGGTGAGCGGGGGGCTCAGGATCGGATTCTGACGGTGACGGTGAGGTCAGTGCCGAGCCTGATGCGGCAGCGCGCGGCGGGGAAACGCTTCCCC
>DASVWN010000063.1:0-10279 GCA_036393195.1 Gemmatimonadaceae bacterium | reverse complement strand
GCCCGGGCGCCAACGGCTCCATCCAGCTGCACGGCAGTGTGGGTAGCTCCCAGAGTGACGGCCTCGTCTCCATTGCGACCTACCTTGACGCCGCGCTCCAGAATCCGGCCACCGTGGGACCAGGAATTGACCGTTCGCTCTGTCTGACGTTTTCGCTGGGCGTCGCGGCAGCGTCCGAATGCGGAGATCTCCGTCTGGCGCACGCGCTCCCGGCCGTCCAGTCTCTGCAACAGACGCGCGCCCCGACGCTGCTCTACGACAGTCAGCAGGCGCACCCCTTTCCGCTGGTGAGCGCCGTGGCGACTGCGCCGACGGGGCGGGCCCTGCCCACGTCCGTCATCGCCACGCTCCTGGTCAACGGCGTCTCGCGTGACTCGAGCACGTGGGCCGGAAGCCAATGGGGCGCAGCCGGCAACGCCCGCAAACTCACGCTGGGCTACGATGCACTCACGGATTCCACGGGACTCTATCCCTACTCGCTGCAGATCGTCGGCGTGACCGGTGGCGTCCGCACCACATGGGCGACGATCACCGGGCAACTCATCGTGGTCAATCGCGCACAGAGTCCCTTCGGTGCCGGATGGTGGCTGGCCGGGCTCGACCAACTGATTCCGGAGTCGGGCAACAGCTTTCTCTTCGTGGGCGGAGACGGCAGCACCCGTGTATACACGCCCGTTGCGGGCAGCAGCACGCTCTGGAGTGCTCCGCAACTCACTCGGCGGGACCTCCTCGAACTCGTGGGAACCGAGTATGTGCAGCGTCTGCCCGATGGGCTGTCGGTGCACTTCAACACAGCCGGCCGGCACGTCTCCACCATCAACCGGCTGGGGCATACGACGACCTTCACCTACGATGCGACGTGTGCGCAGTTGAGTACGATCACCACGCCCATGGGCGGGCTCGCGTATTCGTTCACCTACACGACGTTCGGCACGCCACCCTGCGGCAACCGCCGCCTGTCGAGCGTCACGGCACCACCGGTGAACGGCATGACCCGCGTCGTGACCCTTGGCGCGCAGGCATCCGGCGACGTCCAGCGTATTACCGACCCGGACAGCAGCGTCATCACGCTGGGGTACGATCCGGCGAGGAGCCATCGCGTCATCACCCGCACCGATGCACTGGGCAAGCTTGTGACGTTCGCGTTCGACGCTGGCAGCAAGGTCAGCGCGGTGACCGAATCCATGGATGCACCTACGCCCGCAATCATCACGCACTACACGGCGTCGGAGAGCCGCGGGCTCCCGGGCAGCACGGCGGTGGATACCGCCCAGGACTACACGCTCGTGAACGGTCCACGCACCGACACGACGATCACCAGATTCTGGCTGGATCGCTTCGGCGCGCCGAGGAAAATCGTGAATGCGATCGGTCAGGTGGCCACGCTCACCCGGGGGGATGCGCGCTGGCCAGCGCTCGTGACCCGCATGGTGGCACCCAACGGGCTCGTCTCCACCGCGGGCTATGACGCCTTCGGGCATGTCGTGGCGGATACACTGTTCAATCCGCTCGGGGATGGCCAGAACGCGGTGTCGAGCTATGCGTGGGATCTGAAGTACGATCGCGCCACCCGGATCACCACGCCCACGGGTCAGGTAACGACCCACCAATACAACGGCGCGACGGGGAATCGTCTCTGGTCGGAGTTTGGCGGGGACACCACGCGCTTTGCCTACAATATGAGCACGGGACTCTTGAGCGAGGTGAGCACCTCGGATGGCGCCGCGGACTTCTACACGTACGATGCCGCGCTCGCCAATCTGGCCACACATACTCCGCCCCTGGGTGCCGCCACCGTGATCGCGCGGGACGCGATCGGCCGCGACACCCTCGCGGTGACGCCGGTGGCCGTGGGCGACACGCTGCACGTGCGCACGCGCTACGACCGGATGGGGCGGGACACGCTCACCGTGAGTTGGGGGCGGCGCGACTCGCTCACGGTCCGCCAGCAGTACGACGCCGAGGGCGAGCTCCTGGCCGTTACGCAGCACGCGTATCCTGATACAAACCACCTGGGCGACGTGACGCGGAGCTTCGGGTACGATGCCATGGGCCGGAAGATAACGGAGTCGCTGGCGGGGCAGGTCATCGTGCGGTGGACCTATGATCCGGCGGGGAATCTGCTGACCGGCGGCCGGACGGCGCTTCAGGGTGCGACGCTCCGGTACGATGCCCTCAACCGGCTGGTGGCGCGCTCGGGCGCGGTGCACGACACGCTCACCTATGACGCGGCCGGCAACCTGGCCACCGCGACGAATCCCTGGGCGCGCACGGCGCGGACGTATTATCCCAACGGGCTCGTCAAGACTGACACGCAGCAGATCGCGACCACTGACACGACCACGACCGATTTCTCCAAGCACGTCTATGTGCTCGGCTACAGTTACGATGTCGGCGGCCGGCGCACCGCGCTGACGCTTCCCACGCAACTCGGCGCCGGGCAAACCACGTACGGCTACGATCCGCGCACCGGGCAGTTGGCGCTCGTGACGGATCGTCTGGGGCTGCACTTCCGCTCGCACTATGACGCCATGGACCGGCTCGACTCGCTCCTCCGGCGCGATGGCCTGAGTGATCCGGTGACCGAGACCCGGACGTACGACCTGGCCTCGCGGCTCCTCTCGCGGGTCGTGAAGACGGCGGCGGGCGCCGTGCTGGAGGGCGACACCCTCTCCTACAATCTCGTGGGGAAAGTCGTCGGTACCAGCATGGGCGACGCGGTGAGCTATCACCCGCTGGGCTACATCACCGAGAGCACCTTCGACGCGAAGACGGAGTACTCGACCCTGGACGCCATGGCGAACCGCGTGACAGCGCACACGCAGATCGTTCACGGCTTCCAGGACCGCGTCGAGCAGTACACGCCGGGCACCATGAAGCTCCGGGCGGAGTGGGATCCCGTCATGTCTGCGCCGGACGCCGACACGACCCGGTACGATGTGGATGCTCTAGGCGCCGTCTATCACTCGCTGCGGCAGCTCACGATGGGGCCGTGGACCGACCCCAGCACGCACCTCCAGTATCCGGCGCTCACGCTGAGCTGGGACATCGTGAACGCGTACGACGATGCCAACCGGATGATCCGCCACCAGCTCAGCTACGACTCGCTGCCCAACCCGCGCGGGCACCTTCCCTACATGGCCACGGAGACGTATCGGTATGATGCCTTGGGCCGGCGTGTGTGGGTGCGCTCGGTCAAGGACTCGCTCTGCTACTACGCCGAGCGCTCGAGCGGCTGCCACAACACGCTCACGCGGACCATCTGGGATGGGGCGCAGATCCTGGGCGAGATCCGGGCCGACGGGAAGGCGACGGCCACGCCCGCCGCGCTGGAGAACGACAATCCCACCGTGGGGGCCAACTACGGCGTGGTGCTCTACACCTACGGCGGCGGCGCGCTGGATGAGCCGTGGAGCGTGATCAAGGGCGCGAGCGACGAAGTGCTGCCGGTCACGAACTGGCGCGGAATGATTGACCGGGGGAGCTGCCCGGCGACGCCGTGTGTCGGTCTCGTGTTTCCGCAATCGAACGCGGGGCTCTACGGGGGACCGGCCCTGGCGGACGGGCCGCCGAGCTGGTATGGGACGATTCTCGACGGGCAGCAGGATGCCTCGGGGTACATTTACCGCAGGAACCGGTATCTCGACCCGGCGACGGGGCGGTTTACGCAGGAAGATCCCCTGGGGCTCGCCGGCGGACTCAATCTCTATGGGTTTGGAGGCGGTGATCCCGTGTCGTATTCGGATCCATTTGGCTTATGTCCGGACCCCAACGATCCGAAGTGTACAGAAGGGACAAAGGTATTCTCGCTCACAGCCGGCGCGTTCTTCGGACTTGGCAAGGGCACCATCACAGATCATGGTCTTGGCTGGAACTTTAATGGCGGTATAGCAGTGGATAACAAGTGGAACGTGATGGCCTTTGGCACGGCGGGTCTCAGCCTCTCCGCTGGGACTGGAGCGAAGTGGCAATTCAGCGGCACAAAAGGAAGTCTGAATGATCTGGTCAGCAAGACTGGAAAAGGTGGCGGTTACAACGTGACTGGTGTGGTATATGATGCTTCAGGCTCTGTACAGTATTCAGACGCCGGAAAGCCCGTAGGAGTGGGGATCGGCGGAGGCGCCGGAGGCGGGCTGTCCCTCAACACCACGGAGGCGGCGAAAGGATACGCCGTCAATTTGCCAAGCGTCTGGAGCCAGCTGAAGAAGGATGCAGCGGAAGTGGACTTCCAGTGGAACTTCATCATGCGACAGGCTAGCCAGACAATGACGGGAGTGCCGTGATGAGCCTATTGAATCTGGCCTATGTTCTCGTCGTCGTGTACCTCCTCGCAGGGGTTGGAGCGAATGCGTTTCGAGTGAATCCTCGCAAGGAAGGGTTTCCCGCATTTCGTGCGTTCGCCATGGGAGTGTACTCATGCAAGCGCTCGGACTACGCGGGGCTGGGATGGGCGCTGATAATTCTGCAGCGGATTTTGCTGGTAGCAGTCCCACTCCTGTTGCTCTATTGGTTCTTACGCGGATGACAGTGTGAAGCGGCCGGATGTTTCGGAGACTCAGCTCGTTTTGTCCCCGGAAATGGTGCCATCACGAGTCGACTGGGACTGGCGCTCGCCTGGCCACATCGACTGAGCTACTACGCCTGTCATGAATCAGCACAAGGCGCCAAAGTTCGGTCGCCCTCCCCGGGAAGCTGGTGAAGAAATTCCCCGGAATGACACAGTCTCATCTGCGTCTGCATCGTGACCCAGCAGCAGGTTGAGCCCATTCGAGAGATGCACGGCGACCGTGCCATTACTGCCTCAACGTAGCGCACGCGCTGTCGCATCTCCGCATTCACCCTGACCGCAATGCCTCGGCCGGACTCACCGAGCCAGCCCGAATCGCAGGGGCCGTCAACGCGCCGAGGACGACCGCCAGATAGGTACCGAAGATCGCAACCGTTGTGATCACGGGGACGGGCCGCATTCCCACGACGAACACGGTTGCTACGCGCACCGCAACCCAGACCGCCGGCAAGCTGACTGCAGCTGCGACCGCCGTCCAATTCAAACCCTCACGAATGACAACAGACGCCAATTGGCGCGGTGACGCCCCCAGGGCAGCGCGAATGGCGTGCTCCGTCATTCGCGCGATCGTCGCATGTGACGCCACGCCATACAGCCCGAATCCCGCGACGGCCAGCGCAACAATCGCAAGACCGGTACAGAGCCAGAACATGGCGATGGCGGGAAGGTCGCGCTCCTTCCGTTGTGCTTCAGCGGCATAGATGCGGAGCCGTCCACCGCTCTGAGGCAATTCATGCACGATGGCTGGAATGATCGCTCTCGTCAGCGCGCTCGATGTCGCGGCGACACGTACATACAAGACGAACGATGGAAGCGGCGATTGGCTCAGCGAGCGGTAATAGACGGGCTGGACTCGCTCGGCGGCGGTCGTCCGAATGTCCGGGACGACGCCAATGACTTCGAGCGGATAGGCGCCGAGTTCATACACGGTCATTCCGATCGGTGGTCGGTCGCCAGCGATGTCCCTGGCCAGCGTCTGGTTCACCAGAATGCGGGTGGGCTGGTCGCGTCGGTCAGTGCTCCCAAACTCCCTTCCAGTCCGGACCGGAAGCCCCAGCGTGGCGAAGTACCCTGGGCTGACGACGTCCATGCTCGCGACTATGCCATCACGTGTATCGGCTGGAGAAGCGCTGGGGAGCGTCAGCAACGGCCGCTGCGACATGCCATAGCCACCGAACAACTCGGCAACGGATCCGGACACGCGGACCACGCCAGGAAGCGACGAGACCGCGAGCGCCACTCGATTGTAGTCGTTCAGCCACTCCTGCGGAGATCGTCCCGGTGCCCCGCGCATGCCGGTGACAACGAGCAGCCGACTCGTGTCAAAGCCCACGTTCACGGAGCTCTGCTGCCGGACCGCGGATGCGAGCTGAACAGCCACACAGGTAAACGCGAGCGCGAGCGTGAATTGCACCGCCAGATACACCCGTTGCAGGCGGGATACGCCGTGCGCCGTTATCCCGTGCCCCTGATGCACGATGTCCGTCGCACGGAGTCGCCAGACGCGCAGCGCGGGCATCAGCGCACACACTCCCGCGAACAGAACGGCCGCACCACAGCCGGCGTTGACAGAGAGGACGCTCGACTGCAACCTGAAACGTTGCAGCGCGGGAACGGCCCGCAGGTGCTGCAGCGCCACTGTTCCCAACGCCAGCCCCAGGAGCAGGCCGACGGCTCCGAGGAGTACGGGCTCGATGCACGCGTCGAGCAGCAGGGACTTCCGAGGGGCTCCCAGCGCCAGTCTGATGTGCCACTCTCGCTGGCGGCCCGCCACCCTGATGACGAAGAGGTTGGCGACATTCGTCGCCGCAATTACAAGCACGCAGAGCAGGACTACGAGCGGCGCGAGCGCGGCCTGGCCTTCGAGTGTGCGGAGTTGATCGAGCGTGCCTGGCTGCGCAGGAGCGACGCCGAGATGCCACCCGTACCGACGATCTTCGTGGTACCCGCCAAGCGGCGCGGACAGCGCCATCACCGATGTCCGAAGCAATTGGCCGTCCGAATTCGCCGGAATCGCGGCCACGACTGAGAGGTCATCGAAATCCCGGTAGGTCAGCAGCCCCGCATCGCCGGTCAGGCGTGGAAGAAGGCTCAACGGCATCCAGGCATCGATCCCCTCATTCGGATACAAACCACGGAACGATTCACTGACAACGCCGGTGACGCGGTAGCGCTGATCATAGATTGTGAGCTCGGGCGTTGCGTGGTCGCTGTTCAATTCGCGCCAGAGCGCTTCGGTGACGACGATTCCGCTCTCGTCGTCCGCTGGCCAATGGCCTCGTACGAACCGCGCATTGGCTATGGCAAAGTAGTCCCCCGCCACGGCGGCGATGCGCAGCGATCGGTCACCCCCGGGAAGGGTGGCGCTCACATCCTGGGTCGTCCACGCAGTGATGTGTCGTGACGCCCCATCCGGGAGGCTCCTTCTCAGATCCTGATAGTCTGGGAATGACAGGCCGCGAGTGATGGTGGCGTTGCGACGTCCGCTGCGAATCGATTGAATCGCGAGAAGGCGGCTTGGCGCTTTGGCGGCCATGTCCCGCAGCACTGCCGCTTCGAAGACGCTGACGGCGACGAGAATGGGCCCGACCGCGATGGCGATTGATGCAAGTACGGACAGAGAGAAGCGGGGCGTTTCGCGCAGTCGCCGAACGGCACGAATGATTTCCAACCCGATCACGGGAGCTGCTCCGCCTCTGTGCCCACTGAAATCGACGGAATTATCAGTGCCCCTGCCCATTCCGGGGTTCTCTCCTCCGTCGCCGCCAGTAAAGCCAGAGCAACGTCCTTTGCTCTACGCAGAAACTGACCCGAGGACATCCACCGGTGAGCCTTTCGGCCCAGACGACCGTAGGGATGGCTCAAGCAACCTCCAACGCCGTATCGACCCACCGTTGCTCTGAAGGCCCGATCGTGGTTATGCATGCAGCCAACTCGCGGAGGCACGGAGTAGTGCATCGGCTCCCGGAATGGAGATTCGCGCCGCAGCGAGAGAAAGCAACTGAAGGAAAGGAGACCCTGCGGCATGCCATGCTGAACCGCGTGCTCCCGCTGCCGGGCATATGCGTGTGATCTCGCCTGCCCACGCAAGTTCCGCTAGACCGAAGTAGAGCGAAGAATCGGGATCGTTGTTCGCGTAGCGGATATCTTCGAGTATCAGACGAGCCGCGGAGTCGGACGGCACGTCAAGTCCACGGTGCTGCCCACCCCGGTCGGGCTGACAGCCCGCTACTCCGCCCTCAGCGTCTCCATGGGATCCACCCGCGCAGCGCGCCACGCCGGCACCACACACGCCGCGATAGCCACGATGACGAGCACCGCCGCCACCGCTCCCAGCACCACCGGGTCGTGCGCCGTCACGCCATACAGCATTGACGCCACCAGTTTGCCGAGCGCCAGCGCCACCGCGACCCCGATCACGACGCCCACGACCACCATGCGCACGCCTTGCCCGATCACCACACGCGCCACGTGGCCGCCCTGCGCGCCCAGCGCGATGCGCACGCCGATCTCGTGTCGCCGCTGACCCACAATGCACGCAATCGTGCTGTAGATCCCGACCCCCGCCACGAGCAGCGCGATCAATCCCGCCGCCGTGAACAACGCCGCGCCAAGCTTCCACTGGTGGTATTCACGCCTCAGCGTCGCGCTCATCCCCTGTACGCGCGTCGCGATCGGGAATCCGAACGACCCCGCCAGCCCGCGCGCGACCGACGCGCTCACCGCGCTCACCAGATCCGGCCGCGTGCGGATCACGACGACGCCGGCCCGGCCGAAATCCTCGGGCGCCTGCGCGAGTGGCAGATAGTACATCGGCGCCGGCGCCTCGATGACCTGACCCACGTGCGCATCCGACACTATTCCCACGATACGCCGGCACGGAGCGTCGCGCGTTTTGAGCATCACGCAACTGCCGATCGCGTTCCCGTTCGGCCAGAACTCCTTCGCCATTGTCTCGTTCACCACCATCACCTGCTCGGCGCCGGCGCGATCGCTCGCACTGAATCCGCGTCCCGCCCTGCGCGCGATGCCCACGGTGGCGAAGTATCCGGGAGAGATCATGTCCACGACCGGCATGCCGAACGGACCGCCCTCGAGCACGGAATCGCGCCCCGGAGCGAACGCCTCGATGATGCTGAAGCCGCGCATCGGCGCCAGCGTCGCGAGTGCCACGCGCTCCACACCGGACACGTGCTGCAGGCGCGCGGCCATGTCCGGCAGTGCGGCGCCAATCTCGCTCGTCTGCACGGTGTCATCCTCCACGGGCGACGCCGAGGCAAAGACGATCCGGTTGCTGTCGTAGCCCAGATCAATGGCCTGCACCCGGCGCAGACTCCGAATGAAGAGTCCCGCCCCGGCGAGCAGCACCACCGAGAGCGCCGCCTGGAGAATGAGCAGCGCGGTGCGCGTGCGGCTTCGGGTCACACGTCCCTCGCGCACGCCGCCTCTGAGCGCGCCGGTGAGTGAGGGGTCACTCCCCTGCACCGCGGGCACGAGCCCCGCCACCACGCCGGCGAGCAGCGTCACGATAATCGCGAACACCAGCACGCGCGCATTCACCGCGGCGCCGCTCCAGCTCACGTCGGGCAACAGCACATGCCTGAGCAGGCCGCCGCCCCAGCAGGTGAGCAGCAGCGCCGCCGCGCCGCCCACCACGGCGACGAGCATCGCCTCGATCACGAACTGCGCGGCCAGGCGCCGGCGACTCACGCCCAGCGCCAGTCGCACCGCCGTCTCCCGGCGACGGCCGAGTGCGCGGATGAGCAGCAGATTCGTGACGTTCGCGCACGCAATAAGCAGAATGATCACGGCCACGCCGCCCAGCCGGCGCGAAATCGAGAACTCGGCCGCGTGGAACTCCCTGTCGGGCGCGCCGTTGAGCGACGTTACGGACGCAATGCCGGTGGAACCGCGGCGCGTGATCTGCGACTGGAGTGCGTTGGTGGCTCTCGCCGCGAGTTCCTGCGCCGCCGCCGCCGCGGGCACGCGCGCCACGATGTTCAGCGAGAACGTGTTCGGATTCTTGTACCAGTCTGCCTTGCGGCTGGACCAGCCGCCCCATGCATCCAGCGTGTTGAACGGAAGCCAGAGATCGGCGGCGCCCAGCGCCACACCGGTGAATCCCTCGGGTGCCACGCCAACGATCGTGTAACGGTGCGCGCCCAGTTGCAGCGGCTGGCCGAGGATGTCACGGCTTCCGGCGAAGCGCGACATCCAGAGCCGGTATCCCAGTACGACGACGGGAGTAAGGCCGCCGGGACGTTCTTCGTCAACCGTGAAGAACCGCCCCGCGGCCGGGCGAACGCCCAGTACGCCGAAGTAATCGCCAACCGTATACGTGGCCGTCACCGTGGGTGCGCCGGGGTCGCGACCCATGCGCACGTCGTCGTTCACGTACGCCATGACCGACGCGCCCGTGGGCGCGGCGGCGCTCACACTTTGCACTTCGGGATAGTTGAAGACGCCCCGCGTGTAGCTCTCGTGCGCGGCGTTCGCATTGGAGACCGCGAACTCGAGGCGACGCAGGCCGTCAACGCGCGTCACCCCAGCCGGCGCCTGAAAGAACAGCCTGTCCAGCAGCGAGAACACCACCGCATTGGCCCCGATCCCCAGCGCCAGCGTCGCCGCCACCGTCACCGTGAACCCCGGCGAGCGCGCGAGCCCCCGCACCGCGTGACGCAGGTCCAGCCACACCCCTTCCCACCAGTCCGC
>DASVWN010000062.1:0-4456 GCA_036393195.1 Gemmatimonadaceae bacterium | reverse complement strand
CTGATATATTTCCGATATGCCCCATGGGACCGACGCTGACGCGCTTCTCGCACCGAATGCGGCTGCTGCACCGCTCCTCGAGCCGGAGGATCTGTGCGACCCCAAGCGGGCCGCATGGTATCGGTTGACTCCTGTCGAGCGGTGGATGGAGAGCGAGCGTTTGTGGGCGACCTATCTGACGCTGGGAGGTACGCTTGATCCCGAGCCCGATACGCAGAGTCCTTTCCACTGGCTGAGGAACAGGCGCGAGATCGCGTTGGACCGCGCGTACTGAGAGCCGCTGCGGGCGGAGCTTGAGCAGCTCCGCCACGAGGAGCGTCGGTGGCGGACTCGGTGACGGCGGCGAGCACCACGCGACGGCGTTCGCGATCGGGACGGCCCCGGGCTACATTGCTGGAGACCGGAGGTGCGTCATGACCGAGTTCCCACCCGATGACCTGGCCGCGCGTGTGCGCCGATTGCCGCCGGCGCAGCGTGCACAAGCGATGGCATACGTGCGGGCCTTGGAGCATGCTACGAAGGGGCCCGACCTCGCCCGGTTCGCGGGAACAATTCCGGCCTCGGATCTCAGCGAGATCGCTGCCGTGATCGAGGCCGACTGCGAGCGGGTCGATGCCAGTGAGTGGTAGGGTTCTCCTCGATACGAACATCGTCATTGCCCTGTTTGCCGGAGAGGCGGCCGTTTTGGCCGGCGTCCAGCGAGCGGAGGCGCTCTACGTAGCCGCTGTGGCCCTCGGCGAACTGTTCTTTGGGGCGCGGAAGTCGGCTCGAGCGTCGGCCAACGTCCAGCGGATCGCCGAGTTCGCGGCTTCGGTGGCCGTGCTGCCGTGCGACAGCGACGCGGCCGCGATTTATGGCGAACTGAAGGCCGAGCTCCGCAGCATGGGGACACCTATCCCTGAGAATGATCTTTGGATCGCGGCCGTGGCGCGCCAGCATGAGCTGACGCGTATCACGCGGGACGCACACTTTCGCTACGTTCTGAATCTGCCGCCCGATCGCTGGATCTGACGCACGGATGACGCGCTGGAGATCGCGCGGGATTTGCGTGGCGCCCATATCATGGTGCTCCCAGCGTGCGAACTGCAAGACTGCGTTCGTCGCCGCTCTTATTCTGCACGCGTGCCAGGGTTGCGCCTGGCGTCCTGCGTATCGCTCGCCCCCAGGCTGCTCATCGTGCAGTCGCCCGCAGTGACCGTCGCGGTATCGCTTTAGCGAACGTCGGACAGGACACAGCCCGCGAACAGGAACCAGCCGATGAGGAGGGCACCGATCGCTCCGCCGCCACACCACCGACCTCAACAGCACTCGGACAACGCAGTATGAAGTGCCCGCCGCGGCTCGCGGGCATCTTGCCATTATTCGGTCGAAGCTCCATTGTTCGGTCCATGGCGAACAATAAAGCACGGTCCGATCACCGCGCCGAGCGGCCGTCCATGGATTACGCCGCGGCCGTGCGGCTGCTCCGGCAGGCGCTCGGACCGCGAGCGACCCTGGAATGGCCCCATCGCCGGGAGGATCAACCGGGCACTGAGGTCATCGTGCGATGGACTGGCTCGGATCGCGGCCCGGACCGACTCCGTCTCGTAGCGCTGGGCGCAGCTTCGCCGATGTGGGCAACCGAGCCGGCAACCACCGTGTGGGTCCTGCCACGCGGGACGGCGGCGCGTCGCTCGTTCTTGCGTGCGCGCGGGGAGTCGTTCATCGACTTGAGTGGAGCGGTCCATCTCGCCCTGCCTTCGGCGCTTATCGACCGCACCGATCTCAGACCGGTTCCGCTCGGCGCCAGCCGGCTCGGCACGACGACTGACCCATTTGCCGACAAGAGTTCGCTCGTGCTCCGTGTCCTGCTCGACCCGCACGCTCTCCAGCGCGCGTGGGGTGTGCGCGAACTCGCGACCGCGGCCGAGGTGGGCGTCGCCACTGCTTCCGACGCCATTCGCGCGCTCGCCGCGCGTGGCCTGGTCTCGATCACCCGGCGTGGACGCGCCGCCGAAGTCCGCACGATCGACCCCATCGCGGTGATCGAGGCGTGGACCCGCGCGTACGACTGGCGGCTCAATCGCGGCATCGCGGTCGAGGCCCCGATCGGGGATCCCACCCGCTTTCTCCGCCGCCTCCCGAAACTTCTGCCGCCGACCGTCCGCTGGGCGCTCACGCTGCAGGCCGGCGGCTCGCTCATCGCGCCGTATGCCACGTGGGAGCGCGTCCATCTCTACGTCGATGTGCCGACCGCGGATCCTGTCCGCGAACTCGCGGCGCTCGCTACGCGCATGGGCTGGGCGCCGGCGCCAAACGGTCGCCTCGTACTGCTCGCGCCCTACTATGCGACCTCGGTGTGGCACGGCCTGCGCACGGTCCGGGGCCTGCCCATCATCAGCGATCTCCAGCTCATCCTGGACCTCTGGTACTACCCCGTGCGCGGACGCGAGCAGGCAGAGCATCTGCTGCGCTCGATGATTTCCGGCGTCCCGTCTACCCACGCTGCATCGCATGCGTGATGATGAGCAAGACCGGGTTGAGCTCGTCGCCGGGATCGTCCGGGTGCTCCACGCCCTCCGGCCCTATCTGCCCGATCTGGTGTTGATCGGCGGCTGGGTGCCGTACCTGCACCGTCGCTATGGTACGATCCGGCGATGGGAGGCAGCGTTATCGTTCACACGCGAGTTGGACCTGCTCCTGCCCGCAACCTCGCTGGCACTCGAGAATCGTCCTCCGCTCGCGAAGTTGCTCGCAGCCGCGGGGCTCCTTCCGACAAACCCCGCAACCACAGCTGGTGCGGTAATATGGGTGGGACCGCCGGAGCGCGGTGACGCGATCGAATTCCTCGTGCCTCACTCGGGAACGTTCCAGAGTATCGGCTCGATCGTGCCGATTATTGGCCAGACCGGAGTTGCCGCAGTCATGCTCCCCGGATTGAGCATCATGGAGCGCCACACCATCGTGCTCCAGATTCCGCTTCTCGACGCGGGCGAGAGAACCGACGAGATCCCGTCCGAGCATCATGTCGTTCCCGTGCGCGTCCCGCGACTCGGCGCATACGTCGTGAACAAGGCTATTACATTCTCGATGCGCCAGCCCAGGAGGGGCGAGCGCACAAACCCCAAACGCGGGAAAGATCTTCTCTATCTCCGGGATCTCATGGCAGCGGGGGCAGGAGTCGCCGATGCAATCACGAGCGACGTCAGGCATATGCTCCGTACCGATACGACAGCGCAATTCATCATCGATGCGGCCGTGAGCAACCTCGATCTTGTGGCAGCCGGCTCGTACGCCGAAGCCGTGGAGCTCACGGCCACGATGCTCACCGAGCGCGAGCCGGAGCGCACGTTTGGAGACGCCACAGCGGACGTCGTCGGCCGCATAACCGACTTGCTCGAGTTATTACGACCGTTCCGATCGCCGGAGCGAGAGCAGAACGAACACGACGGAGACGAGTGACCGCTGGCGATTGAGAAATCGCGGAGCGTGCTGGGCACAACTTCCGTCTTCTGTCGACCGACTCATACAGCAGGCCGTCTCCGCGGATCGCTACCGGACGAGATGAAACACGCACGTATCTCTTCGCGCATGACGTGCATGCAAATCTCAAGGACCGGAGGTCATTCATCCCTCTCGATCATTGCGAAAGGCCACAGGTCCGCTCCCAACGCTCGAATCCGACAATGTGGTCGCCGTAGACGGCCGTCGCCGTGATCGTCAGCGGATAGGACGCCCGTGGAATCCAGGGACGCATCGAACTGCCCGGCGAGGCGGACCGGGTCCGCGCGCCCCGGCACGAGCGTGCTCGCCGTACTTCAGTCGGAATCCCAGTCGAGCGAGTTGCTTTTCACCCCCTTGTAGAGTGACCCGCCAAAAAATATGCCGAACACGAGGCCGAAAATTGGAACGACAAACCAGCTACTCCAGTCCCACTGCGATGGCATACCATCAAGAACGACTCCGCACCCTATCGCCACGACTACGGCGACCAGGATGCTCGTGAGGTAGGCAAAGATCCGAAACCGGCAGAGATTCCATACCAACCCGACGAACGCTCCACCGACCGAAAAGACGATGAAATACAGAGCGACCACGCTCCCGTACGATGCGCCGAGCCGGACAAACGTTTGCGGATGGAACAGGTACACGACTGTTACCCATGCGCTGTACAACGCCGCCATCACGACGCCAACACTAGTGCAACGCACAAGCCGTGTACGTAACGAGACGTGCCGCGTCTTCTTCATGTGGGAACGGTTGGGGTTAGCGCACGGAGACACATGCTTTCACAGCTGACTTGGCTGCGCGGTAAGTCCCAACTAAGGGAACCAAGTCCCACCAACTGAACCCGTCAGGAGAGGCGTGAGATAGCACGAAATCCTTCGCCTCGTCGTGCGCGAGCGCGTTCAAGGCGGGGTCAAAGTGTGCGGCCGCGATCGCCCCGAAATATCCGGCTGCTCGTCCTTCGAGCCTG
>DASVWN010000061.1:0-22135 GCA_036393195.1 Gemmatimonadaceae bacterium | reverse complement strand
CGGGATGTCCGTGCGCACCGGAATCCGGTAGAAGTGGTTCGCTGCGTATTCCAGTGCGGCGGGCGTCGTCACGAACTCGTAGTACTCCTTCGCAATGTCCGGGTGCTTCGTCCCCTTCACGATCGCGATGGCGTCCACGAGAATCGGCGTGCCGCTCCTCGGAATCACGTACTTCACCGGGATGTGGTAGCGCTCCTGGAGCATCGCCAGGTCGGGCATGTCGAACAGTGTGATCAGCCCCTCCTGTCGCCCGAGCTTCTGATAGAGGATCACCGGGTTGAGCGTGTACTCCTTCGTCTGCGCGTCCAGGCGGCGCAGCCACGCCCACCCGGAATCGGGCGAGCCCGTCTCGCGCATGCTGCGCAGCAGGATCGCGCCGAAGATGGCGCGCATGGTTCCCGATCCTATGGGATCACGAAGGATCACCTTTCCCTTCCACTTCGGATCGAGTACGTCATCCCAGTCCTTCGGCGCCGCAGAATCGCTCACGACCTGACTGTTGTAGCCGATCACCTCGGGCGTGAGATACGTCCCGTACCACAGGTCGTTCGCGTCGTGCGACTCGGCGGGCACGGCGTTCGCCCACGTCGGACGGTACGGCTCGAGCAATCCCTCGCGCCCCGCACGCTCGAAGATCTCCTCCGGCGCGCCGAACCACACGTCCGCCTGCGGATTCGCCTTCTCGCTGCGCAGGCGGTCAATCACATCCTGCGACCCCATGTCCACCCACTGCACATCCACGTTGGGATGCGCTGTCTCGAAGGCCTTCTCGTAATACGAGAGGAGATCCTTGCCGTGCGGGGAATAGACGGTGAGGACGGTCCTGTGGTCCGACGAGCAAGCGGCGAGGATGAGACCGAGGGAAGCGGCGCGCAGAGCGCGCCTGAGGGAAGCGCCGCGCGAAGCGCGGCTCCGGGAAGCGGCGATGGCGCCTGTCGGCGCAGCGCCTGCGGGAAGCGCCGCCGGGCCCACCGGCCCGGCGGCTGCGGAACGGCGCCCCCCACCGCCGTCTCCGGTACCCGGCGAAGGCCCCTTCCCGCAGGGGCCTTTGGCCCCGCTTCCCACAGCCCCGCGGCCGCAGGCCGCCGGGGCGCTTCCCGCAGCCGCGCTTCGCGCGGCGCTTCCCGGCCCCCCCCTCACCGCCGGCCGCCGGCCGCGAGCAGGTTCACGAACAGCCGGACGCCGCCGGGCACGCCCGCGGGCACCTGCCGGAACAGCGCGAGCGTGCAGTACACGTAGCTTCCCTTGCCGTAGTGACCCACCAGCAGACTGGCATCGTTCGCGGCTTCGCCTGGGTCATTCATGCTCAGCACGGTCTCATAGTGCTTGTCGAACGTGCTCGGCATGTACGTCGAGCGTTCCTGCACCCACCCCTGCCAGTCCGACGGACCGATCCGGTTGGGCCAGGTGAGCAGCGGGCTGTCGGCGCGCAGCACGCGCACGGGCGCGTTCTCCTCCGTGACGCGCGCGGCGGGGCGCGAGAGCGTGATCGGCCACGGCATCATCCCCGGCTTCATCATCTCGTTCTGGCCGTACTGCACCACCATGGTGCCGCCGCGCTTCACCCAGTCGAAGAGCCGCGCGTTCATCGCGGCGAGCACGGGGTCGGTTTCATACGCTCGCGGACCCACGACGATCGTCGTGAAGCGCGAGAGATCGGTGCTCGCGAGCTTGGCCGGATCGAGCACCGTGAGGGGAATGCCCAGCTGCGGCAGCATTGGTGCGACGTTGTCGCCCACGCCCGGGATGTAGGCCACGTTGAGCTTCGCCGGGAGCGCGACGTCAATCGCGTGCACCGACATGCTCGCATCGTGATACAGCTTGCGCGGGCGGATGTGCGGGTACTCGATGGACACGTATCCCGTGCTGTACGTCGCGCCGCCGCTCTTCGCCACGGCGCTGATCTCGTGCGCGCCGGCGGGCAGCGCGCCGCGTACGGTGAACATGACCGTCGCGGCGCCTTCCTGGCCAAGCGCGACGGTGCGGCTCGCCGAGTCCGCGCGCAGTCCGCGCGGCAGGTCGAGCGACACGGTCACGCTGCGCGGCGTTTCGAGCGCCGAGCGCAGATGGACGCGCACCGTGCGCACGAGCGGGGCGCCGGCGCGCGCAATCTCCACGTTGTCATCCAGCGTCACCGCCACCGGCGGCACAACCATCAACGGGCGGCGCACATCACCGCGCACCGGGTCGCCGTACTCGTGCACGATGGGTACACGCGTCACGAGCGTGCCGCTGTCGAGCGACACGGGGACGCGCAGTCCGGCGTCGCGCTCGTCATCGCTCTCCCCGTTCACGGGGACAGCGAACATGTCGCCCGTGCGCGGCCGGGTGAGCCACCAGGGCTCCGTGAGCGCGCCGCCGTGTTCTTGAATGGTCATCGTCGCCGAACTGTCGGGCAGGATCTCGGGATCGGCGGCGAGCTGCGGTCCCAGCTCCGCGGTCACCGGCAGCGTGCCGCGATTGTACACGGTGATCTTCACGGGCACGGAGTCGCCCTGCGCCACCTCGTCACGATCCACATCCGCATCGATCGCGATGCCGCGCGCGAGGAGGATCGCGCGCGTCACACGATCGAGTCCGTCCTGTACGGATGTCACGACATCGTCATTGGGCCTGGCACTCGCGCGCTCGCGCTCAGCGAGATCGGCCAGCGCCGCGCGCATGCGCTCCAGCGCGCCCAGCCCCGTTTCGGGATGGTACAGGTCGAGCGTGCGTCGTGCATCGTGCGCCGCGGCCAGTGCCGCCTGGACATCCGCGCGCTCATCGGCGCCGGCGACTTCCGTGCTGAGCCGGTTCCACGTGGTGTCAATGCCGTCGAACGGCGACCGCTCCTGCTTCGCGTTGGCCGGCGCGTCCACGCGCGATGCTTCCCGCGCGAGCGAGCCCGCGATGAATCCCTTGCGCTGCACCATGCCGAAGCCCTGCGACTTGTGCTGCGACCGGCTCTGCGCGGCGATTTCCGCGTACGACTCGCCCAGCAGCGGGCTGTACTCGCCCGCGTCGTACGAGAACGTGGCGCCCTGGCCCTGCCAGTAGCTGCGCGTGCGATAGAACTTGAGCGGCGTCCACGGGCCGAAGCCCGCCGTTGCCGCGCGCGGGAAGCGCACCGTGTCCATGGCCGCGTCGTACGCCTCCTTCGCGACGATGCCGGCCACCTGATGGTGCCCGTGTCCGTCGCGCGGCGTTCCCGAAAAGACCGACACGATCACCTGCGGCCGGAAGGCGCGCACCACCGTCACGACATCCGTGAGCACGGAGTCGTGCGGCCAGTGCTGGAACGTTTCCGCCGCGCTCTTGGAGAAGCCGAAGTCGTACGCCCGCGTGAAGTACTGGTGCGCACCGTCAATGCGCCGTGCGGCGAGCAGTTCCTCGGTGCGGATCACGCCCAGCGCCTCGCCCAGCTCGTTGCCAATGAGGTTCTGTCCCCCGTCGCCACGGGTGAGCGACAGATACGCGACATCGATGTGGCGTCCCTTCGTGAGCCACGCGATGAGGCGTGTATCCTCGTCGTCCGGATGCGCGCCGATCACGAGTACGCGCGTTTCAACGGGCAGCCCTTCCACGAGCTCGCCCAGCGCGCTCGCGCCGCGTGCCTGGCAGAGGACGGCACGCGGCGCGGCAAGAGAGACGGCCAGAAGAGTGACAGCGAACGCTCGGTGCATGGGCGGATTCAGTTGTCGGTTGTGACCGGCGGCGGCCGGCGTGCTACACCCGCGCGGCCACCGGCACTGTCAGGGCATCGGTGACGATGCGCGCCTGTTGCTCCGCGTGCGACGACGCGTATCCTTCCGCCGGGCTGGCGCGCTCTGGACGACCAACGTAGCGAATGGGCAGCGCGTTCCCGACCGCGGCGCGAAGACGCGGTGCGACGAAACTCCACGCCCCCATGTTGCGCGGCTCCTCCTGCGCCCACACCACATCGTCAATCGCCGTGTAGCGCTCGAGAATGTTCGTAATGACCGCGTGCGGCCACGGGTAGAGCTCCTCCACGCGCACGATGGCGACACCCGGCGCGCGCTCGTGCGCGATGAGATCGTAGTACAGCTTGCCCGAGCAGAACACGAGACGCCGCACCTGGTCCGGCGCCGCGGCGGCCACGGCGTCATCGATCACCGACTGGAACGCGCCGCTCGTGAGATCGGCGAGATGCGACGCAGCCGCCGGAAGGCGCAACAGGCTCTTGGGCTGCATGAGCACGAGCGGACGCCGCTCCCCGAGCAGCGCCTGACGGCGCAGCACGTGGAAATACTGCGCGGGCGAGGAGGGATAGGCCACCCGCATGTTCTGTTCAGCGCTCATCTGCAGAAAGCGCTCGAGGCGCGCGCTCGAGTGTTCGGGCCCCTGCCCTTCGTAGCCGTGTGGCAGCAGCAGCACCAGCCCGCTGTCCTGTCCCCACTTGGCGTGGTCGGAGACGATGAACTGATCCATGATGGGCTGCGCGACGTTCGAGAAGTCGCCGAACTGCGCCTCCCAGAGCACGAGCGTGTCGGGTGCGGCCACGCTGTAGCCGTACTCGAATCCCAGCACCGCCGTTTCGGAGAGCGGCGAGTTGTAGATCTCGAAACGGCCCCGGGCGTCCGCGATGTGCTGCAGCGGCGTGTACGTCGCGCCGGACTCGTGATCGTGCAGCACCGCCTGCCGGTGCGAGAACGTGCCGCGTTCGGCGTCCTGTCCGCTGATGCGCACGGACGTGCCCTGCAGGAGCAGCGACGCCCAGGCGAGCACTTCCGCGTGACCCCAGTCAATGCCGCCCGCTTCACCCACCGCCGTGCGACGGCGCTCGAACTGTTTGGCCAGCTTGGGGAGCGGATGGAAATCGGCGGGCCAGCTCAGCAGCCGCTCGTTCAGCGAGATGAGCACGTCGGCGGGAACGGTGGTATCAACCGCCGGCAGCGGATTCTCCACGCCGTGATCGCCGTTGCCGTTCTCCGCGGGCGCGGCGGTCGCCTTCACCTGCTTGAGAATCCGGTTGAACTCCGCCTGCACGGCGTCGTCCACCTGCTTCACCTCGTCGGCCCCGATGATCCCCTCGCGCACCAGCCGCTCTCCCCATACGAGCCGAGGGGTCGGGTGCGACTTGATGGCGTCGTACAACCTGGGCTGCGTGTACGCCGGCTCATCCGTCTCGTTGTGTCCGTGGCGGCGGTAGCCGACGACGTCAATGAGGAAGTCCTTGCCGAAGCGTTCGCGATAGGCCAGCGCGAGCCAGACGACCGCGACGCAGCTCTCGGCGTCGTCGGCGTTCACGTGGACGATGGGCACCTCGAATCCCTTGGCGAGGTCGCTCGCGTAGTACGTGGAGCGACCGTCGCGCGGGTCGGTGGTGAAGCCCACCTGGTTGTTCATGATGATGTGCAGCGAGCCGCCCGTGCTGAACCCGCGCAGGTGCGAGAGGTTGAAGGTCTCGGCCACCACGCCCTCGCCGGGGAATGACGCATCACCGTGGATGAGGATGGGGAGTGCGCTCGTCGTGTCGAAGCCGGGCGTGGGCTGCGTGGTACGCTGGCGCGCGCGCACCGTGCCCTCCACCACCGGATTCACGAACTCGAGGTGGCTCGGGTTGGGGAGCAGCACGACCTCCACCTGCTCGCCGCCGGGGAAGGTGCGCAGGGTGCGCGCGCCGAGATGATACTTCACGTCGCCCGTGTCCGCGGCGGCGCTGGCCGCGTGGCGTCCCTCGAACTCCTCGAAGACTCTGGCCACCGGCTTGTCGAGCACGTGCGCGAGCACGTTGATGCGGCCGCGGTGCGCCATGCCGATCACCACTTCACGCGCGCCCGCCGTGGCCGCGCCGCCCACGGCGGCATCGAGCATGGGAACCAATACATCGGTACCCTCGATGCCGAACCGCTTGTAGCCCTGGTACGCCATGCCGAGGAACCGCTCCAGCCCGTCCACTTCGCTGAGGCGGCGGAGCACGTTCTTCTTCTCCTCGCTCGTCATGGTGCGGCGCATCCCGCCCTGCTCGATCACCGCGCGGAACCACTCGCGCTCGGCCTCCTCCTCGATGTATTCGAACTCGAAGCCGATGGTGGACGAATACAGGCGGCGCAGCCGCGCGACGGCATCGGCAGCAGTGGCATCCTGGTCGAAGCCGAGCGCCGCGCCCGGGATGGTGGCGAGGTCGGCCTCGCTGATGCCGTGAAACTCGGGCTTCAGCTCGGCCGCGCTCAGCGGGGGCGAGCCGAGTGGGTCGAGCTGGACGTCGAAGTGACCATAGTGGCGGACGGCCTGCGCGAGCGCGGCGGCGCCGGCGACCTTGCGGAGGTAGGCCGCGTCGGCCGTGACACCCGCTGCGGCGGCGGCTGCGGCGGTCGGTGCCGTAGTGCCGGAGAGCGAGCGCGCGAACTGGAAGAACTGGCGCCAGGACTCGTCAACAGAAGCGGGGTCGCGAAGGAAGGACTCGTACAGGCCGGCGACGTACCCGTCGTTGAAGGCGCTGATGATCGGGGTGGAGGTGGGGGCGGACATGATGGCTGCAATTTAACGGCTGGGAAGCGCCGGCCGAAGGCCGGTTGCGGGAAGCGTCGCGCGACGCGCGACTGCGGGAAGGGAGTCTGCAGAGTCGCCGCCATTTTCGCTATACGTGAAATGCCGATGCCATTCGGTCCAGCTCGGCGTCTCTCAGGCCAAGCGAGATAGCCACAAGCTGCCTCCGAATTCGTCCCGGCGTCGCACCCCGGCTTTCGCCGGGCGACAGTAGCTGCTGATCCGTTTTGATGCGGCCCGCGCTCGTATGGTGCTGGTCGCTCTCCGCCCCGATTTACCTTCTCCGCCAATCGGTCGTCCTCATCCCGAACCCGGACCATGCGGTTCAGGCGCGCGCGTCGTGGGCAGCGCCAGGTCGAAGGTTCGGGGAAGGCGGGTCAGGTGGGCAGGTGGGGATGGCCAGGCGAGGCGGTTGCAATTCACCACGCAGATTGCAAAACGCTAGGAAGAAAAATCGTCCCCAGGCCGGCAGCTCACAGTCAAGATGTTGTAGCACAAGGCGTTACGAAGAACCAGCTGTTTGGCACCGAGCGTGCCTTGGTACCGGCCAGACCCACGCTGGCAACTCACTCTCGAGCGACAGGGCTCGCGACCAACCGATCCAGGAGGATCAACACAGATGCGTCTCACCGCTAAGAAGGGCTTCACTCTGATCGAGCTGCTGATTGTCGTAGTTATCATCGGCATTCTGGCGGCGATCGCGATCCCGAAGTTTGCCACCACGAAGGAGAAGGCGTACGTCGCGTCGATGAAGACCGACCTGCGCAACCTCGCGACGGCCGAAGAGGCGTACTTCTCTTCGTACAACACGTACTTCTCTGGTACCGCGTCGAACGTCGCCGGGACGGTGACCCCGCTCAACAACTACGTCCCGTCCACGGGTAACACGATCACCATCACGGGTGCGGACAGCACCTGGCAGGCGGGTGCGACCAACTCCTTCACGGCCAAGCTGTGCGGCGTCAAGGTTGGCGGCGGCTTCCCCGCAACGGTGAACAGCGTCTCGGTGGTCACGGATGGCTCGCCGGTTTGCCAGCCGTAACTCTCTCGCTGGGTGAACAACAACGAGGGCGGTGGCTCACTCCGAGCTGCCGCCCTCGCTGCATCACTCCTCGTTGTGCCACCCTTCCAGCACGTTCGTCACCCGCTCCGCCGTGCGGTCACTCGGCGTGTGCAGGATCGCGATCAGGTTCCCCGACTCGATGTAGCGAGCGCTGTAAATGGACGGGAGCCCGGTCTGCGCGGTGTCCAGCTTTGCGCTCTCCCGCTCGCGCGCCGCCGCGTCTGCGTAGAGATACAGCTCCAGCGTTCCCCCGCTCACATGCAGCACGTGAGCGCTCACCGTGAGCGGCTCGTGGCGCGCGGTCTGCGCCGAGTCCGCTACGATGAGTCCCGCGTCAGTGAGCCGCCGCACGACCTCCGACACGGTCCACCCCTCGCTGTCCGGCTGCGCCGCGCCGGCGCCAAGTGCGCGCCCTCCAATTGCCGCCTTCGTGCCTGGTGCGCCGGCCGCACCCGGGTGCGTGGCCCCGTGCGCGGCCGGCGCCGCGCCGTTGTCCTGCCCACCCCGGCACCCCGCCGCCACGGTCAGTATGGCAAGGAACACCGCCGCAACCGCGGCACGCACCCGCATCTCAGAGCCGGGCTTCGGGCTCGTTGATCCGCTCCCGTGATGCTCGAGCACGGTTGGCCACGACCGAAGCGCTCTGCAGCGTGCTCTTCACGTCGTCGCCTTCCGCCGCCGGCAGGTAGAGAAAGCTGATGACCGGCCCGTGCCCGACCAGGCGCGCCTCCTCAGGCCGGCGCGTCAGACTCACCGCGATGATGGGAAGCTCGGCGAGCCGTCCATCCCGACCCCACTCGTGAAGCAGATCGGGCTGGAGCAGATCGTAATCGCAGATCACGACGTCGGGCGATCCCGCGCGCACTTCGGCGATGCCATCCTGCATCCCGACCACCGGCGTGCACTCCAGGCCCGCTGCTTCAAAGAACGAGCAGAAATGCTCGCTGAGGATTCTATGCCTGCCAATGCAGATGGCGTTCATGGAAGCTGCCAGCCGGGGGATGGTAGCTGGGGGCTACCAACCCCCAGCTACCGCTGTCAACCTGCATAACAATACGTGCATCCCTTTTCCTGCGCGCGGTTCACGCCCCAGACGCCGGACGGGAGGATCGTGACGCCCGGAACGACGCCGGCGATCCACTCCTTCTTTGCCGTCTCCTTGTCCACCCCGATCGCCTGGCCGCGCATGCCGCTCCAGATCGTGAGTGCCACGTTGCACACGCCAATGATCCCGCCGCGCGACTGAAAGTGCTCCATCTCGGCGTCGGGAAGCAGGATATCACCCGGCTTGGAGTGGTAGAACGGATTGCGCACAGCGGGCTGCTTCGTGGCGGGATCCTTGATGCCGAAGGCTTCGCCGAGCTTGTACTTCGCCCAGATCGCATCCGTGAAGGCAATCGGGATCCCGGCATGACGCAGTACGACCACTGCCCCCAGATCGCTGTCCTTCACGCCGCTGGCTTCGTTGTTGGTGTTCATGAACACCGTGGGGAAGATGAGCGGCATGCCGTCGTTCACGGCGGTACCGTCGAAGATCTGCTTGTGCTTCCCCTTCACGTCGGGCCAGTCCTCGACGCTCGACGGTCCGCGCGCGCCGCGAGCATCCGGTGTGCGCGCCGGGACAGGTTCCGCGCGCAGCGTCCGCGGCAATGCGCCGGCGACGCCGGCTGCGAGCGACACCGCCGCGAGTCGCTCGAGAAATCCGCGGCGAGGAACCTTGTCGAGAGGGTCGATGTCGTGCATACGCTACCTCCAGGTGTGCCGTGAAAGTGTGACGTGCAACCGTTCCATCATTCAGTTCTTCGACTGCGCGCGCGCCGCCTCCTGCGGGGGTGTGCCAAGTGTGGGATAGGCGACGTCGGGCGGCGCGCCTCCCCGGGGCCAATCGTATTCCTTGCCGGGCAGGTCGGGCCGCGGGCGCGAGGTGACGTACGCCGCGACGTCGAATGCCTGCTGATCGGTGAGCGTGCCGGGTTGATCGTATGGCATGTTGTGCCGAATGAAGCTCGCGGCCGTGCGCAGCCGCGCCATCCCCGCGCCAATGTTGAACGACTCCGTGCCCCAGAGCGGCGGCGCCACGACGGTGCCGCCACCGTCGTCGCCATGGCAGCGCGCGCAGCGTGAAGCAAACAGCATGCGGCCGATCGCGGAATCGCCCTTGAGCGGCGTCATGGCCGCGAAACCTTCGCCCTTGACGTGCGCGCCAACGGGCACGTCGCGCGAGAGAAAGGCGAGGTACGCGGTAATGTCGCGCAGCGCTGGGCTCGCGGCGGGAAGCGGATGCCCGTTCATGCTGCGCACGAAGCACCCGTTGATCCGGTCCTGAATGGTGATCGTGGTGCCGGAGCGCGCGCTGTACTGAGGGAAGCGTGCATAGACGCCGACGAGCGGCGCAGAGTTGGCGCGCATGCCACCATCGAGATGGCAGCTCAGGCAGCGCAGCTTGTTGCCGACGTTCGCGGGCAGACTGTCGCGCGTGTGTTCGAGCAGCGCGCGCCCGCGCCGGATGGACGCGCCGAGTGCTCCGGCCGGAATTTCGTTGTCTGCGGGCGCGCGCAGGGCGACGGCAGTGCCGCCGCGCTGGCACGCCGCGAAGAGCGCCGCGAGCAGCGCCGCGCACAGCGCGGCGGCTGCGCGAAGCAGTCGCCTGCGGCGTCTTGCGGGAAGCGCCTTCGGCTGAGGGAAGCGGCGGCCCTTGGCCGCCTGTGGGAAGCGGTCTTCGCCCTGGGGTAACGACACAACGCCCTCATGATGGTGATTGCCCGGCTCACAGCATACGCCGGAATGCCGTGCGACGCCAGCAGCCGCGCTCTCCTTTTCCCGCAGGCGGCCAAAGGCCGCCGCTTCCCACAGGGCGCCGGGGCTTCAGGCCCGGTCGCCCGCTTCCCGCAGCCGGCCGCAGACCGGTGCTTCCCGCGGTTCTCCTCCCCGCACGAGCCGCGACGTGGCTTATGCGGGGAGGAGAATCGTGAACACGCTTCCCACCCCCACCTCGCTTTCCACCGTCAGCGTCCCGCCCAGCAGATTCACCAGCCCGCGCGACACGCTCAGCCCCAGCCCGGTCCCGCCCGCGCGTCGCGTCGTCCGGCGTTCGGCCTGCCAGAAGGGTTCGAAGATGCGGTCGAGATGCTCCTCGGCGATGCCGATCCCGGTGTCGCGCACGTCAATGCGCACGGTGTGGTCATCGCAGCTCGCCGTGAGATCAATGCGCCCGCGCTCAGTGAACTTCACCGCGTTCGACAGGAGATTCACGAGCACCTGGCGCAGCTTGGCCGGATCCGTGAAGAGGGTGCGGGGCTGCACCGGTGGGGTCGCGGCCAGCGTGAGCCGGCGCGCCGCCGCGAGCGGCGCGATGAGCGCCACGGATTCGTCGAGGATCGTGGCGAGCGCGATCGGCGTGGACTCGCAATGTTCGTCGTCCGTCTCCAGACGGGAGAAGGTGAGCAGCTCGTCAATGAGCTGCAGGAGATGCATGGCGCTCACCTTGATGCGCTCGAGCTGCAGCTGCTGCGCATCGTTCACTGGCCCGCTCACCCCATCCGCGAGCAGCTCCTCGTAGCCGAGGATGGCAGTGAGCGGCGTGCGCAGCTCGTGGCTCATCACCGCCAGAAAATCCGTCTTGGCCTGATTGGCCGCCTCTGCCTCGGCGCGCGCCCGCTGCTCGGCGTTGAACAGTTGCGCGCGCTCGAGCGCCAGCGCGCACTGGGCCGCGAAGGCCAGCAGCATCGCGCGATCTTCCTCGGTGAACTCGCGCGCCTCCGGAAAGTTGAAGCTCACCACGCCGCTCACGCGTCCACCCAGGACGATGGGCATGCCCGCGTAGGCGGAAAGCGAGTTCGCGCGCAACATGGCCGCGAGTCGCGGATACCGCTCCTCGATGACCGTGATGGAGGTCAGGAAGAGCGGCTCGCCCGTGCGTACAATGTCGCGTCCCGGTGTGCCGCTCTCCACCGGATAGTGCATCCATTCCCGGACGAGTTCCTCCGGATACCCGACCCAGCAGAGCGCGCGGAATTCCTGCCGGTCCTCGCTGAGAAGAACGACGTCGCCCGCCGTGGCACCGAACGCGGGGAGTGCCTGGCGCAGCACGACGGCGCTCACTTCCTCTTCGGCGAGCGCGCCCGAGAGTGCCGCGGTGAGCGACTGCAGCGTTCTGGCGCGCGATTCCGCGCCGCGTGCGATGCGAAGGATCGTCGAATGGGGTTCGTCGAACGGATGCGGCGACTCCTGCTCGAGCGCCTGCAGCAGCAACCCATCACGGTGCGGCATGACGTGCAGTCGCAGCGGAACGCCGAGCGTGGCGACGTCCAGCTGGCGTACGAACGGCGTGCGCCGCACCATTGCCCGCTGCAGCTCGCCCCAGAGCGCGGGATTGGGCGCGAGCACGGGATAGTCCCAGATCGCGGCGCCGAGCAGGTCCGCGCGCACACGCCCCGCGAGCTCGACGGCGCGGCGATTGATGGCGGTGATACGCCAGTCGCCATTGATGACGCAGATCACGCCGGGGAGCGACTCGATCAGGTCGTCCGTTGGACTGGCGGCTCCGTGCGAGGCACGCGGTTGAACGAGCGGTGATGGCACGTGTGCAATATATGCGGGAAGCGGCGGCCAGAGGCCGCCTGCGGGAAGCGCCGCGCAAAGCGCGGCTGCGGGAAGCGGCGGCTGAGCCTGTCGGCTCAGCGCCTGCGGGAAGCGGTCGCCACCGGCGACCTGAAAAACGCAGAGCGAAGGAAGTGCGTCGGCTGGCGTCGGCTGGCGTCGGCTGGCATTCCGGCGTATGCTCTGAGCCGGCCATTCACCGCGATCAGGGCCCGTGTAATGATCGCAAGGCGGAGGCCGGTTCCCGCAGGCGGCCGCAGGCCGCCGCTTCCCTCAGCCGCGCTCCGCGCGGCGCTTCCCGCAGGGCGCCGAAGGCGCCCGCTTTCCACTCCATGCTTTCCAACGAACCGCCATCCCTCCCCGCCCTGCTCCGCGCCGCCAGTCGCGGCGAAGACGGGGCGTTCGACCAGCTCTTCACCTGCGTGTACGATGAGCTGCACGGCCTCGCCCACGTCGTGCGCGGTGGGCGGGGGACGGAGACCATCGACACCACAGCGCTCGTCCACGAAGCCTATCTCAAGCTGCTCCCGTCGGCGTCACTCGACTGGCAGGACCGCAAGCATTTTCTCTCGGTCGCCGCGCGCGCGATGCGGCAGGTGCTCATGGCGGCGGCGCGCGACCGCCTCGCGCAGAAGCGCGGCGGCGGCGAGGTCGTGGTCACCTTCGACGAAGGCGTGCACGGCATGTCCATGCGCGTGGAAGAGCTGCTGGATCTCGACGACGCGCTGCGCCGCCTCGCGCTCCTCGACGAACGCCAGGCGCGCATCGTGGAATACCGCTTCTTCGCCGGCCTCAATGTCGAGGAGACGGCGCAGGCGCTGGGCCTCTCCGTACCCACCGTGAATCGGGACTGGCGCGCGGCCCGGGCCTGGCTCGCGCGGGAGCTTGCCCCCAATGGACGCTGATCGCTGGCGGCTGGTCCAGAAGATCTTTCACGCCACGCTCGAACGTCCCGAGTCCGCGCGCCCCTTCTTCCTGGACCGGGTCTGCGCCGACGACAGCGCGCTGCGCGCCGAGGTGGCCTCGCTGCTCGACGCCGACGCGCACGCGCCGGCCATCCTCGACTCGCCGGCGCCCTCCATGGCCACGCTGCTGACGCCGGACGACTGCGATACGCGCGCCGGTGAACACATTGGCGGCTACCGGCTCCTCCGCGAGATCGGCCGCGGCGGCATGGGGGTAGTCTATCTCGCGGAGCACGACACGACGCACGACGTCGTGGCCATGAAGCTCATTCGCGGCGACCTCACGAGCCCCGAGCTCAATGCACGACTGGCGCACGAGGGGCGCGTGCTGGCGCGCCTCGAACACCCGCACATCGCGCGGCTGCTGGACGTGGGCGTCGGGGCGCGCGACGATCCATGGTTGGCCATGGAATTCGTGGACGGGCAGCCCATCGACCGCTACTGCGATGCGCACCAGCTCCTGATCGGCGCGCGGCTCGCGCTCTTCGCCACCGTGTGCGGCGCCGTGCAGCACGCGCACGCGGGCTTCGTGGTGCACCGCGACATCAAGCCGTCGAACATCTTCGTGACGCCCGCGGGCGACGTGAAGCTGCTGGACTTCGGCATCGCCAAGCTGCTGGGCGACGATGCCGGCACCGGCCCGCGCACCAACACCGGCGTCCGCCTCATGACACCCGAGTATGCATCGCCCGAACAGGTGCGCGGCAAAGCCGTGACGGCGGCGAGCGACGTGTACGCACTCGGCCTGCTGCTCTATGAGCTGCTGACCGGACATCGCGCCTACCGCATCGCGAGTCGCTCCGCGGGCATGATCGAACGTGCCGTGCTGCACGAGGTGCCCCTGCCCCCATCGCGCGCCGCGGCGCTCTCCGAGCGCGACACCCGCGGCGGACGCACTCACGAAGTGACGGCCGCAAGCGTGAGCGCGGCACGCGGAACGACGCCCGCCGCGCTCGTGCGCGACCTCGAAGGCGACCTCGACGCGATCGTTCTCCGGGCGCTCGAGAAGCGCCCGGAAGATCGCTACCCCTCGGCGTGGCACCTCGTGGATGACATCCGCCGGCACGAGCGCGGCGAGCCCACGATTGCTGCGCCGAATTGAGGAGGGGATTTCAGGAACTGCGGGACAGGATTTCAGGATTGACAGGATTGCGTGGTGCCTGGTAGTCGGGTTCCGGCGGCTGCTCCGAGTGACAGTGATTGCCTGGGAACGGCTCCGGCTGACTCCGAAAGTGGTCTCAAGAGGTGAATCCATCGTGGCGGGTCCCAGCATAAAAGGCAATCGGTCAATTCTGTCAATCCCGTCAATCCTGTAATCCTGTCAATCCTGTAATCCTGTCTACCTGGCGCCAGTTTCGGCGATGTTGCGTGAACCCGGAACGCGGTCACGCAGTTATCGTGAAGGACATCACCCGCACCGGATCACACGCACCGCGATGCCGCCGTTCCGTGTGCGCAGCAGCGGCGCACACTCCAGTCCGAGTTGCCGCTCGAGGACACGGTCCGCGGACAGCACGACGAGCGTGCACCCCGGCCACCCGCGTCGCGCGACACGACCAAGCGTGGCGTAGAGATCGCGCAATGCGCTCGCATCGCCAACGCGCTTGCCGTACGGCGGATTGGTCACCAGCCACCCGGGCGTGTTGGGCGGCTTCACCGCGGACAGCGCGCGCCGGGAGAACTCGATGTCACCCGCCACGCCCGCGCGCGCCGCGTTGGCGTGTGCCGCCTCCACAGCGCCCGCATCGCGATCGGAGGCGAGAATCGGCGCGCGCGCGCGCGGCAGTGCATCGCTGCGCGCCTGGTCGAGCAGCGCCTGCCATGCACCGGGATTCGCTCCGGGCCATTGCACGCAGGCAAATGTACGCGCAATGCCCGGTGCAATGCGGCGCGCCAGGAGGGCGCCCTCGATGGCGATGGTTCCCGCGCCGCACATCGGGTCGAGCAGGGGAGCGTTCGTGTCCCAGCCGCCCGCGACGAGAAGCGCCGCCGCCAGCGTCTCGCGCACCGGTGCCTTTGCCGTTGCCGTGCGGTAACCACGCCGGTGCAGCAGCGCGCCCGACGTGTCGGCGCTGATGGAGCACTCATCGTGAAGCACGCGAACCACGAAAAGCTGTGAAGGCGACGCGCCAGGTGCATTGTCGCCGCCATCGTCGTCCGCCGCGGCATCACGCGCGCTCTCCGGCGCCACCCCGCCAAGGCGGTCCACACGCGCGGCGATGCCCGTCGCAATGCGTTCGGCCACCGCGCCCGAGTGATAGAGCTTCGACTTGCGGCACGTCACGCGCAGCCGCACCGTCGTGCCGGGCGCGAGGTAGCGCTCCCACGGGAGCTGCTTCGAGCGGCGTTCGAGCTCGCTGAGTGCGCGCGCCCGGAAGCGACCCACGCGCGCCATGACGCGGCTCGCGATGCGGGAGTGCAGGTTGGCGCGATACATCATCTGCGCATCGCCGGAGAACGCCACGCCGCCAGGCTCCGTCGCGGTGGGCGCGGCGCCAAGCGCGCGCAGCTCCGCCGCGACGAGCGTCTCCAGCCCGGGAGCGCACACCGCGAAGAGCTCGAATGCCGGTGTGCTATCGCTTCGCGCGACGTGCACGAGTCGCCTGGCGCGTCCCGCTCTTTCGCGCGCGATCCCCGCCCTTCCGCGCGCCGTTCCCGCCCTGTCGCTTCGCGGCCGGCGTGCCTCCCGTGTCCGAGAGCTCCAGACTGCGCCAGAGATACCAGCACGCCACGGTGCTGAACGGCGACCAGGGCGCGCCGATACGGTGCACGCGCTCCGCCGCAGGCAGTTTGCGCAAGCGGTACGCGCGCTGGATCGCCTTGCGGATGCCGAGGTCGAGATCCGGAAGCACATCAGGGCGCCCCAGCCGGAACATGAGGAACATCTGCGCGGTCCACACCCCAATGCCCTTGACCGCCGTGAGCGCGGCGATGACCGCGTCATCGTCCATGTCGTGCAACGTGGACAGGGGAACCTCGCCGCACGCCACGCGGCGCGACAGATCCTTGAGATAGCCGATCTTCTGGCGCGAAAGCCCCAGCGCGCGCAGCTCGGCGTCGGGCGTGCCGAGCAGCAACTGCGGCTCCGGCGTGACACCGCCAAAGCGCGCCAGCAGGCGGGAATGAATGCTGAAGGCCGCGCTCCCCGAAAGCTGCTGGTATACGATCGCGCGCACGACCGCATCGAAGTGCGTGCCGTCGGCGCGGACCGCGTAGCGACAGGGACCCACCTCGTCGATCAGCCGGGCAAGTACCGGATCAGCCCGCTTGAGATGATTGATGGCTTTGCGATGCATGTGCGATAAGGAAAATCACAGCGAGAAGCAGCGGGATGGATATTGCGGTGTTGGATGGCATGGTAGCAACTTCCCGGCGCTTCGGCTGTATCAGAGCGACACGTCGTCGCGGTGCGGGCCGCCGCCCATCCACCAACTTCATCAGTGCGTGCATGGCGCGCGCAGAGGGACCATCGAGGTCATGAGACCCACATCCATCGTCGCGTTCGCGTCAGCGCTCGCGGGAGCGTTCGCGCTCTCGGCGTGTTCCAACTCCACGGAACCTGGTAATCATCAGAAATCGGGCTTTGCGCCCTGCCCATCCGGCGCATCGCCCGTCACGGTGTCACTCCCCGTTGGTGGCGTGCAGGTGCTGGGAACGCCGCCGTCACTCGACTGCGTGTCGCTGTCGGCGGCGTCCGGCGCAACGTACGTGGTGGTCGCCGGCAATGCATCGCCTGCGCCGGATGACACGATGACGTACAGCATTTCGGACAGCGGGTCGGGACTGCTCGCGCGCATGCTCAAGGATCGGCTCCTGTCGCAACAGCGCACGGCGGTCGCGCCAGCGGCGGCCGGCCTGTTCTCGAGCATGGCGGAAGGCAGGTTCCGCGCTCGTGAGAGGCGCGCGCTGCATCTGACCGATCCCCTCTGGCGTCGCACGGCCCGCGCCAACATGCTGAATCTGTCGCGCATACGAGGCGCGGCGCGCATTGCGCGGGCCGTTTCCCTGCCATCGGTGGGCGACACGCTGTCGTACAACGTGCCCAACGCCACGTCGGACAGCGTCTGCACGGACTTCACGCATCAGCGTGCCGTGGTCAAGGCGGTCGGCGCCCACGGCATCATCGTGCAGGATGTGACGGCGCCCTCGGGTGGATTCACCACGGCGGACTTCAATTCGCTGAGCGCCGAGTTCGACTCCGACATCTACGCGGCCGACACGCTGCACTTCGGTCAGCCGTCGGACATTGACGGCAACGGACACGTTCTGCTGCTGCTCACGCCGCAGGTGAATGCGGGTACCAAGCGCGGGTCGCAGGGCGTGCTGAACGGATTCTTCTTTGGCGGCGACCTCTTCCCGCCCAGCCTGTGTCCGGAGAGCAACCAGGCGGAAATCTTCTACCTGCTCGTGCCCGATCCCAATGGGACGTTCAGCGATGCGCGGACGACGTCGGACGTGCGCCAGAGCATTCGCGGCACGATCGCGCACGAATTCCAGCACATGATCAATCTGGGCGTGCGCATTCGCGACAATGCCCCGGACGAAGCCACGTGGATGAACGAGGGCCTCTCCCACTTCGCAGAAGAACTTGTCGGGCGCCGGGAGGATGGTTTCACGGACATGCAGTCGCTCAACATTGGCGACGTCGCGAGCAATCTGGATGACTTCAACGCCTTCTATGGACAGAATCTCGGTCGCTTTCGCGAGTATCTCTTCCACCCCAACCGGTACGGGGCCATCAGCGTGTACGCCGACACCAACCTCGCCGTGCGCGGCGCGGCGTGGTCGCTGCTGCGCTGGAGCGCGGACCAGTACGCGAACAGCACGAACAGCATCGCGCCATTCACGCGTGCGCTCGTGGCGGGCCCGGACACGGGCCTGGACAATCTCGTGGCGCGTGCGGGAGCTCCGGTCGACTCGCTCATGGCGGGATGGCTCGTGGCCAACGTGGCCGACGACGCGGGCGTCACCGATCTGCCCGTCCGCTTCACGTACAAGAGCTGGGACATGACGAGCGCCGAGGAGGGAATCAACAACGGCCAGTATCCGCTGCCGCTGCTCTCGCTAAAGGCGGACAGCGCGCGCGTTGACACCGTTTCGTCCACCGCCGCGCAGTACTACATCGTGTCGTCCAGCTCCAGCCCGATCGTGCTCGGCGCGGTGGCGACCGACGGCACGCCGCTCTCGTTCGCGGGAGCGAGGTTGTATATCCTGCGGGTGCAGTGACCGGTAGCGTGTAGCGGTTGGCTGGCGACCGGGAACGGCGGGAGTGGCGCCGACCGGTCGTCAGCTACCAGCCACCAGCCACCATCCCATGCGTCTCTTTCTCAAATATTTCGTTCGCGGCCTCATCGTGATCGCGCCGGTGGCGGTCACGGTGTACGTCTGCTGGATCGTCTTCCAGCGGGTGGACAGTTGGCTGGGGTTGCCGATTCCCGGCGCGGGATTCGTGCTGACGGTGCTCATCATCACGGTGGTCGGAGCCCTGGCATCGAATCTCGTTACGCGCGGGCTCGTGTCGTCGCTCGAAGGCGCCATGGAGCGGCTTCCCTTCGTGCGACTGCTCTACACGTCCACGCGTGACCTGCTCAATGCCTTTGTGGGCGAGAAGCGGCGCTTCGACAAGCCGGTGGTCGTGACACTCACGCCGGACGGCAGCGTGAAGATGCTGGGATTCGTCACGACCGATGCGCTGGATCGCCTGGGACTTCCCGGACACGTCGCGGTGTATCTCCCGCATTCCTACGCGTTCTCGGGCAACCTGGTGGTTGTCACGGTTGACCGTATCCGTGCGCTCCCCGCCGACAGCGCGGAGGCCATGGCGTTCATCGTGTCGGGTGGTGTGACGAGCGAGGAGATGGGACGGCAGGGAAGCGGCGGCCTGCGGCCGCCTGCGGGAAGCGCCGCGCGAAGCGCGGCTGGGGGAAGCGGCGACTGAGCCAAAGGCTCAGCGCCTGCGGGAAGCGCGCCGCTTCCCGGCAGGAATCAGTTCGTCGCCGCCAATTGTTCCGTCATGACTTCCAGATCGAACCCTTCCTTCCGCACGCGAAGATCGTAATACAGCAGCGTCGTCACCACGCCCAGGAACGGGTAGGCAAAACACATGATGATCGCGCCGACGACGGCCGAGACCGTGGGGTTGCGCGACAGCACGGCGTTCACGGACAGATTGAGGATCGTGAAGACCGCCGCATAAATCACCCACGCCAGGAGCATCGTCAGCAGCACACGCCACATCTGGCCACCGGCGAGGCTCCAGGAGCGCGCCACGGAGTTCACCGCACCTGTCTGTTCCAGCATGAGCACCGCCGTCACGAACAACGTCCGGAGAATCAGATAAATCAGCGGCGCAATGGCCAGGAGAACCAGCACGCCGATCAGAACACCCGGGCTTTTCCCGAGCAGCAGGCCAAGCGCAACGCCCGGAACCACGAGCAGCGCGACCATCCCGATACCAACGACCAGACCGCGCAAAATGAGCGCGCCGACCAGGCCGGGCAGACGCCGGCCGGCCGCGGCCAGTGCCTCGCCGACCCGGGTCGTACCGTCGAGATACGATTCGGAGACGGCGACGACAATCGCGCCTTCCGCCAGCACGGCGCAGCAGATCAGCACCAGGGAAAGACCAAGGACGCGTCCCGGGTGCAGCATGTCCACTCCAAAGACTGCGACCAGGACGATGTAGGGGAGCAGCACGACCGCCGTTACCGCCGCGAGCTGCAGGTAGCTCTGGCGCAACAGGCGAAAGGACGCATCAACGATCTCGGTAGCGGAACGCGGCTTCAGTTGCGTGGCAGTCACGGTGTCTCCCGATGAAGAGATCCTGGAAGTACTCCCCTCTCTCAAGCAGTCCCGGCCATGTATATTGGAGCCAATTGAATTGACGAACAGGAGACTGTGAGCGATACGACGCCAGAACATGCGGCGACCCGCTCGTCCACCACTGACGGCCTTCCGGTTGCGCCGTCGCTGGGGCCGACGCTGGATGCCACGCACATGCCCCATCAGCGGGCCGAGAACTATCACCGCATTGCATTCATCAGCGGCCTGGCGATCCTTGGCGCGTTCGGCGCCGGGTTCATCGCCATCGCCCTCATGCGGCTGATCGGACTCATCACCAATATCTCGTTTTTCGGCCGACTGTCCACGTCGTTTGCCTCGCCCGCGGGAAACCACCTGGGGCTGTGGGTCATCGCCATCCCGGTCATTGGCGGCATCATTGTCGGCATCATGGCGCGCTACGGCTCGCCGCAGATCCGTGGGCACGGCATTCCGGAAGCCATGGAGCAGGTGCTGTTCAACCAGAGCCGCATCTCGCCTCGATTGACGATTCTGAAACCGGTGTCGGCGGCGTTCGCGATCGGAACCGGCGGGCCTTTCGGTGCGGAGGGCCCGATCATCGCTACGGGCGGAGCGCTCGGATCGTTGATCGGACAGCTCGTCAAGGTGACGGCGGATGAGCGGAAGATCCTGCTCGCGGCCGGCGCGGCCGCCGGCATGGCGGCCACGTTCGGCAGTCCGGTGTCCGCTGTGCTCCTGGCGATCGAGCTGCTCCTCTTCGAGTATCGCGCGCGATCGCTGGTCCCGGTGGCGCTCGCCGCCGCCACGGCAACTGCGGTGCGCATCGCCTTCATGGGGTCCGCGCCGATCTTCCCCATGGAAAACATCGTGGAGCCCAGCGGGCGCGCGCTTGCCGCGTACATCGTCCTCGGCGCCATCGTCGGCTTCTTTTCGGTGTACGTCACGCGCGCGGTGTACATCCTGGAAGATGGGTTCGACAAGCTCCCGGTCCACTGGATGTGGTGGCCGGCGATCGGCGCTGTCGTCGTCGGCGTGATCGGCTACTTCCTGCCACACACCATGGGCGTGGGGTACGACAACATCGAGCACATCGTCGCGGGAAACATCGTCGGCAGCGCACTGTTCGCGCTCGTCGTACTCAAGTTCGTCTCGTGGGCCGTGGCGCTCGCGAGCGGCACGTCGGGCGGCACGCTCGCCCCGTTGTTCACCATTGGCGGCGGACTGGGCTCGCTGCTCGGCGCCGCGACCATTGCCGTCGCGCCGAGCCTGGGGGTGGACATCCGCATCGCCGCGCTGGTCGGCATGGCGGCCATCTTCGCCGGCGCGTCGCGCGCGATGCTCACGTCGGTCGTGTTCGCATTCGAGACCACACGCCAGCCCATCGGCCTGCTCCCGTTGCTCGGCGGCTGCGCCACGGCGTATCTCGTCTCGCTGCTGCTCATGAAGCACACGATCATGACGGAGAAGCTGGCGCGGCGCGGAACGCGAATCGATTCCGAATATTCGGTGGACTACCTGTCGCAGTTGCTCGTGCGCGACATCGCGACGCCGGACATCGTCGTGTTGCGCGGCGAAGATGCGGTGGAAGACGTGCGTGACTGGATGGCGTCGCGGGACCCGAAGTCGCTGCATCAGGGGTTCCCGGTAGTGGACGACGACGACAATCTGCTGGGTGTCGTGACGCGGCGGAATCTGCTCAACCTCGATCTCGACATCCAGTGCAAGGTGAAGGAGCTGATCACGCGTCCGCCGGTGGTGATCTACGACACGAACACCGCGCGCGAGGCCGCGGACCACATGGTGCGCGAGCAGGTAGGCCGTCTGCCGGTGGTGACGCGCGCCGCGCCGCGCCGGGTCATTGGCCTGGTGACGCGGAGCGACCTGCTCACCGCGCACGCGCGGCGCCTGGACGATCGGGACACACTGTCGCGGCAGATCGAGCTGGGCATGCCGGTGATGCCGTGGCATTTCGGGAAGACGGGGAGCGCGCCGCGGCCGTAGGCCGCGGAGCTGCGGGAAGCGGCGGCCGTTGGCCGCCTGCGGGAAGCGCCGCGCGGAGCGCGGCTGAGGGAAGCGGGCGGCCGGGCCTGAAGGCCCGGCGCCCTGCGGGAAGGGGCCTTCGTTCAGTATCGGAGGCGGGCGGGGCGACGCTTCCCGCAGGCCGCCGCCGCAGGCGGCCGGCTGCTTCCCCCAGCCCCGCGGCCGCAGGCCGCCGGGG
>DASVWN010000060.1:0-3216 GCA_036393195.1 Gemmatimonadaceae bacterium | reverse complement strand
TGTTATGCTGCGAGAGTTCGCTGCATAACATGCACAATCGGTGGGATGAAGGCCGAGCACTGGGATTACCCCCCCGCGCCGGAGCATAACGCATCGCCGTGTGCGCGCATCACCGGCGCTCCAGGGCCAGCGCTCCCTACCCGTCCTCCCCTCCCCCCTCCTCCCCCCACCTCCGCCCCAGCCCGTGCTCCACCTCCAGGTGATCCAGCACGCGCGCCACCACGAAGTCCACCAGGTCCGCAATCCCCACCGGCTCGTGATAGAACGCCGGCGCAGCCATGATCACCGTCGCGCCCGCGCGCGTCACGCGCAGCATGTTCTCCAGGTGGATCGCGCTGAGCGGCGTCTCGCGCGGCACGAGCAGCAGCCGCCGGCGCTCCTTGAGCGTCACGTCCGCCGCGCGTTCGATGAGTGAACGCGACGTCCCCGCGCTGATGGCCGAGAGCGTGCCCATGGAGCAGGGACAGATCACCATCCCACTCGTGCGCGCCGAGCCGCTGGCCGGAGCGGCGCCGCGATCGCCGTCGTCGTACACGGTCACGTGGCGCTCCCACCCCTGCGCGCCCACGCGCACTGCGAGCGCTGACACGTCCTGGATCCCCGCCTCCAGTCGCAGCAGGCGCCAGCCGTGCGCGGAGACAATGAGCGACACGTCGCGACCCGCGCGCAGGAGCTGCTCGAGCAGCCGCACCGCGTACGGAGCGCCCGATGCGCCGGTCACGGCCATCACGACGGGCGGGACGCGCCGGCCGGACGTGCGCGCAGGCGTGTGCGGCGTCACCTGACGAGCCGCTCGGCGAGAACGAACGCGAAGAACGTGATGCTGATGATGCCGTTCATCCGGAAGAACGCGGCGTCGAGTTTCGTGAGGTCGCCGTTCCGCACGAGCGCGTGCTCATAGACGAGCAGCAGCGCCACCACAGCCACACCCAGCGCGTAGAGCCAGCTCGCGCCAATGCCCACGCCCACCGCGGCGAGTGCGACCACGGTGCCGGCGTGGAGCAGCCGCGCAACGCGAATGCCCCACGCTTCGCCCAGCGACGCGGGCACCGAATGCAGCCGGTGCTCCCGATCGAACGTCACGTCCTGCAACGCGTAGAAAATGTCGAAGCCGGCCACCCAGCACATCACCGCCGCCGAGAGCACGGGCAGCACCCACCAGGGCCGGCTCCACGCGCCGGTCACCGCGAGGTAGCCGCCCACGGGCGCAATGCCGAGCCCGAGCCCGAGCACCAGGTGCGCCCAGCGAGTGAAGCGCTTGGTGAAGCTGTAGAACAGCACCCACGCCAGCGCGAGCGGCGCGAGCGCGAAGCAGAGGGGATTCAGTCGCCACGCGGCCACCATGAACACGCCGCACGCCACCACCACCGCTGCACCCGCCTCGGCCACGCCGATTACGCCCGCGGGAATCTCGCGCCGCGCGGTGCGCGGATTGAGCGCGTCCAGTCGCCGATCCGCTATGCGATTGAACGCCATGGCGGCGAAGCGCGCGGAGGTGAAGGCGACGGCCACCCAGAGCACTTCCTGCCAGGTTACCAGTTTGACATAACTGGCGATCGTCACCCCGACCAGCGCGAACGGCAGCGCGAACAGCGTGTGCGGCAGCTTCACCAGATTCGCGTAGCGCACCAAGAGCGACCGGCCCGCGAACGTCTGCCCCTCGGGAACGTGCGGCTGCTCCGCGGCGCTCACGTGCCCTTCCCCGCTGGCTGTGCGCCCGCGGAAGCGAGTCCCAGCGTCGCCCACATCGCGTTCACACGCTGCTTCGTTTCCGCGTCCATCACCACCCGCCCCGGCCACTCGCGCGTGAATCCTTCCTCCGGCCACTTCCGCGTCGCGTCCAGCCCCATCTTCGACCCGTACGTGAACGCGCGGCTCGAATGATCGAGCACGTCAATGGGCCCCATCGTGAATCGCGCGTCGCGCTCGGGGTCGAGATTGTTGAGCGCCACCCACCACGCCTCGCGCACGTCGCGCACGTTCACATCCTTGTCCACTATGACGAGCAGCTTGGCGAGCGACATGAGCCCCTGTCCCCAGAGCGCGTTCATCACCTTCCACGCCTGACCCGGATACTGCTTGTCGATGGACACGAACACCAGGTTGTGAAAGATCCCCTCCGCGGGCATGTGATAGTCCACGATTTCGGGAATCGTGAGCTTGAGCAGCGGAAGAAATATCCGCTCCGTCGCGTGGCCCATGTAATAATCCTCCATGGGCGGACGCCCCACGATGGTCGTGGCGTACACGGGATGCTCGCGCATCGTCACCGCGGTCACGTGCACCTGCGGATACTCGTCGGCGAGCGAATAGAAGCCGGTGTGATCGCCGAACGGTCCCTCCGTCACCAGCGGCTCGCGCGGGTCGATGTATCCCTCGATGACGAACTCCGCGTCGGCGGGCACTTCGAGGTCGCACGTGAGCGCCTTCACGAGCGACACCGGCTGCCGGCGCAGGAATCCCGCGAAGAGGAACTCGTCCACCGTGGGCGGCAGCGGCGCGGACGCGGCATACACCGACGCGGGATCGGCGCCGATCGCGATGCACACGGGCATGGTCTCGCCGCGCTCCGCCATCTCGCGCCAGTGCGCGGCGCCCACCTTGTGCCGCTGCCAGTGCATGGCCACAGTGCGCGGCCCCAGCACCTGCACGCGATACATGCCCACGTTGCGGATGCCGCGCTTCGGGTCCTTCGAGATCACCATGGGGAGCGTGATGTACGGGCCGCCGTCCTCGGGCCAGCACTTGATGATGGGCAGCCTGCCCAGGTCCACTTCGTCGCCGCGCCACACCACGTGCTGGCTCGCGGCGCGCCCGCTCCGCAGGCGCGGGGGAAATTTCCCCATTTCGAGCAGCCGCGGCAGCAGCGCCAGCTTGCCGATGATGCCCTCGGGCACCTGCATCTGGAGCATGTCGGTGATGCGCGCTCCGATCGCATCGAGATCGCTGACGCCGAGTGCCATGGACATGCGGCGCATGGAACCGAAGAGGTTGATCGCCACGGGCCAGGCGGAGCGCCTGCCGTCCATGAGCGTGACCTGCTCGAAGAGCAGCGCCTTCCCTCCCCCGGGACTTTTCATGACGCGATCGGCGATTTCGCACAGCTCGAGGTTCACGCTCACCGGCTGCGCAATGCGCGCGAGCTCGCCGGCCGCGTCGAGCGCCTGGATGAATTCGCCGATCGTGTCGAGCGTCACGCGGCGCGCACTCCCGAGT
>DASVWN010000059.1:0-3249 GCA_036393195.1 Gemmatimonadaceae bacterium | reverse complement strand
ATCCGCGAGGTGACAGCACCCCGCGCCAATCCGCCGCGGTGCCAGTTCCTGGAGTGGCCCGACGTGATGCGCTTGGTGGACGGCGCTGCGGCGCCGTATCGCGCACTGTTTGCGCTCAGCTACGGCGCGCGCGTCGAAATCAGCGCCCTGCTTCAGCTCGTGGATCGGGATGTGGACGCGGCGCAGAGGGAGGTGCACGCCAGGGGCACTAAGGCGTGGACCCGGGATCGCATCGTGCGCGTGGCGGATTGGGCCTGGCCGATCGTCGAAGCGCATCTTGCGACGCTCACCCCAGGCGAGCGGTTGTTCCGTGGCGCGACGCGCAAGACGGCCAGCGATGCCCACCGCGAGCGGTGCCGCGCGCTCGGCTTGACCGATTACCGCTTGCACGACGCCCGGCACCATTGGGCGGTGCGCATGGTACGCGCTGGGATGCCCCTGGAGCTCGTGGCGCGCCAGCTCGGCCACCGCGATGTGGTGATGGTCGCCAAAGTGTACGGCCGCTTCACGCCGAACCACGAAGAGCGGGATCGCTGGGAAGCCGCCGCGGCCGCGCTCGATCACCAGAAATGGAGCGATTTGGGTAGCACAGTGGGTAGCAGTCCGAGGGCGCCCGAAACGCCGGAAGTCGCCAACGTCAATGACGCCAGCGACTTCCTCGATAGCAGGGGCGGGACTCGAACCCGCGACCCCGGCATTATGAGTGCCGTGCTCTAACCAGCTGAGCTACCCTGCCAGCTCTCAGTCCTCCAAATCCTCGTCCTCCCGTTCGCACTGCCCCGCAGAATCTAACCACCAGCCCGCTGTTGCTGAAGGTCGGCGACGCCCGAGCGAAGCAGGGACTGGTAGCGATGGACATTCGTGCATGCGTTGGCTTCGCACTGCGAAGCGGGCACGCATGCTCCCAAGAGGCCGGAGCTGGCATCCGTAGAAGCTCGCGCAGTTGACGGGTGGGCGGGATCGCCCGTTCGCACGGCGACGATGCGAGCATTCTTCACAACGGCGGTCGACATGAGCGCCTCCTTTTTCGGAACGAAAATCGTCCCGGCCTCCGGGTCAGAACGCCACCCAGGCAAAAAGGAAGAGCGTGTTGTTGTCGGACGCCGAGCGACCCGACCCATCGTACGAGGTCGACGCGCCGTTGAATCGGCCGTAGACCGTGTACTGTGCGCCAAGCCGCGTATTCTGCCAGGCGTTGAAGTCCAGTTCGCCAATGGCGCCATTGGTGTTGGGGCTCGAGGTCCGTGATCCCACGACGCTGGCGGGAGTGTACAGAACGGAGTCCGCCGTTCCCGTCGTGCTGAAGTAGCCGAGCGATAGCGTGAGCCGTGTATTCGGCATATACGAGGCATTCACGCGGAATACGTCGAGCGCATCGGTACGGTTGGCCGCGCCTCGTGGGTCAGCACTCGCGAGCGCGTTCAGATTCTGGCGCTCGTGCAGCCAGGTGGAGCGCGCGATCAGCACACCGGCGCCCATGGGGTGTTCGAGCTGTGCGTCCAGGCCGACATCCGTGAAACGGTCCACGGGGCCCACAACCCCTGTGGGGTAGAGATTGGCGACCATGCCATACATGCCCGCCATCCCGTACGTCGTGCCGAACTGGTGCTGCAGGGCGAGTCGCCAATAGGGCATCACATTGCGCCCCACGCCCGTGGCGGTGGAATCGAGTGGCGCGGGTCCGCCTTGCGGCGCGGACCGGTATGCCGTGAATTCGCCGTAGACCGTGCGGTTCCAGAGGCCGTAGGCCCCAAGTCCCAGCACCTGTTGCCCCAGCGCACCGTCGATGATCGGGCTCGCTATTGCGGAGGGAGCAACTCCCGACGAGGCGAATGGGAAGCCCCAGGCTGGCGTGGTGTTCCACACGTCCTGCATGGTAGGGTTGTTGTGGAGCGTGACGCCGTAGAGGAGATCCTTCGCGCCGAGCGTCGTGTGATTGGCGAAACGGAACTCCGTGTTGTCGATGCCGATCGACCCGTCCTGCCCGCTGTAGGTCAGCTGCACGAACGCGCCCACCTTGGGTGTCACCTCGCCCCCTAGGAACACACTGAGCTGATCCGGCAACAAGGCCGTGCTGTTCTGCGTCCCGGGGACCGCTGCGCCCGTGTTCGTGAGCGAAGCGATCATCATTGCCGCCGCGGGTGGAATGGGAGCAAGCTTCAGCGTGGGATGCGACGTGTCACCACCCGCGATGGGCACCAGACCGGTGAGCGTGTAGCCGTTGAGCTTGAACAGTCGGCCGAACGGCGTGAGTTGCGGAAACGCGTAGTGGCACACGCTGCACGCCAGTTTCGTCTGCCGGGAGAAGCTCGGAATGAGCATGGCGTGTGCGGCACGCATGGCTCGCACCTCCGCGCTCGAAGGCATCACGATCCGATTCGCGGCGATGTACGGTATGAGCTCATCGGCCCGCGACGGCGCGCGACGCGGCGATGCCGATCCGCCACGTAACGGAGCGAGCGCCGCTGCATGGGCCGGCACCGACGCAACCGCCGTCGCGCAGGCGCACGACACGAGCAGCGCGATTGGCCGGGTGAAAAGCAGAGTGGAAGACATGGATCCACCTCCGAGATTGGTTTCACGCTGCCGACTACGCTGCGGACTACACTACCGGCTACGCTGCCGCCCCGGGCGCCGTCAGCCCGCGGGCGCCTTGCCGTTCACCACCCCACTACTTCGCTGCCGGCTGTACCGTCAGTGTTCCGCTCATCCCGAGCGCTTCGTGGGGGTCGCATGCGAAGGTGTACACACCCGGGGTGAAGCGGCCATCGATGACCAGATCGTAGACGTCGCCCGGATTCGTGAGGTACGGACCAGTCGTGGCCCCGTCAAGCTTTGCGCCCGGAGGCTCCTTGCGGAACGCCACGTCGTGGGGTGCAGAGCTGGCCTGGACGAAATGCAGCGTATCACCGGGCTGCGCTGTGATGACGGACGGTTCAAAGGCATACCGCCCGTTCGGCTTGTCCACGAGCCGCACCTCGATGCGGTGCGGACCACCGCTGCTCCGCTGGGCCGGCAAGGCGGCCGAGATCGCCGCCGTGGCAAGCAGTCCGGCAACAATAGTTCCGAAGATGCGGGTCATAGCTTCTCCCTGAGACCGGGACGCAGGCGACAATCAGCACATACCATTTGCGCCAGGCGAAACAATGTACTGCTGCTGCGAAACGCACAATCGGGGAAAACCGCAATTGCCGTAGGGCAGACGAGCGAGCAGTATTCCGCTTTCTCCGGGAAGCAAGACAGGAGGAG
>DASVWN010000058.1:0-9344 GCA_036393195.1 Gemmatimonadaceae bacterium | reverse complement strand
GCGCCAAAGACGTTGGACCCCCAGCAGTACGCCTTGCCATCCGTGCTGACGCCGCACGCGTGACGCTGGCCGGCGCTGATGCTCGCGAACGTCGTGCCGCCCTGCACCGCTTGCGGCGTGCTCCGGAGACTGTCACCGCCGCTGTAAGGACCGATGCCGAGCTGCAGATCGCTGTTCCGTCCCCAGCACCACGCTGATCCGCCCGTGTCAATGGCGCAGGTGAACTGGCTGCCGGCGCTGATGCGCGTGAAGGTGTGGCTACCGCTCACGAGCACGGGCGCAGCCGACATCGCTCCAATGGTTCCGGTGCCAAGCTGCCCGGCGGCATTCGCGCCCCAGCACCAGGCCCTCCCGCCGGTATCCAGCGCGCAGCTGTGATCCACACCGGTTGAAATCGTCACCAGCGTGACGCCGGCCGGCACCGCAACACGCAGCGGCGCGGAACTGCACGGCGTGTTCGTGAGCGGGCACCGCTCTGTGGTGGGTGCTCCGAGCTGCGCAAGCGTATCCGACCCCCAGCAGTACGCCACACCGTTCTCCGTGATGCCACAGGTATGTTCGAACCCCGCGCTGAGCGACGCAAACTGCGTGGGCGTTCCGGAATTCTGATCGGGAACGACCGGGATGGGCGTCGTGCTGTTCACGAAGCGGCCGTCGCCCAGTTGGCCGAACTGGTCGCTCCCCCAGCACCACGCGGTGCGGTCGCTCGCGATGGCGCACGTGTGCGCACCACCGGCCGAGATGCTCGTGAACCTCAACGCGCTGGTGACCAGCTTGGGCGGTGCGCCGGTGCCCTGCAATCCGTTCCCCAACTGCCCCAGCGTGTTCTTTCCCCAGCACCAGGCCTGGCCGGCGGTCGTGATTCCGCACGCGGCGCTGTCGCCCGCACTCAGGGACGCAAATGCGAGGTCCGGCGCGAAGCGCTGGGGAGCGAGCGCGCACGGTTTGTTCGTGGCGTGCGTCGTACCGGTGGTGTCGAGTTGGGAGCGCGTGTCGCCAAAGCACGTGGAATCCGCGCCGGCACCGAGCTGTCCCTCATCGTCGAGCCCCCAGCAGTATGCGCGTCCCTGCGTGATGATCGCGCAGCCATAGTCGATCCCCGCATCCATGGCGGGTACGCCGCTCGCGACGTCCGCGAGGAATACTCTGGGAAGCACCACCACGTTCGCCGAGCCACTCGACCCCTCCGCGCTCGCGGTCACGATCGTGCTCCCGGCCCCGAGTGTGCGGAGCGTCGCCGTTGCCGGACCTGATGCCGCGAGCGCACCGAGCGCGGGGTTGGAGCTCGTCCAGTCGAAGGCCGCATCGCTCAGTGGCTCACCGGTCGAGGCGATTGCGCTCGCGGTGAACAGCAGCGTGTCGCCGGCGACGAGCGTATCCGGCGTGGGAGCCACCACGATCGTCGACACGGCGGCCACGGCGACGATGGTGGCCGACGCGGACTGGTCGCACGCCGTCGCACGAACGACCACGCGCCCCGGTGAGCGCAGTTGCACGAATCCCGTGCTCGTGACGGTCGCGATGGTCGTGTCGGACGAGCTGAACACGACCGGCACGTCGGAGCGGGCGTTGCCGGCGCGTCCCGTGACGACCGCGGTCAACTGGACGGCATCCGACGGCCGCGCGGGAATGCGAATCCGCACCGTGTCCATGGATGGCGACACGGACACGTGCACCACCGGATTCGTGACATCGCACACCGCGCCTGGGTCAGTCGGATCATCGCCACTGCAGGCCATCAGGGCCGCGAGCGCGACGAGCCCGAGCCAGTGAACTGTGCCACGCATTCAGCTATCCCCCGGAAAAATGACCGGCGGCAAATCTGGGGGGAGGGTCTGACAGTTCCGGTCTTCGGGAGAGCAGCGCGCCGTCCGCGACAGCGCGAGCCCAACGCCGCTAGAACTTTCGCCGCGCGCTGAGCAGGATGCTCCGCGGGGCGCCGGGCGTCCGCTCGAGCACGTCCACGTACTTCGCCTGAAAGAGGTTGGCCACCTTGAGCTGCACGATGGCCCCCTTCACGTCGTAGCCCAGGCGCAGATCGGCCACAGTGATCGCGCTGCGCGGGTCCAGCGGATACGACAGCACTTCCTTGACCCTGCTCCGGTAGCGCACGTCCACGCCCATCAGGCCGCCGAGTACGTCGAGCGACGTCGTGACGTTGTGGGTGGACCGATACGGCAGCGGGAGGCCCGTGCGCAGATCCTTCGAGTCGAGATACAGATAACTGAGTTGCAGATCGAGCAGTCGCGGAATCACGCGCGTCTTCGTGGACAGGTCGAGGCCGCGAATCCGCGCGCGCTGCGTGTTCCGGAATTGAAAGACAAAAAATTGTCCAGGGGCCGCAGAGGGGCCGATCAGATCGTGGTATTCGCTCTGGAAGAGCGCCGCGTCCATCCACAGCCAGGGGACGGGCGTCGCCGTCACGCCCACTTCGCCGGACCACGCCGACTCGCCGTGCAGATCCGGATTGGGAATCACATGGAACCCGAACTGCACGGTGTTCACGAACTGCTCGATGGCGCTGGGCCCGCGATAGCCGCGCGCCAGCGAGATGCGCGTGCTGATGCGGCGGGCAGGATGAAACACGACGCCCACCTTGGGGTTGAGCGCAACCTCGGTGCTCGACCCGGTGGAGTGGTGCGTGTCCATCCGGAGGCCGACGGATGCGCTCACGCGACTGCTCAGATCGAGCTCGTCCTGCGCGTACAATCCATACTCGTCAATGGTCGGCGTCCCCAGGATGTCCGACGTCACGGTGGTGTGGGCGGCCTCGCCACCCATCGTCAGCGTCTGGTTCACGGCGGGCGCGAGCGTGTACTGCGCAGTCGTGCCGAGTTTCCACGCACGGTGGTAGTGGAAGTCGGTGTCGCTCGGGAAGTGATCCTGCGTGGCATCCTTCTCGAAAAAGGGATCAATGCGCAGGCGTGCCCGGCCGGTCGCGATCGGGTTCAGGGTCGCACCGGCGCTCAGCTTGGTGGAGTGCGACCAGTCGCTGATCGTCGCCGGCGGCGGCTCGTAGGGGTGATCGGGCGACTCCCACATGAAGAAGTTGCCGTCGTCCTCCGACGACCAGGTCGCGTACGCCGATGCAGGATGATCGTGCCCCATGGAGAAGTCGAGTCGCGAGTGCAGCAGCCAGCGGGATGAGGAGTCGTCCTGCGTGTAGCCGTCGTTCAACTCCCGATTGGCGAACAGCCGAACGCCGAGGCCGCCGAAGGTCTGGTCGTGCTGGAGCGCGACGCCCTTGAACTCCTGCCGATGATCCGTCACGCGCCACGCCGCCGGCGGATCGTACGCACCGTAGTGCAGCGCGATCTCGCTCTCGGGCGATTCGCTCACGGGGTTCGTAATGACGTTCACCACGCCGCCCAGTGCGCTGCTGCCATAGAGCGCGGAGTAGGCGCCCTTGACCACTTCCACGCGATCCACGTCCAGCAGCGGCAGACTCGCGAAGTCCACCTCCCCACCATCCGCCGAGAGCACGGGATGGCCATCCATCAGAAACAGGACTCGGCTGCCGACCCCGCCCGCGATACCCGTCGAGCCGCGGATATCCAGGTCGCCATGATTCATGATCACGCCGGGTACGTACTGCAGTGCTTCGTCGAGCGTGATCACGTTGCGGTGCACGATGGACTGGCTGCTGAGCACCGCCTGGCTGGCCGGCACATCGCCGATGCGGCGTTCCTCGCGACTGGCCGTGATGGTGACCGGCGTGAGCTCGATGAGTGCGTGCTGCAGGGAGAAGTCCGAGCGCGCAGTCTCGCCGGCCGCGACCCGCACGGCCCGCGTCCCGCTCTGATACCCGATGATGAGCACCCGCAGCTCGTAGCGCCCCGGCGTCACACCGTCAATGCGATAATCACCGTGCGCATCCGTGCGGGCACGCAGCAGGGTTCCGGCGACGAGCACCGATGCATTGGGGAGCGCCTGCCGGGTGCTCGCGTCCTCAACGCGGCCAACAAGCGTGGCCGTGGCCTGCTGCGCATCCAGCGCACCGCCAGAGGACAGAGCCAGCACCGAGAGAACGAACAGCGCGCGCGTTGTCCCACCCGCACAACGCACGCGCCGCCGGCCACCGCACCCCATGGCCATGATGTTCAGCCCTGCGACTAGTGCCTCGCCCAGACCGTCGCCACTTCCTGCCCCTGCGTGGTGACGTTGACGCTCAGGGTGTCCTGGTTCGACGAGAGCGCCGCCGTCCCTTGCGATTGCAGTCCGGCGTTCGCAGCGGACGTGGACGTCTGCGACCAGGTCGTGCCGGAGATGGTGTAGGTACCGGTATCGGCCTCCTCACCAACTGGCGGCGGCAGCGTAATGTCGATCGCGTACGTCGTGAGCGTGAGCGTGAGGGTTCCTGCGGCGGCAGGAGGCACGAGGGTGTTTCCGCCCTGCGTGAACGACACGAGCTCCCAGTTGCCCTGCACTTCCTGCGGCGTGATGTTGGACTGGGTCGGGGTGTTGTCGCTGCCGCAGGCGCTCGCCAGCAGCGCAACAGCCACGAGAAAGACTGACGGGCGGACTACTCCACGGAGCATTGGCATGGACAACGCCTCCCTTACAGGTGTCGTGAACGCGGCCGACAGCCGCCATGGTGCATGGCATGCACGATACGACACGCGCAAGCCGCGCGCCATATGGAATGCGAACCGTGGGGCCGGCGCTCAGAACGTCACTTGCGTCTGCACGATAACAAGCCGTCCCATCAGCGGAGCACCCAGGAACTCGCGATGCAGATGGTCGAGCACGTTCTGCGCGCTCAGCGACATGATCATGCGCCGCGACTGGAAGCGGTAGGCGGCGCCGAGATCGGCGACCGTATATCCGTCCACCTGCCCCATGTATGAACCCGACTGCATTGGGAAGCCAGCCACATGGCGGCCGCGCAGCTCCGCCGTGAAGCCGCTCCCGCTGCTCCCGTAGCGTACGCCGAGGGATGCCTTGTTCCGCGGCGCGTTCAGCGCGATATCCGCCAGTCCACCGACTTCACTCCGCGGGAACAGATCCCTGCTCGTCCACGAGTACGTCCCCGTGAGCGTAAATTGGTCCGAGAGCACCGCCTGCATGCCGACATCCGCTCCCCAGCGATCCAGTTTGCCGAAGTTGCGATAGGTGAGCAGGACATCGGGACTTCCCGCGAGCGCTCCCTCCGGCGATACGGTCCCCACCGGAATGCCCGTCGTCGCGCCCGTGGTGCCCGGGATGCCGCCGATCGCGGCGGCGATGGCCTGCGCCGCGGCCGCGCGCTCCTGGGTGGTGCCTCCCGGCATGTACGGCTCCAGATACGTCGCCAGCGACGTCGCGTCGAAGAATACGTTCGGCGTCTCGATGGTGAGCGGACTCACGAAGTTCGTGCGGCGCTCCCAGTACAGATCCGTTGTGAGCTGCACCCGGCTGCCGAGCGGTCCCTTGTAGCCGAGCTCGATGGTGTTCGTGCCTTCATTCTTCAGACCGGCAAGATCGTGCACGTCCGACGGCAGTACGGTATTGAATGCGCCGGTGGATGGGTCGAGCACGCGCAGCACCGTACCAACCTGACTCGCCGTCGGCGCCGGGATTCCCGCGAGGTTCACGCCGTTCGCCTGCATGATCTGCACGACGGCGGGCCACATGAGCGTCGCGTCCGCGGGCAGCGCCTGCTTCGGATCACCGGCAACGAACGGCGACCGCATGTAGAGACCGCCCACGCCTCCACCGGCATCGCGGCGGAACGGAAGCCCCGCGCTGGGCACACCGAGCGCGCGGACGTTGAACGGGAGCGGCGAGAGCTGTCCTTCCACGAGATCCAGAAAGAGATTCGTGGTGCTGGGAGAATCGAAGGCGTGATTCCAGGTGAGCCGCCAGCTTTGATCGGCCGATGGATGCCACGTGAGCGCGGCGCGCGGCGAAAACGTCGCGCCCGCAATGCGACTGTTCCGGTCCACGCGACCGGCCGCACGAAAGTCGAACGTGGGTGACAGCCGCGTGTTCGAGAGCAGGAACGCCCCGAGCTCGTCCATCGTGTCGTCGTTCTCGTTCCGACCGTCAATCGTGCCACCGGTGCGCGGCTCGGTACGCTGCGCATCCACACCGTACGACAGGATCTCCCGGTTTCCCCACGCGACACCGTGCTGCACCTGGGCCGCAAACATTCGTGACTGGTCGACGATGGGATTGCCGGTACGCAGCAGAAACGTGTTGCCCGCATCACTGGTGTTCAGGAACGCCTGCGCGAAGAAGCGCCTGTCCTGATAGCGCACCTGATAGTAGTCGGACTGCCACCCCTTCACCTGCGCCGCACCCAGCGGAGTGAGCTCGATGAGGCTACCGACGTCGGTGCGCCCCACGTTGGCGGTGAGAATCCCGGTCACCGATGTCCGATAGTCCGCACGAGCCTCCGCGGTCCAGCGTCGGTCCGCCGCGTCCCGGTCGCCGATTCGCAGCGTGTCCGGATCGGCGCCCGCCGCGATCGCGGCGTCGCGGCCAGCAATTTCCATCGGATCCGTCGCGCTCCAGTCCCGCCCCGCCATGTATTGTGCCGTCAGCTTGTAGCCGAATTTCTCGCCGACTGTACCGGCCTGTCGGATGGCGGCACGCCAGAGTCCCTGCGCCCCGCCGAGGTCATTGCCCGAGTGGCCGCCGCCGGACACGCTCATCGTCGTGCCTGGCCAGTCGAATGGAGACTTGGTGATGACCTGCATCACGCCCTGCCCCGAGTTGGGACCATAGATCGCCGATGCCGGGCCAAGCAATACTTCCACCCGCTCGACGTCCTCCACCGGCGTAGGCACGACCCACGGCGATTCGAAGTGCAGCGACGGCAGAAAGGCGGCGCGGGAATCGCTGAGCACGAGCATCGCGCTCGCGAATATGTTGTTGAAACCACGCGTGACGAAGTTGGCCTGCATGAGCCCGGACGCCGCGTAATCCACACCGGCGGTCCAGCGAAGTTGCGCGCTGGGGGTGAGCGTCGGGAACTCCTCGATCGTTGCACTCGTCACGCGCTGCACATCAGCAGGCACATCAATGAGCGTGTCCCTGCTGCGCGTCGCGCTCACGACGATGGTGCCCAGTTGCATGGGGAGCGGCGTGAGCTCGAGGGACAGCTCCGCGCCCCCGGCCGTGTCCGGACGAACACCCGAACGTCGCAGCGCCGCGAAGCCCGCGCGCGCCGCGCTGACGGCGTAGCGCTGACTGGCCAGACCACGCAGGCTGAAGCGCCCATCCGCGCCGGTCCGCGTGCTGGCCGCCTCGCGTCCGCTGTCCGTGCGCGCCACCAGCCGCACATCCGCAACAGGTGCATGCGTCACGCTGTTGGTGACGCGGCCGCGAATGCCGAGCGATTGAGCGCGCAGCGACGGCGCGGCAGCCACGCTGGCAAGGAGCGCGCCGGCAAGCACGTGAGCGGCGGCAGGGCGCAATGCGGTGCGGCCGGGAAAAGTGGAACAGCCTGGGCACGCTGACGCAGCGGCGACAGCCCGCGTTCAGATCGTCCTTGCGTCGTGGCCCAAGATTGTACTGCTGTCGCGTTGCACGCAAGAGCGTCGCCGGCGCCACACCCGCGGCACCGGCACCGCGATCAGGCGGCCGACTCGGACGCTTCCGCGTGACGGACGGGGAGCGAGACGCTGTGCCCATTCGCGCTGCCTTCCCCGAGCAGCAAGCCGATCTCCGACACCGGTACCGGACGCGCGAAGAGATACCCCTGCCCCATCTGGCACCCCAGTTGATGCAGCCCGTCCCACTGCTGCTGCAGCTCGATGCCCTCGGCAATGGTCTGCAGGCGCAACGTCTCGCCCAGCGCAATGATGGCGCGCACGAGCGCCGGCTCCGCGGCGCTGCTCCCAATGTCATCCACGAATGCCTTGTCGATCTTCAGGATGTCGACCGGGAACCGCTGCAGATAGCCGAGCGATGAGTAGCCCGTACCGAAATCGTCAATGGCGAGCCGCACGCCAAGCTCCTTGAGCGCGCGCAGCCGCTTGAGGATCGTCTCGTTCTCCTGCATGAGGACGCTCTCGGTGATCTCGAGAACGAGATGGCGTGGATCCAGCCCGCTGTCCGCGAGTGCATCACGCACGTCGTCCACCACACCCTCGTATTGCAGCTGGTAGCCCGACACATTCACCGTGAGCGTCAGCGGGCGCTCCGTGCTGCAGCCGCCCTGCCAGAGCTGAGCCTGGCGACAGGCTTCCCGCACGACCCAGCGCCCAAGGGGCACGATGAGCCCTGTCTCTTCCGCGAGCGGAATGAACTGCGCGGGCGAGAGCGTGCCGCGTTCGGGGTGCAGCCAGCGCACCAGCGCCTCCACGCCGGTAACCTCGCCGCTCTGCAGCTCGACGATGGGCTGATACAGCAGGGTGAATTCTCCGCCGCGGTCGAGCGCCCGGCGCAATTCGCCCTGGAGCTCGAGCCGCTCCAGCGCCTTGCCATGCATCTCCTCGGCGAAGTGCTCGTAGCGCGACTTGCCACCCGCCTTCGCCACGTACATCGCGACATCCGCGTTGCGCAGCAGGTCGGAACCCGTTCCCTCGCCGGTGGCCGTGGCGATGCCAATGCTGGCCGTCATGAACACCTCGCGGCCCTCGAGCTGGATCGGGTGGCGCACGGCTGCGGCAACGCGCTCCGCGACCACTGTGGCCGCATCGTTGTCCGTGGAGTCCTCGATGAGCAACGCGAACTCGTCGCCGCCCAGGCGCGCGACGGTGTCCGAGTCGCGCACGCACGTGAGCAATCGCTGCGACACGGTGACGAGCAACCGGTCGCCGGCCAGATGGCCCAGGCTGTCGTTGATCGTCTTGAACCCATCCAGATCCACGAAGAGCACGGCCAGCATCTGATCGTGCCGTCGCACCATGGTGAGCGCGTGGCTCACGCGGTCGAGGAAGAGCACGCGATTCGCGAGCCCGGTGAGCGGGTCATGGAAGGCCTGATGCACGAGCTGCGCTTCCAGTGCCTTGCGCTCGTTGATGTTGCGCGCATTGAGCACGATGCCCCGCACCGTGGGCTCGTGCAGCAGGTTGGTGCCCACGAGCTCGACGTGCAGCCAGTGGCCCTCGCGGTGTCGCATGCGCCACTCCGCCGGCGCCGTCACACCGGGCTGCGCTGACGCCGAGGCGATCAGGTGCGACGCGGCCGCGCCGCACTCCTCATCCAGAAAATTGTCGAGCGGCTTGCCCGTCATCGCGTCGGGCGCGTAGCCGAGAATCTGCTCCACCGACGGACTCATGTACGTAATGACTCCCGTGCCATTCACGATCATGATCACGTCCGATGAGTGCTGCACGAGCGCCCGGAAGCGTGCTTCGACCTGGCGCGTGGCCCGCTCCGAGATCAGCGCCGCGTTCTCCTGCACCGCAGCCACC
>DASVWN010000057.1:0-3110 GCA_036393195.1 Gemmatimonadaceae bacterium | reverse complement strand
TTCATGACGCGATCGGCGATTTCGCACAGCTCGAGGTTCACGCTCACCGGCTGCGCAATGCGCGCGAGCTCGCCGGCCGCGTCGAGCGCCTGGATGAATTCGCCGATCGTGTCGAGCGTCACGCGGCGCGCACTCCCGAGTGCACGGCCGCGATGCCGAACGTCAGCAGACGATAGTCCACATCGGTGAACCCCGCGCTGCACAGGCGCTCGGCGAGCGCGGGCGCATCCGGAAAATTGTCCACTGACCTGGGGAAGTAGCGGTACGCGGTGCGGTGGCCGCTCACCATGCGGCCGACGAACGGCAGCACGTGATGCGAATAGAGCTCGTAGGCGCCGCGCACCAGCGCCGCCGGCGGCGTGGTGAATTCGAGAATGACGAGCCGGCCGCCGGGCGCGGTGACGCGATGCATCTCGCGCAGTCCGGCATCGAGATCCGCGAAGTTGCGCACGCCGAAGGCGACGATCACGCCGTCGGCCGCGCCGCTTGCCAGGGGAAGCTGCAGCACATCGGCCACCGCGGCGCGCACGCGGAGCCCATTCGTTTTCGCCGCTCCGCGGCGCAGCATGGGTTCGGCGAAATCCGCCGCGAGCACCGAACCGCGAAACCCCGGCTCGCGCGCGAGTTCCGCCGCCACGTCCATGGTCCCCGCGCAGAGGTCGAGATACGTGCCGGCGGGACGCCGGTGCCAGTGGAGCGCGGCGATCGCCCGGCGTCGCCACCCCCGATCGACATTCGCGCTGAGCACGTGGTTGAGCAGATCGTAGCGCGGCGCGATCTCGGAAAAGATGCGCTGCACGTACGCGCGCTTGGCCGCGCCGCCCGCCGCGGCCTCTTCCGCCTCCCGTTCCTCCACGCTGGTGACAGACATTGGTGTAAAGCTCACCGCCCAAGCCGCGCGAGGCAAGCGAAGGGAGGATAAGTTGGTGGTTGGTTCAACGACGGTAGCTGGTACCTGGTCGCTGGAAGCGGGACCGCCACTCCCTGCCAGCTACCAGCTACCGTTCCCAGACCAGCAGTCAAGCACTCGACAGAATTTCGAGCGTTTACAGGATTACAGGATGTGCAGGATTCGGAGGATTCACAGGATTCGCAGGATTCACAGGATTCACAGGATTCACAGGATTACCTGGTGCCAGGAAAGCTGGAACCAATCAATTCGCTGAGTGATGGCAATTGTCCGAGAAGGGCACCGCGACAATCCTGTTCATCCTGCAAATCCTGTAATCCTGTCGAGTGCATGGTTCGACTACGGTAGCTGGTAACTGGTCGCTGGAAGGGAGTGGAGAGACCAGCGACCAACCACCAGCGACCAACGACCCGCTACCAGCCACGGCCTCTTGCCCCTCGACCTCCCCAATCTCCCGGACGCTGACGTCGCCGCGCTTGCCCGGCAGGGGCGCGAATCGGCGTACCGGGAGCTGGTCCGTCGCTACGAGCGGCCGGTGTTCTCGCTCATCTACCGCATGGTGCACGACCGCGAGACGGCCGAGGACCTGGCGCAGGACACGTTCATCAAGGTCCTGAATCACATCGATCGTTATCTCCCCGAGTTCAAGTTTTCGAGCTGGCTGTTCAAGATCGCGAACAACGTCACGATCGACTTTCTGCGCAAGCGCCAGCTCAAGACGGTGAGCATCGAGGGGTCGCCCCACGCCGCGACGCGGGCGGACGCCGAGGCGACGTCGTTCGACGTGCGCGCGACGGATGAGTCGCCGCTCGAGGAGATCGAGTCGCGCGAGCTGGGAAGCGCGATCGAGCAGGCCATTGCCGGCCTCCGCCCTGAATACCGCTCGTGCATCCTGCTGCGGCACGTGGAGGGGCGCTCGTACGAGGAGATCGCCGCCACGCTCGACCTGCCGCTGGGCACCGTGAAGACCTACATCCACCGCGCCAGACACGCCCTCCGCGACGCGCTGGGGCACCTGCGCGAATGATCTCTCCCCCAGCCGGGCGCGGCCGTCCGGGCCCTACCCCAGCCATGAAACAACCCGTGTGCGCCAATCGTAAGAACACCAGGAGGATTTGTGGACAGACACCTGCTACCTGAAGAGATCGACCAACTGCTCGACGGCGAAGTGGGCTTCGGCACGGCACCGCTCAAGGCGCACGTGCGGGCCTGCCCGAGCTGTTCGGCGGAGCTCGAGTCCGCGCGCACGCTCGTGCGCGAGCTCGAACACCTGCCGCACTTCGCGCCGTCGGTCGAGTTCAGCAATCAGGTCATGGCGCAGGTGCACGTCTTCGTGCCGTGGCACGTCGCGCTGCTCGACATGGTGCGCGGGTGGGCGCCACAGTCACGCGCCGGCCGGACGGTAGCATGGGCCTGGGCCGGCACCATGGCCATCGTGTTCTCCGCGGCGGCGGTGTTCGTCCTCACGCGGCTCGACACGATCGTCTTCGCGGCGGGGCTCGGACTCGAGCGGCTTCGCGCGATGGGCATGGGCGTGCTCTCGGACGTCACGACGACGCTCGTCGGCGATACCGCGGCGCACGTCGTGTCGCAGACCGGAACCGTGGGCGCCGCGCTCGCGCTGCTGGTCCTGCTCGTCGCGACGGCACTCGCCGCGCGCGGGCTGCACGCCGTGGTCGCCCTGCCGCGTCGCCGCTAGTCCCATGCGCTTCCTGAACCTTGTCAGCTCGCTGCTCCTGATCGGGGCCGCGAGCCCGGTGCTGGCGCAGCAGGCGCCCGGCGCGGGCGCGGGCGACAGCACGGCGGCGGTGCAGGCTCCCTCGGCCGCCGTCGTTCGCGCGTGGACGGATTCCCTGGCGCGCGACCCGAATGGGCTCAAGCTCTCGGCGGCGGACGTGCACGCCGGCGCGCAGAGCGTGAAGCAGGGCGAGACGGTCCATGGCAGCATCGCCGCCTGGCACGGCAACCTCGACGTGAGCGGAACCGTGCAGGGCAATGCGGTCGCCGTGAATGGCGACGTCGTGCTGCACCCCGGCGCGCTGATTCAGGGCGACGTGGTGGCCGTGGGCGGAGAGGTGCGCAACGAAGGGGGGAAAATCTCGGGTGAGACGCGCACGCTGAGCGCGCTTTCCGTGGGCGCGGTCGGCAGCGCGGTCGCGGCCACGCCGCGTCAGGTCGCCCGCCGCTCGATCTCGCTGGC
>DASVWN010000056.1:0-2451 GCA_036393195.1 Gemmatimonadaceae bacterium | reverse complement strand
GAGGAGTTCGCCGCGAGGAGCATTCTGCAGCCCCCATCTGAAGACGAAATGCTCACGGCGTTCACCGATGTCTCATTCCGATGAGACGTCGGCTGAGACCAGGATCGCCGCCGAACGTGGCGCTGCAGCTGACGAGCGGTCTTCAGATTGCGCGGCCTACGGCCGCGCTCCTGTTTCATCCGATCGCAGCCGAACTTGAGCGTTAGCCAGCAACGAGCATCCGAAAGGCAGAGGGCGGCGGGGGTGAAGGGCATACTGTACTCCACTCTACCATCGGCGATACTCTTATGTCATGCGACCCCTTCGGTATTCCATCAACGTCACATTGGACGGGTGCTGCGATCATCGTGAAATGATTGCGGACGACGACTTGCATCGGCGCGCAATGGAGAACATCGACCGGGCGGATGCGCTCCTCTTTGGCCGGGTGATTTACGAAATGATGGAGGCAGCGTGGCGGCCGCCCGCGCAGGCGGTAGCGAGGCCTGATTGGATGGAACCCTTCGCCCGGAAGATCGACGCGGCAAGGAAGTACGTCGTGTCGAGCACCCTGGACCGGGTCGATTGGAACGCGGAGCTCGTGCGCGGGGATCTGGGGAAGGCCGTTCAGCAGCTCAAGCGGGAGCCGGGTAAGGGACTGCTCGTCGGAGGCGTGAAGCTTCCGCTGGCGTTGGCGGAGCTGGGATTGATCGATGAGTACGAATTCGTGGTGCACCCCAGGCTGGCGGGCCATGGGCCGACGTTGTTCGCGGGGCTATCGAAGCGTATCGACTTGAAGCTCGTGAGCCGGCTGGAGTTCGGCTCAGGCGCGGTTGCGATGCGGTACGTACCGCAAAGTTCTTGAAGGAAATCCGGGAGGCGGTGTCGGATCGGGGCCGATGTGTTCGTAGTACGGGTGAGCGACCGCCCATGAGGGGCGCCCCCACACACAGGAGATGATCCGAGATGCAGTACTTCCTTTCCGTGATCGCTGACGGCACCGAATTGGCCATCCCAGGCGAGGCTGAGTAGACACGATGAGCGTCCCTTGCCACGAGCAGTTCCCCAAGAGTAGCCTCGTTCGCATTGCAGACCGTCCACTGCTGGAGTGCTTCAAGCGCGACTGGAAGTACCATCATCCTCTCGTCCCCGACCATCTCGATTACGCCGGTCGTATCGCCACGGTCGGTAGTGTGGGGTACTATCAGGGTGGTGACGTCCTCTACACGCTCGTCGATGTACCAGGCACGTGGCATGAGGACTGTCTTGCTGCTGGGTGACGAGTCGCTCTGCGGGCGGCGCGGGGAAGGGAGGAGGCCGGCCTTCTTGCGACGGCAAGGGTATGTAGATACATTGTAACTACTATGCCACGCGCCAGCTCCGTCAAAGCCCGTATCGTCGCGATCGGCAATTCCCGGGGCGTCCGGATTCCGAAGCCCCTGCTCGAGCACGCTGGCCTCGCCGGCGACGTCGAGTTGCACGCCGAGCATGGACGCATCGTCATCGCTGCCGTCCGGCGCGCGCGCACCGGCTGGGCGGAGGCGGCGACCGCACTGCACGCGCGCGGCGAGGATGGCCTCCTCGAGACGCCCGCACCCGCATTTGACGCCGAGGACTGGGAGTGGCGGTAGCGCGTCTCGCGCGCGTGCCCAGCCGCGGCGAGGTCGTGCTCGTGGAGCTCGATCCCACGCGCGGCAGCGAGATCCGCAAGACCCGGCCGTGTCTCGTCGTCTCACCGGACGAGTTGAACCATCATCTCCACACGGTCATCGTGGCGCCCATGACCACGGGCGGGCATGCCTATCCCTTTCGCCCCGCATGTCGGTTTGCCGGCAACGACGGCCGCGTGGCATTGGACCAGCTGCGCACGGTCGACCGCGCGCGGCTGCGCAAGCGGTTGGGCACGCTCAGCGCGAGAGCGCTGGCGAGTGTCTTCGCGGTGTTGGGGGAGATGTTTGAGGTGTCGTAGCTTGACTGTGGGGTTATACGGCAAACGTAGCGCTCTACAGATTCAGTGACCGACACTCTTACTCAGATCCGGTTCCGTGTCGCAGACGGACATCGCGAGGTGCTCTGGGCACAGCCGGATGGTGCGGAACGGTGCGCGTTTTCGTCCCGGATGAGGCGCCGCCGAGTCCAGCGACTTGTCGATCGTGGATCGATTCGATTCTGGGAGGTCGGCGACCGTGATGCGTATCCGTCGGAGGAAGCGGAGGAAGTCGTTAGCGACAGCGAGCTTGTTCATCCGCGTCCCTGCGCCTGATCACGTCGTCGGCTATTGAGTTTTCGGAGTGGTTGTACAGCGAACACCGCAACTGACAGCCGATCCGCGGATGTTGCGCTTCACTTCGCGCAGCGCTCTTGTTTGACGCGCCCGCAGGAGAGCTCGCGCGGCGGGAGACATCCACCCATCGATGAAGATCAAGTCGCCCGGTTTCCGGATAGGTGCGTCCTATGCGACGGCGTTCTCAA
>DASVWN010000055.1:0-7393 GCA_036393195.1 Gemmatimonadaceae bacterium | reverse complement strand
CGCGACGCGCTCGCGCCGGCGCTCACGGGCTGGCAGGCGCACGCGCATCCCTTCGCGTTCGACGACGCCATGGAATACACCACGGGCGCCTTCCGCTGGCTCACCGGTACACCCGCGATCCCCGCGCTGTACGCCGCGCTGGCCGGACCGCGACTCGTGCGTCGCTCGGGCATTGCCGCCATCCGCGAGAAGAGCATGCGCCAGACGGAGCGCCTGATAGAGCTCGCCGACCGTCGTGGCTATCAGGTGAACGCGCCGCGTGCGCCGGAGCGGCGCGGCGGCAGCGTGGCCTTCGGCGTGCCGCACGGGTACGAGGTGGCGCAGGCACTGCTGGCGCGCGACATCCTGGTGGACTATCGCCCCGATGCGGGCATTCGCATTGCGCCGCATTTCTACACGACGGACGACGAGCTGGACGCCGCGGTGGCGGCGATCGACGAGATTCTCGAGCGGGAGGCGTGGAAGCCGTTCGCCGGCCAGCAGCGCACGGTGACGTAGCGGGGGCACCGGGCCACGCGTGCCGACGTCCGGAAATCCGCCCGCACTCAATGGATGCGCCCGGCGCTCGCGCGATGATTCCGATGTACGCCGCATGACGAGATTCGCTCAGGGCTTCGCGGAGTGCAAGGTGACCTATTCCGAATGGGAGGTAACGGTACCGGAGGAGATCCGGCGTGACCCGCTCTGGACGCTCCGGGTGTATCGCGCCTCGCTGTACTCGGGCGATGTGGCGCGCGAGGATGGGCGGGTGCTCGTGCACGATCCGCTCACCATGGAAATCGCCGCGCAGCTCGTGCGCGCCGTCGGTGCGGTGAGCGCCAACATCGCCGCCGGCTACAGCCGCTACACGCGCCGCGACCGGGTGCAGTGCTACGAGATCGCCCTGGCCTCCGCGCGCGAGGGGCGCGACTGGTATTTCCACGGACGCGACGTGCTCGGTGAGCAGCTCGTGCTCAATCGCGTAGCCACGCTGGCCGGCATCGCCCGGGTGCTGATCGTCCTCATCAGCCGCGCGCGCGTCTGAATTTTCCGTCACGCGCGCGCTATGCGGTGGCCGGCAACGCGTGCGTGGTTCCGTCCCGGGCACCGGCGAGCTATTTTCGCGGGGACTCCAACCGTCCCGTCATGCCCACTCCGCCCCGGAAACTCCGCAAGCAGTACACGAACACCGACCACCCCAACGTCGTCCTGCGATTCGAGGACGGCCACGAGATCAAGGTGCCGAAGGGGCAGGGAAAGTCCTTCGACTGCTATAGCGGAGAGACAGTCAAGGTGCTCGCCATCTACGATCCCACCTCGGGCGAGCGCGAACTGGTTTCCAGCCGCAAGGCCGACTCCTTCCCTGATGCGTAGCCGCGCGGGCGCGCGCGTGCGGCGCCTCGCGGCATTCGCGCTCGTTGCGCTCCTCCCGGCCTGCGCCACGGGACAGACCGCGCCCGGTGCGCTCACGCCCGTGCGCGCGGACACGGCGGCGCTGCACCATTCGCTCGACTCGCTCGCCGCCGCGCACCACGGGGTGGTGGGCTACAGCATTCTCGACCTCGACTCCGGAGCGCGCCTCTCGCTGCGCGGCGACGAGACCTTTCCCACCGCGAGCCTCATCAAGGTCGCCATTCTCGTCACGCTGTACGATCTCATCGACAAGGGCCAGATCTCGCCGGACGATCCGCTCACGGTGCTGCACATCGACAAGGTGCCCGGGTCGGGCGAAGTGCAGTTCCTGCACGATGGCGCCATCATCACCGTGCACGACGCCGCGTGGTACATGATCACGATCAGCGACAACACGGCGACCAATCTGCTGCTCGACCGCATCATCATCCGGCGCGTGTGGGAGAAGATGGAGTCGCTCGGGCTGCCGCACACCAAGGTGCACTCCAAGACCTTCCTGCGCATTTCGAGCGTCGCCATGGACAGCTCGGCCAAGTACGGGTTTGGCGTATCCACGCCGAACGAGATGGTCCATCTGTTCGAGCTGCTGTCGGAAGGGAAGGCCGTGAGCCCGAAGGCCGATTCGACCATGCTCGACATGCTGGAGCACAACGAGGACAACACGCTCTTGCAGCGCTATCTCGACGGCGTGCGCGCCGCGCACAAGACGGGCGCCGTGGACGACGCCCGCACCGAGTGCTCGCTCTTCTATCTGCGGTCGCGCGTGATTGCCTGCGTGTTCACGAAGGAGAACAAGGACCAGCGCTGGATCCTGGACAGCGAGCCCCAGTTGACGATGGCGAAGATGGGTGCCATGATCGCACGAGCCTGGGGGGTGGGTGACAAGGAATCTGTCACCTGGCCAGAATGACACAGTGACCTGAAATGTTGTGATCCCTGGCGGCACCGAAAATGCCCGACTGCTGGTGCAGTTCGGCATTCCCTCGATCCGCTGGAGGAGACTCGTGACGATCGCCCGCACCGCCATACTCGCGCTCGCGCTCTCGTTCGGAGCGTCCACACTGGCCGCGCAATTCCCCGCGGCGGTTATTCCGCCGGACTCGCTGGCCCGGCTCGATTCCGCCGCGCGCCGGGACTCCATCCGCCTGTCCGGCGGAGAGTTGCAGGACTGGCGGCTGGCCGACTCGCTCACCGCGGTCGCCACCGGCGAGGTGGTGCGCGAGGACGAGGACAGTGTATCCTTCCGGAACGGTTCTCCCGCTCCGTACACCGGTTCCGGCGTCCCCATGTTCGCGATTGCCGGTGTGGGAGTGCTGCTCGCTGGTGTGGCACTGATCCGACGCTGATATGCGACGTTTTATCGGTCTTCTCCTCTGCGGCGCCGGCGCCGCTCTGCTCCTCGCGGTCGGATTCGACTACGCGCGGGCCGCGTACGCGCGCCAGCACGTCGCGGAAGTCTGGAAGCACGAATCGTCCGGCGCGCTCGCGTCGCACTGGCCGGACACCCTCCGCAAGGGTGATCCCGCGGGACGGCTGACAATTCCGGCTGTGGGGCTCGACGAGATCGTGATCGAGGGCGTGGATCCCGCCCAGCTCGAGATCGCACCCGGCCACTTCCCCGGGAGCGCGCTTCCTGGCGAGGCCGGCAACGCGATCATCTCGGCGCACCGCGACCGGCAATTCCACGCGCTGCAGCACGTGGTGCTGGGCGACACCGTGGTCACCGAGTCGCGCGCGGGGAAGGTGATGTGGATCGTCGTGGGGCGTCGCATCGTGGAACGCGGCACGCCCGCGCTCTTCGCCACGAAGGATCCGACGCTCACGCTCACCACGTGCTGGCCGATTCGCTACGTCGGCCCCGCGCCGGACCGGCTGCTCCTCACGGCGAAGCGGGTCCCGAGCCACAATTAGGGGTCAGACCCCTTTCGGGGCATTTTGCCGCAGGGCGGACCCTTCTCCTGCGGCACCGCTCTTCGTATTGTCCCTTGTGCCCTCCAGAACGAAATACGCTCGCGTCGTCCGGACGAAGAACGCGGAGGATCCCGCGCTTCGCGCCTGGATCGTTCTCGCGCGCACCTATCACACGATCGAGCGCGCCGTATCGCGCGATGCGATCAATCACGGGCTCACCATCGCCCAATTCGCGGTTCTCGAGGCCCTGTTCCACAAGGGACCGCTCCCCCTCGGCCAGCTCAGCTCCCTGCTGCTGGTAACCGCGGGCAACATCACCTACGTGGTGGATCAGCTCGAGAAGCGGGGCTACGTGGTACGGGAGCGGCGGAGCGAGGATCGCCGGGTGGTCTATGCGGCGCTCACGCCGGCGGGGCGCGAATTGGTCGAGGAGATCTTTCCCGAGCACGCGCGCGTGATCGCGGAGCTTTTCGACGTGCTTACGCCGGAGGAGCAGGCCGACATGCGGCGCATTCTCAAGAAGCTCGGGTTGACGGTGTCGGCGAATCGCGGTTGGTGACTGGCGGGGGGAACTGTAGCGGCCGACTCCCGTAGCGGCGGATGCGCGGTTGTCACGAATCGCGGATCACAGCGGACATGTGACAGCGCGCTGCCGACATAATACCAAAGAACAGACGCTCAGGACTGCGGCAGACCCTCTGCTGCTGTCCTCCCACAAGCCGAATCTTCGAGGCGTCATTTCCGGACGACGGCGTCGCGGCAAACGGCTCGAGGGCAATTTGACGTGGTGTCATGCCAGGCGCGTGGCGTCATGGACGGCGGGGCCCGGGCAGACCGCGCTCTGCGTCGATCCTGACACCCAATACCGCTGCGTCTATCGGGGGATCGACTAGGGCGAGTTCCCCTATACGCGCCCGGGGCAGAATACGCATACGTGGCAGGGCACGGTCCTCGTGGACAAGCCCGATGCGACGGGCACATACTATCGGCGGAACCGGAGCTACGATCCCACCACGGGCCGCTTCACCCAGGAAGACCCCCTGGGGCTCGGTGGCGGGCTCAATGTCTATGGGTTTGCGAACGGCGACCCCGCGACTTCAGTGACCCGTTTGGGCTCACTTGCCTTGCACGCGGAAACTGCACGCAGTCCGACGTCGCAGGCCCAGCGCCGGTGGTGCCGCCCGATGTTGACCTGGGCCCGACGCTCGGCTCCGGTTGTCCAGCGATCAGCGATGCCTGCAACGCAACTCCCTTAGCTGAACTGGGCAGGGACAATCCGAAATTGGCAAAGGGCGCGGCCCTTTTACTGGTATCGGTTGGTGGTGGCGAAGTTGGCGAAGCTGCCGTTATGGCGTATCGTGCCGGAAAAAGCATTTCGGACATCGCCCAGCGTGCGCCCAATCCAATTGAAAGACTTCCTCGCGTCGGGTCCGCTCTAAAGCAGGATCCCTATCACGCCTTTCCAGACATTGTGGACAACTACGCATCTCTTGCTACTGAGACCTCCTTGCCAGATGGCGCAGATCTATTCCAGCTTTCAGGGTCACTCAACGGGAAGGCTGGGCGCTTTGAGTGAATCGTCGAGAATGGCAGCGTGACGCATCGCATGTTTATAAAAGGCGGCACAGTCAACGGCGTGCCAATAGTGCCATGAGCGCATTTGATATGGTAAGGCGCTCGTTTGGTGCAAACTGGACGACCGTCTTGATTGGCTGGAACGGTCTCGGAATGCTTTCGCCTTGGCCAGGGGGATGGACGGAATTTCCTCCCCTGCTTTCGAGGGAAGAAATCGTCTCGTATGCCAATGAAAGGCTGGAAAGAAGTAGTAGTAGCTCTACTGAACGCGATCTTGTTCCGAGATTGTTGGCGGCCGACCTGCCAGGCGAAACGCGTGAGGAAATAAAGGCGCTACTAGTGTGACGTCCCGTTAATTGCTTTCGCAAGTCGAGTGAGTTTGGCGAGGATGGAATCAGCCGTCGCCGTCCAGGCGAAGGGCCTGGAGGTGCGGTTGTAGCGGGTGACGAAGGTGTCGATGCGCTGCACCAGCTCGCGCACGGTGCGGAACGAGCCCCGGCGAATGGCCTGCTGGGTGATGAGCCCGAACCATCGCTCCACTTGGTTGAGCCACGAGGCATACGTCGGCGTGAAGTGCACATGGTAGCGCGGACGCCGGGCCAACCAGGCGCGCACTTTCGCGTGCTTGTGCGTGGCGTAGTTGTCGAGCACGAGGTGCACGTCGAGGTGGCCGGGAACGCTCGCATCGATGTGCTGCAGGAACGCCAGGAATTCTTGATGCCGATGCCGGTGCTTGCACTGCGCCAGCACGTCGCCCGTCGCGACATCGAGGGCAGCAAAGAGCGTCGTGGTCCCGTGTCGGGTATAGCCATGGGTGATCCCTTCGACATAGCCGAGGCCGAGCGGCAGATGCGGCTGCGTCCGCTCGAGGGCTTGGATCTGACTCTTCTCATCGACGCAGAGCACGAGCGCGTTGTCGGGGGGATGGAGGTAGAGTCCCACCACGTCGCGCACCTTCTCGACGAAGAACGGATCGGTCGAGAGGGTGAAGCCCTTCGTGCGATGCGGCTGCACGCCAAAGAGCGCGAAGTACCGTTGCACCGTGCTCTTACTGATGCCCGTCTGCGCGGCGACCGAGCGCACGCTCCACTGGGTCGCATGCGCCGGCGTCGTCTTGAGGACCGTGCGGAGCAAGCGCGCCACTTCGTCGTCGTCATGGGTGCGCGGCCGGCCCGAGCGCGGCGCATCGTACAAGCCGGCCAAGCGCTCCCGCTGGAACCGACGCCGCCAGTGGCCGACCATCGGCGGACTCAAGCCTACGCGCTCGGCGACGACCGTGTTCGCCAGGCCGGCTGCCGAGAGGAGAATGGTCTGGGCGCGCTGCACCAGCGCGTGTGGCAGCGAGCGCGACGCCGCCCACTCCTGTAACTGAGTGCGCTCGACGTCCGAGAGTGAGAGAGCGAACGTGCGCGGGCGGCCGATTGCCATACGGGACTCCGGAGAAAGTACCGCCAGAGTCCCTGCAAGACTAATGCCGATAACTAATGGGACACAACACTAGAGCCTTTGTCCGAAGCGTCGAATGGGAATCCGGCGCTGGAGCTTCGAAAGTGGCGGCTAGTGCTGCTCGAGCAGTTGTTACGAGACCTGCCGCAGGGTCGGCCTTCCTCTGCTCTCGTTGCACTGACGGAGTTCTGGCAGGACTTTGGTTTTCCTGGTGACAGCCCACACGAAGTCCAAGGTCGGGACAACACAATCAGTCCTCTTGATTACTACCAACAGCGAACCTTGGATCTAGCGCTGGCCAAGCATCTAGCCTGGATAGATCGTGAAAAACTGGAATTGCCGTCGTCGTGTGACTGACGTTCAGGGAGGGTTCCCCAGTCCGCTGCCTGTAGTTCAATGTGAAAGCGTCCGATTGACAGTGCACTCTTCGCCTCAAACTGGCAAAGGACACAGGTGAGCCGATGCCCTCCGGGCCGAGTTCACAGGAATAGCGGAGCTGTCGCTGAAGGAATTTGGCGGTCGGCTCACGCAGCTCTTGTATTTCACTGTCGAAGACAAATCGAACCGGTCACTCACCTAGCCCGCGTTCCGCAGCTGCGCCAATCAGTCGTGCGACCTCCGGTGGAATCTTCCCTGATGGCCAAAGGCCGAGAGAGATATCGTCAAGAGTTGTGGATCAGAATGATCAGGCGGCGCTCTCCGCGCGTGCTTCGTCGATGAACGGCACGCTGGCTCGCACGAGCGGCAGCAGCTCGTGAGCGTTCAGCTTTCTCCATCTCGCTTGTGCCATCTCGAGAAGCTTGAACGCCATTGTGCAAGTACATCCAAATTCGGTTCTGCGCGGCTTTTGGTGATGCGCGCGCATGGGGCGTGGCAGTAACGTTTAGCCGCTGCAGTTGCTAGAGCAGTCCCGATGACTTTGCCCCCACCACCCCCTTTCACTCCGGCCCCGCCGCCACCGTCCTCGGCGCAAAGATCTGCCTTACCCCCCGCATGATCGCCCGCCACACCGCCCGCACCAGCAGAATCATCAGCACCAGCACCACCAGCGCCACGAGCAGCACGATCA
>DASVWN010000054.1:0-8753 GCA_036393195.1 Gemmatimonadaceae bacterium | reverse complement strand
GGACGGCAACGAGGGGCAGCCAGAACAGACAACGTGCGTGTTTCATGATTGCTCTTCCTCCTCATGAGTGTGTCTGCGGTGAACTGGCGGTGCGGTATCACCTCCTGGCGCGGGGCGCCGGCCCGGAACGGTCCTTCAAGGCTGAAGCGGTCGACATCAATAAAGCTGGCTGAGCCACAAAAAATTCCCCGCCCATTTGGGCAGGGAAGAAGCACGACCAGGACGGCCGGTCGGCGTCAGCTCGAATGGAACCGGAACGTCATCTCGCCCATCTCGATCGTGTCGCCCTCACTCAGCCAGAGCGCCATGGCGCCGGCGGTGAGCGGCTCCCCGTTCACCAGGAGCGGATTCGTCCGCGAGAGGTTGCTGATTTTCCAGCGTCCATGGTCGAAGCGCAGCCGGGCGTGGAGCCGGCTGACGGTTTCGGCGTTCACCTGAATGTGCGATTCCGGCGGCCCCTCACCACGGCCCAGCGTGATGTCCGCGTCGTCACCATTCGTACGACGGAAGCGGATGCTCTCGCCGCGGTTCGGGCCCTGCTGGATTTCCAGACGCCCGGGCAGGAAGCCCTGGGCGGCTTCGTCGAAACGCGGCATACGGACGGTCGCGTCAGTGAATACGGCCGTGGACACCGGCGAGAAGGACGTCGGGGTGTGAAAGATGGACGGGGGGCGGCCGCCGCGTGCAGAGCCCGCGGCACGAACGCCGGGTGGCGTCAGCTCCGCCAGGCGGATGCTCGCCGGCCGCAAGTCGACTGGAGTGACCGCGTCGTGGACCTCGAAAATCAGCGGCGGGAGCGGCGCGTTGTGGCGCAGGCGCACGCGACGTCTGCGACGCACGATCACAATGGTTGCCACAATCAACACCACCAGCAGAACCAGGATCAGTATCGCCACGGCAAAGTCGCCAATGTGAGGGTACGCGCTAAGATATCTTGAGTGACGGCCGCGGCCGTATCAAGACGCCATCTTCCGCTCGCGTCATGCCATCCAGCCGATATTCGCTTGTTGCTGTTGCGGTCGCCGCCTGGTTGATCGCGTCGCCTGCCGCGCTACGCGTGAATCCCTCGGCCGACGCCGCGCCGAACTCCGCCGTCGAGATCACGTTCGATCGTCCCGTCGCAGGGTCGCTCGACCGTACCGTGGACCCTGCAGGTATCGTGCGCGTGCAGCCCGGCATCGATGGAACGATTCAATGGCGCGATCCGGTGACGATCGTGCTCACGCCGCGCGCGCCGCTGCAGGCTGATACCCGATATACGGTTACGGTGTCCACGGCCTTTGCCGCAATGGACGGAAGCCGCCGTGACGGGCCACTCGCGCCGCGCATGTACCTTTGACCATACTACGCTCGCTCCACAGCACTCACCCGACACACCCGCCATGCCTCATTCCTCCTTTCCCACGCCCCATTCCCTGATGCAGAAGGATTTTCCCGATCACCACGACGCCGAGCTGGTCCTCAAGGTGTACGAGCTGCGCCGCGAGCCCGTCATGCGCGAGTCACGCGACAAGATCAACGGATCGCAGTTCATGCCGAAGAGCTACGAGGACGTGCAGGCCATCCGCAAACCGGATCACCCGCTCAATGCACCCTTTCGCCAGACGAGCACGTACTGGGAACTGGTCTACGGTCTCGCGCGGCACGGGATTGTGCACGGCGACTTCCTGATCGAGAGCAATGGCGAGGGGCTGATTCTGCTGGCGAAGATGTTTCCGTTTCTCGAGCAGTACCGGAAGGACAGCAGCCCGCGCTCATTTGCCAACGCGGAGTGGATTGCCACGCAATGCGAGCTGGGCAAGGTGGTCTTCGCGGCGCACCGGGAGCGGATCGAGAAGCTGCGCGCCGCGAAATAGCGCGCCGCGGCGAGGGCCTCAGCGCGCCTGCGCCGTGATCCATGTCGCGATGTCTCTCACCACGACCTCGGCGACGTGGCCGGGTTGCCGATACTCTGCGGGCGTGCTCTTTCCCGTACCCATGAGAAAGAGATGGTCGAGTCCGGGGTACAGGTGGAAGGTGACGTCGCGCTGGCGGTCGAGCGCATGGCGCCATCCGGTGAAGTCAGCCAGAGTCACCTGGTAGTCGCGCTCGCCCTGGAGCACGAGGATCGGCCGATCGAGTTTCCTTGCTTCAGCCGCGGGATCGTAGCCGCGGAGATTCAGCCAGTATGCCGCGGACATCCTGAGCGGCAGCTCGCTCGCCGGCGTGGAGGGCGATAGCGTGGGGCTCTTCACGCGGGCGGCCTGGGCGCGCACACTATCCAGGTGCGCCTTCATGGCGGCACTGGTGTCGCCCGACAGGCCCGCCAGATAGCTGGTCTGATCCACGAGCAGGTCCTCGAGCGGTCGCGTTGCGCCGGCCATGATGATGAACCCGGCGATCGCCCGGTCGCGTGCGCCGATGCGCGGGATCATGGTGCCGCCCAGGCTGTGTCCCAGCACATACACGTGATTGGCGCTGATGCCTTCTGTACTTCGCAGCAGAGCAACGGCGCTGATGGCATCGTCCACTGTCTCGTCGTTCACGGTGAAGGTAGACATGCGCGCGAGGAACCACTGCGGGTGTGCGCGCGTGCGCTTCTCATAGCGGAGGACCGCTACCCCACGCGAGGCGAGGCCCCAGGCCAGGTCGCGGAACGGCTTGTTCGCGTCCACCGTCTCGTCGCGATCATTGGGCCCCGAGCCGTGAACGAGGACCACGGCGGGGAACGGGCCAGGACCCACCGGCATGGACAAGGTGGCCGGGAGTGCCAGCGCGCCCGATCCAACCGATACGTCCCGTTCGTGAAAGCGGGATGAGTCGGCATACGGCGGAGGCGCGAACGACGATGCGGGCGCGGCGTGCGGCGAGAAGAACAGCCCGGCCACGTGCTCCGACGCATCGAACGTCACCTTCACGTCGAGGGTGGCGTTGGCGAACACGCCTTCGACGATCACGGTGTGGTACGGGCCCTGTTGCGCGTCCGCATGTGTTCCGGTGTGCTGAAACGCGCCCGCCTGTGCTTGAACCGATCTCCAGGCTTCGGCGAGTTTGGCCGGCGGCAGCGCCGCGCGCATGGCATCGCTGAAGTCCTGTGCTGCCTGCTCGTAGCGACCCGCCGCGAGCGCCGTGATCAGCGCGTCAGCCCGCGCGTGGTAGTCCGGCATGGTCTGGGCTCCGAGTGCGGGCAGGTCGGCAAACAGCATGGCACCGGCAAGCGCGTACGCAACGGCAGCGAGGCTCGCGGCACGGAACGGAATGGACATGGCCGCTCGTTGAAGGGAGAAGGAAACAGGGGGGAGACGTGCGGTTCGGTATGGCTGGTCCAACCGAATATATTGCCCGGCAGCACGTGTGTCGCACGAAACAGGAGACAGATGACAGGACCCACCACGCGGCTGGCGCACGAGCAGCGCCGGTCGTATCCGGGAACGCGCGGCGAAAAACGCCGCCTCAACATGGCCAACGCATGGCAGGAAGCCCGCGAGCTGATCTGGCGGCACCGTCACCAGGTGGGGCTGGGACTGCTGCTCATGATCATCAACCGGCTTGCGGCGCTCGTGCTGCCGGCCAGCTCCAAGGTGCTCATTGACCGGGTGATCGGCCAGCACCAGGCGCGGCTGCTGGTGCCGCTTGCCATCGCGGTGGGGATTGCCACGCTCATTCAGGCGGGCACGACGTTCGCCCTGTCACAGGTGATGAGCGTCGCAGCGCAGCGCGCCATTGCGGACATGCGCAAGGCTGTGAACCTGCACGTGCAGCGGCTTCCCGTCTCGTACTTCGACCGCACGCAGTCCGGCATCCTCATCTCGCGCATCATGAACGACGCGGATGGGATCCGGAACCTCGTCGGCACGGGACTGGTGCAGCTCAGCGGCGGCGTCGTCACGGCGATCCTCGCGCTGGGCGTGCTGTTCTGGCTGAACTGGCAGCTCACGTCCATCACACTGCTCATTCTCATCACGTTCGCCGTGGGGATGGCGCTCGCGTTCACGCGGCTGCGTCCGATTTTCCGCGAGCGGAGCGTGATCACGGCCGATGTCACCGGGCGGCTGGCGCAGTCGCTCGGCGGGATCCGGGTAGTGAAGACGTACGTGGCCGAGCGGCGTGAACAGATCGTGTTCGCCAAGGGCGTGCACAAGCTCTTTCGCAACATCGCGCGCTCCATCACCGGCGTCTCCGCCATCACGTCCTTCACGACGATCATCGTGGGTGCGGTTGGCGTACTCATGATCGTCGTGGGCGGGCGCGCCATTCTCGCCGGTCGCATGACGCTCGGCGACTTCGTGATGTACGTGTTCTTCATTGGTCTCGTGGCGGCGCCGCTGGTGCAGATCGCGTCCATCGGGACGCAGATCAGCGAGGCGTTTGCCGGGCTGGATCGGATCCGCGAAATCCGGATGATGCCCACCGAGGATGAAGCGGATGGACGTCACGTCGCGGTGACGAATCTGGAAGGCGCCGTGACGTTCGAGCATGTGGGATTCGAATACACGCCGGGCGTCCCGGTGCTCAGGGACATCTCGTTCCATGCCCCCGCCGGGTGCACGACCGCACTCGTGGGGGCGAGCGGCTCGGGCAAGAGTACGCTGATCAGCCTCATCATGGCGTTCAATTCGCCGACGGAAGGGCGTATTCTGGTGGACGGCGTGGACCTCGCGACGCTCAAGCTGCGCGACTATCGCGCCCACCTGGGCGTCGTGCTGCAGGACAACTTTCTGTTTGATGGCACCATCGCGGAGAACATCGCGTTCTCCATGCCCGGTGCCTCCATGAGCGAGATCCGCGAAGCCGCGCGCCTCGCGCACTGTGACGAGTTCATTGATCGCTTCACCGAAGGCTTCGACACGGTGGTTGGCGAGCGCGGCGTGCGCCTGAGCGGCGGCCAGCGCCAGCGCGTGGCGATTGCCCGGGCGCTGCTGGCCAATCCGCGCATTCTCATTCTGGACGAGGCCACCTCCAGCCTGGACAGCGAGAGCGAGGCGCTCATTCGCGACGGACTCCGGCGGCTGCGCACCGGGCGTACCACGTTCGTGATCGCGCACCGGCTCTCCACCGTTGCGAGCGCGGACCAGATTCTCGTGCTCGATGACGGCCGGCTCGTGGAGAGCGGGACGCAACCCGAGCTGCTCGCGCTGGACGGCCGCTACCGGCAGCTCTACGACAAGCAGTACGGCATTGAGAGCGACCGGTTCATCAATCCGGGCGAGGACTTCACACCCGAGCCGGCACTGGCCGGAGACAGTGCTCCGCGCATTCGCACCACACCGGACTCATCGCTCTGAGATGCCACGACACCAGCATTCGTACTTCGAAATCCGCGAATCTCCCATCCAGGGGCGCGGTGCGTTCGCGGTCCGCGAGATTCGCAGGGGAACGCGCATCATCGAGTACACGGGGGAACGGATCTCGCACGCCGAGGCGGACCGGCGCTACGATGACGAGAGCATGGAGCGGCACCATACCTTTCTGTTCACCGTGAATCGGCGCACAGTGATCGATGCGGCGGTGAATGGGAACGACGCCCGCTTCATCAATCACTCGTGCGATCCCAACTGCGAGGCGGTGATCGAGGATGGGCGGATCTTCATTGAAGCCATTCGCACCATTCACTCCGGCGAGGAGCTGGCGTACGACTATCAGTATGAGCGCACCGGGAGCATTGACGAGTCCGATGCCTCGCGGTACGTGTGCCGGTGCGGGGCGGTGAACTGTCGGGGGACGATTCTGGCGCCGGAGAATCGCGGGAAGCGGCGCGCTGCGCGCGCCTGAGGGAAGCGGCCGGCCGCCTGCGGCGGCGGCCTGCGGGAAGCGGTCGCCAAAGGCGACCTGCGGGATGCAGAAGCAGAGAACAGAGATTAGCGAGTGAATCCCTTCAAGGATTACTTCTCGGCGCAGGCGGCGGCGTACGCGGAGTTCCGGCCGCGCTATCCGGATGCGCTGTTCGCCTGGCTGGCGTCCATCGCGCCAGGGCACGAGCTCGCGTGGGACTGCGCGACGGGGAGTGGCCAGGCGGCGGTGGGACTGGCGCGACACTTTGTGCGAGTGGAGGCGACCGACGCGAGCGCCACGCAGCTCGAGAACGCGGAGGCGCATGCGCGCGTCACCTATCGGCAGACACCGGCCAGTGCGCCGGGGCTCGAGAGCCGATGCGCGGATGTGGTCACGGTCGCGCAGGCGTTGCACTGGCTTCCGCTGGACGCGTTTTTCGCGGAAGCAACACGCGTGTTGCGCCCGGGAGGCGTGGTTGCCGTCTGGTGCTACGACATTGTGCGCATCGCGCCCCCGATCGACGTCATCCTCGACCGGTTCGGCGAGGTGACAATGCGTGACTACTGGGCGCCGGAGCGCCGCATGGTGATGGATCACTATCGCTCCGTGGCGTTTCCCTTCGCTGAGATCCCGGTGCCCGCATTCGTGATGGAGCACGAGTGGACACGCGACCATCTGATGGGCTATCTGCGCACGTGGTCGGCGGTGCGACAGTTCCTCTCGCGCGAAGGGCGCGATCCCGTGCTCGACGTCGAGCAGGAGATCGCGCCCCTGTGGCCGCATGCGGAGGAGTCGCGCCTGGCGCGCTGGCCGCTCTTCATGCGCGCGGGACGCACGGCGGCGGTGGCGTCGCCCCCGGCCGCTACTGGCCAGACACCCCGCTGAAGCGAACCGCTGCCTCATTGCCTTCGCGCCCGTTCACGAGCTGGTAGGCAAAGCGCCCCTTGTCGCCCAGCCTGATGGGCAGGAAGCGCACGTTGACGAAGTCGCCGGCGCGCCAGGTGTCGGTGCTCGGGCGGTCGGCGAGAAACACTTCCCAGCGCGTGCCGTCGGCCAGCTCGATCCAGCTTCCGCCGTCGAGAACGGCCGCGATACGCACGCCGCTCACGACCGTTGTGTCGCTCTCTCGCGACAGCAACCTGTAGTCCTCGCGCGGCGATGTGACGCCCGAGTGCGGGAGTGGAGCGCCGGGAGTGAGCGCTGTTGCGGCGCGGTGGTACGCGTGCGGGGCCATCAGGCCGGCCGCAAGCATGACAGGCACCGCCCTCACCGCGCGTGCGGTGGACATCGCGTGGGCCGGCGCCGGGGTGACTATCCACAGCAGCGCCAATGAACTGCCAAGTAGCTGTAGTCGCATAGAGTTACCTCTCCGGGAATCGGCGTGCGAAGCGCTTCGTGGCCGCGTGCTGCTCTATATAACGGGGGCGATTCCCGGCAACGCAAGGTGAGCGGGGTCGCAATCTGACCCTTCCCGAAGAAATAGCGTGGGGGGTCTTGTCAGCTTTCGTAGCAGTAGTGCAATTTGTCCTCTCCCGCCGTCTTGTTTTTTCCCTCCATTGGCATTTCCTTAGCATTGGTTCAGGGCACCACTGATATCCGGGGAACCCGTCAGTCGCGAGCGACGCAGCTTTTGCGACAATCCGCCGGAGGTCCGGTCCCTATCGCAGTCCGCGTGACTGAAGAGAGTTTGCAGATGCGTTGCCGCCGATTCATCGCTGTTACAGCCGTCACCATGGCCATTGGCGTGAGCTTCACTGGAGCCGCGTCGGCCCAGGTGTGCGACTGTCAGTTCGGCAATTCCAACCAGAACGGGCATATTGGCGGCGCCCTCGGTGGAGGACTGTTCGCGGGGCTCGTTGCCGCGGTTCTGCACATGAGCCACCAGCAGCAGGCGGCAGTCCTTCCCAGCACAGTTCCCGTGAGCGGTCCGTCTCCGGTGGAACCGCCGGTGGTGGCTTCCGCGTCGGGTGAGGTCGCGGCGGATCCATCCGCTGATCCGGCGAAGAAGGCCGTGAACCCGCGGCCGGCACGAGCGATGGCACCGCGCCCCATGTCCCCGAAGGAAGCGCGCCAGGAAGGGCTGGTCCCGCCCAGGACGGCGACGATATTCCCCGCGCTCGGCATGATTGGCGCGGGCTGCCTGCTGCTCGGCCTGTTCCTGATTCGGGAGCGGAAGCGGCGAGCGTGGTGGTAGGCTGATGGCTGGCACGTCCCGACCCCCGATTCCGCGCAAATCCTCCGATTCTCAGCGGAAGTCGTGCGAGCGTGTGCCTTCCGCTCCGACATCCACCTTCAACTCGCGAAAGAACTCGCCGCGCAGATTCACGACGCTGCTCTCGACCTGCAGTGTCCCGCGGACGAGCAGGAGCGGCGCGTTCGAGATGAGCAGCGCCTGATGCTCGAAGCGCCTGGGTGTGACGACGACGTTCACGAGCCCCGTCTCATCTTCGAGCGTCAGGAAGGCAAACCCCTTGGCCGTGGGAGGACGCTGGCGGCAGATGACCAGCCCGGCCACGGCCACGTTGCGCGATCCATCGCGCAGCGCGGCCACCTCGCGCGCGGTGTGCAGGTCGTTCAGCGCGAGTGCCGCGCGAAGATGTTGCATGGGATGACCATTGAATGACACGCCCGTCATGCGGTAGTCCGCGGCGGTGAGCTCGAGGGGGGACATGGCGGGTACGCTCGTGGGGACATCGAGCCTGGTGCGCGGCGGAGCCAGCGCACCCGCGCTGCCGCGGAATTCTTCGAGCATGCGCCAGACGGCCGTGCGGCGTTGCCGGGCGCCGGGTTCATCGGGCACGAGGCTGTCGAGTGCGCCCGCTTCCGCCAGCGCGCGGAGCGCACGTCGGTCCAGCCCCGAGCGATGGACGAGGTCACCGATGGACTGGAAGGGGCCGCCGTCGCGCAACGTGCGCTCGAGGGATTCCCGCGCGCGGGCGCCGAGTCCGCGAACGAGGCGAAGACCGAGGCGGACGGCTGGTGCGGAGGGCAAGGCTGGCGCC
>DASVWN010000053.1:0-6107 GCA_036393195.1 Gemmatimonadaceae bacterium | reverse complement strand
CTCTGCGGTCGGGCACGAGCCCAGGGTAAATCGCCTCAAGCCCACGTACCCCGACGATGTAAGTCGCAGATCGGCCAATGGCCAGATCCGGATACCGGACCGCAGCCAGAAGTGGTTGCAGGGGCACAACCAACGCCGGAGATGTCCATCGCGCCGCGGGGCACCGGTTCAGGTGCTCTTGCGCCCCGGCGGGTGCCGGCACAGACGACAGCGCACTGGCTACCAAAATGGCCAGGGACCACACGCCGTGTATGGTGTGTGGTCCCACTACCGCTGCGAGATCAGCGCGATCAACGTCGGTGACTGCACGCGGCGCGCACCGCGCCATTGAGGCACGTGTCCGGTCGGGACAGTGCGCTGGCGCCGCCACATCACCACGCCCGATTACGTCAGACATAGTTCGACTTGATCGTTCTCTTCGTCAGCCGATCGGCGGAGCCACCCGTGCAGTAGTGATCGACAGTGATCGTTGCATACGTGGAGTCGCCGTATGCGGTCCACTGTTGCGAGTTGCTGCCATACTGCAGGCTTGGAGGCAGTGAGAACCCGCCCGTACTGTACGGAGTGTTAGAGCCAGTCCAGCGCTGTGTGAAGCTCGCGTCGAACGAAGCCATTGCACCTGAGCCCAAGGTCTGATCACACGACGTATACGCCCAGTAGTACACTGGCCGCGGATTCGGCCACATGGACAGAATCCCGCTTACAGACGCATCGCCATGGACCAGCGGACTGATCATGTCGAACGCCACCATTCTGTCCAAAGGCATTGTCGCCGGACCTGACCCTGCAAAGCGGCGCCGGGTGTCTTCGAGTCCAGCGACCACACTGTTCAGCTGCGCAACGGTCGCGCGACCATACGCACCAGTTCGCATTATGTCGCTTGCGACCTCGGCGGTGCGCCGTCGCAGCATGACAATGTCGTGATCGATTGCGCGAGCGTTGCAACAGACACCGGGTGCGCGACACCTGCTGCGGCCGTCACATCCGACAGAGGGCCAACGGCGGCGTCTGGTGCTGAACAGGCTGCGCTGGCGAAGCAGACTGCAATGCCTACAGCCCAACGCCCTCCGCGCGAACGCGGCATGGTCTGGCGATGAAGTCGGTGTGGTGACATATCCTCCTCCTGGCAGAATGCATTGAGCGCCGTGCTCATGCGGCACCGGAGCATAGGAAATCCGGCATCCGCTCGCAAGCAGGCGCGCCTGCCGTACGCGGGTATCCGCTCCGATGCTGTTTTCGGACCCGTCAACAGGTTTGAGACACCGAGTGGGCTGAGTTTACTGGGGTACGTCCTCTGAATGCGTGAGGAGGCAGGGAGGATTGATGCATGCAGCGACGGGGCAGCCCGGGTGCCACGGACGCGTGCTTGGCGAAGCGATCTGGTGTCGCAATGAACGGGCGTATTCTGGCCGGCGCCGAAGCGAACGATATACCACACTGGCGCCGTTTCCTGCCGCATTACACTGGGCTTCCGGAGCGAGACTGCTCACGCCCCGGGCTTGGCGACGAACTCACACTCCCGCGGTCGCGGGTTCGACTCCCGCCCCTGCTATTTCACGCTCTGCTTCGAAAGCACCGTATGGCGAAGGAGCGCCGTTTGTGCGCGGACTGCGGCCTCGAGGCGCGGGAGGACGGCGTCCTCACCCACCTGGCGTTCGACATCGCCCACGATGGTTGATACCGACGCGGATATGCGGTCGCAGACATCCGCCGTCAACTCTCGTGCGCGTGCCGGCGCAAGGCCGAACTCACGCGCTGCCTTGACGAGTGAGCCCGGCGTGAGTGCGGCGAGCGTGAGTTGTCCGCCAAAGCGGAGGGGCAGCACGTCATCGAGGTCCGGATACGCCAGCGTGCACACCACATCGTACGCGGGCGCGAGACGAATCGTCATCGGTTCGACGTGCAACACGCTGATGTTTTTCGCGTGGGCGTCGCGATTGCCGAGCGCGAGATTGGCCACCGCCCAGCGAAACAGTCGCTCGCCGTCCTCCAGCGGATCGGCGCCGTAGCGTGCAAGCGCCGCGATGAAATCCGCGTACGTCGGGCCTCCCTGCTGTGCGTACTTGGCCAGGGAAGCACGGCCGGTGAGCTGACATCCGTCCTCCGCGTGCTGTCGCGTGACCGTCCCATCCGGTTGCAGGCTACGGTCGAATCGCGCGGTTTCATACAGCGTGCCATCGAGAGCACTCAGCGTGTGCGATGCCGTCGGCACGCCAGCCGCTTCCATGAGGCTCATGGCGGCCAGTTCGTTCTGCACGAGTCCCGGGAAACGGGAGCGCTCGCGTTTTACCAGGACTGTGCTCGGTGCGCCGTCCACGGGCAGCTTGTACCGCGGTGGACCGCCGTCGGCACGAGTGCCAACCTTGGGCTGCCGGTACAGCACCAGTTTGTCCTGCGTGCCGCTCATCGAGAGGCGTCCCATCCGTAGCGCACTGGCCAGCCGCGTGCCCTGGCGCGATGAGCCGAAGGTTTCGCGAATTCCGGTTGCGGTGCACGATCGGTACTTCGGACTTCGCGACGGCGCGGATCCCTCTGGCCAGAGCGACAGGGCGCCCGCGCACTCCCCTCCAAACACCCCGAGTTGGCCGACGACGTCTCCCACTGACAGGTGTACGGACGTCGCAAGGAGCGAGCGGAGGTCTCCTTCCGGGAGGAGGTTCTCGAAGCAGGGAAGGGCCTCATGATCCGGATATGGATTGCGCCGAACAGGCAGCCGCACGCTCACGACGGCCGAGGCATCGTCGAGAACATCTTCGTCGTACATGAACGTGATACGCCCCGCGACATCACTGCTGAGCATTCCTACGCGCCGGTCTTCCTTGAAGACCTGCAGGCGCCTTGACTCTCGCGTGGCCGGGTTCATGGCCGGCGTCGTGACGTGGCGGGTGGCGTACCATGCTCGCGCAGCGAGAGAGCTGGATCGCGCGGCACGAGCACCACGTCATAGCCGAGACGCGCCAGGACATCGAGCACCGTCTGCAGTCGTACGCCGCGGTCTCCGCGCTCCATTCCTCGCAGCAGTTCGGGACTGACCCCGAGCGAAGCGGCGGTCTCGGCCTGCGGAAGTTGCCGCATCCCGCGCGTCCAGCGCAGTACCATTCCGATCTCGGCCGCATCCAGTACACGCACGCCGTTCGTCAGCGTGTTCGCGCGCGGAGCGGGTAGCTCGGGGAGAGCAAGACGGGGGACCGCGCGTGGCATGGCGACCTCGGCTAGTGGGGCGATCTATTCCGCGTGATTGTACGCGATCGGGACTGACTGGTACTATTCCGCGCACATATACGCGGAAATGGTAATATTTCTGTATTCCGCGTGCAAGTACGCGGAATACAAGAAAATTCTTGGCCGACAACGCTGCCTTGACAGGTTGCTCGCTCTGTCGCGTCCGCCGCGTTATGATGCGACCCACCCTCCGCGAAGATATGGCCCTCCACCCCGGTTTCCCGCACTCGCCCTACGCCCCGCTGATCCCCGATCAACGGTGGTTCCCGGCGGACGAGACCCTTCGAAGCACCGCATACGAGAAACTCCTTCCGCCACTCGTGGCCAAGGTACGGGAAGGAGTCGCGGCCTGGCGGAACGCGGGATACCCGGGCGCATCCGCCACGTCGATCGCTCTGCTCCGCTGGTGGTTCGACACGGAACATCTCACGGAGGAAGCTGACGGTTCCCTCTCGCCGTTTCGCTATTACTTCGCGCAGCGCGAAGCAGTGGAGTCCGTGATCTGGCTGTACGATGTGCGCCAGGCGCGGGACAAATTCGACCTGCTCCGCTTTGACGCATCAGGGGCCGTCTCGTCGGGCATGTTCCCCGAGGACTGGCCCCGATATGTGCTCAAGATGGCAACGGGTGCAGGCAAGACGAAGGTGCTCTCGCTCCTGATTGCGTGGAGCTTCTTCCACAAGCTGTACGAGGAGGGATCACAGCTCTCGCGCAACTTCCTCGTCATCACGCCCAACATCATCGTGCTCGACCGCCTGCGCGCCGACTTCGATGGGCTCAAGATCTTCTTCAACGATCCGATCCTCCCGGGGAACGGCCATGAAGGGCGCAACTGGCGCGATGATTTCCAGCTCACGCTGCACATCCAGGATGATGTGCGCGTCGTCCGCGACATCGGCAATCTCTTTCTCACCAATGTCCACCGCGTGTTCCTGAGCGACGTACGCGATCCATCGCTCGAGGACGACGACCTGCGCAACTACTTTCTCGCCCCGTTTGGCGCCAGGCCATCCGGCAAGACTACCGACAGCAAGACGGACCTCGGCGAGATCGTCCGGGAAATTGACGAGCTCGCGGTCTTCAATGACGAGGCGCATCACATCCACAACCCGAGGATGGCCTGGTTCAAGTCCATCCAGGACATTCACCACCGGATGTTGCAGAAGGACGAGCGCCTGGCCCTTCAGGTGGATGTCACGGCAACGCCTCGCCACGACAACGGCGCCATCTTCGTCCAGACAGTCTCGGACTATCCACTCGTCGAGGCGATCTATCAGAACGTTGTCAAGCATCCCGTGCTTCCGGATGCCGGGAGCCGGGCGAAGCTGCACGAGCACACGAGCGCGCTGTTCACCGAGAAGTACGCCGACTATCTGGCACTCGGCGTAGAGGAATGGCGCAAGAGTCAAGCGGAGCATGAGGTGCTTGGCAGGAAAGCCGTACTGTTCGTGATGGTGGACGACACGCGCAACTGTGACGATGTCGGCGCGTACCTGCAGAAAATCTGCCCCGAGCTCGACGGCGCGGTGCTCGTCATTCACACGAAAAACAACGGCGAGATCTCCGAGGCCGCGTCGGGCAGGAACAGGGACGAGCTCGAACTGCTCCGGAAGCAGTCGAACCAGATCGACTCGTGGGACTCGCCGTTCAAGGCGATCGTGTCGGTGCTGATGCTCAAGGAAGGGTGGGACGTGAAGAACGTGACCACGATCGTCGGCCTGCGCGCGTACGTCGCCGAGAGCAACATCCTGCCGGAGCAGACGCTCGGGCGCGGGCTCCGGCGGATGTACTTCGGCACGGACATCGCCGAGACCGTGTCCGTGATGGGCACGCCGGCATTCATGGAGTTCGTGGAAAGCATTCAGAGCGAAGGCGTGACCTTCGATCACGTGCCGATGGGCGCCGGCGTCAGGCGTCAGGACTCGCTCATCGTCGAGGTGGACAGCGCGAACCCGGACAAGGACATCGACGCTCTCGACATTCCGCTGCCACGGCTCACGCGGCGCTACAATCTCGACTTCAAGGACCTGGACGCGCTCGACCCGGCGGCGTTCGGCAATCCGAGGCTGCCGCTCAAGGCGTTCACGCCGGAAGAGACACGGGACATTGTCTTCAAGACAATGCTCGACGATGAGGTGCACCATGTAATGGAGCTCGATGGCGCCGGACCCGGCGACTATCGCTCCGTGGTCGCCTTCTTCGCGCGCCAGCTCCTCAAGGACCTTCGCCTGGTCGGCGGCTATGACATTCTGTACGGCAAGGTAAAGCACTTCATGCGCGACTGTCTGTTCACGCCGTCGCCCGTGAATCTTGAAGATCCGGTTGTGCTGCGGAATCTGTCCGAGCCTGATGCCGGCAAGATTCTCCAGGACTCGTTCACGCGCGCCATCAACGCGCTCACGATTCAGGAGTCGGGGACCACACGCATCGAGGATTGGATCAAGCTCAAGGAGACGCGTCCGTTCCGCACCGAGCATCGGCCGTTCCAGTACCCCATGAAGTCGCTGTTCTCCAGGACTGTCGGCGAGCCGAATGCGGGTGGCTACGAGCTGTCCTTTGCCGCCTTTCTCGACAAGCCGGGGAACGACGTGGCGGCGTTCGCGAAGAACTATCTCGCCATCGGATTCAAGCTCGACTACGTGAAGGCGAATGGCGAGCTGTCCACGTACACGCCGGACTTCATCGTGCGCGACACGAGCGGAACGGTGTGGATCATCGAAACCAAGGGGCGCGAGGAGCTCGACCTGCCGCGGAAAATGGCGCGGCTGAAGCAGTGGTGCGCCGACGCGACCGCGGCGAGCTTGGCGGACGGGGGGCCGAGCTACCGCTTCCTCTACGTGGACCAGAAGAGCTTCGAGCGTGCCACACCGACCACGCTGTCCGCC
>DASVWN010000052.1:0-6809 GCA_036393195.1 Gemmatimonadaceae bacterium | reverse complement strand
CCCAGAAACAGGTTGAACGTGCGCTGCGCATCGCTCATTTCTCTGAGCGCCTGCAGATCATCCTGGTTGAGGGATGCCGTATCGGTCGTCGAATTGATCGGAATCCCGCGATACGTATTGATGGCGCGCCGCAGCAGCCCGTACCACATGGCCCACGGCTTCATGCAGTTGGTCTTGGAGACTGCGGGCCCGGCCCATGCCACCGAGCGCGCGGCAATCTTCTTTGGAGCCCAGCCCAGCACGTTCGCCATGAGATACGACGAGTTATGGCGCACGGTGACCTGTACCGCATCTGCCGTGGTGGGGCTCCCGCCCGCCGTGAACACGCGCGTTGAACCGTTCCAGTTGCCCAGTACCACGTCCGTGTCGTTCACCACGATGCTCGAACCGAGCAACGTATTGGCCGCCGCGTAGGTCTTTGCCTGGGTGAGATAATCGGTCTTGGGCGTGCGGAGGAGCTGCACGGCACCCGCCAGCGCCGCGCCATCGGCTGCGGTCTGCATCTGATTGCGCATGAACTGCATGCGCGAGAAATCCACCACGACCGCGATGATCGTCAGCATCGCCAGAAACAGCAGCACCGTGAAAATCGCGATCACGCCCCGCCTGTTGCGCAGCGAACCCATGTGCTCCTCCTTGCTTTCGGTCCCGAGTGACCGTCCTACCCGCGCGCCAGGAAGTTCAGCGCGTTATTTCACCAGTACGATTTTTACAAGCGTCGAGCCGCCGGGACCCGATGGTCCTTCATCCTGATCCACCTGAAACACACCAGTGATACTCGCGCCCTTCTGATCCCAGTTGGTCAGCGTGAACGATCCGATGGTCTTGATGTACGTGAGAAACTTCCCGCTGCCTTTGTTGGTCGCTTGTGTCCAGAAGGCCGACTTGATCACTGGAGGAAGGCCGTTCGCATCCTCGCACAGGGTACCGACTACCTGATCGCACACGCCGGGCGACTCCACGCCCTGGCGTGTGGGCCCGACCATGGCACCGGTTTCCGTGGCAAGCGTATCGCCGATACCCACCTGGTAGCACACCGGATTTCCGTTGCTGTCCACGCCCTGAAGCGTGTTCTTGTACTGCGTTGCGCCGGGAATCTGCGTGTTGTACGTGTTGGTCGCCGCCGTGTAGTACGCCGGCAGGTCCACCGCGTAGAAGTTGCCCGGATTCAGGTTGTTGCCATTCGCCGTATTCCCCAGGAACAGCGTGAAGGTACGCTGCTGTGCTGTCATCCCTTTCAGGGTTGACAGATCCTCCTGGGTAAGCGAGGTCGTGTCACTCGGATCGAACGGCTTGCCTTCGGCGGTGTCGAGTTTCGAGCGGAGCAGTCCGAACCAGAGCGCCCAGGGCTTCATGCAGTTGGACTGGCTCGCCGACGGGCCCGCCCACGCCACCGAGCGCACCGCGATCTGCTTGGGCACCCAGCCGAGCACGTTCGCGATGATGAAGGACGACGGATGGTGCAGCGTGACCTGCACGGCGTCTGCAGTGGTAATGCTCGCACCACCCGTGAACGTCCTGGTCGCGGGATTCCAGTTGCCCAGGACGACGTTGCTGTCGTTCACCACGACGCTGGTGTTGAGCAGCGGATTGTCACCGCCGAACGTCTCGGCCTGCGTCGCATATGCGGAGCGCGGAGTCCGCAGGAGCTGCACCGCGCCCGCCAGTGCCGCGGCATCCGATGCGGTCTGCATCTGGTTGCGCATGAACTGCATGCGCGCGAAGTCCACCACCACGGCGATGATCGTCAGCATGGCCAGAAACAACAGCACCGTGAAAATCGCGATCACGCCTCGCCTGTTGCGCAACGCTGGCATCTGCCCCTCCTGGCTCTCCGAGCCGAGTGCCCTGCTGTCCTCTTTCCTTCCGGATGCGCCGCCTGTCCTTCCGTCAGCTCCTGCTCAATGCGAATCAGCCGCCGAAGCCGGTCTTGAACATCTTGCCGATGGTGATCACCGCCGGGCCCATCACGGTGATGAACAGCGCCGGCAGAATGAAGAGCATCAGCGGAAACAGCATCTTGAGCGGCGCGGTCGCCGCCTTCTTCTCGATCGCCTGCCGCCGCTTCACGCGCAGCGCTTCGGCGTAGACTTCCAGCACGTGCCCAATGCTCGTCCCCCACTTCTCGCTCTGGATCATCGTGGACACCAGCGCGCGGACCTCTTCCACCCCCGTGCGGTCGTACAGTCCGCGCAGCGCCTGCTCCCGTGGCACGCCAGCATTGGTCTTCCGGTTGACGATGTAGAGCTCGTTGGCAAACTCGGGGTGCACGTGGCCAATGTCGCGGGCGACACGCAACAGCGCGGCATCAAGGCTGACGCCCGCCTCGATGCACACCACCATGAGGTCGAGCGCGTCGGGGACGCTGTGCCGGATCGTCTCCTGGCGATGAAAGACGCGATTGCTGACGAACCACACCGGGAACCCCCAGCCGGCAAAGAGCGCCCAGACGCCGAGAAGCACAGCCTTGCCGGTTCCCGCGCCGATCGCAAGCGGAAGGACGGCAATGACCAGCCCCACGAAAAAGACCACCCGCAGCGTCGTGTACGTGAGCGGGGCCGTCGGGGTGTCGTATCCGGCCCAGATCAGCTTCTTCTTGAGTGCTTCGCTTTCGCCCCACGACGCCGGCAGATGCTCGGTCAGCCACTCGCCCAGCGAGTGCTTGTCCTTTTCGCCAAGGCCGATCACCAGGTGGGAACCCGTGACGGTTCCCTGCTCGCCGAAGGTGCGACCAATGACCTCCTCGCGATAGCGCTGCGCAATCACGGAGTACACGGCGACCGCGACGGCGCCCACCGCGAGGATCACCAGCAGAATGATCTGGACAGGCATCTGAAATCCCTCAGTAGTCCACGTCGGCGATCTGCATCATCAGGAAGTAGCCGATCACGACCATGACCGCGCCGACCATCAGCATGATGCGCCCGATGCCCGTCGTGGTGAGCGGCTTTACATAGTCCGGTGCAATCAGCGTCAGCCCCAGAAACACCACCACGGGCAGCAGCGACAGGATGCGCCCCGAGAGCTTGGGCTCGGACACCAGCGTGGCGATCTGGCCGCGCACCTGCACGCGCTCGCGCATGAGCTTGGAAATGTTGCCGAGGATGTCGCTCAGGGAGCCGCCGGTCTCGCGCTGGATGAGCACCGCCGTCACCAGCATCTTGAAATCGAGACTGCGAATGCGTTCCTGCATGGACAGCAGCGCCGTTCGCACCTCCACACCCAGCCGCTGCTCATCATAGAACCGGGTGAACTCCGGCCCCAGCGGATCCGCCATCTCCTGGCCGATGAACCGCATGGCCGCCTGAAACGAATACCCGGACTTCATTGCCGTGACCATCATGTCGATGGCTTCGGGTAGCTGTGCCTCGAACTGCTGGATGCGCTTTTTCCCCTTGCGCCGCAACCAGAACCACGGCAGCAGCGCACCGACGGCGACGAGCAGGATCGTGATCGGCGTACGGCCGAGCAGGAGGCCAATCACCAGGCCAACGAGTGTCGTGGCCAGCGTCAGCACCACGAAGCCGCCCGGCGTCATGGGCGAGCCGGCCATTTCCAATTGCGTCGCCAGCGAGCCGGCGAACGAGCGGCCCGCCATCAGGCGGTTCAGCAGCGGCACATCGCTGACGCTCTCGTCCTTCAGGATGCCGCGGGCCGCAACGCTTTCGATTTCCGGATGCAGCCTGCGCCGCGCCGCATCGCCCGCGGAAAGCCGCCGGCGATTCACGAAGATGAACAGCCCGACAATCAGGCTCAGGGTGCCAATGAAGACGGCGCCGAGAATGAGCAGCGACATGGTTCAGATCGTCTGGAAGAGCGATGCCGGTAGCTCCACGCCGGCCATCTTGAGGCGTTCCGAGAACGTCGGCCGGATGCCTGTTCCCTCGAAATTGCCAATGATCTTGCCATCCGGCGCGAGTCCCCGCCGCCGGTAGCGATAGATCTCCTGCGTGGCAATGACATCGCCTTCCATGCCCGTCACCTCGGTAATGCTTACCACGCGACGTGACCCGTCGGACAATCGGGATACCTGAACGATCACATCGAGCGCGGAGGAGATCTGCTCGCGCATCGCCTTGTTGGGCAGATTGGTGCCGGCAAAGAGAATCATTGTTTCCAGGCGCGCTAGCGCATCCCGGGGGCTGTTGGCATGGATCGTCGTGAGCGACCCCTCGTGCCCGGTGTTCATGGCCTGCAGCATGTCCAGCGCCTCGGCGGAACGCACCTCACCAACGAGAATGCGGTCCGGGCGCATGCGCAGCGCGTTCTTCACCAGATCGCGCGCCACGACTTCACCGCGCCCTTCCGCATTCGGCGGCCGCGTCTCCAGGCGTACCACGTGCTCCTGCTGCAACCGCAGCTCGGCCGCGTCCTCGATCGTCACCACGCGCTCGGATCCGGGGATGAAGGAGCTCAGCGCGTTGAGCATCGTCGTCTTGCCTGAACCGGTTCCGCCCGAGATCAGCATGTTGAGCCGCGCGACCACGCACCCGGCCAGCAGATTGACCATCTCCTCGGTCATGGAGCCCGCTGCCACGAGCTGCGGCACCGTGAAGCCGGCACCGAACCGGCGGATGGACAGCATGGGGCCGTCCAGCGCCAGCGGCGGGATGATCGCGTTCACACGCGAGCCATCAGGAAGACGGGCATCCACCATGGGTGACGATTCGTCCACGCGACGCCCCACCCGCGTCACGATGCGATCGATCACCGCGAGGAGATGCGCGTCATTGCGGAACGACGCGTTCACGCGCGACAGCCGTCCCTTCCGTTCGATGAAGATCTCGCGTGCACCGTTCACCAGGATGTCACTGATCGTCTGATCGCGGAACAGCGGCTCGATGGGCCCCAGCCCGGTCACTTCGTAGATGATCTGTTCGACGATCTCCTCGCGCTCGGACTGGCTGAGCGGCGTGGATTCTCCGCGCAGAAACTCGAATACCGCCTGCCGGATCTGCGCGGTGAGCTCGCCTTCGTCCTTGATCTGCTCCAGCGCTTCGAGGTCGAGCCGCTCGATGAGCCGGCGGTGCAGCTCCACCTTGAGCTGGTCCACGGGATTGAGTGAGGTTTCCTCGGCATTTCGGCGCTGGTACATGCTCGAGCCATGCCCCTGAGGCAGCGGCAGCGGAGCCGGCGCGACCGCGGCCGGCGCCTGGCCGTCCATCTGCTCGGCAGGCACCACGGCAGGGATGCTGCCGTTGGTCTTTCTTCCGGTGAGCCGGTCTCTCAACGTCATGGTCAGCTCCTCTTGCTAATGCCAAGCATCTTGCGCAGACGCGACGAACCCTGTTCGCTGTGACCGTTGGTGCGCCGGCCGACACTGGTGCCGCCGAGCTTGGCCGCAAGCTGCGAATAACTGTTGGCGAGTTTGGACGATGCATCGTACTCGGCCACCGGCACGCCCTTGGTGAGCGCCGCCGCGGACGTGCGGTAATCATTGGGCAATTTCCAGAACACGTCCCGCTTGAGCACCGACACCGCATCCGTGGTGGACAGCACGTCATTCGCCTGAAAGCGATTGACCACGATGCAGACCTTGTCGTCGGGGTAGCCGAGTCGCTGGAAGATGGACAAGGCCCGCTGCGCCGCCCGGAGCGCCGGCACCGTCATTTGCGTATTCAGCAGCACGCGGTCAGCCGCATCCAGCGCCGCCAGCGTCCGCTCGCTGATATGGTGCTCGCAGTCGAGCACCGTGAAAGCGAAATGGGCCCGCAGATGATCGATGATCGTGGTGACGGTCGTGGCATCAATGACTTCCTCGTATTCCGGATTGTCCGGCCCGGGGAGCGCCCAGACACCGCCCGCGTGTGGAGTGAGCAGCGAGTAGAGCAGCTCCGCATCCACGCGGTCCAGCTTCTCCACCAGGCTCCCCATGTCGTACGACGGCTTGAGATCCAGCATCACGCGCACGTCGCCATTGGACACCACGAGGTCGGCGAGCGCCACACGCGATGCCTTGTGGTTGCGCGCCAGCGCATGCGCCAGGTTCACGGCAATGGACGTATTACCCAGACCGCCCTTCGAGCTGTAGACAGCGAACACCATGCCGCGCCGCTGCTCGGATCGGTTCCGGCGCATGAGCCGGTCCACGGCCGCCGCGAACTCCTTCGGGTCCGGCGGGAACACGAGGAACTCGTGCACTCCGGTACGCATGGCGCGAAGGATGAGATCCGGATCCGGCTTGGGCGCGGTGCCGATGAAGAACGTGGAGGGAGACTTGTGGATCTCCAGATCGAGCGAGGCGTGATGGACCGCATCCATGTCGCCGAGCGGCACGATCACCAGGTCGAAGTTCGACGCGTGCATCTGCTCGATAGCCGCAGCAAGGCTTGCCGCCTGCTCCGACTCGGCAAAGCCGAAGCGCGCCAGCACCTCTTCGGCCTGCTCCGCGGGGCCGGCGGCCCCGGCCACGATCAATGCCCTCCGCTGCCTTGACTCCACGTCAACTCCTCATCTCAACAGGCTTGCCATGTCGCCGCCGACTATCGGGGCGAAGAATCCCTGGGTGCCAGCGGTGCAACGAGACGCGGCTCGATCGCGGGCCGCGCCGGCAGCGCGGTGTCCGGCTGCAGCCTGAGCGTGTCGTTGAACCGCGGGTGCATTGGATCCACCACCACGGGCGTGACGATCACGAGCAGCTCCGTCTGGTTGTTCTGCCACTGCGTGCTGCTGAAGAGCCGGCCGAGAATGGGCACATCCATCAGGAAGGGAATCCCGGTTCGCACTTCGCTCCGGTTGTCATTGAACATTCCCGAGATGATCAGGCTCTCGTCCCGCTTCACGTCAATGGTGGTGGACACCCGGCGCGT